>CAWHNR010000035.1:0-125543 GCA_963830575.1 uncultured Actinomycetota bacterium
GACCGGAGAGGGCGCCGTCCGCGCGAGTGGCCTCCCGGGGTGCACCGAGCCGTGGTTCGCGCGCACGGAGTGGGACCCGCGCTCGCCGGACCCCACGCTGACCCATCGCCGCGACGAGGCCCTCGCGGTGCGGATGGGGCTCGACTCGGTGCGCGGCATCGGGGCCGACGTCGCCGCCCGCATCGTGGCGGCTCGGGCCGAGCAGCCCTACCGCGACGTCACCGACCTCTCGCGACGGGCCGGGCTCACCCAGACCCAGCTCGAGGCGCTCGCGACGGCGGGCGCGTTCGACGCCTGGGGCCTCGACCGCCGGCAGGCGCTGTGGGCCGCTGGGTTCGACGAGGGCGAGGGACACCTCGCCGGGACGACGCCGTCCGCTCCGGCTCCGATGCTGCCCGGGATGGACGTCGCCGAGCTGACCCTCGCCGACCTCTGGGCCACGGGCGTCTCGCCGGACCGGCACCCGATCGAGCTGCTGCGCGACGACCTCCGGCGGGCGGGGGTGCGCTCGGTCGGTGACCTGCAGACCACCGAGTCCGGGCGTCGCGTGCTCGTCGCCGGGCTGGTCACCCACCGTCAGCGCCCCGGGACGGCCCAGGGCATCACGTTCCTCAACCTCGAGGACGAGACCGGCATGCTCAACGTGGTCTGCTCCGTCGGCGTGATGAAGGCGCACCGCCAGGCCGCGCGCAACCGGGTGGCCGTGGTGATCAGGGGCAAGCTCGAGCGCAACGAGGGCGTCACCAACCTGCTGGCCGACCGCGTGGAGGGGATCGACGTCGTGGTGCCGGGAGCGGGTGACGTGCTGCAGTCCCGGCAGCGCTCGCGCGACTTCAGGTGACGGCCCACCGGCGGCGCTACCGTGGACGGATGCGCCCCCACCGCCTCTCCCTGCTCGCCCCCGTCGCCGCGCTGGCCGCGGTCGTCCCGCTGCTCGGACCGACCCCCACCGGCGCGCTCGCCTCGATCGATCGCCGGACCATCGCCGGCACGTCGTGCGAGGAGTTCCCGGCCGACAACTGGTGGCACGCCGACGTGAGCGAGCTGCCCGTGCACGCCCGCAGCAGGCAGTGGCTCTCGCACATGTCGACCGGTGACGACCTGCACCCCGACTTCGGGCCGTCCTACGGCGACGGCCCGAACTACGGCATCCCGATCACGGTGGTCGGCTCGGACCACGCGAGGTCGAGGGTCCGCTTCGGCTACGCCTCCGAGAGCGACAAGGTGAGGTATCCCGTCGGCAGGGACACCCGCATCGAGGGCGGCCGCGGCTCGGACGGCGACCGCCACGCGATCATCGTCGACAAGAGCACGTGCACGCTCTACGAGCTCTACGCGCTCCGGAAGACCTCGTCGGGCTGGCGGGCCGGCTCGGGCGCAGTCTGGTCGCTCGGGTCGAACGCGCTGCGCCACGACGGCTGGACGTCGGCCGACGCGGCCGGCCTGCCCATCCTGCCGGGGCTCCTGCGCTGGAACGAGGTCAGGAACGACGACATCGACCACGCGATCCGGTTCACCACCGACGTCACCAGCACGCACTACCTCTGGCCCGCCCGGCACCAGGCCGGGTCGAGGACGTCGCTCGCGTACCCGCCGATGGGCGCGCGGTTCAGGCTGAAGGCGTCGTTCGACGCCAGCGGCCTGGGCGTGAATGCACGCCGGGTCGTGGCCGCGATGAAGAAATACGGGCTGGTGCTCGCCGACAACGGCTCGCCGTGGTTCTTCCAGGGCGAGCAGAACGCGTCGTGGCCCGAGAGCCTGGTCGAGGACCTCAAGCAGATCCCGGCGCGTCAGTTCGTGGCGGTGGACACCTCGTCGCTGCGGGTGTCGCCGGACTCGGCGCAGGTGGCGCCGTAGCGGTACGTCCGACCTCTGGGCACGCGAGGACGCAGATAGGCGTGCGTACGCGCCGCAGGCAGAGGTTCAGCTTGCCCGCGACGGCCACCATCGGGATGAGGTAGTAGCCGCAGCTCGCCGTCGATCACGAAGAAGTAGTCGAGGTCGTCCGGGTCGTAGGGCGTTGCGCCCGAACCGCTGCCACGGACGGCGACGGTGCCACGTGTTGTCCGCCCAGCGCCTCGTGGTCTTGACCTGGACGCGGGAGGTACGTCACCGTCGCGATGCGACCAGGAGGTCGTACGGACACGGCTCGAGCGGCCAGGAGACATCGAAGCCGCAGAGGGTGAACCACCCAGCCGCGAGCATGGAGCCCCGCTCGCGGCAGGAGCTCGGCGTCGGGCGTGGAGCAGGGCGTCGCGTCGGCACCGAGCCGTGGTGCGGGCTGTCAGGTGGTCGATCGCCAGGCCGAGGCGGACGGCATGACCCTTCAGGACGTCGTGCTCGAACCGCGTGCGAGGCCGAGAAGGCTCTGCGACCTCCGCCCACGTGTGGGACACGGCGACCGCGTCACCCAGCGACCGGTCGGTCCATCGCCGCTGACCGGTGAAGTGGCCGGTCGCCAGCGACAGACGAGCCGCGTCGAGCCTGACGGCTCGTGCCGCACCCGACGCGCTGGGGTTGAGGCCCAGCTCACGCAGGACGCCCCGCCAGGACCTTGCTCGGGCAACGGCGTGTGTCAGGTCTTCGTCGCTGTACCTGACCATCCGAGATCTCACGGATCGACCGTAGGGCGCCCTACCGACAGCCTCCGCGGACAGCCGATGCCGAGCCGAAGTCCGTGCTGTTGTAGTGTTGTCCCGCCTCGCTCGCGAGGTTTCGGGCTGTAGCGCAGCTTGGTAGCGCACCTGACTGGGGGTCAAGGGGTCGCAGGTTCAAATCCTGTCAGCCCGACCGAAGAGCAGCAGGTCAGAGGCCGTTTCCGCCGGTGGCGGGGACGGTCTCTGGCGTTAGGGTGCAGCTACCCCGCGAGGCGTGGGGTCGTGCCGGGGAGGGCGCGTCTCCTGGGGAGGGGCCGACGAGTGTCGATGCGCGCGTCCGACGCCGCCGCGGTGGCGAAGCTGCAGACCCTGGTCCGGATCCCGACGGTGTCCCACCCCGATCCCGCGCAGCGCGACCGGGCGCCGTTCGAGGCGTTCGAGGTCGCCTTCGCGGCGGCCTTCCCGCTGCTGGTCGAGCGGCTCGAGCGGGTGCCGCTGCCCGAGCACGCGCTGCTGTTCCGCTGGGCCGGCGCGAGCGACCGGCGTCCGGTCGTGCTGATGGCGCACGTCGACGTCGTGCCCGGCGACGAGGACGCGCCCTGGTCGCACCCGCCCTTCGGTGCCGAGGTCCACGACGGCGCCGTCTGGGGCCGGGGCACGCTCGACGACAAGGGCCAGCTGGTCGCCGTGTGCGAGGCGGTCGAGCGTCTGCTGACGCGCGACGTGGTGCCCGCCCAGGACGTGTGGCTCTCCTTCGGGACGACCGAGGAGGTCGGGGGCGAGACGGCCAAGCTCGCGGTCGCGGTGCTGCGCGAGAGGGGCGTCGAGCCGTGGTTCGTGCTCGACGAGGGCGGTGCCGTGGCGAGCGAGGCCTTCCCCGGCGTCGACCGGCCGCTCGGCGTGGTCGGGGTGACCGAGAAGGGCACCACCGACCTCGAGCTGGTCGCCACCGGGCGAGGCGGCCACGCCTCGACGCCGTCGACGAAGGACGCGACGTCGCTGCTCGCCCGCGCCATCACGGCCCTCGACCGCTCGCCGATGCGCGGCTCGCTGCCCCCACCCACGGTCGAGCTGCTCCGCCGCATCGCGCCCCACGCACCGCCGGCACTCCGGCCGTTGCTGGCGCGGGCCGACCGGCTCGGGCCGGTGCTCACGACGCTGCTGCGCCTCGCGGGGCCCGAGTCGGCCGCCATGACGCGGACGACGTTCGCGGTGACGACGCTGTCGGGGTCGCCCGCCGTCAACGTCGTCGCGCAGACCGCCCGCGCCGGCGTCAACGTGCGGATCATGGTGGGCGACTCGGTGCAGTCGGTCGTGCGCCACGTCCGCGCCGCCGTCGGCGACGACGTGCGGGTCGACGTGGTGAGTGCGGGGGAGCCGTCACCGGTCTCGCCGCACGACGACGACGCCTTCCGCCTGGTCGAGGCCGCCATCACGGCGACGTTCCCGGACGCCGTCCCCACCCCCTACGTGATGATGGCCGCCACCGACGCCCGGTACTTCACCGAGATCTGCTCGCGCGTGTACCGGTTCGCGCCGTTCCGGATGAGCAAGGCCCAGCGCCAGGCGATCCACTCCTACGACGAGCACCTCGGTGTCGAGGACCTCCTCGACGGCATCCGCTTCTACGAGACCCTGCTGGAGCGTCTGCCGTGACCACGACCGCACCCACCTCGAAGCTCCCCGGGCTCGGCACGATCGTCGGGTTCCTCGTCTGCGTCGAGCTCGCCAGCGGGGTGCTGCAGGGCTACTACACGCCGATCTTCCCGCAGATCGCCGACCACCTCTCGATCCGCGAGGCGAGCGTCAACTGGTTCGAGGCGGCGCAGCTGGTGGTGTCGGCCCTGACGGTCCCGCTGCTGGCACGGCTCGGCGACACCGATCGGCCACAAGCAGGTGCTCGCGCTCTCGACCGTCGTGACCGCGACGGCGTCCTGGGCCGTGGCGGCCGCACCCAGCTTCACCACGTTCCTCCTCGCGTGGTCGCTGCAGGGCTTCTACGTGGTCTGGCTGCCGCTCGAGATCAGCATCATCTACCGGCGGACGGCGGGCACGCCGTCCCAGGCGCGCCTCACCCGGCGTGCGGCGTCGTTCCTCGTCGCGGCCCTCGAGACGGGCGTCATCATCGGGGCGCTGACCGCGGGGGCGCTCGCCGACCACGTGGACATGAACCTGATCCTGGCGGTCCCCGCCGTCGTGGTCACCCTCGCCTACGTGGCGATCCACTTCGGGGTCGCCTCGACCCCGCCCGGAAGCACCGGTGGGGTCGACTGGGGCGGCTTCGGGCTGCTCACGGCCGCGATCGGGGTGCTGATGGGGGGACTGGTCCTGATCCGGGTCGTCGGCCCGGGCAGCCCCTGGGCCTGGCTCGCCGTGCTCGGCGGCCTCGTGCTGCTGGTGCCGTTCGCGCGGTACGAGCTGGCGCAGGCCGAGCCGCTGGTCGACGTCCGGCTGCTGCGCGAGCCGGGCCAGTGGCCCGTGCAGGTCACGGCGTTCCTCTTCGGCATGTCGGTGCTGGGAGCGCAGATCCCGCTCTCGACCTACACCCAGACCGACCCCGACGAGGTCGGCTACGGCCTGGGCGCCTCGACCGAGTTCGTCTCGACGCTGATCGGTCTCTACGTCGTCTCGCTGGTGGTCGGCGCCCTGCTGCTGCCGTTCGCGGCGCGCCGGCTCGGCCCCCGCGGGGCACTGGTGGGCGCGTGCCTGCTCGTCGCCACCGGCTACGCGTTGTGGCTGCCCCTGCACGACTCGACCGGTCAGGCGCTCGTGAACATGGCGCTGGCCGGGCTCGGGTCCGGCGCCCTCGTGGCCGCCCTGCCGGCCGCCGCGGCGTCGGCCGCCCCGCCCCACCGCACCGGCTTCGCGACCGGCATGACGAACACCACCAAGACCATCGGCGGTGCGATCGCCTCGAGCATCTTCGCGATCGCCCTGTCGGCCACCGGCTCCATCGACACCGAGGGCAACGTCAGCGCGCCGCTGCACGGCTACTACGTGGTGTGGGCGGTCTGCGCCGTGTCGGCCCTCGCGGCCGCCGTGTCGCTGATGCTCGTGCCGGCGTCGTACCTCGAGGACCGGGTGTGACCGTCGCGGACCCTGGCGAAGGTCGAGAGCCGCCTGGTCGGACGTCGTTGGTGCTCGCCGCCGACTGCGCGAGCTGCTTCGGCCTGTGCTGCGTGGTCACGGCGTTCACGGCGTCGGGCGACTTCGCGATCACCAAGCCGGCCGGGACGGCGTGCCCGAACCTCGACGCGGGTGATGGGTGCTCGATCCACGACCGGCTCCGCCCGCTCGGGTTCGGGGGGTGCGCGGTCTACGACTGCTTCGGGGCCGGGCAACGGCTGTCGCAGGAGACCTTCGGCGGACGCAGCTGGCGCACCGACCCCGACGTCGCGTCCCTCATGCTCACGGCGTTCCCGGTGCTGCGCGACCTCCACGAGTCGCTCTGGTACGTCACCGACGCACTGCGGCACCTCGAGACGCCCGAGCTGCGGTCCGCGCTCGTCGAGCTCGAGGGGTGGGCGGCGATGCCCGCCCAGGAGCTCGCCGCCCTCGACACCCTGGCGCTGTGGCCACAGGTCGAGGCGCTGCTGGTGGAGGCGAGCCGGACGATCCGGACGGCGGCAGGGCGTGGCCGGGACCTGCGCGGCGTCGACCTCGCCGGCGAGGACCTCTCCGGTGCCGACCTCTCCTACGACGACGTCCTCGGTGCCGGTCTCCGGGACGCCGACCTCGCCGGCGCCGACCTCACCCGCACGCTGTTCGTGACCCAGGCCCAGGTGAGCTCGGCGAGGGGTGACGGAGCGACCCGGCTGCCGGCCTCCCTGCGCCGGCCCGACCACTGGCCGTGAGCGCCCGCGCGGAAGGGGCCGGCAGGCCGCGCCGTCCGTAGGATGGAGGCATCGTGACCACCGCACCCACCGACAGCCAGCTGGCCCGCCAGGCCACCGACGTGACCCGCGAGGCCGCCCGCCGCAGGACGTTCGCCGTCATCAGCCACCCCGACGCCGGCAAGTCCACCCTGACCGAGGCCCTCGCCCTGCACGCCCGCGTGATCAACCAGGCCGGAGCCGTGCACGGCAAGGCGGGGCGCCGCGCCACCGTGTCGGACTGGATGGACATCGAGAAGGCCCGCGGGATCTCGATCACCTCGGCCGCGCTGCAGTTCGCCTACGGCGACCACGTCGTCAACCTGGTCGACACCCCCGGCCACAGCGACTTCTCCGAGGACACCTACCGCGTGCTCTCGGCCGTCGACTCCGCGGTGATGCTCATCGACGCCGCCAAGGGCCTGGAGCCGCAGACGCTCAAGCTCTTCCGCGTCTGCAAGGCGCGCGGCATCCCCGTCATCACCGTCATCAACAAGTGGGACCGACCCGGCCTCGACGCGCTCAGCCTGCTCGAGGAGATCCAGGAGCAGATCGGCCTGGTCCCCACCCCGCTCACGTGGCCCGTCGGCATCGCCGGCGACTTCCGGGGCGTGCTCGAGCGGCGCACCGGCACCTACGTCGCCTACGAGCGGACCGCGGGCGGCGCGGAGCGGGCTCCCGAGACCCGCATGGACGCCGCGGCGGCCGAGGCGCGCGAGGGCGCAGCCTGGACCGAGGCCGTCGAGGAGCACGACCTGCTCAGCTCCGACGGCGCCGACCACGACCAGGACCTCTTCCTCAACGGCTTCACGACGCCGGTGCTGTTCGCCTCGGCGATCTCCAACTTCGGTGTCGCCGCCGTCCTCGAGACCCTGGTCGAGCTCGCGCCGCCCGCCGCGCCGTTCAAGCACGGCAAGGAGGACGCCGACGGCAGGCCGGCCGAGGTCCGCGACGTCGCGGCGCCCTTCAGCGCGTTCGTGTTCAAGGTGCAGGCCGGCATGGACACCAACCACCGCGACCGCGTCGCCTTCGCGCGGGTGTGCTCGGGCGTGTTCGAGCGCGGGATGGTGGTGGTGCACGCCCAGAGCGGGCGGCCCTTCGCGACCAAGTACGCGCAGGCCGTCTTCGGGCGCGAGCGGACCGTCCTCGACACCGCCTACCCGGGCGACATCATCGGCCTGGTCAACGCCAACGCCCTGACCATCGGCGACACCATCTACGTCGACGAGCCGGTCTCCTACCCGCCGATCGCGACCTTCGCCCCCGAGCACTTCGCCGTCGCGAGCTCGGGTGACACCAGCAAGTTCAAGCAGTTCCGCAAGGGGATCGACCAGCTCGACAGCGAGGGCGTCGTCCAGGTGCTGCGCTCCGACCGGCGCGGTCACCAGTACCCGGTGCTGGCCGCGGTCGGACCGATGCAGTTCGAGGTCGCGGTCGCCCGCATGCAGAGCGAGTTCGGCGTCCCCATCAAGCTCGAGACGCTGGGGTACACGCGGGCACGGGTCACCGACGCGGCGTCGGCGCCGGCGATCGGCGACGTCCGGGGCGTCGAGGTGATGGAGCGGACCGACGGGACCCTGCTCGTGCTGGCCCCGGACGCCTGGCGGCTCAGCACCATCGAGCGCGACCACCCCGAGCTGACGCTCGAGCCGCTGATCGCCGGCGAGCGCTAAGCGCTCGGTGCCCGGCGGGTCAGCCCTCCTCGCGGAGCCGGCCGCGCAGGACCTGCAGCGGGTCGGTCCCGTCGCGTCGGGCGACCGGACCGGACTCGCTCGACGACCCGACGGGGGTGAGGCGGCCGGCGTCGGACCGGACGTACTCGCGCACGGCCCACCGCTCGGCGATCGCCCAGCGGCCGTCGCGGAACGCCATGTGGTCGACGTACCGCGCTCCCGTGGTGAACGTCGTCCCGGCGTGGGCCGGGTCGTGACCCCAGTGGGTCGCGGTCAGGTAGGTCTCGCTGACGGCCTCGTCACCGAACAGCTCGACGCGGTGGTTCCCGACGGTGTGCATGGTGCCCGCCATGAACCGGGACAGCAGCGGGCCGACCCAGGCGACGTACTCGTCTGCCGTGCCGTCGAAGCCGGTGTGGTGGTCGATCCCGTCGTGGTGGTACGCCGAGCGCACCAGCTCGAGGTCGAGCCGGTCGATGCCCTGGCAGTAGCGCAGCACGACGTCGAGGATCTGCTGGCGGTCCCACGTCTCGCTGCGCTCGGTCGTCACGGCGGTGAGGCTACTGGGGGGTCGAGCCGCCCGCGACCTCGTAGCTCCAGACCTCGCTGTGGGTCGAGACCGGCTTCGGAGCATCACCGCCCGCTCGCTCGACGGCGGACCGGTGGCCCTCGGCGAAGCCCGGCGAGCTCACCCAGCCCTGGAACGACTCCTCGTCGCGCCAGCGGGTGATGACGAGCCACTGCGTCCGGTCGTCGGTCGGCCGCAGCAGCTCGAACCCCTCGAACCCGTCGGCGCCGTCGACCGCGCCGGCGCGGGCCGCGAACCGGTGGGCGAGCTCGTCGCCGGAGCCGGCGGGCACGGTGATGGCGTTGATCTTGATCGTGGTCACGCCGCCAGCCTGCCAGCCGGGCGCCGACCGGCGCGGGCCGGCCCGGCCCTAGTCCAGGGAGCCGACGCCCGTCGGGCCGCCGCCGTCGTGGGCCCAGCTGCGGGACGATGAAGAGGCCGTGGGCCCGCACCGCGGGGACGGCGTCGGGGGAGTCGGGCCCGATCCAGCCCGTCACCGTCACCTTGCGGCCGGTCTCCTCGGTGATGCGGGCCTCCATCCGCACGGGGCCGAGCGGGAGCGGGTGCTCGTAGCGCAGGGTCAGGGTGCCCGTGACCGTGAGCCGGGTGTGGGCGGCGCTGGCGGTCTCGCCCATCAGGTGGTCGAGCAGCAGGGCCGAGACGCCGCCGTGCACGCTGCCCGGTGGGCCCTCGTACGGCGCGCCGAGGGTCACCGCCGAGCGGACGACGTCGTCCTCGCCCCACTCGAGCACGACCGGTGGGGCGAACGCGTTGCGCACCCCGACCACGGTGTTGCCCCAGTTCCACGAGCGACCCTCGCCGTTGTAGTGCACGCCCGCCGGACCGGCGTGCGCCTGCTCGGCCAGCAGGTCGGCGGCCTCGCCGAGCAGCGCGCGGGCGCGGGCCACGCGCTCGGCGTCGACGGTCGTCCGGATCGCCAGGTCGAGCACCCGCCGCACGTCTCCGGTGAGACCACCGAAGAGCGCCTCGGCGGCCTCGACGTCGGCCGTGGGGACGTCCTCGAACGAGAACGACGACATCGCTAGGTCGGACACCTGTCCAACCTAGCGCTCGCCTGCCCCGGTCAGCTCGCCTGGCCGGGGTCGTCGACGTAGACGTCCTCGCACCCGACGTACCGGTCCTGGCGCTCGAGCGGCTCGCCCGCGCGGCGCAGGGTGACCTGGACCCAGTCGTGGCCCGGACCGCAGTAGAAGACGTCGGCCTCGCCGTCGTTGGACTCGTAGAGCTCGTCGGACCCCGGGCCGGCGTGGACGACGCTCGCACCGGGGCCGTCGACGATCGTGTCGCCGGCAGCGCCGGCACGCACCTCGTCGCGGCCGGGACCGGTGACGACCACGTCGACGTCCGGTCCGCCCCACAGGACGTCGTCGCCCGGGCCGCCGTCGAGCGTGTCGGCCCCGCGCCCACCCTTCAGCAGGTCGTCGCCCTGGCCGCCGGCCAGCAGGTCGCGCCCCTGCACCCCGAAGAGCCGGTCGTCACCGGCTCGGCCCTCGAACCGGTCGCGGCCAGCGGTCCCGTGCATCGTGTCGCCGGCGTCGGTGCCGACCCGGGACGCGGCACCCGCGGGGTCGACGGCGGTCAGGAGCAGGGCGAGGCCGCACGCGGCGGCGCCGGCCAGTCGGTGGTGGTGGACGGTCATGTCGATGCCTCTCGGTAGGGAGGCGCCAGTGTCGACCCGGTCGGGTGGGGCGCGGTGCGGTCCTCCACAGCCCCGGCAACACCCCAGGTCAGCCGCAGGTCAGTCGTGCCGCACGACCACCGTGCCGGCCTCGACCTGCCAGCGCTGGTCGAGCCGCACCTGGGCGAGCAGCCGGCGGTCGTGGGTGACCAGGAGCAGGGCGCCGTCGTAGGAGTCGAGGGCCTCCTCGAGCTGCTCGATGGCCGGCAGGTCGAGGTGGTTGGTGGGCTCGTCGAGCACGAGCAGGTTGACGCCACGGGCCTGCAGCAGCGCCATGGCGGCACGGGTGCGCTCGCCGGGGGAGAGGCGCCCCACGAGGCTGGTGACCTGGTCGGCCCGGAGGCCGAACTTGGCGAGCAGGGTGCGCACCTCGGCCTGCGTGTACTCGGGCACCGCGGTCTCGAACGCCACGCCGAGCGGGGTGCCGTCGTCCAGGCCGGTGCGCGCCTGGTCGATGACGCCGACGGCCACCGAGGCGCCCAGGGACGCGCTGCCCGAGGACGGCGCGTCCTCGCCGAGCAGCAGCCGCAGCAGCGTGGTCTTGCCGGCGCCGTTGGGACCGGTGATGCCGATGCGGTCGCCGGCCGCGACCTGCAGCGAGACCGGGCCGAGCGTGAAGTCGCCCAGCCGCCGGGTCGCCTCGTTGAGCGTGGCGACCACCGAGCTCGAGCGCGGGGCCGCGGCGATGTCGAACTGGAGCACCCACTCCTTGCGCGGCTCCTCGACCTCCTCGAGGCGGGCGATCCTCGACTCCATCTGGCGCACCTTCTGCGCCTGCTTCTCCGACGACTCGCTCTGGGCGCGCCGGCGGATCTTGTCGTTGTCGGGGCTCTTCTTCATGGCGTTGCGCACGCCCTGCGAGCTCCACTCGCGCTGGGTGCGGGCCCGGGAGACCAGGTCGGCGCGGGTGTCGGCGTACTCCTCGTAGGCCTCGCGGGCGTGCCGCCGGGCGACCGCGCGCTCCTCCAGGAACGCCTCGTACCCGCCGTCGTACACGCGTCACCTGGTGCTGGGCGAGGTCGAGCTCGACGATGCGGGTGACGCACCGCGCCAGGAACTCGCGGTCGTGCGAGACCAGCACCACGCCGCCGCGCAGGCCCTGCACGAACGACTCGAGCCGGGCGAGGCCCGTCGAGGTCGAGGTCGTTGGTCGGCTCGTCGAGCAGGACGACGTCGAAGCGGCTCAGCAGCAGCGCCGCGAGCGCCACGCGGGCGGCCTGCCCGCCGGAGAGCGAGGTCATCGCGCGCGTCGGGGCCGACGTCGAGGCCGAGGTCGGCCAGGACGGGGCCGGTCCGGTCCTCGAGGTCGGCCGCGCCGCTCGCCATCCACCGGTCGAAGGCGACGGCGTAGGCGTCGTCGGCACCAGGCTCGCCCGAGCCGAGCGCGGCCGCCGTCGCCTCCATGCCGCCGTCGCCTCCGCGGCTCCGGTGCGCCGGGCGAGGTAGCCGGCGACCGTCTCGCCCGGCACGCGCTCGTGCTCCTGCGGCAGCCAGCCGACGAAGGCGTCGCGCGGGCGCGGCGGCGACGGTGCCGTCGAACGGCTCGGCCGCACCGGCGAGCAGCTGCAGCAGCGTCGACTTGCCGGCGCCGTTCGCGCCGACCACCCCGACGACGTCCCCCGGGGCGACGGTGAGGTCGAGCCCCTCGAACAGGACGCGGTGGCCGTGCCCGCCGGACAGGTCCTTCGCGACGAGGGTGGCGCTCACGCCGACCGATCGTAGGGTCAGCCCATGGGCATGCCGAGCAGGGCCGTCGGGGTGAAGGGGTGACGGGGTGAGGCTGCTGCAGGACGCCGACTTCGGCGAGCCGCCGCACCCCGTGCCGGCGGTGCCAGCCGGGCTCCGGCGGGCCGCGGCAGATGGTGCTGGCCGCCTCGGGACTCGCCCTCCTCGCCCTGCTGCTCGTGGGCGGCACGTTGCTGTTCTCCTCGCCCGCGATCTTCGCCGGGACCCCGCTCGCCGGCAGGGGCGACGCGACCGTCACATCCCGCCAGGAGGCCACGCCCGGCCGGGGTTGCGACACGGTGATCTACGAGCTGGTGCTCGACGGCGGCAGCGTCAGCTACGAGACGTGCCCAACAGCCCGTCGGCCGACTACCAGCCCGGCGACGTCGTCCCCGTCTACTCCGTGCCGTGGACGATCGGCGTCACGCCCGTCGAGCGAGGTCCGGCGCAGAACGCGCGTGGAGGATCGTCGCGCTCGGCGGCGGCGGTGCGCTGGCCATCCTCATGGTGCGGATCGTGGCGCACTACCGGCGGCTGCGACGCCGAGAGCCGCCGGCTCCCTACCTGACCGCGCGTCTGGTCGCGGATCACGCCCGTGCCGTCACCGTGCACCCGTTCCCGCCGGACGACGGCCGCCCACCGCTCGCGGCGAGGACGAGGAGGAGATCGTCATGCTGCCCGCCGGGGCGCCGAAGGGACTCCAGGTCGGGATGAACCTCGACATCTGGCCGAGCCGCCGCATCGCTGCTGCGGCGCCGGCCGTGCGGTCCGTGGATCGTGCTCTACCGCGACGGCGCCCTCGCCTTCACCCACGCCTGGGCCCGACCGAGGCGCGAGCACCTCTTGACTTCCTGACCGATCGGTCAGGTAACGTCCGGGCGCATGGAGGACCTGAGCCCGCAGCCCGGCGACCTCGACCCGATCGAGACGGCGTCGGCCGACGAGCTGCAGGCGCTGCAGCTCGAGCGGCTGCGGTGGTCGGTCCGGCACGCCTACGAGAACGTGCCGCACTACCGGGCCTCCTTCGACGCGGCCGGCGTGCACCCCGACGACGTCACGCGCGCTCGCCGACCTGGCACGGCTGCCCGTTCACCACCAAGGCCGACCTGCGCGACAACTACCCGTTCGGCATGTTCGCGGTGCCGCGCGAGCAGGTCGCCCGGGTGCACGCGTCGTCCGGCACCACGGGCAAGCCGACCGTCGTCGGCTACACCCGCCGCGACCTCGACACGTGGGCGGACGTCGTCGCCCGCAGCATCCGCGCCGCCGGCGGCCGGGCCGGGCGACATGCTGCACAACGCCTACGGCTACGGCCTGTTCACCGGCGGGCTCGGTGCGCACGCCGGCGCCGAGAAGCTCGGCTGCACCGTGGTGCCCGTCTGCGGCGGCATGACCGAGCGCCAGGTGCAGCTCATCACCGACTTCCGGCCCGACATCATCATGGTCACGCCCGTCCTACATGCTCTCGGTGATCGACGAGATGGAGCGCCAGGGGATCGACCCGCGGTCGACCTCGCTCAAGGTCGGGATCTTCGGCGCCGAGCCGTGGACCAACGACATGCGCCGCGAGATGGAGGAGCGGCTCGACATGCACGCCGTCGACATCTACGGGCTCTCGGAGGTCATGGGTCCGGGCGTCGCCAGCGAGTGCGTCGAGACCAAGGACGGCCTGCACGTCTGGGAGGACCACTTCTACCCCGAGGTGATCGACCCGCGTCACCGGCGAGGTGCTGCCGGACGGCGAGGAGGGCGAGCTGGTGTTCACCTCGCTGACCAAGCAGGCGATGCCGATGATCCGCTACCGCACCCGCGACCTGACCCGGCTGCTGCCCGGCACCGCCCGCACGATGCGCCGGATCGAGAAGATCACCGGCCGCACCGACGACATGATCATCCTGCGCGGGGTGAACCTGTTCCCGACCCAGATCGAGGAGCTGATCCTCTCGCCGCAGCTGGGCCCGACGCTGTCGCCGCACTTCCAGTGCCTGCTGGGCCGCGACGGCAACCTCGACTCCCTGACCGTGGTCGTCGAGCGCCGCGAGTCGGTCGCCGCCGGACGCAGCCGCGGCGGCGGGCTGCGAGCTGCGGCGGCTTGGTGAAGGCCTCGATCGGCGTCAGCGTCGGGGTCGACGTCGTCGCGCCCGACTCGGTCGAGCGCTCGGTCGGCAAGATGCGGCGGATCGTCGACGAGCGGCCTCGACGGTGATCGGCAGAGCGGTGGTCGAGCCGGGCGAGCGCCAGCGAGCCCGACTCGAGACCCTCTCTCCGGCGATGGCGAACCTGTCGCCGGGTGCCTCACCTGATCTCGACCTCGCCGGAGCCACTCCGTGTCTGGCGGCTCGATCACCGTGCGGTCACGCCAGGTCTTGGCCACCAGGGTCAGCACGTCGTAGGTGGCGACGGGTTCGCCGTCCTCGTTGACCACGACGGCGTCCCAGCGCACCTCGCCGTAGTCGGCGGAGGCGCGCGGGGTGATCTGCTTGACGGTCAGGCAGACCGAGATCGTGTCGCCGGCCTTGACCGGGCGTGAGGAAGCGCAGGTGGTCGACGCCGAAGTTGGCGAGCACCGGGCCCGGGTCGGGGTCGACGAAGAGACCGGCGGCGAGCGAGACGACGAGGTAGCCGTGGGCGACGATCCCGCCGAACAGCGGGTTCTTCTCGGCCGCGGCCTGGTCGGTGTGGGCGTAGAAGGTGTCGCCGGTGAACTCGGCGAAGTGCTCGATGTCGGCGAGGGTGACGGTGCGGGTCTGCCGAGGCGATGGTGTCGCCGATGCGCAGCTCGGCGAGGCTCTTGCGGAACGGGTGCACGCCGGTGCCGTCGTCGTTGCGCTGCGAGCCCGTCGTCCACGTGCCCGTGACGGCGGTGAGCATGTCGGGGGAGCCCTGCAGGGCGGTGCGCTGCAGGTGGTGCAGCACGGCCGCGGACGCCGCCCAGCTCCTCGCCGCCGCCGGCGCGGCCGGGACCGCCGTGGACCAGCACGGGCAGCGGGCGTGCCGTGCCCGGTGGACTCCCCGGCGGCGTCGCGGTCGAGCACGAGCACCCGGCCGTGCCACGGCGCGAGGCCCAGCACGACCTGACGGGCGACGGAGGGGTCGTGGGTGACGACCGAGGCCACGAGGCTGCCCCTGCCCCGGGCGGCGAGGGCGACGGCGTCGTCGACGGAGTCGTAGGCCAGCACGGTGCTCACCGGGCCGAACGGCTCGACGTCGTGCGGCTCGGTCGCGCCGTCGCGGCGCGAGCAGGAGCACCGGCGACATGAAGGCCCCGCGCTCGTGGTCGGCGTCCACGACGTCGACGCGGTCGGGGTCGCCGAAGACCAGGTCGGACGACGCGCGCAACGACTGCACGGCCTTGCGGACCGCCTCGCGCTGCTCGAGGCTCACGAGCGCCCCCATGCGCACCTGCTCGGAACGGGGGTCGCCGACGGTGACCTTCGCGAGGCGCTCGGCGAGCGCCCCGACGACGGTGTCGACCATCGGCCTCGGCACGAGCACGCGCCGGATGGCGGTGCACTTCTGGCCGGCCTTGACGGTCATCTCGGTGACGACGCCCTTGACGAAGAGCTCGAGCTCGGCGTCGGACCGCGGTGATGTCGGGGCCGAGGACCGAGCAGTTCAGCGAGTCGGCCTCGACGCCGAGCTGGACGCCGCCGTGGAGCACCTGCGGGTGGTTGCGGAGCAGGCCGGCGGTGTGGGCCGACCCGGTGAAGCCCACCTGGTCGTGCACGGTGAGCTCGTCGAGCAGCCCGTCGGGGCTGCCGGCGAGCAGCTGCAGGGAGCCCTCGGGCAGCAGTCCCGACTCGATGATGCGCCGGACGACGAGCTCGGTCAGGTAGGCCGTCTGCGCGGCCGGCTTGACGATGCTGGGCATCCCGGCGACGAACGCCGGCGCCAGCTTCTCGAGCATCCCCCAGACCGGGAAGTTGAACGCGTTGACCTGGACCGCCACGCCGGGGCGCGAGGTGTAGACGTGCCGCCCGACGAAGTCACCGCTGCGACCCAGCTGCTCGACGGGTCCGTCGAGGAGGACGACGTCGTTGGGCAGCTCGCGCGTGCTCCGCGACGCGATCGACATCATCGTGCCGATGCCGCCGTCGATGTCGACGGCGCTGTCGCGGGCGGTCGCGCCGGTCCGGTACGACAGGTCGTAGAGCTCGTCCTTGAGCCCCAGCAGGTGCTTGCCGAGAGCCTTCAGCAGGCCGGCGCGCTCGTGGAAGGTCAGGGCCGCGCAGCGCGGGTCCACCGACGTCGCGGCCGTGCCGCACCATCGCACCGAGGTCGAGGCCGGCCGACGAGACGCGCGCGACCTCCTCGCCCGTGACGGCGTCGAGCACCGGTCGGCCCGCGTCGGCGTCCGGTGCTGCGTACCAGCGGCCGGCGGCGTAGCTCTCGAGAAGTCGGCTCACGGGCTGCTCCGTTCGTGGGGTCTTGCACGGCAGGGTCTCGCGTGTCACCGTATAACAGACCGATCGGTCGGGAAAGACCGTTCAGACCGTTGGTGGGGGAGGCGCGATGACAGCCGAGCTGCTCGAGCAGTTCGAGGCCACGGTGGCGCGGCACGACCGGATCGAGCCGCGTGACTGGATGCCCGACAAGTACCGCGCGACGCTCGTGCGGCAGGTCGCCCAGCACGCCCACTCCGAGATCATCGGGATGCAGCCGGAGGGCGGCTGGATCACCCGGGCGCCGTCGCTGCGGCGCAAGGCCATCCTGCTCGCGAAGGTGCAGGACGAGGCCGGTCACGGGCTCTACCTGTACTCGGCCGCCGAGACGCTGGGGGCCTCCCGCGGCGAGCTCACCGAGATGCTCATCGAGGGCCGCCAGAAGTACTCCTCGATCTTCAACTACCCGACGCTCTCCTACGCCGACGTCGGCACCATCGGCTGGCTGGTCGACGGTGCCGCGATCTGCAACCAGGTGCCGCTGTGCCGGACGTCGTACGGGCCCTACGGCCGGGCGATGATCCGGATCTGCAAGGAGGAGTCCTTCCACCAGCGCCAGGGCTACGAGCTGCTGATGACCATGATGCGCGGCACCGACGAGCAGCGCGCGATGGTGCAGGAGTCGGTGGACCGGTTCTGGTGGCCGGCGCTGATGATGTTCGGCCCGCCGGACGCCGACTCGCCCAACACCGCCCAGTCGATGGCGTGGGGCGTCAAGCGCGACACCAACGACGAGCTGCGCCAGAAGTTCGTCGACATGAGCGTGCCGCAGGCCGAGCGGCTCGGCGTCACCTTCCCCGACCCCGACCTCGCCTGGAACGAGGAGCGCGGGCACTACGACTTCGGCGACCCCGACTGGGACGGAGTTCGCGCAGGTGGTCGGCGGCGAGGGTCCGTGCAACGCCCAGCGCATCGCCCACCGCCGGCGCGCCCACGAGGACGGCGCCTGGGTCCGGGACGCCGCCACGGCCTTCGCCCGGCGCGCGGAGGTCGAGGAGGCCGGTCACGGCCGTCACGAGACCCGCAAGTGGAGGTCGAGGAGGCCGGTCACGGCCGTCACGAGACCCCGGGAGGCACTACATGACCGACGGCACGGACTACACCGCCGAGGGCGGCCACGGCGCGGTCCCGCTCGCCGGCGTGCCCACCGGGCTGGGCGAGAGGGTCAGCGGCGAGTGGCCGCTCTACGAGGTGTTCGTGCGCGGCAAGCGCGGCCTCAACCACGTCCACGTCGGCTCGCTGCACGCCGCGGACGACGCGATGGCCGTGAGGCACGCGCGCGACGTCTACACGCGCCGCAACGAGGGCGTCTCGATCTGGGTGGTGCGCGCCGACGCGATCACGGCCTCGAGCCCCGACGAGAAGGACCCGCTCTTCGACCCGGCGGGCGACAAGGTCTACCGCCACCCCACGTTCTACGACATCCCGGCCGACGTGCCGCACATGTGAGGCCGAGATGACCGAGCACGACAGCGTGTACGACGGCCTGCTGGGCGGCGACGACTCCCACTGGGCCTTCGGCACCGACTTCGAGGACCCGCTGGCCGGCGTCGACACCACGATCGCCGACGGCGTCGACCACCGGGCCCTGGCGGCCTACTGCCTCATGCTCGGCGACGACGCCCTGGTGCACAGCCACCGGCTCTCCGAGTGGTGCAGCAACGCCCCCGACCTCGAGGAGGACATCGCGCTCGCCAACGTGGCCCTCGACCTGCTCGGCCAGGCCCGGCTGCTGCTGGCCCGTGCCGCCGCGGCCGACCCGGACGTCGTCCCGCGGCTGCCCGAGGGCTCGCCGGTGCCGCCGGAGGACGCCTTGGCGTTCTTCCGCGACGACCGGGACTTCCGCAACGTGCGGCTGGTGGAGGTCGCCAACGGTGACTTCGCCGTGACGCTCGTGCGGCTGCTCGTGGTGGCCACCTGGCGGCTCGCGCTCATGGAGCGGCTGCGCGCCTCGACCGACCCGGTGCTCGCCGCGATCGCCGCCAAGGCGGTCAAGGAGCTGACCTACCACCGCGACTACGCCGGCCGCTGGGTCGTGACCCTCGCGCAGGGCACCGAGGAGTCTCGTCGCCGTCTCGTCGCCGCGCTCGGCGTCGTGTGGCCGCTGCGGTGGGAGCTCACCGCCACCCACCCGGTCGAGGCACAGGCCGCGGCCGAGGGGTTCGGCGTCGACCCGGCGTCGGTCGCCGACGAGGTCGACGTCGTCCTCGCGCAGGTGCTCGCCGCCGGCGGGGTCGACCCGCCCGAGGTGAAGCGGATCGGCGCGCACGGCGGGATGACCGGCCGGCACGGCCGCCACACCGAGGCCCTGAGCATGCTGCTCGCCGAGATGCAGGTCGTCGCGCGCGCCCATCCGACTGGGCCAGTGGTGACGACGGTGGTCGAGGCGCGAGGAGCGAGGGACGAGCGACGAGCCTCGAGACCTCCGCAGCGTCAGGGCGACCCGAGCGTCGGCCCGGAGCCCTGCGAGGTCTCGAGGCCGCTCCCTCGTCCCTCGGTCGCGGCACGTCGACCACCGTTGTGGGAGGTGGCCGCCCGGGTCACCGACCCCGAGATGCCGATGCTCACCCTCGCCGACCTCGGCGTCCTCCGCTCGGTCGAGGAGGTCGAGGACCGCGTCGTCGTCACGATCACGCCCACCTACTCCGGCTGCCCCGCCATGGCGACGATGCGCGACGACCTCGTGCGCAGCCTGCGCGAGGCGGGCTGGGACGACGTCGAGGTGCGGGTGAGCCTCACGCCCGCGTGGTCGACGGACCGGATCACCGAGCGCGGGCGCCGGGCGCTGCGCGACCACGGCATCTCACCGCCGGGCGCGGCGCCGTCGCACGACGGCCCCGTGCCGCTGACCCTGTCGCCGCGTCGGCGGGCGATCACGTGCCCGCGGTGCGCCTCGCCCGCGGTCGAGCTGGTCTCGGAGTTCGGGCCGACGGCGTGCAAGGCGGCCTACCGCTGCTCCGGCTGTCTCGAGCCGTTCGAGCACGTGAAGGAGATCTGACTCGTGGCTGCACCGACTGCCCGTGGTGGGTTCCACGCCCTCACCGTCGCCGACGTCGAGAGCCTCTGCGACGACGCCGCGGCCGTGCGCTTCGCCGTTCCTGAGGCGCTGCGCGACGTCTTCGAGTTCCGGGCCGGCCAGTCCCTGACGCTCCGCCGGGTCATCGACGGCGAGGAGCACCGGCGCTCGTACTCGATCTGCGCCCCGGCGGGTGCCTCGCCGCGCGTCGGTGTGCGCGAGATCCCCGACGGGCTGTTCTCGCGGTGGCTCGTGCGCGACGTGCGTCCGGGCGACGTGGTCGAGGTGCAGGCGCCGACCGGCAGCTTCGCCGCCGACCCGACCACGGGCGGACGGCACGTGTGCATCGCCGCCGGGTCCGGCATCACGCCGATGCTCTCGATCGCGGCCACCGTCCTGGCGCACCCCGAGGCCCGCGTCACGCTCGTCTACGGCAACCGCTCGACGGGCTCGGTGATGTTCGCCGAGGAGATCGCCGACCTCAAGAACCGGTACGGCGCCCGGTTCGACGTCGTCCACGTGCTGTCGCGCGAGCCGCGCGACGTCGAGCTGTTCTCCGGACGCCTCGACGCCGACCGGCTGCGCCGGCTGCTCACCGTGCTGGTGCCGGCGCAGGACGCCGACCACGTCTGGCTGTGCGGGCCCTTCGGGCTCATCGCCGACGCCCGCACGGTGCTCGACGAGCTCGGGGTGCCGAAGGAGCGCGTGCACTTCGAGCTGTTCTACGTCGACGAGCCCCCGCCCGAGCTGCACCGCGCCGACGAGGAGGTCGAGGCCGGAGCCAGCACCGTGACGATCACCCTCGACGGCCGCACCACGGTGGGCCCCAACCCGCGCAGCCAGTCGATCCTCGACGCCGCCGCACGCACCCGCACCGACCTGCCGTTCGCGTGCAAGGGCGGGGTCTGCGGCACCTGTCGCGCGCAGATCACCGGGGGAGAGGCCGACCTGCGCCGCAACTACGCCCTCGACGACGACGAGGTCGCCCGCGGCTTCGTGCTGACGTGCCAGACGTTCCCGGTGAGCGACGACGTGACCGTCGACTTCGACGCATGAGCGGACCCGACCCGCAGGACGTCGCCCGGCTCAGCGCCGAGGAGATGTGGCGCAACGACGCCGCCAGCCGGGCACTCGGGATGGAGCTCGTCGGCGTCACGCCCGGCACGGCGGTGGTCGCGATGACCGTGCGCGACGACATGGTCAACGGGTGGGAGCTCTGCCACGGAGGGCTGGTCGCCACGCTCGCCGACTCCGCGTTCGCCGTCGCCTGCAACTCACGCGGCACCGTCACCGTGGCCGCCGGCTTCGACGTGTCGTTCGTCGAGGGTGCGCGCCTCGGCGACCGGCTCGTCGCGACGGCGTCCGAGGTGGTGGTGCGCGGCCGCTCGGGCGTCTACGACGTCACCGTGGTGCGCCAGGCCGACGGCGGTCGTGGTCGCGGTGTTCCGGGGGCGCAGCCGGAGCCTCGGCCGGCCGAACCCTGCGGTGGGCTGAGCCCCCACGGTGGGGTGCCGCCACGGTGCGTTGAGGTGCCGCGAGCGAGGAACGAGCGAGTGGCCTCGAAACCTCGGGGCGTGCGTGCCCAGCGGTCGCCGGGTGCCTCGCGTGGAGGCGTCGGCGGGGTTGGCAGCGTCGGCTGCGGAGGTTTCGAGGCTCCTCCCTCGTGCCTCGGTCGGAGCACCTCAACCATCGTCTGGGTGCCGCCACGGTGGTTGAGGTGCCGCGAGCGAGGAACGAGCGAGTGGCCTCGAAACCTCCGAGCGTGCGTGCCCAGCGGTTGCCGGGTCCCCTCGGGTTGGCAGCGTCGGCTGCGGAGGTTTCGAGGCTCCTCCCTCGTGCCTCGGTCGGAGCACCTCAACCACCGTTGCGTCGTCAGGGGACTCTGGTAGGCAGGGCAGGTGACCGAGAACCTCGCCCGCCGCATGTCCGGGCTGACCGAGCCGATCCACCTCGTCACCTACTTCACCGACGAGCCGAACGAGGAGCTCCTGCCGCTCCCCGGCATGCGCAGCTACTGGGACGGCTACTTCGCGAGCCGCGGTGCTGCGCTGGGGGCCGGCACGCCGCCCGAGGTGGTGCACGCGATCTTCTACAACTTCGGCCCGGGTGAGGTGGCGCGACACATCCCCTACGTGTGGGGGCACGTCACGCCGGCCGAGGCCTTCGCCGCCCGCGAGCGGGGCGCCGTCCGGGCCCTGCGCCGGATCCTCGGCGGGCTGGCCGACGACCCGTCGGTGGCCCGGGCGGGCGACACCCTGCTCGCCGCCGCGGAGAGCGCGCCGACCGAGGGACGCCCGCTGTTCGCGGGCCTCCGTGCCATGCCGGTGCCCGAGGAGGCGGTGGCGCGTCTGTACCACGCGTGCACGCTGCTGCGGGAGCACCGCGGCGACGGCCACACGGTCGCCCTGGTGACCGAGGGCGTCGGCGGTCTGGAGTCGCACATGATCGCGGGCCTGACCATGGGTGTCCCTGCCCGCGAGTTCGGCCGCATCCACCACCTGCCGGTCGCCGTCCTCGACGACGTCGCCGCCGGGCCTGCAGGCGCGCGGACTGCTCGACGCGGCCGAGGAGCTCACCGACGCCGGACGGGCGACCAAGGCGCGGGTCGAGGCGCTGACCGACGTCCTCGCGGCAGCGCCCTACGACACGCTGTCGTCCGACGACCTCGACCGCCTGGTCGCCGATCTCGAGCCGGTCGCGGCGGCGCTCACGACGGCGCTCGACCTCTAGCCCGGTCGCTCCCCGCCGCCCTCGCGCACGCACACCACGGCAGACTGACCGCCATGGCCCACCTCGACACCCCGCTCACCCTGCCCAGCGGGCTGGAGCTGCCCCACCGCATCGTCAAGGCGCGCGATGACCGAGAACCTCGCCGACGCCGACAACCAGCCGTCGGCACGCCACGAGCGGCTCTACCGCCGGTGGGCCGAGGGCGCGGCCGGCGGGCTCCTGGTCATGGGCAACCTCATGGTCGACCGCCGCTACCTCGAGCGCAGCCGCAACATCGTCGCCGACGCCCACCTCGACGTCGTCCGGCTGCGGCGCGTGCGCGACGCCGCGGCCGGGACGCCGATGATCGCCCAGCTCAGCCACCCCGGCCGGCAGACCAACCGCTTCGTCGCGGGCACGCCGGTGGCGCCGAGCGCCGCGGCCGGTGCCGTGCCGATGATGGGGCTGTTCGGCAAGCCCGCGGGCGCTGGAGGCGGACGAGATCGAGACGATCGTCGCCGGGTTCGGCCGCGCGGCCGCGCTGTGCGAGGAGGCCGGGCTCGACGGCGTCCAGGTGCACGCGGCGCACGGCTACCTGCTGGCGCAGTTCCTCTCGCCGCACGTCAACCGGCGGACCGACGGCTGGGGCGGCGACGTCGCCGGCCGGGCCCGGGCGCTGCTCGAGGTCGGTCCGCGCGGCCCGCGCCGCGACGGGCCAGGGCTTCACGGTCGCGGTGAAGCTCAACTCCTCCGACTTCCGCCACGGCGGCTTCACCGAGGACGACGCCGAGCAGGTCGTGCGGCTGCTCGTCGAGGAGGGGGTCGACCTGATCGAGATCTCGGGCGGCACCTACGAGAGCCCGGCGCTGTTCGGCGAGGTCGCCGAGCTGAGCCCGGGCGGCCCTGGCAGCACCGTGAAGGAGGCCTACTTCGCGGCCTTCGCGAGCCGTGCGCGGGCCGCCGCGGCCGGCGTCCCGATCATGCTGACCGGCGGCATCCGCACCGCGGTCGGCCATGGAGTCGCTGCTCGACGACGGCGGCGTCGACCTGATCGGGCTGGCGCGGCCGATCGCGATCGACCCCGACCTGCCGGCCAAGCTGCTCGCCGGCGACCCCGGCCGCGAGCTGCAGGCGCTACACGCTGCCCACGGTGGCCGGGCTGGCCGGCGAGTCGGAGTGGTACGAGACGCAGATCGCCCGGCTGGGCGACGGACGGGAGGTCAAGCCCGGCCTGCACGCCGTGGTCGCGGCCTCGGGGTTCATCGGCGGCGAGCTGGTGCGCGGCCTCGCGGGACGGCGACGACGCGCCCGCCTCAGCGCGCAGGCGTAGCCGGCTCGGCCGGGCTGTCGGCCAGCGGCCGGCCGCACTCCTGCAGCGTCCGCAACGTGAGGATGACGACCAGCACGCCCTGCGTGCCGACGGCCGCCCAGGCGGCGGCGGTGGCACCGGCGGCCGCGCCCGCGGCCGCTGCGGCTGCGATCTGGACGAGACCGAACGCGAGGATCGCGTAGCCGGCGAACCGGTTCAACGCCTCGCCGCGCGTCTGCATCACCGTCACGACCAGGCTGCCGAAGCCGGTGATGACCGCCGCCAGGCAGAGCACCCGCAGCGCCGGGACGGCGGCGCGGTACTCCTCGCCGACGAGGTCGGGGAGCAGGTGCGCGACGGCGGCCAGGACGCCGGCGACGACGGCCACCGGGACCGTCCCCAAGGCGCTGCCGAGCAGCACCTCGCGCCGCGTCACGACGCGGCGCCGGGCGGCCATCGGCATGATCACCGAGATGGTCGCGATGGTGATCATGTTCATCGGCTTCACCAGGCGCGCCGGCAGGGCGTAGGCGCCACCGGCCGACGAGCTGATCGCCGTGAGGGCGGCCACGTCGAGGTCACGCACCTCGACCCCGACCATCGCCCACCAGTAGGCGAAGTCGAGGTCGAGCGGTCCCTCGCCCTCCCGGCGGTGCGGGAGGAGCCGGCGCGCCCAGGGCTGCTGCGAGGCGTAGCCGCGGGCGAAGGCCAGCGCCGAACCGAGCGCGAGGCCGGTCGACCACGTCCACACCACGTCCCAGTCGAGGGCGGCGGCCAGCAGGAGCGCGACGACCACGGGTGCCCGGCGGAGCAGGTAGGAGGGCATCAGGTCCTGCGAGCGTCCCTCGACGAGCGAGATGCCGTTCCACAGCGACGTGGTCTGCTCGAAGCACGAGCCAGACCGCCACCGGCAGCACCGCGACGTACCGGCTCTCACCGGTGATCGACGCGATCGCCACGCACCCGACCACCCACACCACCGCGCTGCCGGCGGTGAACCGCTGGCGCAGGTTGAACAGGGCCGGGACCACCGGGTCGTCCGGGTCGCGCGCGAGCCGCAGCGTGATCTGGCGCTGGAGCCCGAACCCGTTGGTCGCGACGAGCGCGAGCATCACCACGTTGACCGAGGCCACCCAGGCGAACTCGTGCGGGGGGAGGCCGCGCGCGAGCAGCACGATGACGACGAGCTGCAGCACCGACGAGACGAGGCGCGAGGCGAAGGACCAGCCGATCTGGTGACCGAGGCGGGCCAGCTTCGATCGGCTCCCCGCCGGCGGCGCAGTGGGCTCAGGCACCGGGCTCGTCGTCCCAGCCCCAGCGCTTGAGCGGCTGGTCGTAGGCCTCGGGCCACGCGAGGACGGCGGCCTCGTGCGGCGCGAGGATCGCGCCGAGCATGGTGTCGGGGTCGGAGAACGACGCCGGGTCGAGCGGCTCGTGCAGGCGGATGAGGGGCTTCGGGTAGCGGCCGCCCTGGCCGTCGCGCGAGGGCTGGTGGTGCGAGGTGGCGATGACGATCGGGACGCCGTGCTCGATGGAGATCCGGGCCGCGCCCGTGGTCCCGCGGACCCGGCGGCCGAGGAACTCCACGGTCGAGGAGCTGGCGACGTCCGAGCCGATGCCCAGCACCCGGCCCTCCTTCAGCGCCTCGACGATCCCGCGGGAGCCGGTCTCGACGTTGATCGTGGGCGCCCCCATGCCCGCGACCTTCTGCTGCTGGCGCATCCACAGGGGCGCGGTGCCGTCGAACATGGTCCTGGTGGCGATGGCGGCGACGGGCACCCCCAGCCGCGACAGCGACGGGAACAGCCCGTCGTACCAGCCGAAGTGGATGAAGCTGAGGATCACGCCGTTGCCCGCCGCGTGGGCCGAGGCCAGGTGCTCGAAGCCCTCGACGTCCTGCTCCGCGACGGTGCGCGGGTGCCAGCGCAGCTCGCCGCGCCACTTCATCAGCCGCAGGTACCGCTCGGACAGGGCGTCGAGGTCGGTCTCCGGCCGACGGGCGCCGACGAGGAACCCCATCTGGCGCCGCGCCTCGGCCCACTGCTTCGGGTCCGTCCGGGCGCTCCGGGTGCGGACCTCGACGAGCCGCGGCAGCGCGGCGACCGGGGTGCCCCGGCGCACGACGGTCTCGACGCGGTCCCGGAGGCTCGTACCCATGCCTGGATTGAACCAGCCGACGGCCGGGGGCGTGGCCCGAAACCGCGAACGCCGCTCCTGGCGGTGCGCGCGGCAGTATCGTGTGGCGCGCCATGGCTGCCGTGCACTCGTTCGACGTGTTCGACACCGTCCTGACCCGCAGGCTGGGTGACCCCGACGCCGTCATCGACCTGCTGGCCGAGCGCCTCGAGCGCGCCGGGCTCGTCGCCGGTTCCGGCGGTCGTCCTGGCCGCGGCGCGCAAGCGCTACGAGCGGCGCCTGAACCGGTTCACCGGTCACCACGAGCCGCTCCGCGTGATCTACGGCGAGGTGGCGAGGGCGCTCAGCGCCGACCCGTCGCTCGTCGAGGTCTGGGCGGCAGCCGAGGAGGACCTCGAGCGCGAGCTGACCGTCGCCGTCCCCGGCGCGCGTCGCGATGCTCGAGCGCTCACGGGCCGCGGGCCACAGCGTCGTCTTCGTCTCCGACACGCCCTACTCCGAGGAGCTCGTGCGCGAGCTCCTCGCCGCCGCCGGGCTGGTCGCCGAGGGCGACCTGGTGTTCACCTCCTCGGCGCGCGGGGCCACCAAGAGCAAGGGCGGGCTGTTCGAGGCCGTCGCCGAGGCGGTCGGCGCCGACGGCGTACCTGCACCACGGTGACCACCCCACGCAGCGACGTGGCCTCGCCGCGGCTCGAGGGCTGGCAGAGCCGTCTCGTCGCCGAGGCGCCGGCTCACCCGCTACGAGCGGCTGCTCGAGAAGCACGCGTCCGACACCGCCGGCCTCACGTCCTGGCTGGCCGGGGCGTCACGGCTGGCCCGGCTCGAGGCCCGCGAGCGCGGCGTCGCCGACCGCGGTGGCCGACGTCGCCGCGGGGTCGATGGCGCCGATGCTGGTGGGCTTCGCGCTGTGGGTGCTCGCCCAGGCGCGCGCCCGCGGCCTGCGGCGCCTCTACTTCGTCGCCCGCGACGGCGAGGTGATGCTCGAGGTCGCCCGCCACGTGATCGGCCGGCTCGCCCCCGACCTCGAGCTGCGCTACCTCCACGGCTCCCGGCAGCCCTGGGTGCTCGGCGCGTGCGCCACCTCCGACGCGATCCTGGCCCACTGGGCCGAGGGCCGCACCGACTTCACCGCGCGGACGACGGTCGAGCGGCTCGGGCTCACGGCCGAGCAGGTGCACGGGCTGACCGGGTTCGCGTGCTGCGGCCCCGAGCGGGCCGACACGCCGCTTGCCGCCACGGAGCGCAGCGACCTCGCGCAGCGCCTGCAGCAGGAGCCGCTGCTGTCGCTCGTCCGGTCCGCGGCGCGGCGCCTCGGCCGAGCGGACCACGGCCTACCTGCGCCAGGAGGGCCTGCATCGACGGCGTGCCGTCCGCCCTCGTCGACGCCGGCTGGAGCGGCCGGGCCGCCGCCGCGCTCGACACGCTGCTCGTCGCCGACGGCGCCAGCCCCGTGCCGCACCTCTTCGTCGGGACTGCTCGGGTCGGCGTCCGAGGAGCGGCTGCGCGAGCAGGTGCAGCTGGTGCCGTGGCTCTTCGACAAGCTGCGCCAGCCCGCGTCGGTCGTGGGGCTGCACGAGCCCGAACGTCCTCGTCGAGATGTTCTGCGCCGGCACCACCGGCCGCACCGTCGACTACGCGACGGGTCCCGACGGTCGCTCGCGCCCGGTGCTCGACCGCGAGACCAACGACCCGTCGCTCGCCTGGGGCCTGGAGGAGATCCAGCGGACCGCCGTCCGCGTGGCCGAGCTGGTCGCGCCGTACCTCGACGAGCGCCTCGTGGGCGTCGACTCGACCGGCTTCGTCTGGGACGTGCTGACCGCCTTCTGGACCCACCCGACGAAGGGCGAGGTCGCGGCGTGGGGCAGCTTCCCCGGCGAGGAGGAGATCTGGCCGCCGTTCATGCCGCTGGCGCAGCAGGTCACCGCGCGGTCGATGGCCGAGCGGCTCGCCCGCGGCGAGAGGCCGCTGCGGCCCAACAACACCTGGCGCGCCGGCACGGCCGTCGCGAGCAACCAGCCCTGGCGCGGGCTGCTGCAGGCCAAGGCCTGGCGCGAGGAGAACGCCGACCGGTTCCGCCGGCTCCCGCGCCGGGTCAGGCTCGAGATCGCCCGCCGGCGACGGTGATCGGGCTGCCGCTCACGCGAGCGGCGTCGCGACGAACAGGTCGCCGTCCCAGATGCCCCGGGCCGGGTCGTGGACGGGCGCGAACCGGGCGTCGAGGCCCCACTCCCGCAGGTCGTCGACGATGTCGCGCCCGAACACGCGGTAGGACTTGATGCCGGCCTCGCGCAGGCCGGGGTCGCCGTGGATGTGCATGGGCAGCACCAGTGGCTCGTCGGTCGCGGGGTCGATGAGCACGAGGGTCTCGGCGAGGTCGGGGTCGTAGGGGACCGTGAAGAGGTAGCGGCCGCCCGGCGCGAGGCAACGCGCGACCTCGCGGTGCGCGACGTCGACGTGGCGCACGTGCTCCATCACCTCCGAGGTGATCACGAGGTCGAACCGGTCGTCCTCGAAGGGCATCTGCTCGAGGTCGACGTTGACCACGCCGCTCGCGTCGTAGGCCTCGCCGTTGGCGCCGGTCCGGGTCGTAGAGCGACCGGACGACGCCCGGCTCGCCCGCGAGGCGCTTGGCGAGCCGGCTCTGGGCGTCGGTGTCGAGGATCCGCACCTCGGCCGGGAGCCGGCCCACCAGGCCGTCGACGGTGTGGGAGGCGATGCCGAACCGCTCGGCGACGAAGTCGAGGAGGCCCGCGGCCAGCACCCGGTCGCGCATCTTCGCCGAGCAGCCACGGCACCGCAGCGTCTCGCGCAGCGGCACGATGCGGTGGTGGGCGAACCGGCCGAGGTCGGGCAGCTCGTACAGCAGGGGGCCGGTGTGGCCGCACACGTTGCAGCGGGCCGAGACGCGACGGAACCGGCGCCACTCGCCGAGGTTGTGCCGGTTGACGCGCTGGGGGAGGACCCGCGGGTGGCGGACGGCGTCCGCGGCCAGCTTGACCGCCATGCGTCGTCCGCTGAAGGGGGGCAGGACTGTCTGGAGCACGGGGACATACTGATGCCGGTAGGGGTAGCCGGGCTCGCGAACCCCGAAAAGTCGGTTGCTGAGTAACTCTCCTACCCACGTCTCGTTGATGCATCGACGCTCATCGAGAGGATCCTCATGCGCAAGTACCTGGGCCTGTTCCTGGCCCTCCTGGTCGCCGGTGGTTTCGTGGTCACCGCCACGGCATCGGCGAGCCCCTCCCGCACCGAGACGGGTTCGTACTTCGGCGACGGCAACCTGCCGCCCGGGTGCATCGTCAACCGGTCGCCCGACAACCCGAACAACAAGTGCTTCCACGGCAAGGTGGGGCTCAACGCCCTCGACTCCTCCGAGGTCGACGTCCTGGTGCTCGTGCCGGCGTCCCCCGTGGCCGAGCGCGACTTCCGCATCATGCGGCAGGCCATCGAGATGTGGGAGCAGGGCCTGGACTACCTGGCCAAGCAGGAGAACATGGCGTGGGTCGCGAAGACCGACTTCCACATCTCCGGCGAGATCCTCGACGGCGGCGAGCTCTCCACGTACCCGCTGTACGACCCCGAGATCGTCGTGCTCGCGACGAACCCCGTCGGCGGCATCGGCATCGGTGTCGACCCCGTCAACCTGCTGAGCCAGCTCGAGCTCATCGACTCCGACGGCGTCCCGTGCCACAACATCCAGAACCCGTTCAGCCTCGAGATGTGGCAGGGCCTGCCCGGCTTCGACAGTCACCACGACCCCGACTCCGGCGTCTACGTCGAGGACTGCGGCGGCGCGGGCGGCAACACCTGCTTCGCCATCAACGGCGCGATCGACCCGGTGCCCGGCATGACGGAGGTCTTCGGGATCTTCGACCTCATCACCCACGAGGTCGGCCACTGCCTGACCCTGGGGCACGTCGGGGACGGCGCGGAGGGCTCGTGGGGCCCGGTGCCGACCAACGACATCATGAGCTACAACGAGGACCCGCCGGGGCTGAGCAAGTGCGTCTCCTCGCTCAACCTCGAGGGCTTCGCGATCCGCATGAGCCACTACGTCGACCGCAACGGTGACGGCAAGGTCACCAAGGCCGACTGGCTCGAGCCGAACGACGTGGCGGGCGACGGTGCGAACTCCTTCCAGGTGCAGGCGCCGAGCGACCACGTGTACGCCTCGGCCACGGGCGCACCCAAGGACTGCCCGCAGCCGGACGTCGGGCTCGTGCCCGGCACGCCCGTCAACTGGGGTCCCACGGCCGTCACCTCGACCAAGCCGGTGCTCAAGCTGACCTCGCCGCGGGCCGGTGCCACCGGCCGCACGCTGCGCGTCGCCGGCAGCGTCGGCTTCGCCCGAGCGGGCAAGAAGGTCACCAAGTCGACGGCGTCGTTCCGCGACCGGACCGGCGACGCGAGGAGCCCGTTCAACGACATCGAGGACCTGTCGGTCCGCGTGACCAACACCTCGGTCGAGGCGACGGTCTCGGTGGCACGACTGTGGCCCACCACCGCGGTGACCAGCCCGTCGGCGTACAGCCTGATCATCAACGGCCAGCGCTTCGACTCGTTCGTCGCTCCGGGCGAGACCGCCGTCACCACCTGGGACAACGGGGCCGAGAAGTACATGACCGGCGTGGCCTCGACCTGGGACCCGGCCGCCAACACGGTGCGGTTCAAGATCCCGCGTCGCTACCTCGAGGGGTTCCGCAACGTCGCGCCGTACTACGTGGGCGCCACCGCCAGCGTGCAGAACGCGAAGCGCGTGGTGTTCGTCGACGACACGGCCCCGCAGGCCCAGAACCGGATCGCCGCTACCGGCCGTCCGCTGGCGCCGGTGACGCCGAGCGGCAACGCGTTCAACCCGCCGCTGGGCAAGCCCTACGTGGTGAGCTTCAAGGCCGACGGCGGCAACGAGTTCTCGGTCACCAACACCAACCTCGGTGAGTCGCTCGTGGCCGACAACACCCCGTTCGCCATGGAGGTGAGCTCGCCGAGCAACGTCGAGATCACCCTCGCCTGGGACGACGCCAACTCCGACCTCGACGTCACCGCCGTCACGGCCGGCGCCGAGGAGACGGTACGCGGCGAGGGCGGCAACCCCCGGGTGATCAGGCTCAAGAACGTCGTGGGCCCGATCGACCTCGAGGTCGCCCCGTTCTTCGTCAGCCCCACCGGCACGAAGTACACGCTCAAGGCCAAGGTCACGCCGATCGGCAAGGACTCCGACGGCGACGGCATCACCAACCCTGGTGACAGCTGCCAGAAGGAGCGCGGCCCGGCGCCGACCGGCTGCCCGGACGCCGACCGCGACGGCGTCCCGAACAAGCACGACAAGTGCCGGAACCTCGTCGGTCACTCGGCCACGGGCTGCCCGCCGGCCGCCTCGGAGTGGATCAAGGTGCTCGTCGACGGCAAGGTCGTCCGGACCTCCCGCGATCGACCGGGTGCTCGGCACGGCCCGGTTCGGCTACGACGTGCGGGTGCCGCGTGGCAGGCACACCGTGAGGGTGGTGTGGTCCGACAGGTCGGGCACGCTCACCTCGGTGACCCGCCGGGTCGGCTGACCCGCAGAGCACGCCGCAACGGCGCCCGTCCTGCCGGACGGGCGCCGTTGTCGTCGTGCCGACGGTGATCGAGCCGCGCTTGCCCGAGCGAGGGTAAGTCGAGATCCGGGTGCTGACGGTGATCGAGCCGCGCGAGCCCTCGGCGAGCGCGAGTCGAGATCCAGCGAGGGTCCTCCTGCTTGACTGGCATCCATGACCGACCTCGCCGCCAAGGCAACCCAGCTGCTCGACCTCCACCGCGCCCCCCGGCTGCTCACCGTCGTCAACGTCTGGGACGTGATCACCGCCAAGGTCGTCGCCGACGTCGAGGGCACCACCGCCCTCGCGACCGCCAGCCACTCGATCGCCGCCTCGCACGGGTACGAGGACGGCGAGAACATCCCGGTCGACGAGATGATCGCCGCCGTCGGCCGGATCGCGGCCGCGACCTCGCTGCCCGTGACGGCCGACCTCGAGGGCGGCTACGGCGACCCGGCCGCGACGATCCGCAAGGCGATCGACGTGGGCATCGTCGGTGCGAACCTCGAGGACCAGATGCGCCCGGTCGCCGAGGCCGCTGCCAACGTGGCCGCCGTGATGAAGGCGGCCGCCGACGCCGGCGTCCCCGACTTCGTGCTCAACGCCCGCACCGACGCCTTCCTGCGCGCGGGCGACCGCGACCCCGCCGACGTCCTCGCGGACGCCGTCGAGCGGGGCCGCGCCTACCTCGACGCCGGGGCGCCGGTGGTGTTCGTGCCCGGCAAGCTCGACGAGCAGCAGGTGAGGACCCTGGTCGAGGCCTACGGTCCGCAGCGCCTGACGCTCATCGGCGTCCCCGGGACGCTGCCCCTCGACCTGACCGAGAGCCTCGGCGTCGCCCGCGTCTCGTACGGCCCGCACTCGCAGAACGTGGCGCTGACGGCGCTCGCCGAGCTGGTCGAGGCCGTCCACGGCGGGGGCGGGCTGCCGCCGACCATGAGGAAGCTCAACTGACTTTCAGCTGGGGCCAGCACAATGGGCCCGTGAGCGCTGAGACGGCCAAGCCGGCCGAGGAGTCGTCGGCGCCGGTGCTGTCGGCGTCCGACCGTCGCCTGATCGTGGTCGAGCTGGTGATCGTGCTGTCCCTCTCGCTGGGACGGTCGGCCGTCTACTCGGTCGTGAGCCTCATCGCGAGCGCCACGGCGCCGGGCGGGCTCCGGGCGACGACCACCACGATGAACCGCTCCTACGCGCCGGAGCGGCCGTGGCTCGACCTCACCTACCAGCTGCTCGGGATCGGCTTCGCGCTCGTGCCGGTGGCTCTCGCCGGCTACCTGCTGGTGCGCTCGGGCCTCCGGCTGCGCGACGTCTGGTTCAGGGGGGCCGGCTGGGGCGACCTGCCGGTCGGCGCCGCGATCGCGGCCGGTGTCGGCTCGGTCGGCCTGGCGTTCTACCTGGTGATGCAGGCCGCCGGGCTCAACGCGACCGTGGCGGCGTCCGGGCTCGACAACTCCGAGTGGTGGCACGTCCCCGTGCTCGTGCTCTCGGCGTTCGAGAACGCCGTGCTCGAGGAGCTCGTCGTCCTGGGCTACGTGATCGTGCGGCTGCGCCAGCTCGGTCACGGCGAGCGCACCGCGATCGTGGTCGCGGCGCTGCTACGCGGCAGCTATCACCTGTACCAGGGCCTCGGTGGCTTCGCCGGCAACTTCGTGATGGGCCTGCTCTTCGGCTGGCTCTACCAGCGCTGGGGACGGGTGACGCCGCTCGTCGTCGCGCACACGCTGCTCGACGTCGGGGCGTTCGTCGGGTACGCGCTGCTCGCCGGGCACGTGTCCTGGCTGCCGAGCTGAGTGGTGGACGTCGACCCCTAGTCCGGCCCGTCGGTCACCCGGACCGTGGCGAGGGTCGGGTCGGCCGCGTAGGCGATGCGGACGCCGGCCCGTCGGGCTTGGTCGAGCGCGGCCAGTGCCGCCTCGGTGATCTCCTCGCCCGGCGCGAGCACCGGGATCCCTGGGGGATACGGGGCGATCAGCTCGGCGCACGTGCGACCGACGGCCTCGTGGACGGGCACGGTCGAGGCGGCGGCGAAGAAGGCCCGCCGGGGCGGCATCGCCGTCACCGGCTCGACGCCGTAGGAGGCGGGACCGACCACGGGCCGGGGTGTGCCCCGGTGGCGCGCGAGCGAGCCGACGACGGCGTCCACGAACCTGGCGAGGGTGTCGGGGGTGTCGGCGAGGGAGACGACGGCGACGATCACGTCGCGGTCGGCGGACTCGACGGGCAGGCCGGCGGACAGCAGGTCCTGCTCGACGGCGTTGCCGTCGGCGCCGGTGCCCGCGAGCACGAGGGTGAGCTTGAGCGGGTCGACGTGCGGGCCGTCCAGGACGGCCAACCCGTCGACCTGTCGTAGGCGCTCCCGAGCCGACGCGGCTGCCACCAGCGCGACATCGAGCAGCTCCTCGCCGTCACGCGCGAGCAGCGCCCTGGCGGCGTCCGTGCTGGCGAGGATCGCCCCGGCGGGGCTGGTGGTCGCCGTGGCCTCGACGCCGGCGTGGAGGCGGGCGGCGTCCACGCGGTCGGTGCGCGCCAGCACCAGCGCGGCCTGGCTCCACGCGGGCAGGGTCTTGTGCGCGCTGGTGACCATCACGTCGGCCCCGAGCTGGAGCGCATGGCGCGGGGAGGGCGGGGTGGAAGCCGAAGTGCGCCGCCCAGGCTGCGTCGACGACGAGCGGGACGCCGTGCTCGTGGGCCGCGTCCGCCAGCCCTGCGACGTCGCCGATCGTGCCGACGTACGACGGGTCGCCGACGAACACCGCCTTGCGCCTCGGGGTGCGCCTCGAGTGCCTGGCGCACGGTGCCGGGGGCGACGCCGAGGGGGAGTCCGGTGGCCGCGTCGACCTCGGGCCTCACCCAGACCGGCGTGAGGCCGGCGAGCACGAGGCCGAGGAGCATCGAGCGGTGCAGCGTCCGGCTGACCACCACGGTGTCGCCGTCCGCGGCGACCGCGAGCGCCACCGCCTGGTTGGCGTGGGTCGCGCCGCCGGTCGAGAACCGGCAGACGTCGGCGCCCCACAGCCGGGCCGCACGCGCCTCGGCGTCGGCGAGGACGCCGCGGGCGAGCTTCATGGTGTCGAGGCCCGCGTACAACGGGACGTCACCTGCGACCACGTCGCCGACCAGGTCGTGCCGCTGCTTGTGGCCGGGGATGCTGAACGACGTCGGGCGGGTCCTCGTGGAACCGCAGCCAGGCGTCGAGCAGCGGTGCGTCGCCGCGCAGGCCGCGGGGGTCGGTGGGCATCAGGCTCCGCCCTGTCCCGCGGTCGACCCGGGCCGGCGGTCGACGCCTCCGGTGCTCATGCCGGTCATCCTCCACCGGTCGCGCGTCGTGCTGCCACCGTGGGCACCCGCGGCGCTCGGGTCCTGGGCGTCCTGAGCATCCTGGGCGTCCTCCTACGATGACGTGGTGCCGCCTCGCTCCCCGCTGCCGCTGCGGCACGGCCTGAGCGCCGCGTGGGTCTGCACCCCGCACCGTGAACCCGGCCGGCCAGTGCCGTGGACGACGATGGGCGCCTGGCTGCGCGGCCACGTCGACGCGCGCGTCGACGTCGAGGGGCTGCTGGCGGGGGAGCGGTTCGTCTACGCCGACGCCCGGCCCGTCGCCGACGCCGACCCGTACCGTCCGCACGTCTTCGTCTGGTTCCACCGCGACCTCCGGGACGAGCCGGTCGTGCCGGGCGAGATCACCGTCGTCCACCGCGACGAGCGGCTCGTCGTGGTCGACAAGCCGGCGTTCCTCGCCACGGTGCCGCGGGGGCGGCACGTGACGCAGAGCCTGGTGGTGCGGCTGCGTGCCGAGCTCGACCTGCCCGACCTGACGCCGATGCACCGTCTCGACCGGGTGACGTCGGGACTGGTCGTCTGCACGACCGGCAAGGAGTGGCGCGGTGCCTACCAGTCGCTCTTCGCCCGGGGCGAGGTGACCAAGACCTACCGGGCGCTGGCGCCGTGGCGGCCCGAGCTCGAGCAGCCGGTCACCGTCCGCAACCACCTCGCGGCCATCCCCCGGACCGGGCGCGCGCAGGTCGTCGCCGGGGCGCCGGTCAACGCCGAGACGCTCGTCGAGCTCGAGGAGCGGCGTGGCGACCTGGCCGTCTACCGCCTGACCCCCCGCACCGGGCGGACGCACCAGCTGCGGCTGCACCTGCGCGACCTGGGCGCACCGATCGTCGACGACCCGCTCTACCCCGTCGACCTCGAGGTCGACGTCGACGACTTCAGCCGTCCGCTGCAGCTGCTGGCCAGCGCGCTGGAGCTCGTCGACCCCGTGGACGGCGTCCGGCGCCGGTTCGAGAGCCGACGCACGCTCCCGTTGCGACCGGCGCTCTAGCCGTTCTCGGTCCGGGCTGTCACAAACCCGGGCCGGTCGTCGTCTTCATGTCGCACCCCACCCACCAGGAGGACGACATGACCGGAACGACACGCATCCCCGCCGCCGAGATCACGGGCTTCAGGGGCGCCCTGATCAAGCGCTTCGTCGCGCGGGCGCTGGGCCAGGTGCCGAGCTCGCTCGGCGTCTACTGGCACAACAAGTCGGTGCTCATGGACATGGGCGGGCTCGGGAACAAGATCAAGAAGTGGGACGCCTGCGACGAGCAGCTCAAGTCGTTCGCGCACATGGCCGTGGCATCGCAGGTCGGCTGCACCTGGTGCCTGGACTTCAACTACTTCGAGGCCAACAACAAGAACCTCGACCTGACCAAGGCGCGCGAGGTCCCGCGGTGGCGCGAGTCCGCTGTGTTCTCGCCGCTCGAGCGCGAGGTGCTCGGCTACGCCGAGGCCATGACCGAGACCGTGCCGACGGTGACCGACGAGATGGTGGCGTCGCTGCGCACGGCCCTGGGCGACGCCGCGCTGGTCGAGCTGACCGCGGTGATCGCGTTCGCGAACTTCACCACCCGGCCCAACGTGGCGTTGGGCATCGAGTCCGACGGGTTCGCCGCGGCGTGCGGCCTCCAGCCGCTCGCCGAGCGGTCCGTCGTCGGGTCGTAGGGTCGTGCTCGTGCCCGAGGAGCCCTTCGTCGCTCACCGTGGGCTGCTGTTCACGGTCGCCTACGAGATGCTCGGCTCGGCCTCCGACGCCGAGGACGTCGTCCAGGAGACGTGGATCCGCTGGGACGCCATCGGCGAGGAGGCCCGGGCCGAGGTGCGCGACCACCGCTCGTTCCTGGTGCGCATGGTCACCCGCAAGGCCCTCGACCGGCTGCGCGCGAACCTGCGGAGGCGCGAGGACTACGTCGGCGAGTGGTTGCCCGAGCCGCTGCTCACCGCTCCGGACGTCGCCGACGACGTCGAGCTCGCCGAGAGCGTCTCGTTCGCGATGCTCACCGTGCTCGAGACCCTCACCCCCACCGAGCGCGCGGTCTTCGTGCTGCGCGAGGTGTTCGACGTCCCGTACGCCGAGATCGCCGACGCCGTCGACAAGTCCGCGGCCGCCGTCCGCCAGATCGGGCACCGGGCCCGCGAGCACGTCGCGGCCAGGCGACCTCGGGTCGAGGTGAGCCGCACCGAGCGGCAGGAGGTCGTCGAGCGGTTCCTCGCCGCCGTCAGCGGGGGAGACCTCCAGGCCCTGCTCGACGTGCTGGCACCGGACGTCGTCCTCGTGGCCGACGGTGGCGGCATCGCGCAGGCGATCCCCAAGCCGGTGCTCGGTGCCAAGAAGGTGGCGAACCTGCTGCGCACCGTGCCGAAGTTCGGCGCCGGCGCGGGCGTCGTGCCGGTGTGGCTCAACGGGGCGCTGGGTGCCAAGTTCGTCGGCACCGACGACGGCTTCGACACCGCCATCAGCTTCGTCGTCGAGGACGGCCGGATCAGCGCGATCTACGCCGTCCGCAACCCGGCGAAGCTCGCACGGATCGACGTCGAGGCGACGCTGAGCCGGTAGCCCGGGGGGTAGGCGGCCGGGCGCGACTCGGCCGTCAGGCCTTGCCGGCCACCAGGGCCAGGGCGTCGGACACCCGCTGGAGCACGTCCTCGGCGGGGAGGTCGATGCCCTGGAGGAACGTGACCTGGACGCCGACGTCGCCCAGCTGGACGGCGCCACCACCGTTGAGCGCACTGCCGCCGCCCAGCGTGCCGACCACCACGAACGCCCGGTCACCGACGCCGTCGAGCTCGGTGGTGTCGCCCTGGATCGTCGCGGTGACCCCGCCCATCAGCGCGTCGAAGCCACCGTTGGCGTCGTCGACGGCGACCTGGTTGAACACGACCGACGGCTGGACGGGGTCCTCGGAGTCGAAGAAGTTGCAGCCCCCACCCGGGACCTGCTGGACCGTCAGCCCGTCGACGCCGATGGCCGTGCCGACCTCCTCCGGCGTCAGCTCGGCACAGACGTCGAGCGCCTCGGAGTCCGTGCCGTCGTCGGGCTCCTCCGTCGAGTCGTCGCCGGTCGACGTCGTCGTCCGTCGATCCGTCGTCCGGCGACGCCGACGTGTCGGTGGGGGACGGGTCGTCGTCACCGCCGCAGCCGGTCGCGGAGAGCAGTACTGCTGCGAGGAGGAGGCTGGTCGCCAGGCGACGGAGGGGGGTCATGGCGTGAGTATGGCGGTGTCCGGCGCGGGTGCAGGTCGCGTCTCGTGCCGGTGGGGTGCCGAGAGTGCGGGGCCGCGACGATGACGGAACGGTCTCGGATCTGCGGAACTGCCGGACGATGTCGGTGGCGGCGTCCATCCTTCTGCCATGAGTCATCCCGAACCGCCGGTCGAGCACGCTGCGCCCAGGACGCCGATCCCGCCGCCGCCACCACCGCCGAGCGGGCCGTCCCGGGTCGTGGTGACGACGGTCCCGACGAGGCGCGAGGTCCTGCGCGCCTGCGTGGAGCCCCTGGTCGCCTACGGCATCACGCTCGCCGCGTCGCTGGCCGTGATGATCGTGGTGGTCCTCGCCATCGCGATCGGGTCCGACGGTGGCGGCGACTCCGACCCGTCGAGCGACCTCGACATCGAGGCGATCGGCACGCTCGTCGGGATGCCCTTCCAGCTGGCCGCCATGGCGCTCGGCGGTTCGCTGCGCCTCGGTGACGCCGAGCTGAGCGTGTCGCTGTTCGCGCCGCCGCTGCTGCTCACCGCTGTCTTCGTCGTCGCCTGCTTCCAGCTGTCGAAGCGTGCCGAGCGGGCGGCCCCGACGGCGAGCACGGTCGAACGAACGATCCTCGCGGCCTCCGGTGCCTTGGTGACGGGCGTCGTCGCCCTGGTGGCCACTCGACTGCTGGCGATGCGCGACGACGGCGTCGTCCTGCACGCAGCCTCCGTCGGCTTGTTCCTCGGGACCTTCGCCCTCGCCTTCGTCGCGCTGCTGCTCGGGCGCCTGGCCGCACACGGCTCGCTCTGGCCGCGGTGGCTGCCGGCCGACGGACGCCGGGCGGCGCACCTCGTCACCCAGCACGTCCTGGTCTACGTCGTCATCCTCATCCCCATCGCGGCCGTCTGGCTGATGGTCGAGACGAGCGCGGAGGTCGGTCTGCTCGCACTGGTGTGGGGTCCCACGGTCGGCTTCCACGCGTTCGGGCTCGGCCATCTCGGCGCGGTCACCGCCCTCGGCGAGCACCAGTTCGTGTGGGACCTCGGCTGGTTGCCGGGCATCGTGCTGCCGCTGCTGGCCCTGGTCCTCGCTGTCACCGCGGCTGTCGCGTGGCACCTGCGCCGGGGCGAGGACCGTGCCTTCCTCGCGCAGCCCGCGTCCTGGGCGGCGCTGCCGGCGGCTTACGCGGTCGGCGCGCTGGCGGTCTGCTTGCTCTCGACCGTCGGCATCTCGGGTGCCCTGTACGGCGAGGGTGGCGGCTTCACCGTGAGCAGCGCCTACTGGTTGATCCCCGTTCTCGCGATCTGGGGAGCGGCGATCGAGGTGCTGTCACGCTCCGTCGCTCCCGGCCTGGCACGCGCGCTGCCGCGATCCGTGACGGGTTTGCTGGCGACCGGTCCGGCCCGGCTCACGTCGCCGCCCGCGGTGCCGGTGCAGCGCATCCCCATGTCGCCGTCGGACCGCGCTCGCGCGCGAGTCGGGCTGATCGGTGCTGGTGTCGTCGGCGGGCTGGCGCTGGCTGGTTTCATCGCCATCAGCGTGGTCGGCTCCGCGATGTTCAGCCCCGAGCACGAGGCCGAGGCCTACCTCGACGCCGTCGTCGACGGCGACGCCGAGCTGGCCGTCGAGCTGGCGCCGCTCGACGGCGAGGCGTCCGAGGCCCTGCTGACCAACGAGGTCTACCAAGGCGCTGACGGACGCGTCACGGGCTACGACATCACCGACGTCGAGGAGCTCGGCGACACGGTGACCGTCACGGTCGACCTCGAAGGGGTCGAGGACGGCGACGACGTGCAGCTGACCCTCACCTCGCGGGGCAGCCGTGCGCTGTTCTTCGAGGACTGGGAGGTCGACGACGGCGGACTGGCCAGCGCCGTGACCGTGCCGCTGCCCGAGTCGAGCACCTCGCTGGTCGCCAACGGCGTCTCCGTTCCCGTCGAGGGCGACGACGTGGAGCTGTGGGCGCTCCCGGGCTCCTACACGTTCGACCCCTACGGCGACAGCAGGTGGCTCGAGTCGCCGGAGGCCACCACGACCGTCCCAGCGTCCTCGTACGGCGTGTACGCCGAGCTCGCAGATCCCGGCCCGTCCCAGGAGCTGATGGACGTCGTCGACGCCGCGGTCACCGAGCGGATCGAGATCTGCATGGGCTCGCACGTGGCGGACCCGACGGGCTGCCCCCAGGAGATCTACCCGTACGGGGACGACGTCCGGAACCTGACGTGGACGCTGGTGCAGATGCCGACGGTCTCGTGGGACTCCTTCTACGGCACCTTCCCCGTCGACCTCTACTCCGACGTCGAGGGCACGGCGACTGCCACCTACGAGTACGACGCGTCCTACGGGTACGGCCGACCCGACTGGGTGGAGGAGACCGAGGACGCCTCGCTGTACCTGAGCGTGACGGTCGACCTGGTCGACGACGAGCCGCAGGTGACGTTCAACGAGTGATCCGCCGGCCCGGGTGCCCCTCGTCAGGGAACGGATTCGGTCATGGCGGCGGAGAGACGGCACCTCGAGGAGCACTGGCAGCGGCATGGTCGAGCTGCGCTCGCCGCTACTGGCAGGTGTTTCCCTGGGGTGAGCTGACGGCGATCCCGCCCTGTCCGTCGGCGACAGCGCAGGCCAGGTTCCCGGCTGCATCGAGGAACCGGATCGGCGCCTCGCTGCCGTTGAGGGCGTCGGTCCCACCTGTGAAGATGCTGTCCCTGCTGATCTCGCCGAGGCCCCACACGATCGGGCACTCCTCGTCCGCGGGTAGGTAGACCAGCGCAGCCTCCACGGTGTCGGTGCTCCGCAGAGTGACACCGACGACTTCGCCGTACTCCGCCAGTCCCAGGTCGGCGGTGATGGGTTGAAACGGCCCGGAGGCCGAGGCGACGGGTGCCGCGGGCGTGAGTCCGCAACGCACGACGACGTTGAAGTCGCCTGGTGCGTCGGCGACGCCTTCAGCGGTGACCACGAATGCGCCACCGGCGCCTGTCGAGGCGCGACACGTCAGGGGCAGCGCTTCGGCAAGAACACACTCACGGCCCGCGACCGCGCTGTCCAGGTCGGCCGCTCCCGATCCGCCCGGCACGAAGAGGGTGTCCTCGCCGAGGATCTCGGACTCTGCCTCCGTGCCGGGATCCGGGCTGGGAGCAGCGTTGGAGGCACTGTCGGTCGCTTCGCCAGCGGCATCCGCTGTCGCTGCAGGTGCCGGTCGAGGTCGCGAGTCCGTGTTGGAGTCACCGCACGCGGGGAGAGCCAGCATGACCAGGAGGAGCGGCGGAACGAGCAGGCGTCGAGACACGCGCCCAGCATGATGGGTGACGGGAGATCGCGACAGCCCCTGTGACGACCGTGAAGTGTGGCCGGTGCGGTGACCGGTGCGCGGCGCGCTGCGTGGCGAAGCCGATCGAGTGCCTGCGGCGAGGTCGTCGCGATTCCACTGGCCGTGTCCCGCACCTCGACTCCGACATGAGCAGAGCGTTCGCGGGGTCGAAAGGACATCGCGCCGTGTCCTGGTGGCACGTTCGCGGCAGGCGTCGTTGTCGCCGCAGGCTCCTGTGTTGTCGCAGGTCATCTGTCACCTCGGAAGCAGTCCCGCGCCGCGAGCACTGTGGTCACGAAAGGCGTTCATGCATCCTCAAAATGGTGCATAGGTCGTAGCAAGTGGTCGTGTCGCGTGATCCCAGTCACGACACCCGCCAGACGGGGCCGCGCGTTTGTGAGAGGCCCTGGGCCCGATGCGAGAGTAAGTGGTCTGCCTATGTGAAGCGGCCGTACTGCGGTGCGGTCGAAGGAGTGAACGTGCCCGACCTGGCTGCTACCACCAAGATCCGCCTCTCGCACCACCAACGTGCTTCCTTGGCGGTCGTCGGTGTACTGCTGTTGGCGTCGGTGTGTGCGCTGCTGTTCGGTCCGGCTCGGGGAGCTCGAGAGGACATCGCGCAGGTGCGACAGGACCTCGCGTCAACAGAAGACGGCATCTACAAGACCCTCGACACCAACCGCCGCATGCTCGACAAGCTCGTGCGTCAGCTCCGCACCGCCCGCGACTCACTGCAGATCCAGAAGCAGGGCCTTCTCATCGCGCGCGACGTCCAAGGCATGACCAAGACCGGAGTCGACGCCACGCTCGACATCCGACGGGACACGAACAGCGCCCTCGCCACATTGCGAGAAGTCATCACCGCCCTCGGACCACTGCGACAACTGCGGGGCGACATCAGGACCCTGGTGGAGAATACAGACGCGGGCGTTGCCCTGGCGCGCAGCACCCTCTTGGTCGCGCGCGAAACGCTCACCACGGGACGCGACGCACTGAGCGTCGCCCGAGACACGCTCAGCACCTTGCGGCGCTCCGAAGAAGTCCAGCGCGACCTGCTCTCCGTCGCCCGTCAAACCCTCGACCAAGTCATCAGGATCAACAAGAAGATCCCGACCGCACCGATCTTCCCGACCGGGGCTCCTGACCCGCAGTAGGCAGGCAACCCCCTACCCGCAGCTTGCTCGCTGGCGTGCGCGCGGCAGCATGCACGGCAACCAGGCTGGCAGTCCTTGCCCTCGGATTCGGCCTCCGATCGCCTATGACATCGGCACGACCGCGCACATCGCGGCATCGGTCGGATCTCGCAGAGCAGCATGAGCGGGCGCGACTCGCACGGAGGAGTGAGAGCGAGTCGAACTCGCGGCATGCGAAGACTGCGACTCGATAGCTACGCCGGCACCTCGGGAATGACGAGCCTCTCGGTGTCGAACGTCAACCCCTGGTACAGATACTCGACCTCGATCCACGGCATCCGACCAAACTCGCACGTCACGTGAAGTACGTCGCCTGAGAGATGAAGAGGGTTGTCGACGCCACCCGCGCTGATGAGGGGCTCTTCCCAGTTCCCTTCCGGGATGTCGAATCGCACGAACTCCTCGTTACCGAACGTTCCTCTGAGCCAGTTGCCTTGCCCAGAGATCACGAACGAGAGCCACCAGTGCCCCGCTGCATAGCCCAAGGGCATGCGTTCGACTTGCCGGCCGTCCGGGAGGTCCAGCGCGTGCTGCGCGGGTGTTGTCGGGGGCACGAGGCGACGGTATCTAGCCGGACGAAACAGATGACCCGGCCCCGCGACGCCCTCGACGCGGCATGGTCGCGCTCCGCCGCGGAGCGGCATGGTCGAGCTCCGCGACGACAGGGGCATGGTCGCGGTCCGCCGCGTCAGCGGCGTGACCGGGTACGTCGGTGCCGAATCGGGCTGGGGTCGTGCCGGTGAGCCACCTCGGACTGGCGTGTCAACGTAGGAGCGGACCTGGGCGTTGTGTACGCATGGCCCGTCGCGTCGCATGTCTGGCAGTGCTGTTGTTGCTTCATGTGGCCGTCGCCGTCCCGGTCGTCGCGGTGAGGGCGGCGAACCGCGCCGAGGGGCTGCAGCAGATCACGGTCTTCGAGCCAGACACCCCACTTCCGGTCGGAAGCCGCGTGCGGCTCTCGGGCCTGGTTCGGGGGCCCGGCCACGAGGAGCGTGCGGTGTTCGCGCAGCGTCGGGTCGGGAAGCGGTGGGCCCGAGTTGCTGATGGCCGCGTGGTCTTCGGGAGCCGGTACGACGTGTTGTTCCGTGGCCTACGGACGCCGGGGACCATGAGGTACCGCGTTGTCTCACCGTCCGGCCGCGGCTCCGACGGACGCCGGCTGAGGCGGCTCGTCAGCCGAACCGTCGACATTCGTTTCACCGCGTTGCGGCTGACCTGGTCGCTTCCGGCCACGGCGGCCGTCGGAAGCACCGTCACGGCGACCGTTCGAGCGTTCCCGTTGCGCGGCGAAAGATTCTTGCTCGAACAGCTCGTCAACGGCGCCTGGCAGGTCGCGGGTGTGGGCGCAACCGGCCGCGACTCTCGAGGCTCCCTCACCCACGTGCTGCTCGCTCACGGGGTCTCGCGGTTCCGGGTGCGGTTTCCCTACCCGGGGGCGATCAGCGCGACCCGCAGCCTCCGGGGCACCGGACCCGGTCCTGCGCTCGCGACCCGCCGGGTGTCGGTTGCCTCCAACGGCTCCCAGGTCAACGGCTCGACCCGGTACGGCAAGGTCAGCGGCGACGGAGGACTTGTGGTGATGACCTCGGACGCCGGAAACCTGGCGCCGCACCCCAGGGCGGACGGCCCCAGTCTCTTCGTCAAGGACCTCACGAGCGGGAAGGTTCAGCGCGTCTCTCACACTCCTGACGGCGCCGACGCCGGGGGCACGTCGTCCGCCGCCGTGATCAGCAGCGATGCGAGCAGCGTTGCCTTCGTCTCCGACTCAGCGCTCCTCGTGGCTGATGACCACAACGGCGTTGCCGACCTCTTCATCTGGACCCGCGCGAGCTCCGTCGTCACCCGCGTCGCCACGGCCGCCAAAGCACCCTCGCTCAGCGCCGACAGCCGGTTCGTCGCCTACGTGTCACAACAGCAGGTCTTCCTGCTCGACCGTCAGTCGGGACAGGCTCGACGCATCTCGCAGACACCCATGGGCGAAGCCGGCAACGGCCCATCTTCCGAGCCATCGGTGAGCGCGGACGGGGGACGCGTTGCCTACGCCACCACGTCCACCAACCTGACTCCCGGTGGTGCCGGGATCGTTGTGTGGGACGCAGCCACCGGGAGCAGCGAGCTGGTCTCGGTGACCAGCGGCGGCAGCCCCGCGGCAGGTACGTCGTCCTCGCCCCTGATCTCCGGCGACGGCGCGGTGGTCGCCTTCACCTCGACATCGCCGAACCTCGGCGTGCCGCAAGGCGTCTCCGAGGCGTTCACGCGCGACATCGACACTGACACCACGACCGCACTCACGCCCCAGAGAGACCCGTCCGACGGAGCGCATTCGTCCTGGGCTGCGGCAATCACCACCGGCGGCTCGACCGTGCTCGTCACCAGCGACGACTTCCTCGCCCCGGGCGACGTCGACGACGACACCGGGTCCTGCCAGAGCGAGTCCCAGTGCTACGGCGCCGCGCTGGACTCCTACACCATCGACGTCGCCACCGGCACGACGACACTGGTGTCCCTCGACGGCAAGGCGGCGCGGCCGAATGGGACGCGCCTGCCCTCGATCTCACCGACGACGGCGACCAGGTCCTGTTCGCCTCCCGCCACGGCATCGTGCCCGGCCAGACCTACCGCGGCTACGACGAGCTCGGCTACCACGCCGCCGACCTCTTCGTCCGCGACCTCGATTGACAGCTCGGGGACCGCGGCATGAGCGACCTCACGCTCCGTCCATGCAGCGGCATGGACACGCTCCGCGACGACAGCGGCATGGTCGAGCTCTGCTCGCAGTGCGGCATGGTCGATCTCCGCTCGCAGTGCGGGATGAGCGGGGGGAGACTTAGCGCTCGCACCTCAAGCGGGTCTCTGCAACGCAGCGATCGGACCGGGCTCCGCCGTTGGCGTAATCCGTGCCTGGTCCTCCGATGAGGTCATCGCGGCCACGAGTGCCGATGAGACGGTCCTTACCGGAGCCGCCGTTGGCGATGTGGTTGTTGCTGTCGCAGGTCGACAGTGTTTGCATCCTGATGTGGTCGTTGCCAGCGCCGCCGTCGACCCGGATACCGCACGCCACGGCGTCGATGACGTTGCCTAGGCCGTCACCGGTGATCTGCACGTAGTTGGTCGCGACGTAGAGACGCTCGAACGAGGCTGTCGACGCTTCAAGTTTGGTACCGGTGATCTTGCCCTTGTTCATCTTCATCTTCAGGTTCTGACCCACGTTGTAGATCACGTACCGGAACTGGTCGTCGCCCGACCCGCCCGTGACGGTTCCGTCCGTTGTGGGCAGTACTTGCAGAGTGTCGGCGCCACCCTTGAAGTCGGCGTTGACCGTCGGCGTCTCGTACTCGTCGGCCTCGACGTCGAGGAAGTACAGGGACTCCGCCGCGCTTGTACCGGTGAAGTTCACGGTCGACACCTGCGACCGTCCGAGGTGGAAGGACTCGATACCGCTGAGGTCTGCAACGCCGTGCTCGGTTGTGCCGCCAGTGGCCGCGAATGACTGTCCAGCGTTGATTGTGAAGGTCGGCGCGGCGCTCTCCATATACATGCGATCCCGGCCGGTGCCGCCGTCGATGGAGCCAGAAGGCACCCCGAACACGGTGAGCGTGCTCTCGCCAGACCCGAGGCTGATGTCGTCGCCGTTGTCGATGTCGGCGTCGAAGACGCTGACATCGGCATAGGTGCCGCTGGAAATCGTGTCGTCGCCGTCGCTGCCGATCAGACGGTCATTGGCGAAGGCATGGTTGTCGTGATACTCGTCGTAGCCGTCGAGCAGCACGTAGGTGCTTGCCCGCCCAGTGACGCACACGAGGTCCTCACCCTCGGCGGCATACACGGACTTGGCCCCGTTGCTCACAATCACGTCGGGTCCAGTGGTGCCGCTGAGCGTCTCCTGATTCGGGGTGCCGACGATGGTGGCCGGGACGCCGTCACAGGTTGCTAGGGCTCCAGCCGACGCCGTAGCCGGGACGAGGAGGCTCCCGGTGGTCAGGACTCCAACCCCCATCACCACCCGCGTCAATCGAATGGAAGTGTTCCGCATCGGTCGGCGCACGACCGCTGATCTGCCGGAGCGCGACAGGCTGGTCTGAGGAGAGGTCCTCGTCATGGTCACAACTATCTAACGAGGCGGCCGTGAAGTTCGGTTCCACCCGTTTCTTGCTCAAGAGATCTCGCGAGGTCAAGCGAGTCGCGGTCTGGTCGAGCGGTGTTCATAGTGCGGCATGGTCGAGCGCCCGTTAAGGACGTCTAGGCCTGTCGTAAGGTAACTCATAGGACGTATCCGACGCCCTCGCCTAGGGTGACGCTCACCTCCAGGTAGGGCTTGCCGTTCGGCAAGTTGGCGACGCAATCGAAGGTGTCGCCAGCGCTCCACTCCTCGCGTTCTGGACAGTCGACGGTCAGGTCACGACCGACTTCCGGGCCAACTGTCTCAGGAATCTCGGACTCAAGTTCCTGCAGCCGTGAGCGGACATCTCCGGTGTCGGCCTGGCACCCAACGAGGAAGGCAAGAAGGCTCAGCACCAGGTACGCCCGCTTCACAGCGCCACCGTAGCGGGCGCGAACGCAATGCCCTCCTAGCGGCATGGTCGGGCGGACGTCTACTCGCCCGTGCCTACTCCTACCGGCACACTCGGCACGGTCGGTCGGAGTTCTGCGCGGCACATCACTGCGAACCCGCCTAGTGTGTGTCGGGTGTTTGGCATCGGAATCGTCGAAGTCGCGGCCGTATTCCTCATTCTCGTAGTTCTTGTGCCAGTGGTTTTTCGCCGCAAGCGCTAGGACGAACGGCGCGGCTTAGTCAGCGCACCCTGCGAGCGGCATGACAGGCCGGTGCGCAGTCCCCTCAGCAGGCCCAGTTCTAAAGTGGGGAGGTGCCGAAGTTCGCCACTGTCGAGGTGTACCCCAACACAGGATTCCCGGACCGTCTCTGGAGCGGGTCGAACGAGCCGACACCAGTCTTGGACGCCTTCGTTCGTTCGGCGCGACCAGTGTGCGCCCTCTACAGCCAAGCGCTTAAGGCGACAGGTGCCGATGCTTTGCACTCGACACTCTGGATATCCGGCGCGCACCTCGAACGCTACAAACCGTCAGTGGCGACGCTGACAATAGACCCAGCTCACCCCCGCAACAACGAGGGCGAGCACGCCTACGTGCACATGCCGACGTCCGTGGGACAACTGGATACCCGCGCCCGAGCCGAGTTCGTCCTGGGCGTCGTTCATTCCGCAGTCCTCGAACTCGCACGAATCAGAGGTTGGGACGGCACGACTTTGAGCAGTGCCGCCAACACGTGCTGGACCACGATTTCGTCTTCGACTGGGCCTGCCTTTGGAAATCCAGCAAAGACCGGCGGAACCAGGCCCGCGCCGTCTACCGACTCGGACCCGAGGACGGCTTTGGCAGAGTCCGCCTTGAAGTGCGGCGAGCACGCGGCACGAGGAGCGCTGGAGCAGCGAAGAGGCTATCGCCTACTGCAATCTCTCGGGCTTCAAGTTGAGCGCCAAGACTCTGAAATGGTCGCCCGAAGGTGGGGTCTCACTCGTTCCCTATCTCGGCGGCGGCCGCGCCGGCAGCGTCACCGCGTCGCCCGAGGGCAACAGGTGGGCCTTCAGCGTTCGCGACGACTTCAGCGTTCGACAGCCGACCGTCCCCGCCACTGACAGCACGCCCGCAGCGCCGACAATCCGAGTGGTGCCCATAGACGGACCGTTCCAGGTCGACGGAACGCAGTAGCGGGCGATCAACGGCAGCGTGGCTACAGCGTCCGTCAGCGGATGGTCGAGCGCTGCTCGCAGTGCGGCATGGTCGGCTCCGCTCGCAGCGCGGCATGGTCGCGTGCTTCGCCGCGACAGTGGGACGGGGGGCTCCGACCTGATCGACCTCTGACCAGGCGCAACGAGCCGGCTCCCGGCACCAACACGCGCACGCGCACTGAGCGCGACATGGCCTCTGTCGTGGCCCGTCTGGGCTATTGCGGCTTCGACCAGGCCGGACGAGGGTCCGAGGAACGGTGTCCCGCCAACGATGGAGTCCTACGATGCGCACCTCGCTCCGCCCACGCTCGATCTACGACATCTTTGCCGTTCTTGGATGCCTTGCTGCGCTCAGCACGGGCGGTGCGTACGCCGCGAGCGCCATCGGCAGCAACGACATCATCGACAACTCGATCCGCAGCGTGGACCTCGGCAATGGACAGGTCCGCTCGGTCGACATCGGAGCCAACCAGGTCGCCGGTCCGAAGATCCGAAACGGCAGCGTGACCGGGGCCGACGTGCTCGAGGGAAGTTTCGCTCAGGTCCCGTCGGCCGGCGCCGTCGACGGACTGGACGCCAACAGCATTGCTCGCGCGGCGTCTCTGGCAAGTCCCGCTACGCCCTACGTCGCGGACGGGAGCACGGTGCTGGCGAGCGTCACGATGACGGCCCCGGTCCGCGGCTTCGTGACCCTCTTCGGCAGCACCACGGCCGACTACTTCGCCGGGTGCCAGGTGTTCTGCGCGACGCACGTGCGGATCCGCGACGTGGAGGCCGGTCTGGAGTACAGCTCGGTCAGTTTCACCGGCGCAGTGACCAGCGCCAACACCCGTCAAGGCCTGAGCCCCGTGGCGACGATCGCCGCCCCGCCCGGCACTCGCACTTATCAGCTCGTCGGCACGTGGTTCGGCGTGGCGCCGGGCTTCAGCTCCCCGTCGCTCTCAGCGATCTTCACGCCGTTCGATGGGGACGGTGCCGCACCTGCGGCTCGGCCCACGGACGGCGCGGCCACCGTCGGTCCTCGTCGCACAACAGACACGCCACCCGACATGAGCGCCGCGAGAACTGAGGAGGCGTCATCGGACGGCAGCCCCACGGTGAGGCCCAACCATCTGCATGACCGCGCGCATCGACCGTCCCCAACAGCGACCCGACGCGCGTCGCCCAGGCCATCGCTCGTCCTGCAGGGATCGGGCGTTCCCGACCAATGGCTTTCAAGATTCGGCCTCAGCACTCTCGCCGTGCTCGCGGAGGCTGGCTGACTAGTACGCCTTGCTGCGCGGATGCGGGTAAGTCCACGACGGTCAGATGAGCGGCTGTCAGTGGTCGCCTCTAGTGTCTGGTGTGCAGGCATCGGGGCCTGCAATTCGAGGCAGATGGGGTGTCTTGGTGGAGCTCTCGGCGAGCACGATCCGCGGCTGGCAGCGCCAGCTGATGGACTCGACGCTGCCCGGTGAGCGGAGTGCTGAGGCTGATGCCGAGCGGGTCGAGATCCTGCGGGCGTTGGAGGACCTGAAGGCCACCGGCGCTGCGGTACAGGCAGGGACCGCGGTCGGGTTCAGTGCGTCCCAGCGCGCCCAGCAGGCAGCAGCCGGTGAGCCGGCCGAACGGCAGGGACGCGGAGTTGCCTCGCAGGTCGGGCTGGCGCGGCGGGAGTCCCCGAACCGGGGACAGCAGCTCCTCGGGATGGCCAAGGACCTCCTCACCGAGATGCCGAACACCTACGCCCGCCTCCTCGCCGGTGACCTCAGCGAGTACCGAGCCCAGCTGATCGTGACCGCGACCTCGGGGCTCGACCCCGACAAGCGGGCGCAGGTCGATGCCGCGTTGTGTGCCGACCCCCGCACCCTGGCCGGTGCGGGGAACAAGAAGATCAGAGGCCTCGCCACGAGGGCGGCGCAGAAGATCGACCCGATGGCCGCGGTGCGCCGCAACCGTCGTGCGGTCGGCGACCGACGCGTCTCCGCCAGGCCCGCCCCCGACGGGATGATGTACCTGTCCGGGCTGGTCGAGATGGTCCCCGGGGTCGGGGCGTACGCCACGTTGAAGCGGGACGCGGACTCGATCGTTGCCACCGGTGACGCCGACGGGCGCACCCACGCCCAGGTGATGGCCGACCTGCTGCTGCAACGGATCACCGGCCAGGACGTCGCGAGCGACACCCCGGTGGCGGTCGACCTGATCCTCGCCGACACCACGCTGCTCGGTGGTGGCACCGAGCCCGCCGTCGTGCCCGGGTTCGGCGACGTGCCGGCCGAGATCGCCCGGCACCTCGTCGCACACGCGGTCGACATCGATGCCGCGTGGTTCCGCAAGCTCTATGCCAACGTCCAGGGTCACCTGGTCGCGATGTCGACCAAGCAGCGCCTCACCACGCCGGGTCTGTCCACGTTCCTGCGCCTGCGGGATCAGGGGATCTGTCGGACCCCGTGGTGCGATGCCCCGATCCGGCACGACGACCACGTCCGGACCCATGCTGAGGGTGGTGAGACCTCCGCGGAGAACATGCAGGGTCTGTGCGCGGCGTGTGACTACGCCAAGCAGGCACCGGGGTGGCGGCAGCGGGCCTCGGTTGATGTGTTCAGTGGTCGACATCGCGTCGACATCACGACCCCGACCGATCACCACTACTACTCCCTCGCACCGGCACCGCCCGTGCCGGCACGGGTCCCGCAGCCCGGGGTGGAGTCGGTCGGCGAGGCGTACTTCAGGCTGGTTCTTGCGGCCTGAAGGGTAGTCACGCGCGTTGGCAGCGTTGGCAGCGTCGGCTCGGGGGGGTTTCGAGACGGCGCTGACGCGCCTCCTCAACCAGCGTGCGGGGGCGGGTTGGTGGTGTCGGCTCGGTGGTCTCGTGACGGCCGTGACCGGCCTCCTCGACCCCCACCTGGTGCGGCGTGGCAGCGTCGGCTCGGTGGTTTCGAGACGGCGCTGACGCGCCTCCTCAACCACCGTGCGGGGCGGGTTGGTGATGTCGGCTCGGGCAGGTCTCGTGAGGGTCGTGACCGGCCTCCTCGACCCCCACCTGGTGCGGGGTGACGGCCGTGGCCGGCGTCGCCGACCTCCACGGGTCAGCCGGTGCCGATGTCGACGCGGGGTTCGATGGTGACGGTGGCGTCGGTGTCGAAGCGGTAGAGCTGGTAGCCGGTGACGAGGCGGGTCTCCTCGTCGAGGAAGACGACGGGGAAGGACGCCTCCTGCAGCGGCTTCGACCACGGCGTCGAGAAGTTGGTGGGGGTGGGGGAGTCGATGGCGCCGCCGGTGGTGTCGAGCTCCATGAGGAGGGTCCAGCTGCCGTCGTCGTTCCAGATGACCCGTGGCTCGATCGAGCGGTGCCAGTGACCGTAGAAGACGGCGGCGGCTGGGACGTCGTCGACGTCGTCCTCGGTGGGGACGGTGAAGGAGGGCTTGTCCTCGTCCTTCAATAGGGACTCCGACCGAGTCGACGCCGAGGAACGCCTGCGCGGCGTAGGCCTCGTGAACCAGCACCAGGTCGGGGCGGTCGTCGGCGTCCTCGGCCTCGCTGCGCAGCGCTCGCCCTGACCCTCCTGGGTCTCCTCGCCGCGCTGCTTCGTGGCGCCGAACAGCTCGGAGCGGCTCGGGTCGGTGTCGCCGAGGACGCGCAGGCCGCCGACCTCCTCGACCGAGCCGTCGAGGACGGTCATGCCCGCGTCGGCCATCTGCTCCAGGCTGATGCCCGTCTCGTGGTTGCCGGCGATCGCGGCCACGGGCGCGTCGCCGGCGATGGCGGCCTCGTTGCGCAGGCAGGTGCCCTCGGCTGCGGTGCCGTTGGTGGTGAGGTCGCCGGTGATCCCGAGCAGGGCCGGGACGGGCGTCCTCGCTGCCGAACTGCTCGCGACAGCATGGCCACCACCTCGCGCTGGACGCGGATCATCGTGGTGTTGCAGTGCATGTCGGACTGCATGACGACGGCGACCTCGCCCGTGCGCGGGCCCTCCATCTCGTCGGCCAGGCCGGCCAGCTCGGCGAGGGCGGTGTCGCGGAAGCTCTCCTCCTGCTCCTCCTGCCGGTCGACGAGCTGCTTCGCCTTCTCGAGCGCACCCCCGAGGAGCGCACGGATGACGGCGCTGTCGGTGGTGCCGCCTTCGGCGATGGTGTCGTCGAGGACGGGCAGCCGGTACTGACCGGCGGTGGGTCCGCGACCACCCTCGGAGCCCAGCAGGTTCGCCCACCCGACGCCGGTGGTCATGCCGAGCACGAGGACGCCGGCGACGGCGAGCCGCACCCGGTCGCTCGGCCGCTCCTCGTTCTTGCGGCGGGGGAGCAGCTCGGTGATCGCGTAGAGCGAGAGTCCGCCGAGCCCGGCGATGAAGAGCAGGGAGATCGCGAGCTGGTGCCTGAGCTCGTCCTCGACGAGGGCGACGTACTCCTCGACCGCGGCCTCGGGGTCGTGGAAGAGCCCGGCGTAGAGCTCGAGCATCTCGGGCCGGACGTAGCCGGCGAGGTCGCCGTCACCGGCGCCCGGGTCACCGGGGCCGTCGACCGTCGCGACGACGCCGAGCGGGCCCTCGCGAGTTCGGCACGTAGATGGTGCCCGCGATGCCGAACCGGATCTCGCTGTGCCCTTGCGTCGACAGGGTGAACGTCGTCGGCGAGGTGCCGATCTGGGAGCGGACCTCGGTGTGGGTCACCGCCCACGACAGCGCCAGGGGAAGGCCGAGCACGCCGGCGACCACGATGCAGAGGATCAGGCGCCGGGCGGTGGTGAGCGCCCTGGTCATTGGTTCAGGCTATTGAACCGGCGGTTGTGGGTGGGTCGGTGGCTTTGGTTGGGCGGTGGCTGCGGGGGTCTCGTGACGGCCGTGGCCGGCCTCCTCGACCTGCACAGCCGGGCCTCCTCGACCTTCACGGCCGGGCCTCCTCGACCTTCACAGCCGGGCCTCCTCGACCTCCGCTGGCGGCTACCGACCTTGGAACTCCGGGGCCCGCTTCTCGGCGCGGGCCGTGGCGGCCTCGCGGACGTCGTCGCTGGCCCAGCAGGCGGCGAAGGACGCCGCCGACCGCCTCGTCGTCGGCGCCGTTGAGGACCGCCTTGTTGTGGGCGAGCGAGAGCGGCGCGAGAGCTCGCGATGTCGTGCGCCCACGCGATGGCGTCGTCGAGCGTGCCGGCGCGGTCGACGAGCCGGCACGCGAGGGCCTCGTCGCGGTCGATGGTCTCGGCGGCGATCATCAGGCGCCGCGCGACGCCGCCGCCGGCGACCGAGGCCAGGGTGCGGATCGTCCAGCGCGTCGACGGCCATGCCGTTGCGCGGCGTCGGGACGGCGAACGCCGCGGTCTCGTCGGCGACCCGCAGGTCGCAGGCCAGCGCCAGCTGGGTGCCGGCGCCGATGGCGGGCCCGTTGACGGCCGCGATCACGGGCACGGGGAGCGAGGTGAGCCCCTGCGGGCCGTGCAGCATCCCGTACAGGGCCTGCGAGGAACTCGTCGCCGTAGACGCCGTTGAGGTCGGCGCCCGCGCAGAACGACGTCCCCTCGCCGGTGACGACGAGCACCCGCGCGCCGGCGGCGACCTCGGCGCCCGCCGCCGCGCTGATGGCGCGGCAGAGCTCGAGGTCGAGGGCGTTGCGGCGCTGCGGGCGGCGCAGGGTCAGGAGCGAGACCGCGCCGTCGCGGTCGGTGGAGAGGACGCTCACCCGCTCGATGGCCTTCACGATGCGCATGTCGCGGACGGCGCCGCCGTCGAGCGCCGCCAGCGCCTCCTGGTAGGCCGGGCTGTCGTGGGCGGCCAGCGCCGCCTCGACGCTCGGGAACTCGATGAGCACCGAGCGCATCTCGCGGCCGGCCTCGAACACGGCCGACGGCATCGAGCGCGCGAGGAACGTGCCGCCGGCGTCGGTGAGCGCGGGGAAGGCCAGCTCGGCGTACGCCTTGAGCTTGGCCTCGTCGGTGACCTCGATGTAGGAGCTGATCCAGTACGCCGTCATGGCGTCATCGTGCCAGTGGCTGCTCAGCAACGCCTCGAAGGTCGGCTCGAAGTAGCGCGGCCATGGTGCCGGTCAGCGCGGCGCCGAGGTGGATGTCGTCGTAGAAGGTGTTCGCGCCGTCCCGACGTGGGCGAAGCAGGTCGCCCGGGAGCAGTAGGACGGCGACGGGTCGATGAGCGCGAGGCGTGGCGGGGAGCCTGCTCATCAGGTTGCGGCGCACCCACTGCTCGTTGGCGGCCTCGTCGTACATGCGCGCGGCGCCGGGGCAGGTCGCACTGGTAGGGCTCGCGGCCGGCGACGCAGGTGCGCGGGTCGAGCGGCACCGTGGCGGCCTGGTCGACCATGTCGACCGGTGCGCCGAGCTTGCCGATGCGGCCGAACATCGGCCGCGAGCGCTCGACGCCGAGTCGCGCCATGTGCTTGCGGTAGTCGGAGAGCCCGGACGGGATGCCGGTGCGCTCCTCCTCCTGCATCAGCTCGTAGGCGTGGCGGTAGCCGCTCCAGAAGCCGTTGACCAGCAGCCGCACCCGGCTCTTGGACGCCACCAGGCGGCGCACGTACTCGAGCGACGCGACGTTGTGGTTGTCGCACCCGGTGCGCGGCAGCCCCTCGCTCCTCGGGAACGGGACGGCGATCGGGCACCCGCCGAACAGCACCGCGACGAGGTTGACCTTGGTGCGCTTCGCGACCTTGCGCACGGCCGGCAGGTACATCTGGGCGTGGGAGTCGCCCCACAGCACCAGCCACGGCCGCCGGGGGTAGGTGGTGACGCGGCACGGGCTGGTGATGATGTCGTTCTTGTCGTAGCACTGCGGCGGGAGCCGCGGGAAGTCGCTGTTCTCGCCGGGGTTGTCGACGCGGACGCCCGGCAGCACCTCGCTGTCGGGCACGTAGGGCAGCGTCGGCACGGAGGGCAGCGTCGGCACGGCGGGGACACCGGGCAGGCCGGGGACCGGGTCGGCGGACGCCGGCGACGCGACGAACGAGAGCGGGAGCAGGGCCGCCAGGAGCACGGCGACAAGACGAGGAACGACACCCATGAGGCCGTCATTCTCGCACGGGTGTGCGGGTGGCACGGGCCGACGAGCCACCTAGCCGATGACCAGGTCGCTCTCGGCCCAGAAGGCCCGCATGCTCGTGATCTTGCCGTCGTCGTCGAAGGTCATCACCTCGAGCGGCGCCATGGTCGACGTCGCGCCGCCACCGATCTCGACCACGATCGAGAAGTGGAAGGCGGCCTGGCCGTCGCAGGTGCGCAGCGTGACCAGCTCGGTCTTCTTGGGCAGGCTCTCGAAGCTGGCGTAGAACGCCAGGATCTCGTCGTGGCCGCGCTTGACGTCGCTGCCGACCGGGTCCTCGACCGTGGCGTCGTCGGCGTAGAGGGCGGCCACGTCGGCACCGGTGCCGGTGGCGACGGTGTCGAGGTAGCGCTGGACGCCGGCGGCGACGTCGTCGTTGCTGAGCGTCATGGGGCGGAATCTATAACACGTTCTAGTTCTTGGGGAGGGTGGTCGGGTCGGTGTCTCGGCTGCGGGGGTCTCGTGACGGCCGTGGCCGGCCTCCTCGACCTCCACGGGGCTGGTCTCGTGACGGCCGTGGCCGGCCTCCTCGACCTTCACGGGCCGTGGCCGGCCTCCTCGACCTCCACGGGGCTGGGGTTCATGCTGGGACGCGTGACACAGCTCCAGCTCCTCGTGGTGATGGGGGTGTCGGGGTCGGGCAAGTCGAGCGTCGGTGCGGCCCTCGCCCAGCGCCTGCGCGTCCCGTTCGCCGACGCCGACGACCTGCACCCGGCGGCCAACATCGCGAAGATGTCGGCCGGCCACGCGTTGGACGACGACGACCGCTGGCCCTGGCTGGACGCCGTCGGCGCGTGGCTGGCGGCGCACGCCGGCACGGGTGGGGGAGTGATGAGCTGCTCCGCGCTGAAGCGCGCCTACCGCGACCACCTGCGCCAGCACGCGCCGGAGGTGGGCTTCGTCCACCTGGACGGCACGCCGGAGGTGATCGCGGCCCGGCAGGCCAGCCGGCCGGGGCACTTCATGCCGGCCTCGCTGCTGCACTCGCAGCTCGCGACCCTCGAACCTCTCGCGCCCGACGAGCCCGGGGTGGTGATCGACGTCGAGCAGAGCATCGACGCGATCGTCGACCGCTACGTGTCCGCCGTCGGCGGAGCGAAGGGGACCTCGTGAGCGTCCTGCCCGTGGCCGGCGGGGCCGACGTCAGCGGTGCATGTCGGCGACGGTCGCGCGGAAGTACTGCGACAGGTTGCGGGTGCGCGTGGCGCTCAGGTGCAGGTCGTCGAAGTACGTCTCGATGCCGCCGATCATGCCGTGGCAGACGAGGGCGTCGCAGTAGCCGGGGGTGGCGTCGACCAGGCGGCTGCGGCCCTCGATCTTCGCGAGCTGGCGCTGGAGGTACCCGGTGGTCTTGCGCTCCTCGCGGATGGCGCGCCACCGGGGGAGGTCGCAGTTGTACGGCTCGTCGCCCTCGGCGCACGGGCGGCGGTGCTCGGGGACGACGGCCGCCTGGCCGATGACGTCGACGTCGACGCCGAGCCGGTCCGAGCTTGTCGAAGAGGCGCGGGGTGCCCTCGTGGGCGAGGCGCACCATCTCCTTGGTGTAGTCGTCGTAGCCCGAGGGGATGCCGACCTGCTCGAGCATGAGCTTGCGGTAGGCGATGAGGAAGCCCGACCAGTTGGAGCCCACGACGACCTTCAGCCTCGAGCCCTGGCGGACCAGCGCCTTGACCGTCTCGAGGGCCACGTAGTTGCTGCGCAGGCACTTGCCTCCGCCGAAGGCCCGCGTGGTGTAGACGGGCGGGCAGCTGCCCGCGACGAACGAGATGAGGTTGACGTTCTGCTTCTTCACGGCCTCGCGCAGCGCCGGGATGTACATGTAGGCGTGCGAGTCGCCCCACAGCAGGATCGTGGGCCGGTTGGGGTGGTAGGGGTTCAGCGGGCACGGGAACGGGTCGATGCCCGTCCGGGCCGGGCCGAAGCAGCCCGGCGGCATCACCGGGGCGTCGACGCCCTCGAGGTCGCCGCGCGCGGCGGACGTCGGGGCGGTCACCACGCTCAGGCCGGCGAGGCCGACGAGCAGCGCGGTGAGCACCCCCAGGAGCAGGCGGGAACGCAGCCGAGGAAGAACACCCATGATGGGTCCCATGGTGTCACAGGGGCACCGTGCCGGCGGAGCCTTCGTCGAGGCTCCCGGCCGGCACGTGCCGTCCGGGGCCGGCCCGCCCCCTGACGGGCCGGTGCCGGACGCACTGGAGTCATCGGCACCCCGGTGCCGCCACTGCACCCGTGGACCAGACCGGACTCGCTAGGCTGGAGCCTCCTGACCACGACCGAAGGATCCAGAACCGCCCGATGGACGGCTCTCAAAGTACGTGCCCGCCCCCGCACCACCGGCCGCACCACCGGCTGGACCGCCGCCTGCACCACGGGCCGCACCGCCCTCGCCGCGCCCCCGGTAGCACCCGGTGACGCCCTGGATCCTGCTGGGCGTCGCCCTGGTGCTGATCGCGATGTGCGGGGTGTTCGTCGCCGCGGAGTTCTCGTTCGTGACCGTCGACCGCGGCGCAGGTCGAGCGCGCTGCCGCCGACGGCGACGCCCCGGCGTCCGGCGTGCTCGCCGCGCTGCGCTCGCTCTCGACGCAGCTGTCGGGGGCCCAGGTCGGCATCACCGTGACCAACCTCGGCATCGGCTACCTCGCCGAGCCCGCGATCGCCGAGCTGGTCCGCGGGCCGCTCGAGGGCCTCGGCCTGCCCGACGGGGGAGTCGAGGCCGACCGCCCTCGCGCTCGGCGTTCGTCGATCAGCACCGTGCTCACGATGCTCTTCGGCGAGCTGGTCCCCAAGAACCTGGCCATCGCCCTGCCGCTGGCCACCGCCCGCGCGACCCAGCTGCCGATGCGGGTGTTCACCGCCGGCGATGCGGCGGCCGATCCGGGTCCTCAACGGCTCGGCCAACGCGATCGTGCGCCGCCTCGGGCGTCGAGCCGCAGGAGGAGCTGCGCTCGGCGCGCAGCTCGACCGAGCTGGCCTCGCTCATCCAGCGCTCGGCCGAGCCAGGGCACCCTCGACGCCGACACCGCCGAGCTGATGGAGCGCTCGGTGGAGTTCGGCACCCGCACCGCCGGCGAGATCATGACGCCGCGGGTGCGCACCCGCAGTCGCTCGAGGCTCAACGACCGCGCCAGCGCCGTCATCGACCTGACCCGCCAGACCGGGCACTCCCGCTTCCCGGTGCTCGACGACGACGACGCCGTGGTCGGCACCGTGCACGTCAAGCACGCGGTCGCGCTGCCGATGCACGAGCGCGCGCACGACCAAGGTCAAGCACCTCATGGTCAAGCCGATCGTCGTGCCCGACTCGCTGCGGCTCGACCCGCTGCTCGCGCTGCTGCGCGCCGACGGGTTCCAGATGGCCGTCGTCCTCGACGAGTACGGCGGCCACGCCGGCATCGTCACGCTCGAGGACGTCATCGAGGAGATCGTCGGCGACATCTCCGACGAGCACGACCGGCTCGGCGCCCGCGCCCGCCAGCGCCGCGACGGCACCTGGTCGCTCTCGGGGCTGCTGCGCCCCGACGAGGTCGAGGACCTCACCGGCGTCGAGCTGCCCGAGAGCGAGGACTACGACACCGTCGCCGGGCTCGTGCTGCAGGTGCTCGGCCGGGTCCCCACGCGTCGGCGACATCGCCGAGGTCGCCGGTGCCCGACCGCGTCCGACCCCGAGCGACCCGCGCGAGCAGCTGGCCGTCGCTGACGGTCGAGCACATGGACGGCCTGCGGGTCGACCGGCTGCGCGCTGCCGGCCTGCCGACGACACCCCGACCGCGGAGGGCGAGCGCGCGTGAGCGACTACGCAGCCCTGCTGTCGTCGCCGTCGGCGCTGCTGGCGTTCAACGCCTTCTTCGTCGGCGCCGAGTTCGCGCTGATCTCGGCCCGGCGCAGCCAGATCGAGCCCCGCGCCCAGGCCGGGTCGCGGATGGCGCGCACGACCCTGCGCGCGATGGAGAACGTCTCGCTGATGATGGCCGGCGCCCAGCTCGGCATCACCATCTGCTCGGTCGGCCTCGGTGCCGTCGGCGAGCCCGCCCTCGCCCACCTCATCGAGCCCGCTGTTCGAGCACCTCGGGCGTGCCCGAGGGCCTCGCTGCACCCGGTCGCGTTCGTGCTGGCCCTCGACCGTCGTGGTGTTCCTCCACGTCGTGCTCGGCGAGATGGTGCCCAAGAACATCGCCATCGCCGGGCCCGAGCGCGCGGCGCTCGTGCTCGGCCCGGTCGCTGGTCGGCGTCGTGACCGCCGCTGCGCCCGGTCATCGTCGTGCTCAACGCGGTCGCCAACGCGCACGCTGCGCCTGATCCGGGTCGAGCCCAAGGACGAGGTCAGCTCGACCTACACCCGCGAGGAGGTCGCCGCGCTGGTCGAGGAGTCGCGCGGCGAGGGCCTCATCGAGGCCGACGAGTACGACCGCCTCGCGGGCGCGCTCGGCTTCACCGAGAAGTCCGTCGACCTGGTGTGCCTGCCCTCCGCGCAGCTCACGACGGTGCGTGAGCGGGTCGACGTCCGCCGACGTCGAGGCGCTGTGCGCGAGCACCGGCTTCTAGCCGGTTCCCCGTGGCCGACGACGGCGAGCTGGTCGGCTACCTCCACATCAAGGACGTGCTCGAGCCCGACGAGGAGCGCCGGCTCCGCCCGATCGACGACAAGTGGGTCCGCCCGTTCGCGACGGTGGCCCACGACGCCCTGCTGCACGAGGCCCTCGAGGTGCTCCAGCGCCGCGGCGCCCACATGGCGCGGGTCGTCGACGGCACCGGCTCGACGCTCGGCGTCGCCACCCTCGAGGACGTCATCGAGGAGCTGGTCGGCGAGATCCGCGACGCGGCGCACCTCGACGAGACTCCCCTCATCTAGTGTTGCTGCCCGTGGCGGGTGAGACGGCGGAGACCGACGAGCCGCGCGCCCTGGTGTGGACGATCCCCAACGCCCTCAGCGCGTTGCGGCTGCTCGGCGTCCCCCTGTTCCTGTGGCTGGTGCTCGGACCCGAGGCCGACGCCTGGGCGCTCGCCGTCCTGATGGTCTCCGGCGTCACCGACTACCTCGACGGCTGGCTGGCCCGCAAGCTCGACCAGCAGTCCGTCGTGGGGCAGATCCTCGACCCGGTCGCCGACCGCCTCTACATCCTGGCCGTCGTCGTGGGCCTCGCCGCTGCGCGACATCATCCCGTGGTGGATGGCGATCTCGCTGCCGCTGCGCGACGCGCTGATGTGGGGCCTGGTGCCGCTGCTGCGCACCCGCGGCTACAGCGCGCTGCCCGTGCACTTCCTCGGCAAGGCCGCCACGTTCAACCTGCTCTACGCCTTCCCGCTGCTGCTGCTCGGCGACGGCGACGGCACCGTCGCGACCCTCGCCGAGGTGTTCGGCTGGGCGTTCGCCTTCTGGGGCATCGGGCTCTACTGGTGGGCCGGCGTCCTCTACGCCTGGCAGGTGCGCAAGCTGCTCGCCACCACCGAGCGCCGTCCGGTCGGCCCATGACCGAGGGGCCGCAGCTCGACGAGCGGGTGCGGATGCCGCTGCTCACCCTGATCACCCAGCAGTCGCTCGACGAGGACTACCTGCACGCCGCCGAGCGCCGGCGGGCCGGGGCGCCGCGGCCGCCCGAGGGTCGTCAGGTGCGGACCGCCGCCGTCGTCGTGCTGGTCTTCGGCGTGCTCGTCGTCGACCGCCTTCGTGCAGACCAACCGCAACGCCGACGTCGAACTCCGCCAGCCGCGCGACGCTGATCCGCCGCATCGAGGACGCCGGCGAGCGCCGGGCCCGCCAGGAGAACCGGGTCGCGGACCTCCGCGACCAGGTCGCCCAGCTCGAGCGCGGGCTCACCCGGACTCACCGACGACGACCCTGGCGGTCGCCACCGACCAGCGCCGGCTCCAGGTCCGCACCGGGTTCATCGCCGGTGACGCGGCGAGGGCGTGCGGGTCGTCGTCACCCAGGCCGACGCCGCCGACGACAACCAGCAGGTCCAGGACAGCGACCTGCGCGCTGCTCGTCAACGGGCTGTTCGAGGCCGGCGCCGAGGCGGTCTCGGTCAACGGCCAGCGGATGGCGGCGACGTCGGCCATCCGCACCAGCGGCACGGCGATCGACGTCAACGGCTTCGGTGATCGCGTCGCCGTTCGTCGTGGAGGCCATCGGCGACACCCGGACGCTGTCGGCCCGGCTGTTCGACACCACGACCGGTCTGCAGTTCGTCCGCACGTCGCAGCAGTACGGGTTCAGCTACGCCGTGGACAATGTCGACAGAACCTCCGGCTGCCCGCCGCCCAGGAGTTCCTGCGGCGGCTCACGCTGGCCGGGCCCATCACCGACGAGATCCCGAACCAGGAGAAGGACACGCCATGATCGCCGCGCTGGGACTCGCCCTCGGCGTGCTGCTCGGGCTGGTCTTCCAGCCCGACGTGCCGCTGAGCGTCGAGCCCTACCTGCCGATCGCCGTCGTGGCGGCGCTCGACGCCGTCTTCGGCGGCCTGCGCGCCTACCTCGACGGCATCTTCGACGACAAGGTGTTCGTGGTCTCGTTCGTCAGCAACGTCGTGATCGCCGCCGGCATCGTCTACCTCGGCGACCGGCTCGGCGTCGGCGGCCAGCTCTCGACCGGCGTGATCGTCGTCCTCGGGATCCGCATCTTCTCCAACGTCGCGGCCATCCGCCGCCACCTGTTCCATGCCTGAGGCACCGGCCGGGCAGGCCGGCCGCGACCGGCCGCGGCCGGCTGCGCCAGGCGCTGGTGAGGCCGTCGCGCAGCCAGGCGATCGTGGGCGTGCTGCTCGCGCTGGTCGGGTTCGCCGGGGTCACCCAGATCCGGGCGACGGGGGAGGACTCGGTCTACGCGGGCTAGCGCGAGCAGGAGCTGATCGACGTCCTCAACGGCCTGGCGGGGACGACGCAGCGCACCCAGGCCGAGATCGACCGGCTCAGCGAGCAGCGCGAGGACCTCCAGTCGGAGTCGACGGCCAGGAAGGCCGCCCTCGAGCGCGCCACGGAGCGAGGTCGACAGCCTCAACGTGCTCGCCGGCCTCGTGCCGGTGACCGGCCCCGGCGTGCGGGTCACCATCACCGAGATCGACGGCACGATCCGGGTGTCGTCCTTCCTCGACGTCATCCAGGAGCTGCGCTCGGTCGGGGCCGAGGCGATCCAGGTCAACGGCGAGGTGCGGCTGATCGCGCAGTCCTCCTTCGAGCAGGGCGTCGGGGGCATCGTCATCGACGGCACCCTCGTCGAGCCGCCGTACGTCGTCGACGCGATCGGCGACTCGAGCGTGCTGGCCGGCGCGATCGCGTTCGCGCTCGGCCCGCGGCAGCAGATCCGGCTCGACGGCGGCGACGTCGCGGTCGAGGAGCTGACCTCGATCGACATCGACGCCGTGCGGCAGCCGGTGCAGCCGGAGTTCGCCCAGCCCGACCCGTGAGGCGCCGCCGCCGGAGTCGCTAGTCTGCAAGAGCCGACCCCCGACCGCCGAGGAGCCTGAGGAGCACCGTGTACCCCGAGGACCTGAAGTACACCGTCGAGCACGAGTGGGTGCGGACCCCCGGCGAGCACGAGGGGTCGGTGCGCGATCGGCATCACCGACTACGCCCAGGACGCGCTCGGCGACATCGTCTACGTCTCGCTGCCCGAGATCGGCGACACCGTCGAGGCCGGCAGCACCTGCGGCGAGCTCGAGTCGACCAAGTCGGTCAGCGACGTCTACGCGCCGGTCGCGGGCGAGGTCGTGGCCCGCAACGAGGCGCTCGACGCGACGCCCGAGCTGGTCAACAACGACCCCTACGGCGGCGGGTGGCTGTTCGAGGTCGTCCCGTCCTCGTCCGCCGACGTCGAGGCGCTGCTGGGCGCCGAGGCCTACGTCGCCACCCTCGACGGCTGAGGTCGCCCGCCGGAGCGCCCGGACAGTCCTCCCGTCCGTGGGACGGCGCTGCGGGCGGCTGGTAGGTTCGACGGCAACCATCACCCTCACGCTGCGCGGTGAGGGTTCGCGAGGGTCACGAGCCGAGCGGGTCGAACCGGAGGGAACCACGGATGCCGTTCTGCACGAGCTGTGGCAGGCAGAATCCCGACGACGCGCGCTTCTGCGCGCAGTGCGGGACCCGCCTGTTGTCACTCGACCCCGGCGCCGGGACCGGCACCTCGGCCGGCCCCGCGACCGGCGCCACGGCGGCCCCCACGAGCGGCACCGTGTCGGTGCCCGCCCCGGGTGACCCGGTCGGCGACTCGACGGCGACCATCCAGATCGGGATCGGCGCCGACAAGACCGAGACCTCCGACCGGGCGCTCAACCCGGTCGACGCCGCGGCGGTCGACGCACTCCCGGTCGGCCACGCGCTGCTCGTCGTGCAGAAGGGTCCGGGCTCGGGCAGCCGGTTCCTGCTCGACGCCGACCAGGTGCAGGCCGGCCGCCACCCCGACAGCGAGATCTTCCTCGACGACGTCACCGTCTCGCGCCAGCACGCGGTCTTCGACCGCGACGGCGACACCTTCACGGTGAGCGACGCCGGCAGCCTCAACGGCACCTACGTCAACCGCGACCGGATCGAGAAGGTGCAGCTCAAGGACAGCGACGAGGTCCAGATCGGCAAGTACCGCCTGGTGTTCTTCTCCGGGCACGAGGCCCTCTGAGGCCAGCGACGTGTCCAGCTCGCTGCCGGGAGCAGAGCCCGAAGGATCGTCCTCGAACGGCCGGATGAACATCGGCCAGGTCCTCGACCTGCTGCGCCCCGACTTCCCGGCCATCTCGATCCCGAAGATCCGCTTCCTGGAGGAGGAGGGGCTCCTCAAGCCCGAGCGGACGCCGTCGGGCTACCGCAAGTTCAGCGCCGACGACGTCGAGCGGCTGCGCTACGTGCTGAGCATGCAGCGCGACCACTACCTGCCGCTCAAGGTGATCGCCGAGCACCTCGACGCGATCGACCGCGGCCTGCGAGCCGCCGGCCATCGACCCGGTGGTCCCGGTCGTGCCCGAGGTGGCGCTGTCGGAGGACGGCATGCCGTCGGCCGAGTCGTTCGCGCGCCGCGACCAGCTGCGCCTCTCGCGCACGCGAGCTGGTCAAGATCGCCGAGATCGAGGAGTCGGTGCTCGACCAGCTCGAGCAGTTCGGGCTGGTGGCGCCGCGCCGCGGCACCTGCCACTACGACACCGACGCGCTGGTCATCGCCAAGACCGCGCGCGAGCTGGCCGAGTTCGGCCTCGAGCCGCGCCACCTGCGGGCCTTCCGCGCCGCCGCCGACCGCGAGGTCGGCCTGGTCCAGCAGGTCGTCGCACCGCTGCGCGGCGGCCGTGACGCCGCGCGCCCGGGCGCGCGCCGACGACGCCGTCAACGAGATCGCCGCGCTCTCGGTGCGGCTGCACGCCACGTTGGTCAAGGCCGGGCTCAAGCGGGCGCTGATCCCGGCCGCCCGGATGCGAGCGGGCCCTTCCCCTGCGGGAGTAGGGTTGTGGCATGCGCGAGGTCGATGTGATGGGTGTCCGGGTAGAGATGCCGTCGAACCAGCCGATCGTGCTGCTGCGCGAGGTGTCGGGGGAGCGCTACCTGCCGATCTGGATCGGCGCGGTCGAGGCCACCGCCATCGCGTTCGCCCAGCAGGGCGTCGTCCCGCCGCGGCCGCTGACGCACGACCTGTTCAAGGACGTGCTCGAGGCCACCGGCAACGAGCTGACCGAGGTGCAGCATCACCGACGTCAAGGACGGCGTCTTCTTCGCCAACCTCGTCTTCGGCTCCGGCGTCGAGGTCAGCGCCCGGCCCTCGGACTCGATCGCGCTGGCGCTGCGCACCGGCACCCGCATCGTGTGCGCCGAGGGCGTGCTCGACGAGGCCGGTCTCGCCGTCCCGGCCGAGCAGGAGGACGAGGTCGAGAAGTTCCGCGAGTTCCTCGACCACGTCAGCCCGAGGACTTCGAGGCCGCCGTCAGGAGTGACCCTCAACCTCAGGTTCAGGGTTGCGACACGCCGCCAGGTTCTTTGACCGACCCCCCGCAGCGCCGTACCTTGAAACGTCTTCGTTGTAACTCCACCCGTGTCATCACGGCACCTTCCCCGGAGTCACGCACCACGAAGTAGACCCACGGAGGACCGTGTGAACGAGCAGAAGCCACAGGACGCCGCGCCGGGCGCCCAGGCCGTCGAGGCCGAGCACCAGGCGCAGGAGCAGGGCCTCCTCTTCACCGACGACGTCTCCCCGCTGCCCAGCGACCGCGGCTACCGCGGCCCGACGGCGTGCAACGCCGCCGGCATCACCTACCGCCAGCTCGACTACTGGGCGCGCACCGGCCTCATCGAGCCCGAGGTCCGCGGCGCCAAGGGGTCGGGCTCGCAGCGGCTCTACTCCTTCCGCGACATCCTGATCCTCAAGATCATCAAGCGGCTGCTCGACGCCGGCATCTCGCTGCAGCAGATCCGCATCGCGGTCACGCACCTGCGGGCGCGCGGCACCGACGACCTGACCACGGTCACGCTGATGAGCGACGGCGCCTCGGTCTACGAGTGCACCTCCAACGACGAGGTCATCGACCTCCTCCAGGGCGGCCAGGGCGTCTTCGGCATCGCCATCGGCGGGGTCTGGCGCGAGGTCGAGGGCACCCTCGCCGAGCTGCCCAGCGAGCGCGCCGACGAGCCGAGTGCGGCCTCGCATCGCCTCCGACGAGCTCGCCGCACGTCGCCAGGCCCGCCTCGCCTGAGGCACCCACCATCAGCTCGGCCCCGTCGCACCGCGGCGGGGCCGAGACAATTTCGTGCCCCTCGCTACGGTTCCGGCGTGCCCATACCCGACTACGTCGTCCAGCTGCGCGAGAAGATCGGCACCGACCTGCTCTGGCTGCCCGGTGCGACGGCCGTGGTGCTGCGGGGGAGTGCCGAGAGCCCCGACGGTGTCGAGCTCCTGATCGTGAAGCGGGCCGACAACGGCCGCTGGACGCCGATCACCGGCATCGTCGACCCGGGGGAGACCCCGGCCGAGACCGCGGTGCGCGAGTGCCTCGAGGAGGCGGGCGTGGTGTGCGAGGTCGAGGGCCTGGTCTGGGTCAACGTCATGCCCGAGATGAGCTACGACAACGGCGACCGCGCCCAGTACCTCGACCACACGTTCCGGTGCCGCTACGTCTCGGGCGAGGCGCACGTGGGCGACGACGAGTCCACCGACGTCGGGTGGTTCCCGCTCGACCGGCTGCCCGACGTCCCGGCGTCGCTGCTGGAGCGGGTCCGGCTCGCGGTGGCGTGGGACGGCGGCGCGGCGAGGCTCTGAGCCCGCGGCGCCGACCCGCCCCACATGTGGGGCGGGTCGGCGTGGTTTCCGTCGGGGTGAGGGCGGTCGGCTAGATTCGGCAGCGCTGACGATCCCGCGCGGGAGAGTCTTCGCCCAGCAGCTCGGGGCAAGCGCCGAAGGGGCAATTCCTCCCCGGAACCTCTCAGGCAAACGGACCGCGCGGAGCAGGCACCTGTGGAGCCACCACCGACTCGGGCCGGAGTGACAGAGGGGGAGGGACGTCCGCACAGACGACCCCAGGAGCCCTCGTGTCCGACCACCCCAGCCTCGCCGAGCTCGACGCCGCCCTGCCGTTCGTCGACCGCCACATCGGGCTCCGGCCCGACGACGTCGCCACCATGCTCGCCGCCCTCGGCTACGACTCCCTCGAGGAGCTGATGTCGGCGGCCGTGCCCGGCGGCATCCGCAGCGCCGAGGCGCTCGACCTGCCCGCCCCGCTCACCGAGGCGGCCGCGGCCGCGCGAGCTGCGCCAGCATCGCGGCCTCCAACCGGCCGGGCGAGACGATGATCGGCCTGGGCTACCACGCCACGATCACCCCGCCGGTCGTGCGCCGCAACGTGCTCGAGGACCCCGCCTGGTACACCGCCTACACGCCGTACCAGCCCGAGATCAGCCAGGGCCGGCTCGAGGCGCTGCTCAACTTCCAGACCGTGATCGGCGACCTCACCGGCCTGCCGACCGCCAACGCGAGCCTGCTCGACGAGGGCACCGCGGCCGCCGAGGCGATGACGCTCGTCCGTCGCGGCAAGCGCAAGGCCACCGGCCCGTTCGTGGTCGACGCCGACGCGCTGCCGCAGACCATCGAGGTCGTGCGCACCCGCGCCGAGGCCATGGGCATCGAGGTCGTCGTCGCCGACCTGGCCGACGGCCTGCCCGAGACCGAGCAGCCGCCGAGCGGCGTGCTGGTGCAGTACCCCGGCGCCAGCGGCCGCGATCCTCGACCCGAAGCCGGTGATCGACGCCGACCCACGAGCGCGGCGCCCTGGCCGTCGTGGCCGCCGACCTGCTCGCGCTCAGCCTGCTCGAGTCGCCCGGGGTCGATGGGCGCCGACGTCGTCGTCGGCTCGAGCCAGCGCTTCGGCGTCCCGCTGTTCTACGGCGGCCCGCACGCCGGCTACATGGCGGTGGCCGCCGGCCTCGAGCGGCACCTGCCCGGGCGCCTGGTCGGCGTCAGCGTCGACGCCGAGGGCCGCCCGGCCTACCGGCTCGCGCTGCAGACCCGCGAGCAGCACATCCGCCGCGACAAGGCGACGTCCAACATCTGCACCGCCCAGGTGCTGCTGGCCGTCGTCGCCTCGATGTACGCCGTCTACCACGGCCCCGAGGGGCTGCGCGGCGATCGCGACCCGCACCCACCGCTACGCCGCCGTCCTCGCCCGGGCGCTGGCCGAGGCCGGGCCTCGCCGTCGCCCACGAGCGAGTTCTTCGACACCGTCACCGGTCGGCGTGCCCGGCCGCGCCGCACGACGTCGTCGCCACCGCCCGCGGCTCGGCCTCCAGCTGCGCCTGGTCGACGCCGACACCGTCGGGTTCTCGACCTCGGAGACGACCACCCGCTCGACCGTCGACGGCGTGCTCAAGGCGTTCGGCGTCACCGCCGACGTCGACGGCTTCGACCAGGTCGTGGCCGACGCGCTGCCCGACGGGCTGCGCCGCACGACGCGAGTACCTCACCCACGAGGTGTTCTCGAGCCACCACAGCGAGACCGCGATGCTGCGCTACCTGCGCAGGCTGTCGGCCCGCGACTACGCGCTCGACCGCGGGATGATCCCGCTCGGCTCGTGCACGATGAAGCTCAACGCCACCACCGAGATGGAGCCGGTCTCGCTGCCCGGCTTCGCCGACCTGCACCCGTTCGCGCCGGCCGAGGACGCCGCCGGGCTACCGCCAGCTCGTCGACGAGCTCGAGGGCTGGCTGGCCGAGGTCACCGGCTACGACCGGGTCTCGATCCAGCCCAACGCCGGCTCGCAGGGCGAGCTCGCCGGGCTGCTCGCGATCCGCGGCTACCACCACTCGCGCGGCGACCCCAGCGCAACGTCTGCCTGATCCCCGCCTCCGCGCACGGCACCAACGCCGCCTCGGCCGTGATGGCCGGCATGAAGGTCGTGGTGGTCAAGGGCGCCGACGACGGCACCGTCGACCTCGACGACCTGCGCGCCCAGTGCGAGAAGCACGCCGACGACCTCGCGGCGATCATGGTGACCTACCCGTCGACCCACGGCGCCTACGAGGACACCATCACCGAGCTCTGCGAGGTCGTGCACGCCCACGGCGGCCAGGTCTACGTCGACGGCGCCAACCTCAACGCGCTGCTCGGCTACGCCAAGCCGGGCGAGTTCGGCGGCGACGTGTCGCACCTCAACCTGCACAAGACCTTCTGCATCCCGCACGGTGGCGGCGGACCGGGCGTCGGCCCGGTCGCGGTGCGCGAGCACCTCGCGCCCTACCTGCCCACGCACGGCATGCACCCCGAGGCCGACAAGCGCGAGGGCATCGGCCCGATCAGCGCGGCGCCGTACGGGTCGGCGGGCATCCTGCCGATCTCGTGGGCCTACGTCCGGCTGATGGGCGCCACCGGCCTGACCCGCGCCACGGCCAGCGCGGTGCTGGCGGCCAACTACGTCGCGAAGCGGCTCGGCGACCACTACCCGGTGCTGTACACCGGGCACGGCGGCCTCGTCGCGCACGAGTGCATCCTCGACGTCCGCGGGCTCACCAAGGACACCGGCGTCTCGGTCGACGACGTGGCGAAGCGTCTCGTCGACTACGGCTTCCACGCCCCGACCATGTCGTTCCCCGTGGCCGGCACCCTGATGGTCGAGCCCACCGAGTCGGAGGACCTCGCCGAGATCGACCGGTTCTGCGACGCGATGATCGCGATCCGCGGCGAGATCGACCGGGTCGGCGCAGGGGAGTGGACGCCCGAGAACTCGCCGCTGCGCGGTGCCCCGCACACCTCGCGGGCGCTGGTCGGTGAGTGGGACCGGGCGTACTCGCGCGAGCTCGCGGTGTTCCCGACCGGCATCGACCCGGACAAGTACTGGCCGCCGGTGGCCCGCATCGACCAGGCGTACGGCGACCGCAACCTGGTCTGCTCCTGCCCCTCGCCCGAGGCGTTCGCCGAGGCCCACGACGACTGACGCCTGCTCGGCCCCGAACCCCTGGCGTTCACCTCGGTCGGGTAGGACTGGGGAGTGACAGACACGTCCGGGCTCACGCCCGACAGCCCCGCGTCGTCGGTCCTGCACGCCCGGCTGGCCGGGTTGGCCTCCGAGCTGGCCGAGCGCGAGGCCGAGGTCCGCGCGGGCGTCGAGGACGGCGTCCACCAGCTGCGGGTGGTGTGCCGGCGGCTGCGCGGGCTGCTCGCGACCTACCGGCCCCTGCTCGACCGCGAGGTCACCGACCCGGTGCGCGACGAGCTGCGGTGGGTGGCCCAGGAGCTGGGCGACGGCCGGGACGCCGAGGTCGTGCGCGACCGGCTGCGCGAGCTGGTCGCCGCCGTGCCTGCCCCGCTGGTGGTCGGGCCCGTGCTCGCACGGATCGACAGCGAGTACGCCGAACGGCTCGACGCGGCGGGCGCCCACGCCGCCGAGGTGCTCGACTCGGCGCGCTACCGGGCGCTGGTCACGGCCGTGAAGCACCTGGTCGCCGCCCCGCCCTTCACCACCGTGGCGGAGGAGCCCGCCGCCGGCGTGCTGCGCCGCCGGGTCCGGAAGGACTTCGGGCGGCTGGCCGACCGCGTCGCGCTGCTGCGCGCCCTCGACGAGGTGGGCGAGCAGCCGGGCGACGAGGCCGAGGACGAGGCGCTGCACGACGTCCGCAAGGCCGCGAAGCGCCTGCGCTACGCGTGCGAGGTGCTGGAGCCGGTGTGGGGCGCCGACGCCAAGGCGCTGCGCAAGGCGGCACAGGAGGTGACCCAGGTGCTCGGGGAGCGCCAGGACACCACGGTCACCCGCGCCGACCTGCTGCGCCTCGCCGACCGGGCCACGGCCGCGGGCGAGAGCGCGTTCACGTTCGGCGTCCTGCACGCGCGGGAGGAGGCACGCGCCGACGAGCTCGGCGTCGAGCTCACCGCCGTGTGGCGGCGCGCCCGGCGCAAGCGGCTCCGTCGCTGGCTCTGACTCGGACCGGCCCGCCTGAGCTCAGCCTCAGCGTCGCGGCTGGGGGATCTTGCGGATCACGCCGTCGCCGACGGTGACGACGGTCTCGCCGTCGCGGAGGTAGCCCAGCCAGTAGATCTGGCGACGGGTCACCCTGACCGTGATGGTGCTGCCGGCAGGCACGACGCGGTGACCGTCGGGCCGCCCGGAGGTCACGTCGCCCCACTGGACGGTCACGTCGACGGTGTTGCGGTTGCTGAACAGCACGCGGCTGCGGGTCCGGGGCTTGACCGCCCCGGCGACGTCGCGGAGGCTCCGCAGGTTGATCCTCACCTCACCGGCTGCACGCTGCGCGCCCTGGCAGATCTCGTAGCCGAGCTCGACCGGTCCGGTCGCGCCGGGCGACGCCTCGACGTACAGCAGGTCGCCCTCCTGCTCGACGTAGACCGAGCCGGCGTCGACGCTGGTGAGGTCGAGCCCGCAGAGCGTCGGACGGGGACCGCCGATGTAGGTGTCGTTGGCGATGGGGTCGAGGCGGTACTCGGCGCCGGTGTAGACCCGGAAGGTGTCGGGTGCGGCCGAGGTGATCAACGCCTGTGCCGGTGGCGCGACCACGAGGGCGGTGAGGAGGCTGCCGACGACGGTCAGTGCGGCGCGCGTCGTACGTCGAGTCATGATGGTTCGAGCCTAGTTGGCGGTGCGGGTCGCGTCCGACGAACCCCGCACGTCAGGGACGGCGCAGGTCGAGGTGTCCGTCGCCGGCGCGGCCGCCCGAGCGCCGCGCGTAGGCGAACCACTCCACCGATCGTCCCGGGATGCGCACCCGGGCGCTCGCACCCGGGCGGAGGTTCACCTGTCCTTGCGCACCGTCGTCGGAGAAGGGGTCGTAGTACCGGACCTGCACCCGCCGGTTGTCCGGGTTGGCGAACCGGACGACGCCGGGCCGCACGACCGAGGCGCGGACCGGCCGGGTGCGCTTGACGACGACCGTGACGGTCGCCGGCGTCAGGTAGTCGTAGTCGCAGGCGTAGTAGGTGATCTCGTAGCGGCCCGGCGTGTACCGGTCGGCGGAGATGAAGAGCGGCGGGACGAAGTCGTCGCCCGGGTCGACGATCGACACGAGCTCGTTGCCGTTGTTGAGCGGCACCCCGTCGGGGATCTCGAGGCGGCAGATCTGCAGCTCGTCGCCGTTCGGGTCGGTGTCGTTGGCCAGGACGTCGGCGAACGCGACATCACCACCGCGCAGGGTGACCCGGTCGGGCTGGGTGACCGGGGCGTCGGTCGCCTCGTCAGCGAACGCGGGCGCACCGGCGACGGCTCCCGACACGGCGAGGACGGTGGACAGGACGACGGTGCTGACGGCACGACGCACGGTGGGCTCCCCGAGGTAGGCGTGGTGGACCGGGCGACCCTACGTCGCGCCACCGACCGCCGTCCCGCGGTTGGCTACATCGCCTGCGAGACGCTCGACATGTTGAAGTCCGGCACCCGCAGGCCGGGGGTGGCGGTGCGGGAGAAGTAGTCGTCGCCCCACTCGCGGCTGAAGCTCGGCACCGTCGACGAGGCGTGGCTGAACCGGCGCAGCAGGTCGATCGGGCTCTCGTTCCAGCGGAAGTTGTTGACCGAGCCCGTGATCTCGCCGTTCTCGACGAGGTAGACGCCGTCGCGCGTGAGTCCGGTCAGCAGCAGGCTCTGCGGGTCGACCTCGCGGATGTACCAGAGGCAGGTCAGCAGCAGCCCGCGCTCGGTGCCGGCGACGAGGTCCTCGACCGAGCCGGCGGCACCGTCGACGTCGAGCACCAGGTTGTCGATGCCGGGGGTGACGGGCTGCGAGGTCATCGCGGCCGAGTGCCTCGTCTGCAGCAGCGAGGTCAGGACGCCGTCGCGCACCCAGTCGGTGCGCCCGAGCGGCAGCCCGTTGTCGTAGACCGACGACTCGTTGCCCGAGGACGCCGCCACCTCGAACGGCGCGCACTCCAGCCCGGGGTAGGCGGGGTCGCTGTAGAGGTTGACGCCGGCGCTGGTGATGGTCTCGCCGATGCGGGTGCCGGTGGGCCGACGGCTGTAGACCGACTGGCCCTCCCACGCCGTGCGGGCGCCGGCGTACCAGTAGGCGTCGATCATCAGGTCGGCGACGGCCGACGGCGGCAGGATCGTGTCGTAGCGGCCGGCGGGCAGGTCGACGCGACGGCGTCCCCAGCCGAGGCGCTGCTCGAGCGTGGCGTCCATGGCGAGGGCGTCGACGTCGGCGAAGTCGCGCGTCGCGCCGCCGACCCACGCGCTCTCGGTCAGGGCGGCGTTCTTGCCGGTGCAGCCGTAGTGGCCGGTGGGCTGCACGTGACGCAGGCGGAGACCGGTGGAGGAGCCGAGGTAGGTGGTCGTGACCTCGTGGTTCACGAAGCCGTAGAGGATCCGGCCACCGGCCTCGGCGCGGCCGAACGCCTCGCCCAGGGCGGGTGCGAACGCGTCGTAGACGTGGATGTCGGTCGGCACCGGTGCGTCGTCCCAGTCGGGGGACGCCGGGGTGTCGGCGACCAGGGGGTTGCGGTCCTCGGCGGGCGAACCGGCGCGGGCTGCCGCGTCGGCGGCGTTGACGAGGTCGGTGACCTGCGGCTGGGTGGTGGCGCTGCCGGTCACCGAGCCGAACGCCTGGCCGACGAACGAGATGACGGTGACGCTGAGACCGTGCATGACGCCGTTGGTGGTGAGGGTGTTGTTGGCCCACCGCAGGTTGGCGCTGGTGTGGTCGCGCACGATGACGACGCAGTCGTCGGCCACCGAGGTGGCGAGCGCCTGCTCGACGAGGGCCTGCGGGGTGGCCGGGGCGCCGGCGGCGGGCTGGGTGTTGGGGGAGAAGTTCACGCCGGGGTCCCCTCGGGGTTGTCGGACGGAGGAGCGGAGCGGGGGAGGACGAGAACGTCGTGGGGTGCCATCAGTTCCCACCTTCCTCGAGGGTGTTGAGGATGCGGACCTGGCGGAACAACGAGGTGGGGCAGCCGTGGCTGACCGCCGCCACCTGGCCGGGCTGGGCCTTGCCGCAGTTGAACGCCCCGCCGAGGACCCAGGTGTCGGGTCCGCCGACGGCCTCGAGGGAGTTCCAGAAGTCGGTCGTGGTGGCCTGGTAGGCGACGTCGCGCACCTGGCCGACGAGCTCGCCGTCCTGGATCTTGTAGAAGCGCTGCCCCGTGAACTGGAAGTTGAAGCGCTGCATGTCGATCGACCACGACTTGTCGCCGACGACGTAGAGGCCGCGCTCGACGCGGCCGATCGAGGTCGTCGGTGCTCGCGCCGCCTCCCGGGTCGGGGTCGGGCTGCAGCGACACGTTCGCCATCCGCTGGATGGGGATGTGGCCGGGCGAGTCGGCGTAGGCGCACCCGTTGGAGCGGCCGGCCCCGTCCGGTCCGGGGTTGAGCTCGGGGAGCATCACGCCCATCGGGCGGTCGAGCTGGTAGCCGACCAGCACGCCGTCGCGGACGATGTCCCACGCCTGGGTCTCGACGCCCTCGTCGTCGTAGCCGATGGTCGACAGGCCGTTGCGGACCGTGCGGTCACCGGTGACGTGCATGACCTCGGAGCCGTACTGGAGGGTGCCGAGCTTGTCGACGGTGGCGAACGACGTCCCGGCGTAGTTGGCCTCGTAGCCGAGGGCCCGGTCGAGCTCGGTGGCGTGGCCGATCGACTCGTGGATGGTGAGCCACAGGTTGCTCGGGTGGATGACGAGGTCGTAGGTGCCGGCCTCGACGCTCGGGGCCTTGAGCTTCTCGGCGAGCAGCTCGGGCACCTCGTCGATCTCGGCGTCCCAGCCCCAGGCGCCCTGCTCGGCCGTGCCGACGACGTACTCCCAGCCGCGGCCGACCGGCGGGGCGATGCTCGACATCGAGTCGAAGGTGTCGGCACCGGCCCCCATGGCCTCGAAGCCCGGGCATCATCCGCACGCGCTGCTGGGTGGTGCGGGTGCCGGCGAGGTCGGCGTAGTACTTGTTCTCCTGCACCTGCTGCACGAACGCCGTCGCGTGGTCGACGGCGGCGCCGGCGCGCAGCCGCTCGGTCCAGTCGACGAGCAGCGCGGCCTTCTCGGCGACCGGCACCTCGAGCGGGTTGATGTCGTAGGCGCTGACCCAGGTGACGTCGTCGTAGACCGGCTCGTCGGCGATCTCGACCGGGCGCCTGGTCATCCCGGTCGCGACCGTGGCGACGGCCACCGCCGTCTCGGCGACGCGGACGGCCTCGTCGGCGGTGAGGACGACGCCCGAGGCGAAGCCCCACGACCCCCGGTGGATGACGCGCACGGCGAACCCGAGGTCCTCGGCGTCGCTGGCGCCCTGCAGCACCCCGTCGCGGACCGAGAGGTCCTGGTAGCGCACCCGCTCGAAGCGGAAGTCGGCGTGCGAGACGCCGAGCTCGCGGGCCCGGGCGAGGGCCGCGTCGCCCAGCGAGCGGTAGGGCAGATCGGTGAACGTGGGGTCGAGACCACTCATGCCCGCGAACCTATCCCTCCTCACTAGGGTTCGTGCCATGGGATTACCGGCGTGGCTCGGCATCGGTGCGCAGCGCAGCGGCACCACCTGGCTCACCGACCTGCTCACCCAGCACCCCGAGGTCGGGCTCGGCACGAACGGCAAGAAGGAGCAGCACCTGCTGCACAAGGTCGGCGACGGCCGCGAGCCGGCGAGCGCCTACCTCGACCTCTTCCCCGACGACGGCGTCCGCCGCGGCGACTGGACGCCGCAGTACCTGCGCCACTCCTCGACCCCGGGCGTCGTGGCGCGGCTCCTGCCGGAGGTGCCCGTGCTCGTCGTCCTGCGCGACCCCGTGGAGCGGTTCCGCTCCGCGATGCGGCTCGCTCGCCACCCGCGGGTCGGCAGAGACGCCGTGGCCCTACCCCGTGCCGATCACCGTGCAGACCTGGACCGGGATGTACGCCGACCAGCTCGAGATGTGGGCCGCCGCCGTCGGCCGCGACCGGATGCACGTGCTGGTCTTCGAGGAGGCGCGCAGCGACGCGCAGGCGACCGTCGACCGGCTCTGGGGGCTGGTCGGCGTCGACCCGGTGCCCCTGGTGGACGTCGACGAGGCGAGCGGGTCGTCGTCCACGGCCGACTGGGACTGGACCCCCGGGCTGCGCGAGTCGCTGGTCGCGCTCTACCGCCCCCAGCTCGCCCGGCTGCGCGACGACTGGGGCCTCGACGTCTCCTCCTGGCGCTCCTTCGACTGACCTCGTCGCTGACCTGTCCCGTTCATGTGGGACAGGTCACCCTGGTGGAGGGTCTGGGGGAGGCGGGCGCCTGCCTAGTTTCGAAGGCATGGCAACCACACAGAAGGTCGCGTTCCTGACCGCCAACGAGGGCATCGAGAAGGCCGAGCTGGTCGAGCCGTGGCAGGCGGTCGAGGACGCCGGCTACGAGCCGGTGCTGCTGGCCCCCGAGGCGGGCGAGGCGCAGCTGTTCGAGCACCTCGACAAGGCCGGCACGCAGACAGGTCGACGGCGTCGTGGCGGACGCCGACGTCGACGACTACGCCGCGCTCGTGCTGCCCGGCGGCGTCGCGAACCCCGACGCGCTGCGGATGGACGAGGACGCCGTGGCGTTCGTCAAGGAGTTCGTCGAGGGCGGCAAGCCCGTCGCCGCGATCTGCCACGCGGCCTGGACCCTGGTCGAGGCCGACGTGCTGAGGGGCGCCGGCTCGCCTCGTGGCCGAGCCTGCAGACCGACATCCGCAACGCGGGCGGTGAGTGGGTCGACGAGGCGGTCGTCGACCGACGGCAACCTCATCAGCAGCCGCAACCCCGGCGACATCCCGGCGTTCAACAACGCGCTGCTCGAGGCCTGGCGCACGGCGCGGGGAGCACCGGCGACTGACCCGTCGCACTGTGCGACGGGTCAGCGGCGTAGGGCGACCGTCGAGCCCTTGCGGGACTTGGTGACCACGAGCTGGGTGGGGATCCGGTCGCGCATCTCGGCGACGTGGCTGACGACGCCACCACGCGGCCGCCGTCGCGGAGGGCGTCGAGGGTGTCCATGACGTCGTCGAGGGTGTCGGCGTCGAGGGAGCCGAAGCCCTCGTCGACGAAGAGGGTGTCGAGGGCGGCGCCGCCGGCCTCGTGCGCGATGACGTCGGCGAGGCCGAGCGCCAGGGCGAGCGAGACCACGAAGGTCTCGCCGCCGGAGAGCGTGGCGGGGTCGCGGGACTCGCCGCTCCAGTCGTCGCGGACCAGGAGGCTGAGGCCGCCGCGGGTCTCGCCCGCGCCGCGCCGGCCGGTGTGCTCGAGGGAGTAGCGCTGGTCGCTCATGCGGGCGAGGCGCTCGTTGGCGGCGTCGACGACCTGCGAGAGGCGGTAGGCCAGCACGTAGGCCGAGAGCCGCATCCGCAGCTGGTTGTCGGGCGCGCGCCCCTCGACGAAGGTGGACAGGCGGGTGGTGACGGCGAGGTCGTGCCGGAGCGGCGCCCACGCCGCGAGCGCGAGGTCGAGCTCGGTGAGCAGCAGGCCGAGCCGCTCGGCGCGGGCGGTGAGCAGGGCCAGGTCGGTGCGAGCCGCACCGAGGTCGCCCAGCGCGGTCTCGTGCGCCGACGCGAGCGCGACGACGTCGACGGGCGGCGCACCGTCGTCGGCGGGGACGTCGCGCAGCACCTCGGTCACGGCCGCCAGCCGGGCCCGGTGCTGCTCGACGCGGTCGGCGAGCCGCACCGTCGTCGGCTCGTCGAGGACGGCCGCGAGGGCTGCGGGGACGTCGTCGAAGCCGGCCCCGCGCGCGGCGTCGGCGAGCGCCTCGGCCGCCGCCTGCCGGCCCGCCAGCGCCTCGTCGGCGTCGGCCGCGCGCCCGGTCGGCCTCGCGGCAGAGCGTGGCGGTGCGCCGGTGCGCGGCCTCGAGGGCCGCGGCGTCGGGGTGCCCCTCGAGCGCACGCTCGAGGTCGAGACGCAGGGCGCGTCGCCTCGGCCGAGCGCTCGGCGTGCTCGCGCACGGCGCGGTCGAGCTGGTCGATGAGCACGTCGGCGCGGCGGTCGAGGTCGGCCAGCGCCCGCGTGTCGGTCTCGCGCCGCGCCTGGAGGTCGGGGAGCCGGCCGGCGGAACGGAGCGCGGCGGCGAGCGCCTCCTGCAGCCGGGCGAGCTCGTCGGTGAGCCGCTCGGGGCTCTCGTCGCCGGCCCGTGCCCGGGCGGCGGCGAGGGCCTGCTCGAGGTCGCGGACCTGCTGGTCGAGGGCGTGCTCGAGGATCGCCGCGTCGTCGACGCGCGGCGAGCGCTGCCTTCTCGGCGACGGCGTCGGCGGCGCCCGCGGCCGGGCGGGCCTTCGCGGGGTGGTCGTGCGGAGCCGCAGACCGGGCAGCAGGCGCCGACGGCGAGGGAGACGGCGAGCTCGGCGGCCATGCCGTCGATGCGGGCCATCCGCACCGCGACCAGTGCCTCCTTGAGCACCAGGGACTGCTCGCGCGCGGCCAGCCACTCGACCCGCGCGTCGTGGAGGCGCGGCTCGAGCGCGGCGACCTGCTGGTGGCTGTCGAGGCGGGTGCGGGCGGCCTGCGCGGCCAGGGTCAGCGTGTCGACCCGGGCCGCCTCCTGCTCGGTGGTGATCACCTCGGCCCGCAGCTGCTCGAGACGGTCGGGGCGCACCGCGCGCTCGCCCTGGACGCGCTGCAGGTCGGCGTCGAGGTGCGCGCGCTCGCGCTCGATCGTCGCGACCTTGTGGTCGATCGCGGCGAGCCGCTCCGCCTGGGGGCGGAGGGCGGTCGCTGCCGCGGCGGCGGCCAGGGCGTCGTCGGCGAGGCGGCGCAGGTCGGCGACGTCGGGGGCCTCGCCGAGGTGTCCGGCGACCCGCTGCCGGGCGGTGGCCAGCGCGACGCCGGCGCGCTCGGCGCGGGCGGTCGCCGCGGCGTGCTGGCGGTGCCACGGGACGACGCCCGCGGCGCGGCGCGCCGCGTCGAGGCGGGCGACGTCGGCCGCGTGCTGCGCGGCGCGACCCTGCAGCGCTGCCTGCTCGCTGCGGGCCTCGACGACCCGCTGCCGCAGCTCGGCCTCGGCTCGCGCGGCCTCGAGGGCCTGCCTCACCGCCGCCTCCTGGCGTGAGGCCACCGCGGTGCGGCGCCGGGCGGCGACGCGCTCGTGGTCGGCGCTGTCGTGCTGCTCGACGAGCCACGCCCGCAGGGTGCCGTCGGCGGCCACCGCGGCGAGGTCGTGGACGTCGACGCCCTCGGGCAGCGGGGCCGCTGCCGCCTCGCTGGCGCGGCTGACGACGTCGGCCAGCCGCTGGTGGTGCTCGGCGTCGGAACGCCCCAGCGCCAGGCGCCGGTCGCGGAGCCAGCGCTCGACGTCCTCGAACCGGCCGGTGCGGAACAGCTGCTGGAGCAGCCTGTGGCGCTCGTCGGAGCGGGCTCGCAGGAAGGCCTGGAACCGGCCCTGCGGGAGCATCGCGACCTGCGTGAACTGGGTCTGGTCGAGGCCGAGCAGCCGGCGCACGAGGTCGGCGGTCTCGTCGATGCGGCTCGACAGCGGCTGCCACGCGCCGGACACCTGCTCGCTGATGGTGACCTTGGCGGGCTCGGTGGTGACGCCGTCGCCCCGCCGCTTGGCGCGCTCCCAGGCCGGGGAGCGGACGAGCCTGAAGCGCCGGCCGCCGAGCGTGGCCTCGAGGGTCACCCGCGGCGGGACGTCGGGGTCGGCCTGGTCGGAGCGCAGCCGCTTGGCGGCGCTCCGGTCGCCGGGCACGTCGCCGTAGAGGGCGAAGCAGACGGCGTCGAGGACGCTGGTCTTGCCCGCGCCGGTGGCCCCGGAGAGGAGGAAGAGCCCGGCCTCGGAGAGCTCGTCGAAGTCGACCGAGACCCTGTCGGCGAACGGGCCGAAGGCCTGGACCTCGAGGTGGTGCAGCCTCACGCGACCACCCTCGCCCGCGTCAGCCGGTCGTCGTCGCGGTCGTCGCAGCAGGAGTCGACCGCCAGGTCGAGCAGCGCGAGCTCGTCGGCGTCGGGCTCGCACCCGCGCATCTCGACGAGGAACTCGCGGGCGACGTCGTGGTCGCGCCGTGAGAGCCCGGCCGCGCTCGGGGCCGCGCCCACCGCGGGGCGGGTGGCGGCGAAGCCGAGCAGCAGGGTGTGGGGGAAGCGGCGCCGCAGCTGGTCCATCGCCTGGTGCGGCCGCGAGGCGTCGGTGAGCGTGGCCTCGACCCACGAGCCCTCGTGGCGGGCGTGGAGCGGGTCGGACAGGCAGCTCCTCGAGCGTGCCGCGGAGCCGCGCCAGCGGCCGCGGGACCGGGGCCTCGACCCACTCCGCCCGCGTGGTGCCGTCGGCGGCCAGGTCGACCAGCCAGGAGCCCTTGCGGTGACCGGCCTCGGAGAAGGAGTACGCGAGCGGCGACCCGCTGTAGCGGACCCGCTCGGTGAGCTCGTGCGCCCCGTGGAGGTGGCCGAGCGCGACGTAGTCGACGCCGTCGAACACCGACGTGGGCACCCGGGCGACACCGCCGACGCTGATGTCGCGCTCGGAGTCGCTCGGCTGGGCACCGGCGACGAACGCGTGGGCGACCACCACCGACCGCGTGCCCGGGCGCGCCGCGAGGTCGGCGCGCACCCGGGCCATGGCCTCGCCCAGCGCCGCCTGGTGCGAGCGCTGGTCGAGCTGCCACGGGTCGGCGACGGCGTGCGGGTCGAGGTAGGGGATGCCGTGGACGGCCACCGGCCCGTGGTCGTCGTGCAGCAGCACCGGCGTGCCCACCGACGACGGGTCGGTGCGGAGGTGGACGCCGGCGGAGTCGATGAGCCGCGAGGAGAAGCCGAGGCGCTGGGCGGAGTCGTGGTTGCCGCTGGTGAGCACGACCGTCGCCCGGGACGACGCCAGCCGCACGAGCGTCTCGTCGGCGAGGCGGACGGCGTCGACGGGCGGCAGCGCCCGGTCGTAGACGTCACCCGCGACGACCACGAGGTCGACCCGCTCGGTCTCGACCACCTCGAGCAGGTGGTCGACGAACAGGGCCTGGTGGCCGAGCATGCCCTCACGGTGGAACGACCGGCCCAGGTGCCAGTCGGAGGTGTGAAGGATGCGCATGGTGTGACGGTAGAGCCGGGCACCGACACACGCTCGGACCCACGCCGAGAGGCCAGCGGGCTGCAGGGAACGAGCCCGCCGGGTCAGGCGAAGCGGACGGCCCGCTGGGCGGAGGTGAACCCGTACAGGGCCAGCCCGGCGCGCTCGGCGAGCGAGACCGCGAGGCTCGTGGGGGCACCCACGGCGACGAGGGCGCCGGTGCCGACGGCGACGGCCTTCTGCACGAGCTCGAAGCCCGCCCGGCCGCTGACGACGAGCACCGCCCCGGCCGGGGGCAGGCCCGCCAGCACGCGTGCGCCCGTGACCTTGTCGACGGCGTTGTGGCGGCCGACGTCCTCGCGGACGACGAGCAGCTCACCCTCGGCGGTGGCGAGACCCGCCGCGTGGACCCCGCCGGTGCGCTCGAACAGGGGCTGGCGGGTGCGGAGCCGGTCGGGGAGCGACCGCACCACGGCCTCGGTGGGCAGGTCGCCGTCCCACCGCCGGACCGGCGCGGCGAGCGCGCTCGCGACGCTGTCGGAGCCGCACACCCCGCACGCCGAGGAGCCCGCCGACTGCGCGGCGTGCTGGTGGGGGAGCGAGGGCGGCGCGGCGGGCAGCGTCACGGTGACCACGTTGAACTCCTGCTCGGGGGCGAGCGTGGTGTCGGTGCAGTAGGCGACCCGGTCGACGGCGGGCGCGAGTCCCTCGTGGACCACCCACCCGGTCGCGAGCTCGAAGTCGTGGCCGGGGGTGCGCATCGTGACCCAGACCCGCTGCGCCGGGGAGCCCGGGCCAGGCCAGCCGGATCTCGAGCGGCTCCTCGGTGACGACCCTGTCCTCGCGGCGCACGTCGCCGTCGGTGACGCGGACCCGCACCGACGGCCCCGGGCGCCGGTCCTTCACGACGCCCTCATGGCGACGTCGGGAACGCTGCGCGCACGGCGAGCTTGCGCTCCAGCGTGTCGAGCCGGTCGGCCACGCGTCGCGCCACGGCGGGCTCGAGCGCCCCGCTGTCGAGCAGGGCGCGGGTGCGGGCCGCGGTGGCGTCGTCGACGAACGACGTCGGGAAGAACGCCTCGGCCGCCAGCGCCAGCACCCAGCCGGACCGGACCTGGGCGGTCGCCGGGAGGTCGGTGAAGTACCGCTCGGCGTACGGGGCGCAGAGGTCGGCCTGGCTCGACCGCCACAGGCCGTTCCCGGCCGCCTCGAGGTCGTAGTTCGGGACGTCGACGGCACCGGTGAACAGGTCCCAGGCGCGCTGCTTCGCCTCGGCGGTGGGCAGCGAGGCGGCCGCGCCGGCGTGCGCCACGCGGGCGGCGGCGGTGGGCTGGCGGGCCAGCTCGTCGTCGAGCCGGGCGAGGTCGACCGCGCCCAGGGAGGCGAGGCCGGCGAGCACGCGCCAGCGCACGTCGAGGTCGGCCTCGATGCCCTCGGGGGCCTGCTCGAGCCAGCGCCGCAGGACGTCGGGGTCGCTCGCGGTGCGCACGGCCGAGCGGAACGCCGAGAGCTGCAGCTCGGACCCCGGCGGGAGCGAGGCCACGAGGGAGGCCGCCGCGGCGTGGACGCGCTCGACCGCACCCGGCGAGGCGAAGGGCAGCACCTGCTCGAGCACCCACGGCATCGTGTGGCGTGCGGTGTCCTCGGTGTCGTGGACGGGCAGCGCCACCTCGAGCAGGTCGACGACGTCGTCGGGGGCGACCAGGGCCTGGGCGAACCCGCTCTTCACGTTGTTCCACACCGCGGCGCGGACGGCGTCGTCGGTGACCAGCGGCAGCTCGCGGCGCAGGCCCTCGACGGTGACGGCGTCCGGGACGTAGACGCCCCAGCTCTCCTCCCACGGGTCGAGGACGACGGTGCCGGTGAGGTCGGGCACCGGGGTCACGGCGCGGTCGACGTGCACGGGCGTGGTGGTGACCGCGCCGTCGCCGAGCACGGCCACCTCGAACGCGTGGGTGCGTGCGGCCGGCCGAGCGGGCGGCGGCGTGCGGACCAGGGTGCCCGCGTCGCGGTCGAGGGTGAACACGTCGACGTCGGCCGTGAGCAGCCACTGGTCGACGACCTCGGAGAGGTCACCGGCTCCGGCGCGCTCCCAGCTGCCGACGAGGTCGTGCATCGTGGCGTTGCCGAAGGTGTGGGTGGAGAAGTGGTCGACCGCGCCGGCGAAGAACACCTCGTCGCCCGAGCGAGGTCGCGAGCTGCTTGAGGATCGTGGAGCCCTTGACGTAGGAGATGCCGTCGAAGTCCTGCAGCGCCGCGACGGCGTCCGCGGCGCCGTTGCCCGCGACCGGGTGGGTCGTGGGCCGCTGGTCGGCGACCAGGCCCCACTGGCGGCGCGACCACGCGACGTGCGTCCAGGCGTCGCCGTACTCGGTGACGTCGGCGGTGACGCGGTTGCCCATGTACTCGGCGAACGACTCGTTGAGCCACAGGTCGTCCCACCACCGGGGCGTGGTGAGGTTGCCGAACCACTGGTGCGCCATCTCGTGCGCCACCGTGGTCGCCCGCACGATGCGCTTGCCCCGCGTGACCCTGGTGTCGAACACGAGCTGGTCGCGGAACGTGACGCAGCCCGGGTTCTCCATCGCGCCGGCGTTGAACTCGGGCACGAACGCCTGGTGGTAGTCGCCGAACGGGTAGCGGATGCCGAACAGCCGGTGGAACTCGTCGAAGCACTGCTTGGTCATGGTGAACAGCTCGTCGGCGTCCTTGTCGAGGTGCGGCGCGAGGCTCTGCCGGCTGCTCAGCCCGAGCGGGATGCCGTCGTGCTCGTCGCGCACCACGTGGTACGGCCCGGCGACCACGGTGACGAAGTAGGTCGACAGCGGCTGCGTCGGCCCGATCTCCCACAGCGCCGTGCCTCCCGGGCCCGGCTCGGGGCCCGAGGCCGGGGCGTTGCCGACCACCACCCAGTCACCCGGGGCGCGCACGTGCAGCGTGTACGGCGCCTTGAGGTCGGGCTGGTCGAAGCAGGCGAAGACCGTGGGCGCGGCGTCCATGAACGACATGCCGTAGACGTAGTGCCGCCCGTCGGCCGGGTCGACGCTGCGGTGCAGGCCCTCGCCGTCGTTGCGGAACGGCATCACCGCGTCGACGACCAGCTCGTTGGTGCCCGCGACCGTCTCGAGGGGCAGCCGGCCCCGGTCGAGCCGGTCGACGTCGACCGGCGCGCCGTTGAGCGAGATCGAGCGGACGCTCGTGCGGCTTGAGGTCGAGGAAGGTCGGGCCGCCCTTGCTCTCGAACACGATCGTGGTCACCGAGCCGAACGTCGCCTCGTCGGCCGCCAGGTCGAGGGCGACGTCGTACGACGTGACGTCGAGCAGGTCGGCGCGGGCGGCCGCCTCGGTGCGGAGGAGGCTCTGGGAGGACGCGACGGGCATGTGGTCGAGCCTAGGCTGGGCGGCGGACGGCCGTGCGGCGGTCACCTGGTTCCGAAGTCCTGGACCCAGTAGGTGCCGTACGTGGACGACGGGTCGGTGGCGTGGCCGAGGCCGATGTCGTCGAAGGCGCCCATGAGGTTCCGGCAGTGGCCGGCGCTCTCGAGCCAGCCCTGCACCACGGCGGCGGCGTCGTCGTAGCCGGCGGCGATGTTCTCGCCGTAGCTGCGCCAGCGGTAGCCGGCGCGGCTGATCCGGTCGCCGGGGTCGGAGCCGTCGGGGGAGTCGTGGGAGAAGAAGTCCTCGGTGGCCATGCGCCGGGCGTGGTCGCCGGCGGCCTCGTCGAGCCGGCCGTCGCGTCGCAGGGGCGGCACGGCGGGGTAGCGGACGCCTCCGCAGGTCTGGGGCTCGGAGCGGACCTCGTTGACGAGCGCGAGCACCTCGGCCAGGACCGGGTCGTGCGGCCGGGCGCGGACGGTGACCCGGCGGGCCCGCGTGACCGCGGCGGTGGTGCCGGGGGTGGAGGGCACGCGGACGCGCAGCACGACCACCCGGGCCGAGGCGGGCGTCGTCCACGTGAGGGCGACCGCCCCGCCGGAGCCGGAGCGGTGCGTGCCGACGGTGCGCCAGGCCGCGCCCTGCTTGCGCTGGAGGTGGACGGCGCGCGGGCCACCGCTCACGGTGAGGCGGGCCAGGTACACCCCGCCCGCGGCGACCGACGCGGGCGCGGTCGGCCAGCCGGAGACGGTCGTGCGGGCAGGGGTGCGCTGGACGCCGGTGGCAGCGGTGGCGGCGGGCGTCGTCAGGGGGAGGGACGACGCGACCAGCACCGCGAGCACGGTGAGCACGGTGAGCACCGCGAGCACGAGCGGGCGGTGGGGGCGGGGAGGGAGCACGAGGACGGTTCCAGGGGCGGGGGCGGGGCGGCGGTCGAGCGGGGGGCCGAGCACGGACGGGCGGTGCGCAGGTGGGGTCCTGCCGACAGAGGTCGTGGGGGAGGGACTCCGTCTTCCTCGAGGATCACTCGGGCGACGACGCAGCGGAAGGGCTCGTGGCCGGTTCGGCCCGTTCGGTGCTCACGACCACCCGGAGTGACTATCCGGGGTCGGCTCGGTCGGCCCCTCCAGCCTCCCGGTTCACCTCGACGACCAGCGGTGCCATCCTTCGGGCATGGATCCCAGCGTGCCCACGAGTCACCGCAGCGTCACCCTCGCCCGCGTCGGCGCCGGCGCCTTCCGCCTCACCAACGCCGCGGGCGGCACGCTCGACGTGGGCGTCGCCGAGACCGACTTCACGCCGGTCGAGCTGCTGCTCGCCGCCCTAGCGGGTTGCGCGGCGGTCAACGTCGAGGAGCTGACCTCGCGGCGCGCGGAGCCGACGTCGTTCGAGGTGGTCGCGGAGGGTCACAAGGTGCGCGACGAGGGTGGGGGCCGGATGGAGCACCTGAGGCTGCTCTTCGACGCCGTCTTCCCCGAGGGGGAGGGCGGGGACGCCGCCCGCGACATCCTCCCGCGGGTGCTGAAGCAGACCCACGACCGGATCTGCACGGTCTCGCGCACCGTCGGGCTCGGCGCCGACGTCGCCTACGAGCAGGTCGGCCACGACCAGGTCGACGGGAGCGGGGCCTGATGGCGACGCGCCCGGGCCCCTGGCACGACGTCCCGCGGCAGGACGGGCGGCGGTTCGTGGTCACCGGCGCCAACAGCGGCATCGGCCTGGTCACCGCACGGGTGCTGGCCGCCCGCGGCGCCCACGTCGTCCTGGCCTGCCGCAGCGAGGCCCGGGGGACCGAGGCGCTCGCGACCGTGCGCGGCTCGGCCGAGGTGAAGGTGCTCGACGTCTCCGACCTCTCCTCGGTGCGCCGGTTCGCCGACGAGGTGGGCGCGGTCGACGTCCTGGTCAACAACGCGGGCATCCTTGCGGTGCCGTTCGGGCTGAGCCCCGACGGCGTCGAGCTGCACCTCGCGACCAACCACCTCGGTCACTTCGTGCTGGCCAACCTGCTGCTCCCGCGGCTCACCGACCGGGTCGTGGTGGTGTCGAGCAACAGCCACCGTCACGGTGAGCTCGACCTCGACGACCTCGACTGGCAGCGCCGGGGCTACCAGCCGTACGGGGCCTACGCCGCCTCGAAGCTGGCCAACATGCTGTTCCTGGCCGAGCTCCAGCGCCGGCTGACGGCCGCCGGGTCGACGCTCCGGGCGACCGGGGCGCACCCCGGCACCACGGCGACGTCGATCACCGGCCACACCGGTCGCGGCGTCCTGACGGCGATCGGTGAGTGGGGGCACAAGCTCACCGGCATGTCGGTCGACCAGGGCGCGCTGCCGCAGCTCTACGCGGCCACCATGGACGTGCCGGGCAACACCTACATCGGCCCGCACCGGCTGCAGGAGATGCGGGGCTGGCCCGTCGGGGTCGGCCGCAGCCGGGACGCGATCGACCCCGAGCTCGCCAAGGCCCTGTGGACCCGGTCGGAGGAGCTGGGCGGGGTCCGGTTCCCGTGGTAGCCGTGACCGCGGCGGGTCAGCCGGTCGTGTAGGTGCGCAGCTGCACCTTGGTCTTCGGCTTGCCGTCGGAGCCGCCGCCCTGGACGCCGGCGTCCGCGACCTCGACGACCCGCGCGTTGGTCGCCGCCGAGACCGTGCCGAACACCGTGTAGTCGGGCGGCAGCGGGGTGTCGGCGTAGACGATGAAGAACTGCGACCCGTTGGTGTCGTCGCCGGCGTTCGCCATCGCGAGGGTGCCCTTCGGGTAGGACTCCTCGCCCGTCAGCTCGTCGGCGAAGGAGTACCCGGGCCCGCCGGTGCCGGTGCCGGTGGGGTCGCCGCACTGGAGGACGAAGATGCCCTCGGTGGTGAGCCGGTGGCAGGACGTGCCGTCGTAGAACCCCTGCTCGACCAGCGAGACGAAGGAGTTGACGGTGCAGGGGGTCCGGTCGGCGTCGAGGGTGAGCTCGAGCGGGCCGATGCTGGAGGTGAAGGTGATCCTCAACCTTGCCCTCGACGGTGGGGTCGGACGCCGGCAGCTCGACGGGCTCGGCGCCCTGGCCGCCCGTGCCGTCGGGCAGGTAGGTGCACGCGCCGGCCGGCTCGGTGGTGGGGGCCTGGGTGGGCGCGGCCGTCTCGTCCCCGACCTCGACGAAGGTGATGTCGACGCTCTCGGCCGGCTTCCCGTCGGCCGCGCCCCCGGCGACGCCCTTCGCCGCGATGCCCGCCACCAGGTCGACCGAGGCCTGGTCGACGGTGCCGAAGACCGTGTAGCTGGGCGGGAGCGGCGTGTCGTCGTAGACCACGAAGAACTGCGAGCCGTTGGTGTCGGCCCCGCCGTTGGCCATCGCGAGCGTCCCGGCCGGGTAGGTCTCGGTGCCGGTGAGCTCGTCGGGGAACGAGTACCCGGGCCCGCCGGTGCCGTCGGCGCGGGGGTCGCCGCACTGCAGCACGAAGATGCCCTCGGTCGTGAGGCGGTGGCACGTGGTGTTGTCGTAGAAGCCCTGGCTCGCCAGGGACGTGAAGGAGTTGACCGTGCACGGCGCCTTGCTGGCGTCGAGCGTGGCGTTCAGGTCACCGCGGTTGGTCTCGATGGTGACGGCCACCGTGCCGGAGTACGCGGCGGTGAGCGCCGGCGGGTTGACCTCGCGGACCCCGCCCACGGACTCGGGGTAGGTGCAGGGCGCCCCGTCGGGGTCGACCGGCTGCGCGGCGTGCTCGCGCTCGGGGGTCGCCGTCGCGTCGGTGTCCTCCTTGTCGCCGCAGGCGCCCAGGGCGAGCAGGAGCACGAGCGCCGCGAGCGCGCCGGAGGAGCGGGTCACCTGTCGGTTCATGGCGGCGATCGTAGGTCCCCAGCCTGAGGGAACGCTCAACGGGAGCATTCGTGCCGGGCGCCTAGGCTCCGGAGCATGAAGCTGGGAGTGCACTACGCGAACTTCAGCCACCCCGACTGGGCGACCACGCTCGAGGACAGGTTGACCGAGACGGCCCAGGTCGCCGACCAGGGCGGCGTCTCGCTGCTGACCGTGATGGACCACTGGTTCCAGATGGAGAACCTCGGCGGTCCGGCAGAGCCGATGCTCGAGGGCTACACCACCCTCGGGTACCTCGCCGCCGTCACCGAGCGGGTGCGGCTCAGCCTCCTCGTGACCGGCGTGACCTACCGGCACCCGGGGCTGCTCGCGAAGCAGGTCACCACGCTCGACCGGCTCTCCCGTGGGCGGGCGATGCTCGGCATCGGTGCGGCCTGGTACGACCGCGAGCACGAGGGGCTGGGGGTGCCGTTCCCCTCGACCTCGGAGCGGTTCGAGCGGCTGGAGGAGACCCTGCAGGTCTGCCTGCAGATGTGGGGCGACGACGACGGCGCCTACGAGGGCACGCACTACCGGCTCGCCGAGACCGTCAACGTGCCGCCGGCCTACCAGCGGCCGCACCCGCCGATCCTCGTCGGCGGGTCGGGGGAGAAGAAGACGCTGCGGCTCGTCGCGCAGTACGCCCAGATGTGCAACATCTTCGGCGAGGGCCCGGACGCCGTCGCCCGCAAGCTCGACATCCTGCGTGGCCACTGCGAGAGCGTCGGCACCGACTACGACGCCATCGAGAAGAGCGTCATCACCATGGCCGACTCGCAGGCCGACCCCGACGCGTTCCTGCGCGAGATGGAGGCCTACGCCGCGGTCGGCGTCGACACGGTCACGCTGGTGCCGGGCGGGGACGACCCGGTCGCGTGGACCACCAACGTCGTCGAGAAGGTGCTGCCGCGGCTGGCGGACATCTAGACGACCGGCAGGTCGACCGACGTCCCCGCCAGCCGCAGCGTGCACCCGGTGCCGGCGGGCGGGCGCAGGGTCGCGTCGTGGTCGCTGCTCATCACGACAAGGGTGATCCGCGACCCCGCCGGCAGGTGCCGGTCGACCGGGTTCATCCGGACCGTGAGGTCGTAGGAGCGGCCCGGCTCGAGGGGGGTCCCCGACGTGGGTGATCCGACGTTCTGCGGGTCGGTCCACCCGGCGGTCAGCAGCCGGCTGCCCGAGCCGTCGGACAGGCAGAGGCCGGCGGTCACGTTGGCGGCGGTGGCGTCGAAGCTCATCCGGAGCCGCGCGACCGGCGTCCCGCTGAGGTCGAGCCCCCGGGCGTAGGGGGCGCTGCGGAACCGCAGCACGTGGGCAGGGGACGCCGTCTTGCAGGCGTCGGCGGCACCGATCGACGCGTCGTCGGTGAACGACCGCCGGCCGGACCGGGCGCCGTCCCGTGCCGGCACGAGGTGGTCTCCGTCCCCACCGGGGCGCAGGGTCACCGTGCGCGAGCCCGGTCGCGGCCAGGTGCGGTACCAGTGCGTCCTCCCGCCGGGGCTCGTGACCGCCGCACGGGGGCCCTGCTCGACGCCGTTGTCGACGCCGTAGAGGAAGTGGTCGAACCACCGGTCGACGAGGCCCTGGGGCACGGCGGTGCCGTGGCCGCCCTGGTCCCACCAGATCTTCACGGGGGCCCCGGCGCGGCGCAGGGCGGCGTACCAGCGCGCTGCCTGGTCCGGCCGCACGTTGTCGTCGCCGAACCCGTGCGCGACGAGGACGCCGGCCCGCACCCGGTCGGCGTGAGGCAGCAGGTCGCGGGCGGTCCAGAAGCCCGACACGTCGCCGGTGTCGCGGTCCTGGCGCGACGCGAGACCGGCGATGACGTCGTCGCAGACGCGCTGGTCGCGACGGGTGTAGTCGAACTCGGCGAGGACGTCGGTGTCCTCGCCCTGGTAGCCGCCCGGGGCGACGACGAGGCCGTCACGGCGGTAGTAGTCGTACCAGCTCGAGATCCCGGAGGACGGCACGATCGCCCGCAGGCCCCGGACACCGGTCGCCGCTGCCATCGAGGCCAGGGTGCCGTCGTAGGAGGCGCCCACCATCCCCACGGCGCCGGTGGCCCACGTCGCCCGGGCCCGTCGCCCGTCGGCCGTGCGGGCCGAGGTGCGGCCGTTGAGCCAGTCGACGGCCGCGACCGGCCCGGCCGCCTCCCTGCCGTCGCCGACGGTGGGGCACCCGGTCGACCGGTTGCTGCCCAGCGACGCGACGCGGGCGAAGGCGTAGCCCTTGCGGGCCCACGCGAGGCCCTCGAGGAGCAGGCCGGCCCGCATGCCGTCGCTCGTCCCGGCCCGGGGCCGGCCCTGGGGGAGCGGTCCGTCGACGTCGTGGTTGGGCACGTCCTTGCAGCAGGAGTAGTACGGCGAGGCGTGGACGACGGTCGCCACGCGCCGGCCGCCGACCGCGGAGCCGGGGGGCCGGGTCAGCACCACGCGGACGACGTCCCGCCGGCCGTCACCGTCGGTGTCGACCGACGTCCGCACCAGCACGTCGCTCACGACGAGGTCACGCTTCTCGACGTCGTTGCGGGGCGGCGGTGGAGCGGGGACGGCCGTGCGCGGCGACGCGGCGGCGTCCGGCTCCAGGGCGGGTGAGGTCGCGGGTGAGGTCGCACGGGCCGTCGCGCCCGCCGGCCCGCCCGGCAGCCCGCCGTAGAGCACCGCCGTCCCGGCGGCGAGGGCGAGCACGAGGGCGAGGACCCGGGCGGGAGGACGCAGCACGGGGCCATTCAACGTCACGCCGTCGACGACCACCCTCCCGACCACCTGACCCGTGGCCGCCCGGTCGCACACGTCCTGGCGGAGCCTCGAGCGCATAGGGAGCGGCCCGGACGGGTAATCCACCAGAGTGCCGCGCACCCGGTCCCGGCCGTACCCTGGGGCACAGTCCGTCCCCCCACGTCGAGAGGCGCACGTCGTGACCCCCCACCGGCGCGTCCGTGCGCTGACCGCTGTCATCGGGTCCGCCGCGCTCGGAGCCGGTCTGGTCACGGCGGTCGTGCCGCCCGTGGCGGCGTCCGTGGCTACGCCCGCGGCGGCGTCCGTCGTCGCCGACGCCGTGCCGGGCCCGGGGGCACCTCCGGGGGTCTGGGAGCAGGTGGACCGGCGCGTGCACCGCTCGCAGGACGGCCGCCCGCGCCGGGTCGCGCCGCGCGAGTACGGCTCGTACCTGCTCGACCTCGACACGCTCGGGAGCCGCCTCGAGCGCGCTCCCCTCGAGGGCGCCGGGGGCCGGCCCGTCACGATCGCGGTGCCGTCGCCGTCGGGGCAGCTCGTCGAGTTCGCCGTCTCGGAGTCGCCGGTGATGGAGCCGGGCCTCGCGGCGGAGTACCCCGGCATCGCGACCTACGCCGGGCGCGCGACCGGTGCCGAGCCCGCGAGCATCCGGCTCGACGTGACGCCCACGGGGTTCCACGCCTCGGTGCGGGGCGAGGGCGCCGCCTGGTACGTCGACCCGGCCTACAACGGCGTCGGCCAGGGCGACGACGCCCTGTACCTGTCCTACCGCGGTGACGACCTCCCGGCGCCCGAGCAGTCGTTCGTCGAGCCCGAGCTGCGCGACCTCGACCCGGCGACCGCCGGGGCGCTGCGACGCGCGGCGCGCCCGGGCCGGACGGCCCCCTCGGTGGGCGAGGGTCCTGGGGCACCGGCGGTCCAGCGCACCTACCGGCTCGCGCTCGTCACCGACTACACCTACAGCGGCTTCTTCGCCCCCGACGCCACCACGGACGCCGAGGCCAACCCGATCATCACCGCCGAGAAGACCACGCTGGTCAACCGCATCAACCACATCTACGGCGACGACCTCTCGATCCGCCTGCTCCTGGTCGAGGAGACCGACAAGACGAACTTCAACACCCTCTCCTCGATGGTCGTCGGCAACGGCCGGTGCGGCACCCTCGCGTGCTACTCGAGCTCGATGCTCGACGAGGGGTGCTACGACCCCGCGCTGATGCCGCGCACCCGCCTGGTGCTCGGCCAGACCGTGGGGGCAGAGGACTACGACGTCGGGCACCTGGGCCTGGGCGTCGACATCAGCGGCGGCATCGCGCGGCTGGGCGCCGTCGGCACGGTCAACAAGTGGGACGGCTGCACCGCGCTCCCGACGCCCGACGGCGACTCCTACGCCGTCGACTACGTGGCCCACGAGATCGGCCACCAGCTCGGGGCGAACCACACCTTCGCCAGCTCGACCTGCGCCGACCAGGGCAACCCGGCGACCGCGGTCGAACCCGGCTCGGGGTCCTCGGTCATGGCCTACGCCGGCGTCTGTGGCGTCGACGACCTGCAGCCGCACACCGACCCGTACCTCAGTCAGCGCTCCCAGACCGAGATCGCCGCCTACACGCGCTCGAGCCTGCCGCCGGTGGCCGAGGTGCAGAACATCGCGCTCAAGGACTTCGGCGTGAACGAGGGGTTCACCCTCACCTACGGGGCCGGGCCGAGCACCCTGGTCCAGAACGGCTCCGGCAAGAACAACTACACGGCGGCCGGCCTGAAGGCAGCCATCGAGGCGGCCGAGCCGAGCCCCTCGACCGTCACCGTCACCGGCCTGTGGGGGGCGACCGGCCTCGGCAACGGGTTCCAGGTCACCTGGAACGGGACGCCCGGCGTGCCGACGCCCACGCTGAGCGTGACGTCGGGGTCGTTCACCTCGATCGTCGGGACCACCGACAACGGCGGTCCGGCGGCCAACGGTGGCAGCGCCTCGACCTCCGGCAACCGCAACCCGGTGGTGACGGCGCCGGCCCCACGCACGATCCCCATGCGGACGCCGTTCCAGCTCACCGGCTCCGCGACCGACCCGGACGGCGACCCCCTGACCTACCTGTGGGAGCAGAACGACCCCGGCCCGGCAGGCGGCACCGCGCTGAACTCCAACACGAAGCCCTCCGGCCCGCTGTTCCGGCAGTTCGGCACCTACGCCGACGTCACCGAGGCCGGCACCCTCACGTACGGCTCGCCCGGCGAGAACGCCGCGAGCACCAGCCCCACGCGGTCCTTCCCCGACCTCGAGCAGGTCATCGCCGGCACGACCAACGCCGGCTCCGGTGCCTGCCCGGTCTACAACGGCTCGAGCGCGATCCCCCCGGGAGGCGTTCTCGACTGCTACTCGGAGTACCTGCCCACCTCGGCGCGCACGCTCGACTTCCGGCTCACCGCGCGCGACCTCGGCGGGCCCGACGGCGGGTCCGACGGCGGGACGTCGGCCGCGGACGTCGCCCTGACCGTCAGCGACCTGGGGCCGTTCCTCGTGACCTCGCAGCGGTCGACGACCGCGGTCATCGGGGGCACCGCCGGGACCGTGACCTGGTCGACAGGCATGAGCAGCCTGGCCGCCGACGTGCGCATCCTGTTCTCGACCGACGGCGGGCGCACCTACCCGCACGTCCTCCTCGCCACCACGCCCAACGACGGCACCCAGGCCGTCACCTGGCCGAACGTCGCGACCATGCAGGGCCGGATCAAGGTCGAGGCCGTCGACAACTACTTCTACGACCTCAACGAGGCCAGCATCGTCGTCACGTCCTCGGGCCCGGTCGCGACCCTGAGCGTCGGGGGGACCGCCCCGGGCGGGACCTTCACCACGGCCAGCTCCGACCCGCTGCCGAGCACGCCGACGATCACGGCGTCCGCCTCGGCGGTCGACGGCTCGGCGATCACCCTCAGCGCGACGGGGCTCCCGACGGGCCTCGCGTTCGTGCGCCAGCCGCCACCGGCGACCTCCGCGGCCGGCGTCCGCCCGGGGGTGACCCAGTTCGACCTGGTCAGCCCGCCGGACGGCGGCGTCGACGCCGACCCGGGCACCTACCCCGTCACGGCGACGGTCTCCGACGGGCCGGGCAACGCCACCGACCAGGTGGTCGCCCTCACCGTGGTGGTCACCAAGGACTCCGCCACCCTCACCTACGACGGCGACACCGAGAGGGTGGCCGACCAGGGTGGCGCCGGCGCCGTCGACGTCACCGTGGCGGTGACGCTGGCCGACCTCGACGGCACGGCCGGCACCATCGACGGCACCGTCGCCTTCACCGACCAGACCACCGGCCAGACGCTCTGCACGACGACGGTCGTCGCAGGGCGTGCGTCGTGCACGTTCGGCGCCGACCTCGACGGCACGAACAGCCGGACCTACCAGGTGGTCGCGACCCTGACGGGCCCGCGCTACACCGGCTCCTCGGGCCCGACCGCCGTGCTCGTGAGGTACGAGGCCGCCACCGGCCTCGTCGTCACCGGTCCCTCGCCCGCGGCGCCGGCCTCGCAGTACTCCGACGTCTCGACCGCGGACTTCGCCGTGCGCTCGCAGGAGGTGGCGTCGCAGGATTTCGAGGTGGCGCCCACGGCACCGCTGCCCGGCGGGTTCTCGCTGGCCCGGACCGACGGCACCGACGCGGTGCCCGGCAACGCGACGGTGACCCTCACCGCCGACGCCACGGTCGCCCCGGGGACGTACCCGATCACCCTGTCGTTCAGCGACGGGACGAACCCCTCGACCACCCGCACGGTGACCTTCACCGTGGCCCCGGAGCTCGCCACGGCGGCGTACTCCGGACCCACCCAGGTGACCACCACCGTGCGCGGACCCGACGCCGTCACGGTGGCGCTCACCGGCACGGTGAGCCAGGAGCCCGACGGCTCCGACGGCGACCTGACCCTGGCCTCGGCTGCCTTCGTCGACACCCTGACGGGCGCAACGCTGTGCACCTCGCCCGTCGACGCCGGGGGAGCGGTCGGGTGCAGCTTCGGCGCCGACGTCCCCGCCACCGGGGACGGGCACTACCAGGTCGCCATCGAGGTGGGGGACCCGTTCGCCGGCGGCACCGCCACGGCGACGGCCCTCGACGTGCTGGTCGACGACGGACTGGTCGTGGCCGGGCCCCTGACGGGTGACGCCCCCAGCACGCAGTACTCCGACCCCCGGTCGGTGACCTTCGACGTGACGTCGCGGTTCACCGCCTCCGACACCTTCGCGGCGATCACCTCGCCGTCGCCCCTGCCCGCCGACTTCACCCTGACCCGCACCCCACCGAGCGGCGAGCTGCCCGGCGCCGCGACCTACACGCTCCGCACGAGCGGTGAGCTGGCCCCCGGCACCTACCCGCTCGCGGTCACCTTCGGTGACGGCGGCACCCACGCGCCGGTCACGCGCGAGGTGACCTTCACCGTCGTCCCGGAGCAGTCGAGCGTCACCTACACGGGGCCCACCCAGGTGACGGCGCCTGCCGGCGCCTCGTCGACGTCCTTCGACCTGACCGCCCAGGTCGCCAGCGCCGTCGGCCCGGACGACACGACCCCGGGGGCGATCTCGGTCTCGACCGTCACCTTCACCGACGCGGCGACCGGCGAGACGCTGTGCGCCGACGCCGAGGTCACGCAGACGGCCGACGGGGTCGGCACCGCCACCTGCACCGTGACGGCCGCGCTTCCCGCCGACGACGGACGTGTCTACCGCGTGGCCCTGGCGGTGGGCGACCACTACACGGGAGCCGCGTCCGCCACGTCGGTGACCCTCACCCAGCAGCCGGGCGTGCCGGTCGACACCACCCCGCCGCAGACAGCGATCACGACCGGGCCCGCCGAAGGCGCCTACGCGCTGACGAAGGCGGTCGCCCTGGGCTACACGAGCACCGAGAAGGGCGGCACCTTCCGCTGCCGGCTGGTCGGCTTCTCGGGCGTCGTCCCGTGCCCGGCCACCGGCAGGACGTCGCTGAGCAACCTGCCGGGCGGCAGCTACCGGCTCCAGGTCTGGGCCAAGGACGCCGCCGGGAACGAGGACGCCACCCCTGCCACCCGCACGTTCCACGTGCCAGTCGACGACCGCGCGCTGAAGCGGAAGTCCGGCACCTGGAAGCAGGGGACGGCGTCGACGGCATTCCGGGGGACGTACCGGACGATCGCCAGGAAGGGCGGCAGCCTGACCCTCGCGGTGGCCGGCGCGACGTCGCTCGCCCTGGTCGTCGAGAAGGGCCCCAGGTACGGCACCCTCGAGGTGTTCCTCGGCAGCAAGAAGCTCAGGACGGTCAAGACCGCCGGCAGCCGGGTGAGGCCGCTGCAGGTGGTCGTGCTCGCGAAGGGCACCGCCCTGCTGAAGGGCACCCTCAGGATCGTCAGCACCAGCAACGCGCAGGTGCGCGTCGACGCCGTCGGGGTCGTGAAGCCTGTCCCCGCCGCGCGGACGGCCCCGCCGCGGGTCGGCCGCGTCCCGCTCTGAGCCGGCCTCGACGGCTCCGTCCCGCCCGCGGGGCGTGGCCCCACGGCGGGCGTGACGGTGTCCGATCGGTCGACCCTCCTGGTCAGTTCGGGTGGTTGTGGCCGCCGACCACCGGATCGACCTCGACCCGCGCTTAGCCTGGAGGTCCCCCCACCCGAAAGGCGGCCGTCGTGTCGCACCCCCAGCGCCTCCGCGGCGCGCCTCCGGCCACCCCTGCCGGCGTGCTGGCCGCCCTCGTCGCCGCCGGCACCCTGGTCGTCGGTGCCGCCGCCGTGCCGGCCACGGCATCGGCCGAGGTCGGTGCCGCCCCCGCGTCGTCCGCCACCGCGTTCACCTCGCTCGTCGAGCGGCTCTCGCACGCACCCGCCAGCGGCACGACCACGGTGTCGGTGCCCTCGCCGTCGGGTGAGACCGTCACCTTCGTCGTGGCCGACGCCCCCGTGATGGAGCCCGGCCTCGCGGCGCGCCACCCCCGCATCCGCACCTGGGCAGGCCGCGCCACCGGCCCGTCGGCCGCGAGCATCCGGCTCGACCTGACCCCCGCGGGGCTGCACGCCTCGGTGCGCGGTGGGGGCGCGAGCTGGTACGTCGAGCCGACGGCCGACGGGGACTACCGGTCCGTGCCCGGGGACGCCGTGCCGGCCGGTGCGCGGGACCTGGTCGAGCAGGTCGTGGCGCAGCCCGGAGCGGGCACGCGTGCCCGTCGCAGCAGCGCGCCGTCCGTGGGGGAGGGCAACGGCGCCGCGGTGGTGCAGCGCACCTACCGCCTGGCGTTCCTCACCGACGACACCTACGCCGACTACGTCACCGCCGGGGCGACCGATCCCGCCGAGCGCGACGAGCTCGTCACCGCCGCCAAGGTGACGCTGGTCAACCGCCTCGACCAGGTGTTCGGCGACGACCTGTCCGCCCGGCTGCTGCTGGTCGACGAGACGGACAGGACCAGCCTCGACACCCCGGCCGAGATGTACGCCCCCGGCGGCGCCTGCGGACCCGTGGCCTGCTTCACCACGACCTCGGTCGAGAACGGGTGCGACAGCCGCCTGCTCGACCGCAACCGGCTGGTGCTGGGGCAGGTCGTCGGCGCCGACGACTACGACATCGGGTTCCTCGGCCTCGGGACCGACGCGGGCTCGGCGGCCGGCCTCGGTGTCGCCGGCACGGCGTCCAAGGCGTCGGGGTGCGCCGGGCTGTCCACGCCGGACGGCGACTTCTTCGGCCTCGACCTCGTGGGCCACGAGCTGGGCCACCAGCTCGGTGCGCACCACACCTTCGACGGCTCGGTGTGCGGCGACGAGGCCACCACGGCGACCGCGGTCGAGCCCGGCTCGGGCTCGACGATCATGGGACGGGCCGGCATGTGCGGCTCCGACGACCTGCAGCCTCACTCCGACCCGTACTTCAGCCAGCGCTCACAGTCCGAGGTGGCCTCGTTCGTGGGCACCGCGCGTCCGGGTGTGAGCGAGGTGCAGAACATCGGCCTCGGCGGGTTCGGCGCCGGTGAGGCGTTCACCATCCGCTACCCGGGCGGCACGCCCGTCACCGTCACGCAGGGCACCACCTACACCGCGGCCGGGCTGACGTCGGCCCTCGAGAGTGCCGAGCCGGGGTCGGCCACCGTCACCGTCACCGGGTTCTGGGGCGGGGGCCTCAGCACCGGGTTCCAGGCCACCTGGAGCGGGACCGGGCAGGTCGCGGCCCCAGTCGTCGAGCAGATGGCCGGGTCGTTCACCATCTCGGTGGGCACCACCGACGACGGCGGGCCGGCCCTCAACGGTGGCGTCGAGCAGTCCGGCACGGGCAACCGCAACCCGGTCGTCACGGCCCCGCCGGACCGGGTCATCCCCGCACGCACGCCGTTCGAGCTGCCGGGCTCCGCGACCGACCCGGACGGCGACGCCCTCACCTACCTGTGGGAGCAGAACGACAGCGGCTCGCCACTCGGCACCGCGCTCAACAGCAACCTGCGGACGCAGGGCCCGCTGTTCCGGGTCTTCGGCACCTACGCCGACGTCAGCGAGGCCGGCGCGGTCGAGTACGACTCACCGGGTCACAACGGCGCGAGCCCGAGCCCCGTCCGGTCGTTCCCCGACGTGGCGCAGGTGGCGGCGGGCAGCACGAACGCGGCGACCGGCGTGTGCCCGACCTACGGCGGCAGCGCGGCGATGCCGGCGGGCGCCGTGCTCGACTGCTACTCCGAGTACCTGCCCGCGACGGCGCGCACGATGAGCTTCCGGCTCACCGCGCGTGACCTCGGCGGCTACGACGGCGGCTCCGACGGTGGCGTCGGCTTCGCCGACACGACCCTGACCGTCAGCCCGCTCGGCCCGTTCCTGGTCACCTCGCAGAACAGCGCGACCACGGTGTCGGCCGGAGCGACGGGCACCGTGACCTGGACGCCCGACCTGGTCAGCCTGGCCGGCAACGTCCGCATCACGCTCTCGACCGACGGCGGGCTCACCTACCCGATCGTCCTGAGCGCGAGCACGCCGAACGACGGGTCGCAGGGCGTGACCTGGCCGAGCGTGTCGACCACGACGGGCCGGATCAAGGTGGCGGCGGTCGACAACTACTTCTACGACCTCAACAACGCCGACCTCACCATCACCGGCGGCACCGGGGGAGGCCCCACGATCGCGCTCTCGGGCAACGCGGACGGCGGCCTCTTCGGTGCCGCGTCGAGCGACCCGCTCGGCACGACGCCGACGATCACCGCGTCGGCGACGACCGTCGACGGCAGCGCCCTCACGGTGACCGCGAGCGGCCTGCCCCAGGGACTCTCGCTCGTGCGTCAGTCGTCCTCGGCCACCGGGGTGCGTCCCGCGACCGCGCGCTTCGACGTGGTCGGCCTCGCCGACGTCGACCCCGGGAGCCACCGGGTGACGCTGACGGCGGACGACGGTCCCGGCCTCGCCCCTGCCCGCACGACGACCTTCGACGTGGTCGTCACCCGCGACACCGCGACCGTCGCGTACACCGGGGCTGTCGCCGCGGTCGTGCCCGCCGGCGGCGAGCCCGCGCAGGTGGCGCTCTCGGCCACGGCGACCGACCTCGACCTGACACCCGGAGCGGTGATCGGCAGCATCGCGTTCACCGACCAGACGACGGGCGCGACGCTGTGCACCGCGACGCTGACTGCCCAGGCGGCCTCGTGCGCCTTCGCCCCGGACCTCGCCGGAGCCGCCGCGAGGACTTACCAGGTCGTCGCGACCCTGGCCTCGGCGCGCTACAACGGGGCCGCGGCACCGACGCCGCTGGTGGTCACGGGCGACGGCTCGCTCGCCGTGGCGTCGCTCCCCGCCGTGGTGGGCACCCAGTACTCCGACGCCTTCAACCAGACCTTCACCGTCTCGGCCCAGGGGGTCGACGGCGACCAGCTCACCGTGTCGGGCGACGTGCCCGACGGCGTGGTGCTCGAGCGCACCGGGACCACCCCGAACGGCGTCCGCCCGGCCGTCGCGACGTTCCAGCTCAGCGGGGGAGAGGACCTCGCCCCCGGCTCGTACGACGTCGACCTGACCGCCGTCGACGGCGTCCACCCCGACCTGCTGCGGTCGCTCACGATCGCGGTGGCGCCCGAGGACGCCGCGGTGCTGTACACCGGCCCCACGACCGTGGCCGGGCCCGCAGGTGCGGGCACCACGACCTTCGACCTGCTCGCCCGCGTCACCTCGGCCTCGGACGGCACGGCGGGCGACGTGGCCGGCGCGACCGTGGCGTTCACCGACGTGCAGTCGGGCGCCACCCTCTGCCCGGCGGCACCCGTGGTGACGCAGTACGACAGCGGCGTGGGTGTCGCCACGTGCTCCGTCACGGCCGCGCTGACCGGCAGCGGCCGCACGTACCGGGTGCGGCTCGACGCCGGCGGCTGGTTCACGGGGTCGGCGGCGCCGACGGTGGTCACGGTGACCCAGCCCGCCCCGCCGGACACCACGGCGCCCGACACCACGATCACCTCCGGCCCCGCGCAGGACTCCTTCGTGACCGCCGCGTCGGTCCCGATGGCGTGGAGCAGCGAGCCCGGCGTCACCTACACCTGCTCGCTCGTGGGCTACGTCGGCCCCATCGCGTGCCCGGCCGCCGGCAGCACCACCTGGTCGAAGCTGCCGGGGGGCAGCTACGAGTTCCGGGTCGCGGCGACCGACGCCGCCGGCAACCTCGACCCCACCCCGGCGACCCGTCGCTTCCACGTGCCGTTCGACGACCGGCTGCTCGCGAAGGGCACCGGCACCTGGAAGAAGAAGACCGCCTCGACGGCCTTCCGCGGCACCTACCAGACCGTCGCCAAGAAGGGCGCCAGCCTGACCTACAAGGTGGCCGGCGCGACGTCGCTCGCCCTGGTGGTCGAGAAGGGTCCCAAGTACGGCACGCTCGACGTCTACCTCGGCAAGAAGAAGCTGAAGACGATCAAGACCGCCGCCGGCAAGGTGACGCCGATGGTCGTCACCGTGCTGGCGAAGGGGACGGCGCGGCTGTCGGGGACGCTCAAGATCGTGAGCACCAGCAAGGCGCAGGTCCGGGTGGACGCCGTCGGGGTCGTGAAGCCCCTGCCCTGACGCCGGCGGTGCCATCGGCGAGCCACACGAGTTCTGCGGTTGTCAGTACGCCAGCGCCGACCGGGCATAGGGTGACGCGGTGAGTGAGCACCCGGGGGGGATCCCGACAGTCCAGAACACGTCGCGACGCGGCCTGAGGCGGCGCCTGACGGCGCTCGGAGCAGGGGTCCTCGCGATCTCGGTGCTCCCGGGCCTGCCGGCACCGCCGGTGAGCGCCGCGCCGGCAGCACCGGCGGCGGCCGCGCCCGACGGGGCGTCCGTGTGGACGCCGACCCGGGAGCGGGCGCAGCGCACCTCGGGTGGGCTCGAGCGCCGGGTGGCGCCGTCCGCCTACGCCGGCTACCACCTCGACCTCGGCGCCCTCGAGGCACGCCTCGACCGCGCGCCCCTCGAGGGTCGTGCGGGCCGCGGTGCCGCTCCCGTCACGATCTCGGTGCCGGCGCCCAGCGGCGAGCTCGTCGAGTTCGCCGTCGCGGAGTCGCCGGTCATGGAGCCGGGACTCGCCGCCCGGTACCCCGACATCACCACCTGGGCCGGCCGGTCCACCGACGACGAGGCGCTGGCCAGCATCCGCCTCGACGTCACGCCGATGGGCTTCCACGCCTCGGTGCGCGGCGCCCGGTGCCTCGTGGTACGTCGACCCGGCCTACAACGGCCTCGACCAGGGCGACGACGCCCTCTACCTGTCCTACCGCGGTGACGAGCTCGCCCAGCGGGCCTCGCACCTCGACGAGCGCGACCTCGGCGACCTCGACCGCGCGGCACGGCGGGCCGCGGCCGACCCGTCGATCGGCGAGGGCGGGGGAGCGGTCGCCGATCCAGCGCAGCTACCGGCTCGCGCTCGTGACCGACCCGTCGTACGCCGACTACTTCACCATCGCCGGCGACACCGCGGCCCAGATCGACACCAAGGTCAGCGCCGAGAAGGTGACGCTGATGAACCGCGTCAACCAGGTCTACGGCGACGACCTCTCGGTGCACATGAACCTGGTGAACAACAACAACCTGCTCAACTTCAACACCGACGCGCAGTTCACCGGCGCCAACGGCCGCTGCGGTCCGCTCGCCTGCTTCGACGCGGCCACGCTGGCGACCGACGGCTGCTACGCCACCACGACCAGATCGACGCGTACACGCTCGACCAGAACCGGCTCGTCGTCGGCCAGATCATCGGCGCCGACAACTTCGACATCGGGCACGTCGCGTTCGGCCCCGACGGCGACGGCGGCGGCATCGCCGGCCTCGGCGTCGTCGGCACCACCGACAAGGCGGCGGGCTGCACCGGCCTCGCCCCGCCGACCGGCGACGGCTTCGCCATCGACTACGTCGCCCACGAGATGGGCCACCAGTTCTCCGGCAACCACACCTTCAACGGCATCACCGGCAGCTGCGCCGGCGGCAACCGCGAGGCCAGCACGTCGGTCGAGCCCGGCTCGGGCACCTCGGTGATGGCCTACGCCGGCATCTGCGGCATCGACAACCTGCAGCCCCACAGCGACCCGTACTTCAGCCAGCGCTCGCAGCAGGAGATCGCCGCGTTCACCCGCTCGGCCCCGCTCAACGTCGCAGGAGATCCAGAACGTCGCGCTGAGCGGCTTCGGCTCCGGCGAGGCGTTCACGCTCAACTTCGGCGGCGGCCCCTCGACCGCGATCACCAGCGGCGCCAACTACACCGTCGTCCGGCATCAAGGCCGCCGTCGAGGCTGCCGAGCCGAGCGCGGCGACGGCCACGGTCACCGGCCTCTGGGGCAAGAGCGTCCGCGCTCACCAACGGCTTCCAGATCACCTGGAGCGGCACCGCGAACATCGCGACGCCGACGCTGACGCCGACTGCCGGCACCTTCACCTCGATCGTCGGCACCACCGACAACGGCGGCCCCGAGACCAACCAGGGCTTCGCCAACCCGGCCCCGACCGGCAACCACAACCCGACCGTCACGGCACCGGCCGGCCAAGACGATCCCGATCCGGACGCCGTTCACGCTGACCGGCTCGGCGACCGACCCCGACGGCGACTCGCTCGTCTACCTGTGGGAGCAGAACAACCCCGGTGGTGCGACCGGCACGGCGCTCAGCAGCAACACCAAGACCTCCGGCCCGCTGTTCCGGATCTTCGGCACCTACGCCAACGTCACCGCGGCCGGCACGCAGCAGTACCACGTCGCCGGGCCTGAACCTGGCCACCAACAGCCCGACGCGGACGTTCCCCGACGCGCGCCCAGGTGGCTGCGGGCGCGACCAACGCGGCGACCGGCTCCTGCCCGGCGCTGGCCGGCACCGGCGACGTCCGAGACCGCCTGCGCTCGAGCTGCATGTCGGAGTTCCTGCCGACGACCGCACGCACGCATGAGCTTCCGGCTGACGGCGCGCGACCTCGGTGGCGCCAACGGTGGCTCCGACGGCGGCACGTCGTTCGGCGACACGGTCATCACCGTCGGGCGGCCGGCGCCGTTCCTCGTGACCTCGCAGCCGACCGCCGTCCTCGGTGGCCGGCGGCGCACACCGGCACGCTGGCCTGGAACGTGGCGAGCACCAACACCGCGACCTACGCGACCAACGTGAAGATCTCGTTCTCCACCGACGGTGGGCTGACGTTCCCGACGGTGCTGGCCGCGAGCACGCCCAACGACGGCACCGAGGCCATCACCTGGCCCAACGGCGACGACGACCGGGCCGGATCAAGGTCGAGGCGGTCGACAACTACTTCTTCGACGTCAACGACGGCAACATCACCGTCACCGGCTCCGGCGCGCGACGCTCACCTCGGGCGGCAACGCGTCGGGTGCGACGTTCACGGCCGACTCGAGCGACGCGCTCAGCACCACCCCGGTGATCACGGCCTCGGCCTCGGCGATCGACGGTGACGCAGATCACCGCCTCGGCCCCGGCCCTGCCGGCCGGCCTGGCGCTGACCCGCACGACGTCGTCCGCGGACGGCGTCCGGCCCGGCACCACGACGTTCAACGTCACCGGCACCGCCAACGTCGACCCGGGCAGCTACCCGGTGACCGTCACGCTCTCCGACGGTGCCGGGAACGCGGCCGACGCCACGGTGTCGTTCACGATCACCGTCAGCAAGGACGCCGCGACGGTGACCTACACCGGTGACAGCTCGGCGACGGCCTCGTCCAGCGGCACCGACGTGGTCACCGTGACCGTGTCGGCCACGGTGGCCGACACCGACGCCACGCCGGGCACCCCGGCGGGCACGGTGGCGTTCACCGACCAGACCACGGGCGACGCCCTGTGCTCGGCCACGGTGACCGCCGGCTCGGCCTCGTGCACGTTCGGTGCCGACGTCCCGGGCAGCAGCCGTACCTACCAGGTGGTCGGCACGCTGACCTCGACCCGCTACACCGGCGCCTCGGCGCCGTCGCCGCTCGTGGTGACGGTGACGCCGCCGGCGACGCTGACCACCGGTGGCAACGCGGCCGGTGGCACGTTCACCGCGGCCTCGTCCGACGCCCTCGGCACGACGCCGTTCGTCACGGCCGAGTCGAACACGATCGACGGGGACCAGATCACCGATGGTGGCCAGCGGGCTGCCGAACGGTCTGTCGCTGACCCGCACGACGTCGTCGGCCGACGGCGCCCGACCCGGCACCACGCGGTTCGACGTCACCGGCACGGCCGACGCCGACCCGGGCAGCTACCCGGTCACCGTCACCGTGGCCGACGGCGCCGGGGGAGCGGCCGACCAGGTCGTCTCGTTCACCGTGACGGTCACCAAGGACGCCACGACGGTGACCTACACCGGCGACACGGCCAAGACGGCGCCGTCCACCGGCACCGACGTGGTCGACGTGACGGTCTCGGCCACGGTGGCCGACACCGACGCGACGCCGGGCACCCCGGGCGGCACGGTGGCGTTCACCGACCAGACCACCGGCGACGCCCTGTGCTCCGCACCGGTCGTCGCGGGGGCTGCCTCGTGCACCTTCGGGGCCGACCTGACCGGCAGCAGCCGGACCTACCAGGTCGTCGCGACCCAGACGTCCACGCGCTTCGGCGGTGCCTCGGCGCCGACCGCGGTCGTGGTGACGGTCGCGGCCGACACGACGGCGCCGGAGACGACGATCACCAAGGGTCCGAAGGCGAACGCGCTGATCCTCGCGGGCAGCATCACCTTCACCTACAGCTCCAGCGAGCCGGGCTCGACGTTCACGTGCTCCTACGGCAGCGTGACGCGGGCGTGCCCGGCGTCGGGCCTGACGCTCAAGAAGCAGGCCGCCGGCAGCTACGACTTCCGGGTCGTCGCGACCGACGCCGCCGGCAACACCGACGCGACGCCGGCCGTGCGCCGGTTCCACGTGCCGGTCGACGACCGCGCGCTGAAGGCGAGCAAGGGTCCGTGGCAGCGCAAGACCTCGACCACCACCTTCCGCCGCACCTACACCCAGGTGAGCAAGAAGGGCAGCGAGCTGACCTACAAGGTCACCAAGGCGACGTCGCTCGCGATCGTCGTCAGCAAGGCGCCGTCGTTCGGCAACGTCGACGTGTTCCTGGGCGGCAAGAAGCTCCGGATGATCGTCACCAAGGGCTCGTCGAAGACCAAGGCGATCCTGTCGGTCGCGAAGTTCGCCAACCCGACGACCGGTCTGGTGCGCATCGTGACCAGGAGCAACGCCACGGTGCAGATCGACGGCCTCGGCGTGCGCTCGGTGATCGCGGCCACCCCGCGCACCGGGGTCTCGCGCTCGGGGATCGTCTTCCACTGAGCCCACGGCACTGACACCACGACGCCGAGTCGGCCCGCGCTGCGGGCCGGCTCGGCGTTCGTCGTGGGGAGGGGGGTTTCACATCTGAAGAGGGGCATTCTCCGCGCGACCTGACATAATGTCACTTATCGGCGAACCATGAAGAGACTCGAGCCAGCCCGACGGTCGCCCGTCATCAGTGGAGGATCGTCCCCTCCCAGGGGCCGACGATCCTCCACTGTTCTCGCGGGTGAGCCGTCGTGTGCCCGGGCTTGGCAGCATCGCCGGATGCCCGAGGGTCACTCCATCCACCGCCTCGCGCGTCGCCACCGCACGCTGCTGGTGGGACGCCGGGTGACGGCGTCCAGCCCGCAGGGCCGGTTCGCCGAGGGTGCCGCGACTGCTCGACGGCCGCGAAGTGCTCGGCACTGACGCCTGGGGCAAGCACCTGTTCCACCGCTTCGACGACGTGTGGCTGCACGTCCACCTCGGGCTCTACGGCAAGTTCCGTGACGGCTCCGGCCCGCCTCCGGAGCCCGTGGGCGCGCTCAGGCTGCGTCTGGTCACCGACGAGCACTGGGTCGACCTGCGCGGGCCGACGGCGTGCGAGGTCATGACGACGCCCGAGCGGGACGCCGTCCTGGCCCGGTTGGGCCCCGACCCGCTGCGCCCGCGCACCGATCCGTCGCCGGCCGCGGCGCGCATCGCCCGCTCGAGGGCGCCGGTCGGTGCGCTGCTGATGGACCAGAAGGTCATCGCCGGGATCGGCAACGTCTACCGCGCGGAGCTGCTGTTCCGCCACGGCGTGCACCCGTTGCTGCCGGGCCGCGACCTCGACCCGTCGACCTGGACGGCGATGTGGGACGACCTGGTGGTGCTGATGCGCTCCGGCGTGAGGTCCGGGCGGATCGTGACCACCGAGCCCGACGACCGGGAACGCCCTAGCGGTCCTGCCCGTCGCGCCGACGCGCACTACGTGTACCGCCGCACCGGACTCCCCTGTCGCCGCTGCGGGACGCCGGTCCTCACCGACGTCCTCGCGGCGCGCAACGTCTTCTGGTGCCCGGTCTGCCAGCCGGAGTGAGTCAGGGTCTCGAGGCCGCGACCGCCTCGAGCACGCCGGCGGCGATCAGCCCCTGGCCGGCGGTGTAGGTGGCCATCACGGCGGCACCGACCTCCGGCCTGGGCTCCGGCAGCAGGAACTTCTGGGCCGACAGGATCGAGTCGGAGGCCAGGAACAGCGTCGTGCCGGCGATGATCGTGCGGCGGGCAGAGGCAGGCAGGTCGTGGCTCAGTCGCGTCGACGTGGCCACCATGCCGCACAGCACGCCCACGTAGGCCACGACGGGACGGCGCAGGGCCGGGTTCTTCCTGCCCGACGTCCATCCGGTGAACGGTGCCGCCACGGCGAAGACCGCGGCCGCGGCCTTCGCCCCGCGCCAGCTGCCGGCGTCCGTGACGGGTCGTCCCGACGCGGCGAACCCGCCGGCGTAGGCCAGGTGGGCGGCGAAGAAGGACGAGAGCCCGGTGAGGAAAGACTTCTCCGAGCGGCCCAGCAGCGCGACGTCGCCGGCCCCGGACAGCAGCTGTGCCGCGACCACCGTCCTCCCGAGCGGTCGCTCGCGCGGCCGGCAGGGTGGCCACGGACAGCGCCGGCATGAGCAACGGCTTCGTCACGAACCGCAGCCGCCGGGCCCGCGCGGAGCCCGAGCCGGCCAGCACGGTGTCGACCACCGACAGCGCCGCGTAGGCGGGCCACGCCCACCTCGTCGTCCTCGTCATGTCCCCCACTCTGCACCGATCCGCTGCACAGAGCTGCACCGCTCGCCGACCTGTCCCAAGAACGGGACAGGTCACCGCCAGACCACTGCACGATCCTGCAGCGCCACGCTGACCTGTCCCTAGAACGGGACAGGTCAGCGTGCTCTCAACCGGAGACGTAGGCGGCGAGGTGCTGTCCGGTGAGGGTGCGCCTCGCGGCGGGCGCCGAGACGAGGTCGGACGGCGTGCCCTCGAAGACGACGGTGCCCCCGTCGTGGCCCGCGCCGGGGCCGAGGTCGATGATCCAGTCGGCGTGGGCCATCACGGCCTGGTGGTGCTCGATCACCACGACCGACCTGCCGGAGTCCACCAGCCGGTCGAGCAGGCCGAGGAGCTGCTCGACGTCGGCGAGGTGGAGGCCGGTCGTGGGCTCGTCGAGGACGTAGACGTCGCCCTGCTCGGCCATCTGCACCGCGAGCTTGAGGCGTTGCCGCTCGCCGCCGGAGAGGGTCGTGAGGGGCTGGCCGAGCGAGAGGTAGCCGAGCCCGACGTCCTGCAGGCGCTCGAGGACCTTCTGCGCGGCCGGTGTCCTGGCCTCGCCGTCGGCGAAGAACGACGCCGCCTCGGCCACGGAGAGCTCGAGCACCTCGGCGATGTCGAGACCGCCGAGCCGGTGCTCCAGCACCTCGGCCTTGAACCGGCGTCCCCCGCACTCCTCGCACGGCGACTCGAAGGTCGCCATCGGGCCGAGCTCGGTGAAGATGACGCCCGCGCCGTTGCACCCCTCGCAGCCGCCCTCGGAGTTGGCACTGAAGAGCGCGGGCTTGACGCCGTTCGCCTTGGCGAAGGCCTTGCGGACCGGCTCGAGCAGCCCGGTGTACGTCGCCGGGTTGCTGCGGCGCGAGCCCTTGATCGCGCCCTGGTCGATCACCACGACGCCGTCGCGGCCGGCCACCGACCCGTGGACCAGCGAGCTCTTGCCCGAGCCGGCGACGCCGGTCACGACGACCAGGACGCCGAGCGGCAGGTCGACGTCGACGTCCTTGAGGTTGTGGGTCGAGGCGTCGCGGACCTCGAGCGCTCCGGTCGGCCGCGCGCACCGTCGACTTGAGGGCGGCACGGTCGTCGAGGTGACGGCCGGTGAGCGTGCCGCTCGCCCGCAGCCCCTCGAACGTGCCCTCGAAGACGATCTCACCCCCGCCGCTGCCGGCGCCGGGGCCGAGGTCGACGACGTGGTCGGCGATCGCGATGGTCTCGGGCTTGTGCTCGACGACGAGCACGGTGTTGCCCTTGTCGCGCAGCTGGAGCAGCAGCTCGTTCATCCGCTGGATGTCGTGCGGGTGGAGGCCGATCGTCGGCTCGTCGAAGACGTAGGTGACGTCGGTGAGCGAGGAGCCGAGGTGCCGGATCATCTTGGTCCGCTGCGCCTCTCCCCCGCTGAGCGTGCCGGAGGACCGGTCGAGCGACAGGTAGCCCAGGCCGATGGCGTCGAAGGAGTCGAGGAGGTCCTGGAGCCCGGAGAGGAGCGGCGCCACCGACGGGACGTCGAGCGCGCGCGTCCACTCGGCGAGGTCGGTGAGCTGCATCGCGCACAGGTCGGCGATGTTCCTCCCCTCGATCCGCGACGACAGCGCGGCCTCGGTGAGGCGGGTCCCACCGCAGTCCGGGCACTGCTGGAAGGTGACCGCCTGCTCGACGAAGCGCCGCACGTGCGGCTGCATCGCCTCCGGGTCCTTCGACAGCATCGACTTCTGGATCTTCGGGATGATCCCCTCGAAGGTGAGGTTGACCCCCTCGACCTTGATCTTGGTCGGCGCGGCGAACAGCATCGTGTCGAGCTGCTTGGCCGTGAACGACCTGATCGGCTTGTCCATCGGCAGCCCGACGCCCTCGAAGAGCCGCCCGTACCACCCGTCCATCGAGTACCCCGGCACCGTCAGGGCGCCCTCGCTGAGCGACTTGGCGTCGTCGTAGAGCGCGGTGCGGTCGATGTCGTTCACCGTGCCCATGCCCTCGCAGCGGGGGCACATGCCGCCGAGGTAGACCGCCTCCTTGACGACCTTCTTCTCGACCCGGCCACCCTTCTCGGTGGTCATCACGCCCCCGGCCTTGCGGGTCGGGACGTTGAACGAGTACGCCGTCGGCGGGCCGATCCGCGGGCTCGGCGACCCGGCTGAACAGGATGCGGAGCATCGCGTTGGCGTCCGTGACGGTGCCGACGGTCGAGCGCGGGTTGGCGCCGATCCGCTCCTGGTCGACGATGATCGCCGTGGTCAGGCCCTCGAGGCGGTCGACCTCGGGCCGCGCCAGCGACGGCATGAAGCCCTGCACGAACGCGCTGTAGGTCTCGTTGATCAGCCGCTGTGACTCCGCCGCGATCGTCGCGAAGACCAGCGAGCTCTTGCCCGACCCCGACACCCCGGTGAAGGCGGTCAGCCGCCGTTTCGGGAGCTCGACGCTGACGTCCTTGAGGTTGTTGACCCGGGCGCCGTGCACGCGGATCAGGTCGTGGGTGTCGGCCTCGTGCGTGGTCATGCGGTCCCTCTCAGGCCTGGTTGATGCGCAGCAGGTTGCCCGCGGGGTCGCGGACGGCGGCGTCGCGGATGCCGTACGGCTGGTCGATCGGCTCCTGCACGACGTCGACGCCCCTGGCCTGCAGCTGCTCGAAGGTGCCGTCGAGGTCGGGCGTCGAGAGCGTGAGGCTGGCGTAGGTGCCCTTGGCCATCATCTCGGCGATCGTGCGGCGCTCCTCGTCGGTGACCCCCGGGTCGGCGGCCGGCGGGTGCAGCACGATCGAGGTCCCCGCTCCCCCGGCCGGGCCGACGGTCAGCCAGCGCATGTCGTGGTAGCCGACGTCGTTGCGCAGCTCGAAGCCGAGGGCGTCGACGTAGAAGGCGAGCGCGGCGTCCGCGTCGTCGTGGGGCAGGAAGGCGTGGTGGATGGTGATGTTCATGGCGCTCACGCTAGGCGGGGCCACCCGCCGCCGACTTCTCCGTTCCTGATCGTTCTCCGGCGCTCGTGCGGGCCCGGACCGGCCGGGTCACCTGCTTCGCGTGGCACGACGGCAGCTCGCCCGCCTCGGGGACGACGGCGGCGTGCTGCGTGCGGTAGACGCCCGGCGGGACGCCGACCAGCTCGGTGAACCGGGTGGTGAAGGTGCCGAGCGAGGAGCAGCCCACCGCGAAGCAGACCTCGGTCACGCTCAGGTCGCCGCGTCGCAGGAGCGCCATCGCCCGCTCGATGCGCCGGGTCATCAGGTAGGAGTACGGGGGCTCGCCGAAGGCACGCCTGAACTCGCGGCTGAGGTGCCCGGCCGAGAGGTGGACGCCCCGCGCGAGCGCCTCGACGTCGAGCGGCTGGGCGTACTCGCGGTCGATCCGGTCCCGCACCCGGCGCAGCAGCACCAGCTCGCGCAGCCGGTCCGCGTCGCCTGTCCGGGTGCTCACCCGCCCGATGGTGCCACGACGAACCGGTTGCCGCCCGCACGCTTGGCGTCGTACATCGCGCCGTCGGCCGCGACCAGCAGCGCCTCCACGGTCGCGTGCGGGTCGGTGATCGCCACGATGCCGAGGCTGATGGTGATCGGCCCGGTGATCTCGGGGACGCCGGCGGTCTGGCGGCGCATCGCCACCACGATCCGCTGGGCCACCTGCTCGGCCACGGCCGGGTCGGCGTCCGGGAGCAGCACCGCGAACTCGTCGCCCCCGCGCCGGGCGACGACGTCGGTGTCGCGGACGGCGGTCTTGATGAGGTCGGCGACGGCGACGATGAGCCGGTCGCCGACGTGGTGCCCGAAGGTGTCGTTGACCTTCTTGAAGTGGTCGACGTCGAGCACGAAGAGGGCGCCGGCCGGCTCGCCGGTCGCGGCGCACTCCTCCAGGCGCAGCCGCACCAGCTCGTCGAAGGCCCCGCGGTTCACCAGGCCGGTGAGCTGGTCGTGCTCGGCCAGGTGGCGCAGCTGGTCGGCCGACCGCCGCGCCTCGGCCTCGCGCTGCTGCGCGGCGCCCACGTCGCGCGCGACCACGAGGGCGGCGGGCTCCCCGTGCAGGCTGAACGGCACGACGTCGACCTGGTGCGGCGTGCCGTCGGCGCTCGAGAGCAGCTCGACCGACCCGGCCTCGCCCTCGAGGGCCGCGCGGTAGATCGGCTCGAGGATGTCGAGGTTGTCGGGGGTCGCGACCTCGGCGAGGGTCTTGCCCTCCCACTCCTGCACGAGGGGGCGGATCCGGCCGGCCCCCGAGACCTGCTGGTACCGCAGGTCGTCGTCGACGACCATCACGACGGTCTCGGGCAGCTCCTCGCCGAAGAGCTCCCACTGCGCCCGGCTCGCCTGCAGGTCGGTGGTGGCCGCGGAGAGGTCGCGCTCGCTCTCGCGCAGCTGCCGGACGACGCCCTGGATGCCCGGCCCGACGAGGCACGCGACGGCCACCCAGATCGCCGACTCCCGCCAGCCGGCCGCCGGGTAGTCGGGCGCACCGAGCACCACGATCGGCAGCAGGAACACCACCGCGGTGCCGAACGCGGCGGCGCCGATGCTCCACGGCGGCCCGTGCAGGGCGAGCCACAGGATGGGCAGCGCGACGAGCGCGCCCAGGCTGCTGGCGGAACCGCCGGTCGCGTCGCGCATGATCATGACCACCACGAAGTACGCCAGCGGGCGGCACGGTCTGCGCCCAGGCCGGCCACCGCTGCCACGGGGCGAGGGCGCCGACGAGCGCGATGACGACGAGCAGCAGTCCGCTGGCCACCAGCGCCCCGGCCTGGCGCGACCCGTACGGCGGCAGCGCGAGGACGGCGAACCCGACGGCGGCGGCGAGCAGGAAGGGCAGCGCGGCACGGGTGCGCAGGGCCGAGACCTCAGCCTCCTCGGGCACGCCCACCACCCGCCTCCTGCACGATCGCCCAGACGCCCGAGCCGGACGCGTCCCGGCGTCCCGCGGGGGCAACGGTAGCGCCCGGGAAGCAGCGGTTCTGGTAGGAACCGTCGGGTGACCAGTCCCCGAACCGCACGCGCCCGCGACCTGCACCGACTGCTCGAGCCCCTGCACGCGGTCACCTACTTCTCGCCCGAGCCGGTCGACGGCCCTCGCGGACGCCGGGTACCGCGGGTTCTGGATGGGCTACTTCGCCGGACGGGCGGCGCCCCTCGGCCCCGCCGGCGCCGAGCTCGTCGCGGCGATCTTCTACAACTTCGACACCGCCCGGGTCGCGCGGGCGCTGCCCGACGCGTGGTCGTTCGCGGCACCGCAGGCCGCGCTGGACGCCCGGCTCTCGGGCTCGGTCGCGGCGCTGCACCGGCTGCTCGGCGACCTCGCCGGCTCGCCGCAGGTCGCGGTCGCGGCCGACCTCGCGGGTCGCGCGTCGCGCTCGGCGCCGCTCGAGGGCCGGCCCCTGTACGCCGGCAACCGCTCCCTGCCCGAGCCCCGACGAGCCGCTCGCCCGGTTGTGGCACGCCGCGACGCTGCTGCGCGAGCACCGCGGCGACGGGCACGTCGCGGCCCTGGTCGCCGCGGGCATCGGCGGGCGCGAGTCGCACGTGCTGCACGGCCTGGCGACCGGCACGCCCGACGAGGTCTACGTGGCCGCCCGACACCTGCTCGACGACGAGCGCGGCCGACTGGTCGGCGGTCTCGCCGACCGCGGCCTGGTCGACCCGGCGACGTCCACGCTGACGAGCGAGGGGCGCGCGCTCAAGGCGGCCCTCGAGGAGCGCACCGACGTCCTGGCCGCCGTCGCCTACGAGGGCCTGACCGACGAGGAGCTCGACGAGCTCGAGTCGGCGCTGCTCCCGCTCGCCAGGGCCGTGGTCGCCGGGGGCGACCTGCCGCTCAGCTCACCGATGGGCCTCGACCTCAGCGGCCTCGCCGGCTGAGCCCTGCCCGGCGCCGCCCGAGGCCCAGGCGGCCAGTCGCGCGAACGCCTCACGGACCTCGGGCGGGCCCACGACCTCGATCGGCGCCGCGAGCTCGGTGCCCGCCAGCCGGCGCACGTAGTAGTCGGGGTTGCCGGTGCTGCCGACGATGCGGGTGCGGTCCGGTCCGTCGGCCTCGAGCCGGCCCAGCTGTCGAGGCACGCACCGGGCCACCCGCTCGAGCGGCGCGCCCACGACGATCTCGACCGGCAGCTCCCACCCCTCCGCGAGGTGCCGCTCGACCTCGGCCGCGGCGTCGAGGTCGGCCGGCGGCTCGAAGGCGTCGTCGAGCTCGGTCACCCGCTCGACCCGGTCGACGCGGAGCACCCGCCGCTCCCCCGCGCCGTGCGACCAGCACAGCAGGTACCAGCGGTCGTGCCGGACGACGACGCCCCACGGGTCGACGTCGAGGTCGCGCCGCTCGCTCTGCGGCGAGGTGCGGTAGGCCAGCCGCACCCGCCGTCCGGCGGTGCAGGCCAGCGCGAGGGCGCCGGTGAGCGCCGGGTCGGGCCCCGGCGGGGCGCTGCCCGTGCCGGTGACCACCACCCGGAGCGCCTCGGCCGGACCGGCCAGCGACGCCGGCAGCACCCGGAGGATCTTGTCGAGGGCGTGCTCGACCGGGTCGGGAGCGTCGCCGCCCGTGGGCACGTGGCCCTTCACCGCCGCCATCACCAGCGCCAGCGCCTCGGTCGTGGAGAACATCAGCGGCGGCACGCGGAACCCGCGCCCGACGCGGTAGCCGCCGTGCCGACCGGGCGTCGACTCGACCGGGATCCCCGCCTCGCGCAGGATCCCGACGTAGCGACGCGCGGCGCGGGCCGAGACGCCGAGCCGCTCCCCCAGCCGCTCCCCGGAGACCCCCGGGCGGTCGTGGATCAGCTCGAGCGCCACCAGCGCCCGTGCGGTCGGGCTGGCCTCGTCGCCCATCAGCTCGGTCGGGATCGTCATACGCGGAAGATTACCGTCCGCGTTGGCTCCTACGGTGGCGTCATGACCACCACTTCCGACCCCGCGACCACCTCCGCACCGGCGGCACCGATCGTCCTCGTGCCCGGCTTCTGGCTCGGAGCCTGGGCCTGGGACGACGTCGCGGCCCGGCTGCGCGCCGACGGCCTCGACGTCACGGCGCTGACCCTCCCCGGCCTGGAGTCGGTGGACGCCGACCGGTCGGCCGTCACGTTCGCCCACCACGTCGAGGCGATCGTCGAGGCGGTCGAGTCGGCCTCCGAGGCCGCGGGCCGGCCCGTCGTCCTCGCGGTGCACAGCGGCGCCGGCAGCCCGGGGTACGCCGCCACCGACCGGGTTCCCGAGCGGATCGCGCGCATGGTCTACGTCGACACCGGCGCCCCGAGCGGGCCGATGAACCCCGACCAGGCCGACGACCTGCCGCTGGCCCCGCTCGAGGCAGCTCGCCCAGGAGGAGAACCTCGACGGCATCAGCGACGCGCAGCTCGCCGAGCTGTACGAGCGGGCGGTCCCCGAGCCGGCCGCCGCGCTGCGCGAGGGTCCCGTGGTCAGCAACGACGCGGCCCGGCGTGCCGTGCCCTCGACGGTGCTGTGCACCGCGTACTCGGCGCAGGAGTACCGCGACGCGATGGCCGAGGGGGCCACGTTCCTCGGTGCGCTGGGCGAGCTGGAGGACCTCACCTGGGTCGAGCTGCCCACCAGCCACTGGCCGATGTGGTCGAAGCCCGCCGAGCTCGCCGAGCTGCTCGCCGGTGCCGCTCGCGGCCGGTGAGGCCGGCCCTCCCTCGTGCTCGCTCGCGTGCGGCGGGTCGTTCGTCCGGGTGAGATGACTAGTCCTTCGTAGTCATCTCGGTGCGGTGTGTATCAGGTCGGGTGCTCGGGCATCCGATCCTTCACGTACGAGAGCAACACCGACCAGCACCGGAAGGGGGTGGACCCGATGTGGGACACGCTGACCATCGAGAGGCCGATCCTCACCCACGACCTGCCCTGCCTGCGCTGCGGTCACGCCGTGCACACGTTCCTGGCCTGCAGCGACAGCTGCAGCTGCGCGCCGTGCGTCATGCCCGGCAACGCCTAGCGACGCAGGAGTCGCTCTGCGACCGTCTCGAACGGCTCGAGACCCTCAGGGCTGCAGCAGCACCTTGATCGCGGTGCGCTCGTCCATCGCGCGGTAGCCGTCGGCCACCTGGTCGAGCGGCAGCGTGAGGTCGAAGACCAGGCCGGGCTCGATCTGCCGCGTCATCACGCGCTCGAGCAGGTCGGGCAGGTAGCGCCGCACGGGCGCGATGCCGCCCGCCAGCCCGACGTTCTTGCTGAACATCACGCGCAGCGGCGCCTCGGCGCCGTGCGGGACGCCGACCATCCCGACCGTCGCCCCCGGGCGTGCGACGCGGAACGCCTGCTCGAAGGCGGGGCCGTTGCCCACGCACTCCAGGACGGCGTCGCCGCCCACTCCCCCGAGGATGTCCTTCACCGCGGCCACGCCCTCCTTGCCGCGCTCGGCGACCACGTGGGTGGCCCCGAACGTGCGTGCCAGCGCCTGCCGGGGCTCGTGCCGCGACATCGCGATCACGGTCTCGGCGCCCATCTGCGCCGCCGCCAGCACCCCGCACAGACCCACCGCGCCGTCGCCGACGACGACGGCGGTGCCACCCTCGCGGACGCCGGCCGCGACGGCGGCGTGCCAACCGGTCGCCATCACGTCGGAGAGGGCCAGCAGCGACGGCACCAGGTCGTCGTCCGGCACGCCGTCGGTCTTCACGAGGCTGCCGTCGGCCTGCGTGACGCGGGCGTACTCCGCCTGGCCGCTCACGGTCATGCTCATGTTCTCGCAGGCCGAGTGCGCGCCGAACCGGCAGGCCGAGCAGGTGTTGTCGCAGTGGTCGAACGGGACGACGACGAAGTCGCCGACCGCGAAGTCGCGCACCTCGGCGCCGACCTCCTCGACCACGCCGATGCACTCGTGGCCGATCGTGTGCGGGCTGCGGGTCTCGTCGTCGCCGCGGTAGGGCCACAGGTCCGAGCCGCAGATGCACGCCGCGTGCACCTTGACGATCGCGTCGGTGGGCAGCTCGATCGTCGGGTCGGGCGACCTCCTCGAAGCGGATGTCGCGCGGGCCGTGGATCACCGTTGCCTTCATGGATCGATCCAAGCACGCAGGTCCACAGCGGGCCACGGCGCGCCCTCGCGGCGGGTTGCGCCTCTATCTCACATGTGAGTTACCGTGGTCGGCATGTCGATCGACTACAAGGGACGCATCGGGACCCTGATCCGCGACGCCCGCATGCACCGGGGGCTCACCCAGACCCAGCTGGCCGAGCTGCTGAGCACCAGCCAGAGCGCGATCAACCGGATGGAGAAGGGTCACCAGAACCTCTCCCTGGAGATGCTGGCCCGCGTGGGCGAGGCCCTCGACTCCGAGATCGTCGAGCTCGGGCCCACCCACCTGCGGGTCCACGGGCCGACCACGCTGTCGGGCTCGATCGACGTCAAGACCTCCAAGAACGCCGGCGTCGCGCTGCTGTGCGCCTCGCTGCTCAACCGCGGCCGGACCACGCTGCGCAAGGTCGCGCGCATCGAGGAGGTCAACCGCCTGCATCGAGGTGCTCAACAGCCTCGGCGTGAAGACCCGCTGGCTCAACGCCGACAACGACCTCGAGATCATCCCGCCCAAGCCGACCTCGACCTGAGCGCGATCGACGAGGCGGCCGCCCGCCGCACCCGCTCGGTGATCATGTTCCTCGGCCCGCTGCTGCACCGCGCCGACGCCTTCGACCTGCCCTACGCCGGCGGCTGCAACCTCGGCACCCGCACCGTCGAGCCCCACATGACCGCGCTGCGGCCCTTCGGCCTCGAGGTCAAGGCGACCGACGGCATGTACCACGCCCAGGTCGACCGGGCGATCGAGCCCGGCCGCCCGATCGTGCTCACCGAGCGCGGCGACACCGTCACCGAGAACGCCCTGATGGCCGCCGCCCTGCACCCCGGCAGACCGTCATCCGCAACGCCTCGTCCAACTACATGGTCCAGGACCTCTGCTTCTACCTGCAGAAGCTCGGCGTCGAGGTCGAGGGCATCGGCACCACGACGCTGCGCATCACCGGCCTGCGAGACGATCGACGTCGACGTCGACTACGCCCCCAGCGAGGACCCGATCGAGGCCATGTCGCTGCTCGCCGCGGCGATCGTGACCAAGTCCTCGATCACCATCAAGCGGGTGCCGATCGAGTTCCTCGAGATCGAGCTCGCCGTGCTGGAGGAGATGAACTTCCGCTACGAGCGCACCGAGGAGTACGTCGCCCGCAACGGCCACACCCGCCTGGTCGACATCCACACCCGGCCCTCGCAGCTGGTCGCGCCGCTCGACAAGATCCACCCGATGCCGTTCCCGGGCCTCAACATCGACAACCTGCCGTTCTTCGCCGTCATCGCGGCGGTCGCCGAGCGGCCAGACGTTCCTGCACGACTGGGTCTACGAGAACCGCGCGATCTACCTCACCGAGCTCACCAAGCTCGGCGGCCAGGTCAAGCTCCTCGACCCGCACCGCGTGATGATCGAGGGCCCGACGTCGTTCTCCGGCGCCGAGCTCGTCTGCCCCCGGCCCTGCGCCCCGCCGTGGTCATCCTGCTGGCGATGCTGGCCTCCAAGGGCACCTCGGTGCTGCGCTCGACCTACGTCATCCACCGCGGCTACGAGGACCTCGCCGAGCGCCTCAACGAGCTCGGCGCCGACGATCGAGACCTTCCGCGACATCTGAGACGTCACCGCGGCCAGCCCGGGCGCCGCTCGAGGAGCCGTCCCGCGCTAGCGACCGGGTCTCGACCACCACGGCCGCTGACGGGCCACGCACATCCACTGCAGCCAGGCGACCGAGGCCGAGCAGCATCCGATGACGACGCGTCGAGGACGACCGTCGACCACCGTGCCGCCGGGGTCGGCCAACACGGCCGTCGCCGACGGTGCGTCGCAGTCGTAGGAGACGCGCTGCGGCGACGTCGAGCCGACGGTCGTCGCGACCGCAGCAGTGCGGCCCGACGTCGAGGTCTCGTAGGTCGCGCCGTCGACGACGTACGCGACCCGGTCGGGGCACCCGCCGCCCGGGTCGCGAAGGTCGCACCGACGACGCTGCGTCGGTGCCGCACCGCCGCGGTCGAGGCGACGCGCCACGAGTCAACCACGAGGGCCAGGCTCGCGAGGGTGGCCACCAGCCAGGGCCACCCAGGCGGTCGCGCACCGCCCACCGCGACCGGGACCCGACGGCAGCGGCGGACGGCTCTCGGTCACGGGCGCCACTGTCCGACGGCCCGAGCCCGGGTGCTCACGCCGCCGGGACGTCGGCCGCGATACTGCCTCGGTGACCTCACCCCGCACCGGCCGCGCCTACCTCGACGAGGTGCTCGACCAGCCCGGCTCGGTGCTGGCGCTGGCCCACCGCGGCGGCGCCTACCACCCCGAGATCGAGGGGCTCGAGAACACCCTGGAGGCGTTCCGGCACGCGGTCGCGCTCGGGTACCGCTACCTCGAGACCGACGTCCACGCGACGGCCGACGGGGTGCTGCTGGCCTTCCACGACGACGTCCTCGACCGGGTCACCGACCAGCAGGGCGCGATCGCCGCGGCTCACCCACGCCGAGGTGCGCCGGGCCCGGGTCGGCGGGCGCGACGAGGTGCCGACGCTGGCGTCGCTGGTCGAGGAGCTGCCCGGGTGCCGGTTCAACATCGACCTCAAGTCCGACGCCGCGGTGCGCCCGCTCGCCGACCTCGTCGCGGCGCGCGGCCTCGTGGGACGACGTCCTGGTCGGCTCGTTCTCCCAGCCCCGGCTGCGCGAGTTCCGGCGGCTGACCCGGGGTCGGCGTGGCGACGTCGGCCTCGCCCGTCGAGGTCGCCGCGTTCGTCGTGAGGCCGCGCCGCCGCGCCGACTTCGACGCGCTGCAGGTCCCGCACCGCCGAGGTCGGCTGGTGGTCGCCTCGGCGCGGCTCGTGCGCCGCGGCCCACGCGGCAGGTAAGCATGTGCACGTCTGGACGATCGACGCGGCCGAGGAGATGAGGGAGCTCCTCGACCGCGGTGTGGACGGCCTGTTCACCGACCGCACGGACATGCTGAAGGACGTGCTCGTCGAGCGCGGTCAGTGGCGGAGCTCGGGCCACGACAACGGGGAGGGCAGATGACGACCGGATTCGCGGACCTGGCACCGCTCGCGCGAGCGGCGGAGCAGAAGGCCTGGTACTGGTACGACTGGGCGAACAGCGCCTACTTCACCACGGTGCTGTAGGTGCATGTTCGGGCCGTACATGGCCACGGTCGCGGGCCGGGCGGCCGGCTGCGGCGAGGAGGTCGAGGGGCTGCCGCGAGACGCTCGGGCGTGCTCGGGCTGCAGGTCTCGCCAGGGTCGCTGCCGTTCTACCTGACCAGCTTCGCCACCATCGCGAGCGCGTTCGTGCTGCCGGTCGTCGGTGCCGTCGTCGACCGCTCTCCGCACAAGAAGCGCCACATGGCCGGCTTCGCGTGGGCCGGGGCCGCGAGCGCCTCGCTGCTGTTCTTCCTCAAGGACGACGACTGGCAGGTCGGCGCGATCGCCGTCATCTTCTCCAGCGTGCTCGCCGGCTGCTCGCTGGTGAGCTACTCCGCGATCCTGGTCGACATCTCCACCGAGGCCGAGCGCGACCGCGTCTCCTCGCGAGGGCTGGGCGTTCGGCTACCTGGGCGGCGGCCTGCTGCTGGCGGTCAACCTCGGCATGTTCCTCGGTCACGACTCGATCGGCCTGAGCAAGCGACATGGCGGTGCGGCTCTCGCTGCTCTCGGCCGCTGTGTGGTGGGCCGGCTTCACGATCATCCCGTTCCTGCGGCTGCGCGACCGGCCGCCGGTCGACCCGGTCGACGGTCACCGGCAGCGTGTTCGACCGCAGCTTCGGCCAGCTGTGCCGCACCCTGAAGGAGCTGCGCGGCCTACCCGATGACGCTGACCTTCCTGGCGGCCTACCTGTTCTTCAACGACGGCATCCAGACCGTCATCTACGCCGCGTCGACCTACGGCGAGAAGACGCTGGAGTTCGGCGACAGCGTGCTCATCGGCACGATCCTGCTGATCCAGTTCGTCGCCTTCGGCGGCGCGCTGCTGTTCGGGCGGCATCGCGGCGCGGATCGGCAGCTACAGGCCGATCCTCTACGGCGTCTTCGTCTGGATCGTCATCGTCGTGCTCGCGTTCTTCCTGCCCGAGAAGAACGTGCCGCTGTTCATGCTCGTCGCGGTGGCCATCGGCATCGTGCTCGGCGGCACCCAGGCGCTGTCGCGCTCGTTCTTCAGCCTGCTCATCCCCCGCGGCCGCGAGGGCGAGTACTTCGCCCTCTACAACGCCTGCGAGCGCGGTACGTCGTGGCTCGGCACGGTCGTGTTCGGCCTGGTGTTCCAGCTCACCGACTCCTACCGCCCGGCGCTGCTGGCGCTGATCGCTCTTCTTCGCCGTCGGCGCGTTCTTCCTGCTGCGCCTCGACCCCGAGCGCGGCATCCGCGAGGCCGGCAACGTCGTCCCCGCAGCCGCTGCGCACCGCGACGCCCTCCTGACCGGGTCACGCCCGATCCGGGCGACCCGCGCGGCGACCGCGGAGTACCGTCAGACATACCGAGGGTCTGGTCCGAACAGGCGTGGAATCTTGGCGCGCTGGGTACCGTTGACCGACAAGAGTCGGGCGTCCCGCCCGCCTCGCACGTCCACGCACACATGGTTTGGAGGTGCCTCATGGCAGAGCGCACACTGCGTGGCGCACGACTGGGTGGTCAGAGCTTCGAGGACGAGCGCGGCATCGAGTTCGCCGCCCGTCAGCAGGTCGGCTACCGCTGCCAGCAAGGTCACGACTTCGAGATCACCATGTCGGTCGAGGCCGACGTCCCGGCGGTCTGGGAGTGCCCCCGCTGCGGCGCCGAGGCGCTCAGCACCTCGGGCATCAGCGCGAGGAGAAGGCCGAGAAGCCGGTCCGCACCCACTGGGACATGCTGCTCGAGCGTCGCTCCGAGAAGGAGCTCGAGGACATCCTCAAGGAGCGTCTCGAGCTGCTCCGCGGCGGCGAGATCGGCCCGGCCCACCTGCACCGTGCCGCCTCGAAGAAGAAGGCCCGCGCCACCGCCTGATCGCTCGACCGCGCTAGTCCTCGACCACCTCGCCCCGGACCACTGGTCCGGGGCGTCGTGCGTCCGGGCCCGGTGCCGCCGGTCCGGCCACCGGGCCGGCGCCGAGCGGGCCGACGACGGCGAGGCGCTGGGTGACGACGCCGCGCCAGCAGCCGGCGGAACAGCGGCCGGGTGAACGGGCAGGATCAGCAGGATGCCGAACGCGTCGGTCACGAAGCCCGGGCTGAGCATCAGCGTGCCGCCGATGAGGATCAGCGCGCCGTCGGCGAGCTCGGTGGCCGGCATCCGGCCGCTCTCGAGCGCCGTGCGCAGCGCCCGCCAGGCCCGGCCGCCCTCGCGCTTGATCAGCCAGCTGCCGAGGATGCTGTCGGCGACCAGCAGCGCGATCGTCCACCACGGCGCCGATCACCTGGCCGACCTGGATCAGCACGTAGATCTCGACGATCGGGACGACCACGAACGCGACGAACAGCAGCCCACGCGAGCGGACTGACGACGCGCGGTCGGGCCGATCTGCCGCGAGTCTAGGTCGGGTGCGCGGTCAGCGCCGGCGGCGCGAGCGACGGCCGCACGGCCTGCTCGCGGCGCTCGCGCAGACCCCACGCGGTGATCCGGCGCAGCGACTCGGTGGCCACCGCCCCGCTCATCTTCGACTCGCCCGCGGACCCGCTCGACGAACTCGATCGGCACCTCGCGCACCACCAGCCCGGCGTGCAGGGTGCGGCGTGACCATGTCGGTCTGGAAGACGTAGCCGGTCGAGCGCGACCTGGTCGAGGTCGATCTTCTCCAGGGTGCGCGCGGCGGAAGAGCCGGTAGCCGGCGGTCGCGTCGCGCACGTCGATGCCGAGCAGCAGCCGGACGTAGAGGTTGCCGCCGCGCGAGAGCAGCTCGCGGCGCAGCGGCCAGTTGACGACGCGGCCGCCCGGCACCCAGCGCGAGCCGATCACCAGGTCGGCGCCCGGGCAGCGCGTCGAGCAGCCGGTGCAGCTGCTCGGGCTGGTGGGAGCCGTCGGCGTCCATCTCGCCGATCACGTCGTAGCCGCGCTCGAGGGCCCAGGCGAAGCCGGCGAGGTAGGCGGCCCCGAGGCCGCCCTTGGCGGTGCGGTGCAGCACGTGGACCCGGGGGTCGGCCGCCGCGAGCGCGTCGGCGATCGTCGCCGGTGCCGTCGGGCGACTGGTCGTCGACGACGAGCACGTCGACGCTCGGGCTGGGCCGCGTGCAGCCGGCCGACGATCCAGGCGAGGTTGTGCGGCCTCGTCGTAGGTCGGCAGCACCATCACGACCCGCACTCGGCGTCGCTCACGGCGTGCGGCGTCCTCGTGCGGTCCGGCGGTCGCGGCCGGTCGTCGGGACCGCTCGGCCGTCGGCGCCGCGGCGCGCCCGGCGCTCCCGCACGCACGACGAGGCCCAGCAGGAACCCGAGCAGCGTCAGGCCGGGTCGCGACGCGCAGCGCCTCGCCCCACGCCGATGCCCGGGGGTGGTGCCCGGGCTTGAGGTCGACGGTCTCGACGACGACGTCCTGGGTGCGCCGCTCGGTGCGGTCGACGACCGAGCCGTCGGGGGCGATGACGCCGGAGACGCCGTTGGTCGCCGCCACCACGACGTACGGCCGGTCTCGATGGCGCGGGCCCGGGTGATCGCGAACTGCTGCTCGATCTGGTCGGTGAAGATGAAGCTGGCGTTGCTGGTCTGCACGGCGAGCAGCTCGGCGCCGTTGTCGACCTGGGCGTCGATGCCCGTCGTCGTAGGCGATGTCGAAGCAGATCGAGTCGGCGACCTGCGACCCCGGCGACGGCAGCGGCGTGCTCGCGGCTGCCGCTGAGCATGTCGCGCGGGATCCGGCGAGCTGCCCGACTGTGACCAGGCTGTCGGGCAGGAGGCTGCGCAGCGGGATGTACTCGCCGTAGGCCACGGGGTGCCGCTTGGCGTAGCGGTCCCCCGCGCCGGTCTCGGGGTCCCACACGATGCCCTGGTTGAGGACGTGGTCGTCGCCGGCGTCGACGATGGCCCCGACCAGACGGGACGCCGATCGGCCGCGGCGGCCGCGGCGTGATGCCGGCGTTGATCGTGGCGTCCTCGAACGGGTCGCGGGCGGTGGAGTTCTCCGGCCACACCACGAAGTCGGGCTGCGGCGCGTCGCCCGCGGCGACCCGGTCGGCCAGGCTCGACCGTGGCGTCGACGTGGTTCTGGGTGAGCTGCTCGACGTCGAAGAGGACGTCGTCGCCGCGGCCCGGCACGTTGCCCTGCACGGCGGCGACCGTGGTCGCCCGGTCGGTGGTCGCGAGCGTCCACGGCACGAGCGAGGGCAGCACGCCGCAGCGCGGTGACCCGCACGAGCGGCGGCCGCGGCGAACAGCCGCTCGTCGCCGCGCGCGGCGAGCAGCAGCGCGGGCGAGCAGGAAGCCGAGCAGCGCGACCAGCAGGCTGACGCCGTTGACGCCGACGTAGGCCAGCGCGGGCGCCAGCGGGGTGTCGACGACGCCGAAGCCGAGCCGGCCCCACGGCATCCCGCTGAAGGGCCACTCGATCCGGACCGTCTCCATCGCGGTCCACGCCGCGGCCAGCCAGGCCGGCCAGACGCGCAGCCGGTGCAGCACCGGCGCCACGCGCGCCCAGGAGCGCCGTAGAACAGCGCCTCGATGCCGGCGAGGGCCAGCCAGGCGGGCGCGCCGATCGACGGGCTCATCCAGTAGATGTGCACGAAGTAGAACGCCGACCCCGAAGGCCAGCCCGACGGCGAAGCCGGCGCGCGCCCGGAGCCCGCGGGTGGTCAGACGGCGTAGCCGCCAGCGCGAGCGGCATCAGGTAGGCGATCGCGACCGGCTCGTAGGCCAGCGACAGCACCACCCCGGCGAGCGACGCGACGAGGATCCGGCGCAGCACAAGGGGAAACCTACGGCCGCGCCCGGCACCTGCAGGGCTCCGGGAGGATCCGACCCGACCTTCGGCCGTCCCCGGCCACGACTGGCTGCCGTGACGGGGTCGTTGTCTAGGGGCGCGGGTGGACCCTCCCGTGTCGCTCTCGCGGGGCGGACCGACCTCCGCGAACCATGTCGGCACGATGTTGGCGCTACACCTGCTGACAACGGCCACTCGGACGTCGGTCCGCCGGCCACGACCTGCACGAGCGGACGGCGCACAGACTCTCGCCGGACGCCGGAGGTGTCAACCAGCCCCTGACCTGCGGCGACGCGCAAATCCGCAGGTCAGCGCGCGATCCCGAGGCCAGAAATAGTCACTCGAAATAGTCATTCGGCGCGGCGTGTCGTCGGCGACGCGCCGCGGATCGGTGCTAGTCGGGCCCGGGCGTGCGGGGACGACGACGGTGCCGGTGGCGGTGGTGGCCAGCAGCGGCGGGTCGAGCACCTCGGCCGCGCCCGGGCTGCTCGTCGGTGGCGGCACCGCGGGCCACGACGTGGACCGCGAACTCCATCAGCCGCGAGCGGGTGCCGGCGCGGACCAGCACGGCCGTGACCTCGAGCACGTCGCCGGCGCGCACCGGCGCCTTGAACTGGACGTCGGAGTAGGACGCGAACAGGCCCTCGTCGCCGTCGGTGAGGATGCACAGCTCGGTCGCGACGTCGCCGAACAGGCCGAGGCTGTAGGCGCCGTCGACGAGGTTGCCGGCGTAGTGGGCGTGGCTGTACGGCACGTAGCGGCGGTGCACGACGCGGGTGCCCACGACGGCGGGGTCTGCGGTCATGTCAGGCGACCTTCGTGCCGGGTCCGGGCGAGCCGGTGGGCGATGAACGAGGCGACCTCGCCGGGCGTCGTGCCGCGGCTGAAGACGCGGTCGACGCCGAGCTCGTCGGCCATCTTCTCGTCGAAGCGCGGGCCGCCCACGATCAGCAGCGGGCGCTTGTCCGAGGGGTAGGACTCGCGGAACGCCGCCGACATCTCGCGGGTGTTGAGCAGGTGGGCGTCGCGCTGGGTGACGACCTGCGAGACGAGGACGGCGTCGGCCTTCTCCGCGCGGGCGCGCTCGACGAGCTGCGGGCACCGAGACCTGGGCGCCGAGGTTCACGACCTTGAGCTCGCGGTAGTACTCCAGGCCCTTCTCGCCGGCGAAGCCCTTGATGTTGAGGATCGCGTCGATGCCGACCGTGTGGGCGTCGGTGCCGATGCAGGCCCCCACGACCGTCAGCCGGCGCCGCAGCGAGCGCTTGACGGCCGCGTTGACCTCCTTGGGCGTCAGCAGCGGGTAGTCGCGCTCGACGACCTCGACCGTGCTGGGGTCGACGACGTGGTTGACCCGGCCGTAGACGACGAAGAACGTGAAGTCCGGGCCCATCGGCTTGGCGTGCACCACGCAGCGCGGGGTCCATGCCCATCTTGTTGGCCAGCTGGATCGCCGAGCCCTCGGCCACCTTGGAGTGCGGCATCGGCAGGGTGAAGCTGAGCTGCACCATCCCGTCGCCGGTGGTGTCGCCGTACGGGCATCGACCGACGGTCGCTGCATCGCCTACTGCGCCTCGCTCCAGGATCTCGGTCGCCGGGTTGTAGTAGGCACTCGACTTGCGGGCCACGCCGTCGAGGCCCGCGGCCCGCGTCGGCGGGGCGCTTCATCAGCCCGAAGGTGCCGTCGGCGATCGCGTTCAGGAGGGTG
>CAWHNR010000036.1:0-60135 GCA_963830575.1 uncultured Actinomycetota bacterium
CGCCGACCCGCCTGACATGTGGTGAACACCAGCGCGCCTTCAGGCTGAGCCGCACCCTGCTCGGCCACCCACGCCATCGTGGTCCGGCGCGGCCGGGGTCTGCGGTGAGGAAGTAGTGGTCGGCACCCGGGGGTGACGTCGTGGCCGACGTCGACGCCGGCCTCGCCCAGCCGCTCGACGAGCGAACGCCGTCGCGGCGCAGCGTGTCGCGCTCGGCGGTCAGCACGATGGCGGGTGGCAGGCCGGAGAGGTCGTGGGCGAGCAGCGGTGAGGCGTAGCCCTCCCAGCGGTGGCCGGGTCGGGGAAGTAGACGCGGCGCACCAGGCCACGCAGCTGGGGCGAGATCATCCCGGCGCCGACGGGCAGGTCGGAGGCCAGGTCGAGGGCGGGCACGCCGAGCACCTGCAGCCGCGGGTGAACGACCCGAGGTCGCGGGCCTGCAGGCACACGGACGCCGCCAGCCCGCCCCCGGCTCGAGAACCCGCCGACCGACCACCGGCGACGTCGTGCGGCGATGGCCAGCGGTGACGTCGTGGCACTGGCGCTGGGCGACCGGGTAGGCACGTACGGCCCGGTGCGGAAGTCGACGTTCACCACGCGGACCCGGCGGTGGCGGCCACGTAGCGGCACCACCAGTCGTCCATCTGCGGGTAGCGCATCAGCCAGGCGCCGCCGTGGAAGTGGACGTACGCCGGGGCGTCCGGGGCTCCCGTGGCTCGAAGACGCGCACGTTGCCGTCGCGGGTGGGGATGCGCCGGGTCCGCGGACGCGGCAGCTCCTCGCCGGCGAACCTCAGCTCGTCGCCGTAGCGCACCGTGAACCGGGCGGAGGCGTGCATCAGCATCGCGCTGAGGCGGTCGGAGGGGCGCACGTCGACATTCGGCACGGAAGCACGGCGCGGATGGGGCGCTGGTTGGATGGCGGCATGCGCGCAGCCCAGGTCGTCACGCTCACCGGTCCGCTCGACGTCGTCGTGAACGACGTCCCCGAGCCCGAGGCAGGTCCCGAGGCCGTCCTGATCGAGGTGCACCGCGTCGGGGTCTCGTTCCCCGACCTGCTGCTGAGCCGGGGCGAGTACCAGCTCAAGCCCGACCCGCCGTTCTCGCTCGGCGTCGACGTCGCGGGCACCGTGGTGAGCGGACCGGGGTTCGAGCCCGGGCAGCGCGTCGCGGCCGTGGCCGGCGTGGGCGGGGCGCAGGAGCGAGCCGCCGTGCCGGCGACCTGGGTGTTCGCGCTGCCCGACACCCTGTCGTTCGACGAGGGCGCGGCGCTGCCGATGAACTACCTCACCGCCGAGTTCGCCCTGCACGAGCGTGGTCACCTGCAGCCGGGCGAGTCGGTGCTGGTGCACGGCGCGGCCGGGGGCCTCGGCACGGCCACGATCCAGGTGGCGAAGGGCATGGGCGCCCGCGTCATCGGCGTGGTGAGCACCGAGGCGAAGAAGGCGACCGCGCTCGAGGCCGGGGCCGACGACGTCGTCCTGCTCGAGGGCTTCAAGGACGCCGTCAAGGAGCTCACCGACGGGGTCGGGGTCGACGTCGTGGCCGACATCGTCGGCGGTCCGGCGTTCACGGACTCGCTGCGCGCGATGGCCCCCCAGGCCCGGCTGCTCGTGCTGGGCTTCGCGTCGGGCCTCGGCATCCCCGAGGTCAAGGTCAACCGGCTGCTCTTCAACAACATCGACATCCGCGGCGCGGCCTGGGGCGAGTTCGCGATGCGGCGCCCGACCTACATGCAGGAGCAGTGGACCCGCCTGGTCCCCATGATCGAGGCGGGCGCGGTGAAGCCGCCGATCGGCCGGGTCTACGGGCTCGAGGACTTCGGGCAGGCGCTCGTCGACATGGACGAGCGCCGCACGCTCGGCAAGTCCGTGGTGAGGATGCGTGACTGACGTCGCCGACGCGTTCGACCCCGAGCACCGGCAGGGCGCGTACACCATCCGGTTCGAGACCGGACCGACTGGTGCGGCCGCGATCGTCGAGGGCTGCGACGTGGCCGTGGTCGTCGACGTCCTGTCGTTCACCACCACGTTGTGCGTCGCGCTCGCGCGCGGCATCACCGTCTACCCCTACCCGTGGAAGGACGAGGGCGCCGCGGCGTACGCCGAGGAGCGGGACGCCGTCCTCGCCGTCGGCCGGCTCGAGGCCCGGTCGTGGCGCCGCGGCGTCAGCCTGTCGCCGTCGTCGATCGCCGCGGCCTACCCGGTGCTCGAGCCGGGCGGCGAAGGGGCCCGGGTCGAGACCGAGCGCCTCGTGCTGCCGTCCCCCAACGGCTCCTCGATCTCCTTCCAGCTGGCCGGCTCGGGCGCCACCGTCGTCGGCGCCTCCCTGCTCAACGCCACGGCCGTCGCGACCTGGATCCCTGACGGCGCACGGGTTTCCGTCGTCGCGGCGGGCGAGCGCTGGCCTGACGGGTCCCTCCGCCCGGCCGTCGAGGACCTGTGGGGGGCCGGCGCGGTCCTCTCCGCCATGACGTCGACAGGTCGCTTTGTCGACATCTCGCCCGAGGCGCTGGTGGCCGTCGAGGCGTTCAGGTCGGTCAGGTCGACGCTCAAGGAGTCGTTGCTCGACTGCGCCTCCGGCCGCGAGCTCGTCGAGCGCGGTTTCGCCAGCGACGTGTGGACCGCGGCCGTGCTCGACGGCACGGACGTCGTCCCGGTGCTCGACGGCGACGCCTTCGTGCACGGTGATTGACTGTCGCTCGTGCCTGACCTGTCCGACGCCGAGCGCCTGGCGAAGCAGCTAGCGGCTGGAGCCGGTCCCGAGGAGCACGAGGCCCTGCTGGCGGGCCTGGTGAGTGGGCAAGTGTCGAGCATCGTCGAGCGACGTGACGCCAGGGACGCTCCGTCCCTGCTCCCCGTCCCGGCGGCGGTCCGGGGATTCCGGCTGCGGCTGGAGCTGCTCGACACCGAGCCGCCGGTCTGGCGACGCGTCGAGCTGCCCGGCGACCTCACCCTGCCGCTCGTGCACCACGCAATCCAGGCGGTGATGGGCTGGAGCAACAGCCACCTGCACCGGTTCCGCACGGGCGGCGACTACTCGTCGCCGTCCTTCGTCACGGCCGTCGACCTCGACGAGGGCGAGGACGGCACGCTCGAGGACGACGTCCGGCTCGACCAGCTCGTCTCCCAGCCGGGGGAAGCGCTCTGGTACGAGTACGACTTCGGTGACGGCTGGGAGCACGAGCTGGTGGTCGAGGACGTGCTGGAGGTGCCGCCCGCCCCCGCCCGCTGCACCGGCGGCGAGCTGGCCTGCCCGCCCGAGGACTGCGGTGGGCTCGGTGGCTACGAGGAGCTGGCGGCCTGGGTCCGCAGCGGGTACCAGAAGGACTTGTTGCCCGACGCGTTCGAGGACGCCGCCGCCGCGTACGACTGGCTCCCCCCGGGCTGGGATCCCGACCGGTTCAGCGTCGACAGGGCGGACGCGGCGCTTGCTGCCACGCTCTCCGAGCCGGTCGCGGTGGAAGGGGAGCTCAGCGCGCTGGCCGACCAGCTCGAGCACCGCGGCGTCCGGCTGCTGCACGACGTCCTGGCACGCCCGCTCAGCCACGGGACGACCGAGGTGACCGACAACGACGCGGCCAGGCTGACCGAGACCCTCCGGATCCTCCTCGACGTCGTCGGTGAGGGCGTCAGGCTCACCGGCGCCGGCTACCTGCCGCCGTCAGCCGTCGAGCAGTTCGCCGAGCGGAGCGGCATCACGGCCTGGTGGATCGGCAAGGCCAACCGCGAGGACCTGACCCCACCAGTCGCCCAGGTGCGCGACGCGGCCCGCGCGCTGGGTCTGGTCAGCGTCCGCAAGGGACGTCTGAGCCCGACCGCTGCGGCCGCGCGTGCCGATGAGGATCCGCAGAGGTTCCTGCAGCACATCGTCGAGCGGCTCCCGCTCGGCACCAAGGACGGCGACCGCCAGTCGGGCTGGATGGCACTGGCCGTGGTCGCCAGCGGCGCGCCGGCGGAGGAGTGGGCCGACGAGATCGGCGACCTCCTGCACGCGCTCGGGTGGCGCAGTGGCTACGACGGGGCCTCCCGACCGCCCACGAGGAGCCCTACCTTGGACGTCCTGCGCACCCTGGGCGGAGCGACCCGTGCTCGCTGGGGCGAGATCGTCGGCGTCGACCTCGCGCTTGCCGCTACTGCTCGGGCGTCGATCGGGTTGCCTTGAAGGACCGCTCTCTAGTCGGCTGCCGTCGGTCGCAAGCTGCCCCATATGCGGCGGAAACGGCCAGGTCTCGGATCCGCGGTCCGTCGGTACTAAGCATTGTCGGTGGTCGCAGTTGGACTCGTCGCAGTGCGGCGATCCTGCCTGGAGGTGAGCCCCGAACTGCTCAACATTGGTTGTCAGTGGGTGCCTCTACGGTGTGATCAGTGGGCATTGGGGCCCGCATCTCGGAAGGTCAGGACGTCGGTATGGAGCTCTCGGCAGAGGCGGCTCGGGGTTGGCAGCGCCAGCTCGCGGACACCGCGCTGCCGGCGGGCAGCACCGAGGACACCTACACCGGGCGCGCTGAGACCGCGGGTGCGGTCGAGGAGTCGGCGCCGTCGGCCACCGTGCTCGTTGGCACCGCGGAGCCGACCGCCGCGGGTCTGCCCGACCCGGAAGCTGACCGTCGCCCGAACGATCCGGTGTCGGTGGCACTCGAGGCGGCTGAACGGTTGCGGGAGATCGACTGGGCCTCGGTGCCGGTCGCTGACCTGCCGGCGGTGACCGCGCTGGTCGCCCGGGCGGTGCGGCACGGTGAGGCCGCGTTGCTCGACCGCCGCGGGGCTGCTCGAGGCCACCGGTGCCGCCGGTGAGCTCGGGTGGGCCAACGCGAAGGACTTCCTCACCCACGTCACGGGTGGGCACCAGGGCACCGGCGGCGGACTGGTCCGGCTCGCCACCCAGGTCGCCGACCTCCCCGACCTCGCCGCCGCCCTCGAGGCCGGGACGGTCTCACTCCCCCAGGCCCGTGCGATCGTCCGGCAGGTCACGACCCTGCCCCGCGACGAACAGCTTCGCGCCGAGGCCACGACCGCGATGGTTGGGCATGGTCGCTGCCGAGCACGTCAACGCCACCGACCTCGACCGCCGCTTCGACGACGTCGTCGCCACCATCGACCCCGACGGCACCCGGGTCGGTGAGGACACCGGCAAGGAGAAGCAGGAACGCGGTGCCCATGGTGCCCGGTTCCTCGGCGGCACCCCCGATGGTCGTGGTGGGGTCAAGATCAAGGGGTTCTCCAGTGTCGAGGAGTGGGAGCTGGTCAAAACCACCCTCGCCCCGCTCGCCGCACCCAAGACCACCGAACCGGGTGCCTGCGGGGGTGACCCCGACCTGTTCCGCAAACGCGACCACAACGGCCGTCGGCTCGACCCCGGGTGCCCCGAACCGGTGTGCGCCCACGACGGCCGCGACCCCCGCGACCACGGCGCCCGCACCTGGGACGCCCTGGTCGAGCTCTGCGAACGCGCCTCCGCCGCGACGTTCCTGCCGTCGAGCCACGGCACCAAGACCCGGCTCTTCGTCGCCGTCAACGCCGAGGACCTCCCCGACGACGTGCCCGACGACCGGACGCCGACGACGACTGGCCGACGTGGCCGGTGATGAGCCCGGCGTGCCGGCGACCGAGCCCGGAGCCGGCAGCACCCGGACCCGAGCCGCACCCGAGGTGCCTGCCGAGCCCGAGACCGTCGTCCCGCCTCAGTCCCCGTCTTGGTACCCGTCGCCGGGACCGTCAGCGCCGAGCCCGAACCCGAACACCGAGCCGAGCCGCGGCGGCGTGGTCACGGTGCAGCTGCTCTCCGGTGACCGGCTCTCCATCGCGGCCGTGCGGCGGCTGGGGTGCGACTCCGAGATCGTCCGGGTGATCCTCGGCCCCGACGGTGAGATCCTCGACGTCGGCCGCGCACACCGCCTCGTGACCCCCGGGCTGTGGAACGCCCTGGTCTTCCGCGACCGACATTGCGCGTTCAACGGCTGCACGCACACCCCACTACGCCTGCGATGCCCACCACATCGTCCACTGGGCTGATGGCGGCATGACCTGCCTGTCGAACCTGATCCTGCTGTGCCGACGACACCACACGATCGTCCACAACACCCCCTGGACCGTGGCCATCGACCCCGTCACGGGCAGACCGGTGTGGCATCCACCACCACACGTCGTCGAACGTGACCGCTACACCCGCGTCGTTCCCGCCGGGCCACCACTCGGACCCGACCCCGCGCGCCCAACGCCGCTTGAACGGGTCGGGCGTCGGGGTGCGGTGATCTCGTGACGGTTCCTAGCGGAACCTCCTCGATCCCCACGGCACGTGGTGCGGTGATCTCGTGACGGTTCCTAGCGGAACCTCCTCGATCCCCACGGCTCCCCTACAAGGCGTTGAGGGGGTGGATCGCGATGTCGCCGACGATGAGCGGGCCGGCGACCTCGAACGCCTTCGCCACGTGGGGCTGGCCCATGTGGCCGTCGAGGTCCTCCTGCGAGCGCCACTCCTCGACGGTCACGAAGACACCGGGCGTGGAGGCGGAGGCGAAGACGTCGTAGCGCAGGCAGCCCTCCTCGGCGCGGGAGGCCTCGGCGAGAGCGGCGAGCGCGGGCGCGGCCTCGTCGGCGCGTGCGGGGTCGATCGGGATGGTGGCGACGACGTTGAGGGTCATGGCGTGACCGTACGCCCTCAGGTGCGGAGGTTAAGGTCGGCGCGTGAGCATCCTGGACGACGCCCGCGAGGGCATGGACCTCGACATCCGCCCGCAGGACGACCTGTTCGGCCACGTCAACGGACGCTGGCTCGAGACGGTCGAGATCCCGAGCGACCGCTCGAGCTGGGGCCCGTTCGTGCAGCTGGCCGACGAGGCCGAGACGCACGTGAAGGGCATCATCGAGTCGCTCGCGGCCGACCCGTCGTCGGGCTTCGACGCCGAGGACTCCCGCAAGATCGGTGACCTGTTCGCCTCGTTCATGGACACCGAGACGATCGACGCCAGGGGCACCGAGCCGCTGCGACCGCTGGTGGACGCCGTGGCCGGGCTGCGCGACGTCCGCGACCTGGCGGCGTTCCTGGGCGAGTTCGAGCGGATCGGCGGGCACGGGCTGTTCGGGTCCTACGTCGACAACGACGACCGGAACTCCGACCGCTACATCGTCAACCTCTACCAGGGCGGGCTGGGGCTGCCGGACGAGTCGTACTACACCGACGACAAGTTCGCCGACAAGCGCGAGGCCTACGTCGGCTACCTGACGAAGCTGCTCGGCATGGGTCGTCACGAGGACGCGCCCGCGGCGGCGCAGACGATCCTCGAGATCGACACCAAGATCGCGGCCGGCCACTGGGAGCGCGCCGAGACGCGCGACGTCCAGAAGACCTACAACCTGATGACGCGCGACGAGCTCGTCGAGCTGTGCCCGAACTTCGACTGGGACGCCTACGTCACCAACCTCGGCGGCAACCGCGAGACCATCGCCGAGGTCTGCGTGCGACAGCCCTCGTTCTTCGCGCACCTCTCGACGGTGCTCGCCGAGGTCCCGCTGGCGGACTGGAAGGCCTGGCTGTTCAGCCACGTGCTGCGCTCGTCGGCGGCGTACCTGACCGACGACTTCGTCGAGACCAACTTCGACTTCTACGGCCGCACCCTCAACGGGACTCCGGAGCTCCGGGCGCGGTGGAAGCGCGGCGTGAGCTTCGTCGAGGGCGCGATCGGCGAGGCGGTGGGCAAGGAGTACGTCGCCCGCCACTTCCCGCCCACGAGCAAGGCCCTGATGGACGAGCTCGTCGACGACCTGCTCGAGGCCTACCGCGGCTCCATCGCCCAGCTCGACTGGATGACCGACGCCACCAAGGAGCGCGCCTACGAGAAGCTCGCGACCTTCCGGCCCAAGATCGGCTACCCGGACCGGTTCCGCGACTACTCCGCGCTCCCGGTGAGCCGCGACGACCTCCTGGGCAACGTGCACGCGGCGTCGGCCTTCGAGACCGACCGCCAGCTCGCCAAGATCGGCAGCCCGGTCGACCGCGACGAGTGGTTCATGCTCCCGCAGACCGTCAACGCCTACTACAACCCAGGCACCAACGAGATCTGCTTCCCCGCCGGGATCCTGCAGAAGCCGTTCTTCGCCCCCGACGCCCACCCCGCCGAGAACTACGGCGGCATCGGCGCCGTGATCGGCCACGAGGTCGGGCACGGCTTCGACGACCAGGGCGCGCAGTACGACGGCGCCGGCAACCTCAACGACTGGTGGACGCCGGACGACAAGGCCGCCTTCGAGCTGAAGTCGAAGGCCCTCATCGAGCAGTACGACGGCTTCGAGCCGCGTGCGCTGCCCGGCGAGAAGGTCAACGGCGCCCTCACCGTCGGCGAGAACATCGGCGACCTCGGCGGCCTCACCATCGCGCTCAAGGCCTACGCCATCAGCTGCGCCCGCCGCGGCGTCGAGGTCACCGACGACGACCGCGCGACCCTGTTCCTCAACTGGGCGTTCGTGTGGCGCACCAAGCGCCGCGCCGAGCAGGAGCAGCAGTTCCTGACCGTCGACCCGCACAGCCCGCCGGAGTTCCGCGCCAACATCGTCCGCAACCTCGACGAGTTCCACGAGGTGTTCGCGACCAGCGAGAGCGACGGCCTCTGGCTCGACCCGGCCGACCGCGTCCGGATCTGGTAGCCGCCCGCTAGCTCGTCGTCCGCGCGCACACGACGTCGATGACCAGCTGGTCGTCGTCGGCGGTGTAGTTCTGGTAGGTCACCAGGGCGCCGTGCTCCACCAGCTCACTGCGCAGGTAGGTGTGGTCGGCGCTGTCGGAGTCGAGCCAGCCGGCGCTCACCGAGAGCGGGTCGCGCTCGAGCCCGCACAGGACCGCGAGGCTGTCGCCCTCGCCGGCGTCGACCTTGACGGTCTTGCTGATCCGCTTGTACCCGCCGACGGACTGCAGCTCGCTGCGGGTCCGCGGGGCGAGGTCCTTGACGAGGATCGTGCCGTCCTTGATCTTGGCGCTGGTGACCAGGGAGCCGGCCACGGCACCGCCGGTCCCGGCGAGGAGGACGGCTCCGAGGAGGACGGAGGTGGGCAGGAGTCGGGTTTTCATGCGGGCACCCTAGGCGGAGCCGGTCCGGCACGCCTGTCGAGCACCCGCGACGACGCCTACCGCGCTTGACCTGGGTTGTAACGTTGATTACATGATTACAAACGAGACAGCAGAGCGGGTGCGCGGCTGGTTCACCGGCCGCCTGCCCGGTGAGTGGACCAGCGAGCCCGCGCACGTGAGCGTGGACCGCGACGAGGTCGTCGTCGTCCTGACGATCGACGACGTGCCGGTGCCCGAGGACGCCTCGGACGCCGAGCGCGCCGAGGCGCGCACGGGCCGGGCCCGGGCCTTCCGCGAGGACACCCGGGAGGCGCGGATCGCGATCGCCCGGGAGGCCGAGCACCGGTTCGAGCGCAAGGTGTCGTGGGGCGTGCGGCTGGGCGGGCACGAGGAGCTGTGGACGCACGTCTCGGCCCCCGTGATGACCCGGCTGCGGCAGCCGCAGCGGCAGGTGCTCGACACCCTGGTCGCCGCGGGCGTGGCGAAGTCGCGCTCCGAGGCGCTCGCGTGGTGCGTCCGGCTGGTCGGCCAGCACGAGGACGACTGGCTCGCCGACCTCCGGGCCGCGATGGAGTCGGTCGAGGAGGTCCGGGGCCGCGGCCCCGCCGCCTGAGCGACGGCGCAGCGGCCCGGGCGCTCGCTCAGCGCCGGCGGGTCAGCGGACGACCGCCGCCAGCACCGGCCGGTGCTGGTCGGAGCGCGTGCGGAGCCCGCCGCGGCGGCGGATGGCGTTGGTGACGAAGACGACGCGGTCGCGGTCGTCGGTGGGCTCCGGGACGGAGCCGGGCAGCGGCAGCTCGTGAAGAGTCACGGCCTTCTGGGGTGTGGTGGTCTGGCGCATGTCGGCAACCTGCCACGGCCGGGTTCGAGAAACCTTCGGCAAACGTGACGGATGGATGACGGGGGTCCGGCCGCGCGCACCCGGCCCTGTGGAGGAGCGTCCGGGGCTGTCGGCCGCCGCTGGTAGACAAGGCGCATGAGCGTCGCCGCCACCCCTGGTTCCCCCGAGGTGCGAGCGGGCGACCCCCGAGGGGTCCGTGACGAGGCCGAGGCCCACCTGCGCGCCCTGGTGGGCCGCGACGACGCGGTGCTCCGCGACGACCAGTGGACGGCGATCGAGGCGCTCGCCGTCGGGCGTCGCCGCGCACTCGTGGTGCAGCGCACGGGCTGGGGCAAGTCCGCGGTGTACTTCGTCGCCACGCTGCTGCTGCGGGCCCGGGGCGCCGGCCCGACGGTCATCGTGTCGCCGCTGCTGGCGCTCATGCGCAACCAGATCGCGGCCGCCGAGCGGGCCGGGCATCCGCGCGGTCACCATCAACTCCACCAACCTGGAGGACTGGGACACCACCCACCGCGCCATCGCGGCCGGTGAGGTCGACGTCCTGCTGGTCAGCCCCGAGCGGCTCAACAACCCCGGGTTCCGCGACGAGGTGCTGCCGCGCCTGGCCGCCACGTGCGGCCTGCTCGTGGTCGACGAGGCGCACTGCATCAGCGACTGGGGCCACGACTTCCGCCCCGACTACCGGCGGATCCGGACCCTCCTGGGCGAGCTGCCCGACGGCATCCCGGTGCTGGCCACCACGGCCACGGCCAACGCACGCGTCACCACCGACGTCGCCGAGCAGCTCGGGAGCGACACCCTGGTGCTGCGCGGCTCCCTCGACCGCGAGTCGTTGCGCCTGGGCGTCGTCCGGCTCAGGACGGCGCAGCAACGCCTGGCGTGGCTCGCCGACCACCTCGAGGAGCAGACCGGCTCGGGCATCGTCTACTGCCTCACCGTCGCGGGCACCCGCGAGGTCGCCGACTACCTGCGCTCGCGCGGGCACCGGGTCGCGGCGTACTCCGGCCAGACCGAGACCACGGAGCGACTGGCGCTCGAGCAGGCGCTCATCGACGGCGAGGTCAAGGCGCTGGTCGCCACCAGCGCGCTGGGCATGGGGTTCGACGCCAAGCTCGGCTTCGTGGTGAACCTCGGGGCGCCGCAGTCGCCGGTCGCCTACTACCAGCAGGTCGGCCGCGCCGGCCGCGGCCTGGCGCCGGGCGACTCCGCCACGGTGGTGCTGCTCCCCGCGCTCGAGGACCGCGACATCTGGGCCTACTTCGGCTCGCTGACCTTCCCGCCCGAGGCGCAGGTGCGCCAGACGCTCGAGGTCCTGGCCGAGGAGGGGCGCATGCTGTCCACGCCGGCCCTCGAGACCCGCGTCGAGCTCAGCCGCACCCGCCTGGAGCAGATGCTCAAGGTGCTCGACGTCGACGGCGCCGTGCGGCGGGTGCGCGGCGGCTGGGAGTCGACGGGGGAGCCCTGGTCCTACGACGAGGAGCGCTACCGACGGGTGCGCGAGGCCCGCGAGCGCGAGCAGCAGGCCATGCTCGACTACCTGGCCACCGACCAGTGCCGGATGCGCTACCTGCGCGAGCAGCTCGACGACCCCGAGGCGGTCGACTGCGGCCGCTGCGACAACTGCGGCGGGCTTGCCCTCGACGCCGTGGTGTCGCAGGAGGCCGTCGACGCCGCGGAGGAGCGACTGGCGCGCCCCGGCGTGCCGGTCGAGCCGCGCAAGCTGTGGCCCACCGGCCTGGCCGCGATGGGCATCGGGCTCAAGGGCAAGGTGGTCGGTGCCGAGGAGGGCCGCGCGATCGCCCGGCTCACCGACCTCGGTCACGGCGGCACGCTGCGCGCGCTGTTCGCGGCGGGCGCCGGCGACGGCCCGGTGCCCGACTCGCTCGCCCGTGCCCTCGTCGAGGTGCTGATGGACTGGCGGCCGAAGGTCGACGGGATCGTCGCCGTCGAGTCGGCGTCGCGCCCCGCTCTCGGCGCCGACCTGGTGAGCAACCTGTCGGCGTTCCTGCACAAGCCGGTGATCGGGCGCTACGCGATCGTCGACCCCGACATCGAGCCGGGCCGCGGGGCGATGAACTCCGCCCAGCGCGTCGCGGTCGTCGGACGCCGGTTCTCGTTGCAGCTCGACGCGCCGGTCGAGGGCAAGCGCGTGCTGCTGGTCGACGACCAGATGGTCACCGGCTGGACCCTCACCGGGGCCTCCGTCGCGCTGCGCGAGCGGGGCGCGGACGCCGTCCTCCCCCTGGTGCTCGCCGTCGAGCGGTAGCGCTGCTCAGCCCAGGTTGGCGCAGTGCGCGATCGCGCTCACGAGCTGGGTGGTGCCGCCGGTGTTGCCCACGGTCACGAACCAGCCGACGTCGCCGCCGTCGAGCGGGCCGGAGTCCTGCAGCACGGCGTCCGCCGGAACCTCGACCACGGCGTCCCCGCCGATCACGACCGTCCCGCTGGGGCACACGACCTCGACCGACATGGCCGAGCCCGGCGGGACGGGCTGGCCCATGCTCTGGACGGCCGTGAACGGGACCGTCCCGAGCTTGGCCTTCACGGGCGCCGACAGGTCGGCGCTCTTGAGCGTCCCGTCCTTCACGTCCCTGGTGGAGACGGTGCCGTCCTTGATCTGGGCGCCGGTGATCATGCCGCCGGCGACGGCGCCGCCGGCGGCCGAGGTCACGAGGGCGGCCGCGAGCAGCAGGGTGGCGGGCGCGGAGCGGGGCAGGTAGCGGGTCATCCCGCCAGTAGAGCCCCTGCGAGCATGGCGCGCCATGGCCCAGCCGGGCCGTGGCCGCCGCTCGCGGGCGACGGGGTCAGCGGTCGGCGAGGGTGAGGGCCGGGGTCACGTAGACGACCTGCCCGGTCTCGGAGTCGACCGCGCGAGCCAGGTCCGGCTCGGGCGACGCGGTGTCCGTCATGGTCATGGCACCACTGTGCACGAGAGGCTTCGGGAATCGTGCTGGAATCCTTCCGGTGCGCGTCGTGCCTGAACGGCACGAGTCCCTGGCCACCGTCACCAACGCGAGGAGTCCTGACGTGCGCGTCGGCATCACGATCCTGACCGACCTGCCGTGGGCCGAGGCCCGGCCCCGGTGGGAGGCCGTCGAGGCGATGGGGTTCGCCCACGCCTGGACCTACGACCACCTCGTGTGGGGCGGGCTGCCCGACTCGCCGTGGACGACGTCCACCCCGGTGCTCGGCGCCGCGGCCCAGGTGACGTCGACGATCGGGCTCGGCACCCTCGTGGCGAGCCCGAACTTCCGCCACCCGTACCTGCTGTTCCGCGACGCCCAGGCCCTCGAGGACCTCAGCGACGGCCGCTTCCTGCTCGGCGTCGGGACCGGCGGCAACCTCGACGCGACCGTGCTCGGGCTGGAGTCCTTGAGCGTCGGGGAGCGCGTCGACCGGTTCCAGGAGCTCGTCGACCTGCTGGTCGCGCTGCGCGACGGCGACCACGTGACCAGCCGCGGCCGGTGGTTCTCGGCGTCCGACGCGCGGACCCTGCCGCCCCTGCGCCGCACCCCGCTGCTCGTGGCGGCGAACGGTCCGCGCTCGCTGCGGTACGCCGCCCGCACCGCCGACGGCTGGGTCACCACGGGCACCGTCTCCGACTCCGTCGACGGCTGGTTCGCCGAGCTCGCGCGGTCGGTGGCCACCTTCGACGAGGCGCTCGAGGCGAGCGGTCGCGGCCCCGTGCCGCGCTACCTGCTCACCGACGCCGCCCCCAACGTCGAGGACTCCGGCCGCTTCGCCCTCAGCAGCGTGGGGTTCTTCGAGGAGGTCGCGGGTCGGGCGGCCGAGCTCGGCTTCACCGACCTGGTGACCCACTGGCCCCGCCCGGACCTGCCCTACGAGGGCGACGTCCGCGTGCTCGAGGCGGTGGCGCGCGACGTGCTGCCCTCCCTCACCTGAGGGCTCCGCGGCGTTAGTTTCGGGGGCATGAGTACTGCCTACGGCACGCCCCTGCCCTCCGAGGTGCCGCCGACGACCGGCACCGCACCTGGCCTGAAGCGGCCCTCCGGCCTGCGCTTCGACGCCGCGCTCGGTGCGCTCGGCGTCGGGCTCCTCGTCACCGCCGTGGTGATCTCGGCCGTCTACACGCGCCAGGACGGCGACCTCGACTGGTCGAACTACGCCGTCGGCCTCGGCGCGACGGCCGCCCTCCTGCTCGTCGGCGTGCTCGGCCGCGGCGCGGTCAAGGACCGCGACCTCGGGCGGGCGTTCGCCTCCTGGCCGCTCGCGTTCGGCGGCGTCGCCGCGGGACTCATGGTCGCGGTGGGCCTCGAGGACGTCGACCAGATCGAGTACCTCGTCGGCGGGGTCATCGCCGCCCTCGGGGTGCTCGGCTACCTCGCCGCGCCGAGCGCCGCGCCGGCCCTCACCACCGTGCTGGGCCTGCTCTTCGTCTACATCAAGGCCGTCGAGGACGTCGACGTGTTCGACTCCAACGAGGGCAGCTTCACCATCGTCGGCGCCCTGGTGGTGACGGTCTTCGTCGTCGGCGTGACGGTGCTGGCGGCGCCGCTGCGACCGGCCCGCGTCGTGGTCGGTGTGACCGCCGGCTTCGGTGCGGTGCTGGGGTTCTTCCTCATCCTGTCGGCGTCCGGGTTCTTCGGGTTCTTCGGTGGGTTCGCCAGCCCGGTGGCGCTCGGGGACGACGACGGCGGCGCGGACTACTACATGGACTTCGTCAACGACCTCGAGAACGACGTGTACGTCGTCCTCGCCCTGGCCGGAGCCCTGGTGCTCATGTGGCTCGTGCTCGCGCAGCTCACGGACGCCGTCGGCTACCGGATCCTCGTCGTCGCGATGTGCGTGACGGTGGTGCCGGTCGCGATGGCCGTGATCCTCGTCGAGCACCCCACCTGGTGGGGCGCCGTCGCCGCGGTCGCCGGTGGCCTGGTGCTCGGGTTCGCCGGGCTGCGGTCGGTCCGGGCCGCGCGCGGGTCGACGCCGCCGCCGTCCTCGACCTACACGCCCCCGCCCACCCCGTCGTCCGGGACGCCCGCCCACGGGACGCCGCCCGCTCCGCCGTCGTACCTCGGCGGGTCCTGACGGTCGGTGGGGGTCGAGGAGGTTGCGCGGGTTCGGTGGGGGTCGAGGAGGTTGCGCAGCAACCGTCACGAGACCACCGAGCCGGAAATCCTGTCCCGCCAGCCGTGACCCGCACCAGGGTCTCGTGACGGCCGTGACCGGCCTCCTCGACCTCCACGGGCGTGACCGGCCTCCTCGACCTCCACGGGCGTGCCGGCCTCCTCGACTCCGACCGACCTTTGCGCAGAACTAGAACACGTTCTACCGTTCGACCATGACCCTGCGCGTGATCCAGTGGACGACCGGCAACATCGGACGGCGGTCGCTCGGCGCGATCATCGACCGCCCCGACATGGAGCTCGTCGGGGTCTACGCCCACGGCGCCGACAAGGTCGGCAAGGACGCCGCCGACCTCGTCGGCGACGCCACGCGTCGCGAGCCGACCGGCGTCCTGGCGACCAACGACATCGACGCGCTGGTGGCGCTGAAGCCCGACGCCTGCTGCTACAACCCGCTGTGGCCGAGCATCGACGAGCTGGTGACGCTGCTCGAGAACGGGATCAACGTGTGCTCGAGCGCGGCGTGGATCACCGGCGGCAAGCAGACCCCGGAGGACCTCGACCGGATCCGCGACGGCGTGCGAGACGGGGCAGTCGACGATCTTCGGCAGCGGCGCCCACCCCGGCATGACCAACCTCGTGGGCATGGCGCTGAGCGGGTCGTGCGAGCGGGTCGACGAGATCCGCATCACCGAGTCGGTCGACTGCTCGACGTACGAGTCGGCCGAGACGCAGACCGCGATGGGCTTCTCCCAGGCCCCGGACACCCCCGGCCTGGCCGAGTCGGTGCGCCGCGAGAGCGAGGTGTTCGCCGAGTCGGCGGCGATGATGGCCGACGCGCTCGGCGTCACCCTCGACCGGCTGACCTTCGACGTCGAGTTCACCGCCGCCACCGGCGACTCCGACCTCGGCTTCATGCAGATCCCGGCCGGCACGATCGGCGGCGTCATGGGGTACCACCGCGGCTGGGTGGGGGACAGGAACGTGGTGAGCGTCGGGTTCAACTGGACGATGGGGTCGCACGTGACCCCGCCGAAGCCGCTGCAGCACGGGCACGTGATCCAGGTGTTCGGCGTCCCGAACATGCGCACCGTGCTGCACTGCCTGCCGCCGAAGGACTGGAGCGAGGGCTTCATGGACCTCGGCATGATCTACACCGCGATGCCCGTCACCAACGCCGTCCCCCGCGTCGTCGCCGCGCCCCCGGGCATCGTCACCCTGGCCGACCTGCCCCCGATCACGGGGCGGGTCCAGCTGTAACTCAAGGTCCACGCATGTACCTGACCCCCGGTGACGGTCAGGTACATGGCCGGACGTTGAGTTACAGCGCGGCGGCGCTGCGAGGATGACGGCGTGACCGGACGCGTGGTGCTGCACATCGGGGCGCCGAAGGCGGGCACGACCCACGTCCAGAGCCGCCTGCACCGCAACGCGGAGGCGCTCGCCGGCTACGGCATCCTCGTCGCCGCCCGCCAACGCGACCTTCCGCGCCGCGCTCGACCTCACCGAGGTGCGGCTCGGGCGCGGCCGCGACTACACCGACGGCCGCTGGGAGCAGCTGGTGGCGCTGGTCGGCGCCCACTACTCCCGCGTCGTGGCGAGCGACGAGGCGTTCTCGCGCGCCGACGAGGTCAAGGCGGCCCTCGCGGTGCGCGACCTGGCGGTCACCGACGTCGTCTACACCGCGCGCGACCTCGGCCGGCAGCTGGTCTCGGGCTGGCTCGAGGGGCTCAAGCACGGCCAGACGGCGACGCTCGCCACGCACCTCGAGCGGGCCCGCAACGGCAACCTCGGCCCCATGCGCACCTACGACCTGCCGCGCGTCCTCGGGCGCTGGGCGGCGGCCACCGGTGACCCGGCGCGCGTGCACCTGGTGACGCTGCCGCCCGAGGGAGGCGACCGCGGCCTGCTCTGGGCGCGGTTCGCCGAGGCGGCCGGCCTCGACCCCGCCTGGATGCCGGCGCCGGCGGCCCACAGCAACGAGGCGGTCGGCCTGCGCGAGGCGCAGGTGCTCCGTGAGGTCAACGAGCGGATCGGCGCCCCCGCCCGTCGCGGCGGCGCGCTCCACGACGCCGTGCACCAAGCTGGTCGTCGCCGACCTCCTCGGCCGCAGCTCGGCCCGGGTGCAGCTGCCGCCGGCCCACCACGGCTGGGTGAGCGAGCTGACGGCGACCTGGCTGGACGGCGTCCGGTCGCTGGGCGTCGACGTGGTCGGCGACCTCGCGGACCTCGAGCCGGCACCGGCCGACCCCGCGACCTGGCAGGACCCGGACGTCGTCCCGGCCGACGTGGTCGCCGAGGCGTCGGCGGCCGCGGCACGGGTGCTCGCGACTGCGCGGTAGCCGCCGCGCTCAGGCCGGGAGCGCGAGCTCGTCGTAGGGCAGCGGGACGACGACCCCGTCGGTCGCGAGGTGCAGGACGTCGGTCGCCACCCCCTGCGCCCGGCACGCCTCGAGCAGGGCGTGCGCCCAGGCCCGGTCGTTCGCGGTGACGGTGCTGGTGCCGGCTCGCACCAGCAGCATCGCCCAGCGGCCACCCGGAGCGTGCTCGTCGAGCAGGTCGTCGGCCAGCTCGGCGAAGCCGCGGGCGTCGTCCGGCTCGGGTGGCACGGGGCACTCGGCCACCTCGACCAGGTGGGGGAAGGGCCGGTCGTCGGCGTCGATGAGCATCATCCAGATGCTCGGCCGGCCCAGGCTGCCTTCGGCGGCACGGGGCTCGACCAGGTGGCGCCAGGTGCGCTCGAGGTCGGCCTGGGTGCGGATCAGGGGGCGGTCGGGTTCGTCGGTCGTCGTCATGCGATCGAGGGTGCACCCGATCGCGGTCGTCCCGCTGGGCTCATCCACAGGCCCCCCGGCGGCACCCCGACGCTGGTTGAGGTGCTCCGAGCCGAGGAACGAGGGCGGAGCCTCGAAACCCGGCGAGCCTGCCTGGCCACGGCGCGGGGAGGCACGGACCTCACCAGGTCTCGAGGCCGCTCGGTCGTTCCTCCCTCGCGGCACCTCGACCATCGCGGGGTCGGTGTCGGGACCCCGCAGTACCTTCGCGACGTGAGCTTCGTGCCCGTCACCGGCGTGGCCACGTTCCGCGCGGCGTCGCCGCCGCGTGACAGCGTGGTGGAGTTCAGCGACGACCGCCGGACGATCGAGCTGCCCATGCGGGCGGCCCTCCCGGTGCTCACCAAGGCGCGCGGGCGCGACGACGTCCACCCCAGCGTCGGCCTGCTCGCGGGCGCGGTGCTGCTCGGCATGCGGCTGGTCGCGGCCGGCAAGTTCCGTCCGGCCGACGACGACGCCAGCTGGCAGGTCTCCCTCGACCGCGAGGACGCCGAGCGGGTGCGGCTGCTCGCCCGGGCGCGGGCCGGCGACGAGCTCGACGCGCGTCGCACCGAGACGGTGGTGCGCCAGGTGCTCGACGCGGTCGCCGACACGATGCCGCGCAGCGCTCCGGTGGCCACTCGCCGTCCGTCCGCCGCCGTGCGGGTGCCGGAGCGGCGCCCGGCCGTGACCGCCGACTTCACCGACCGCCTCCAGGCGCGGATCGCCCGCCACCGCGCGGTCGGCTCGGCGGCCGACCTGCCGCAGCTCGTCCGGCTGTCGCTGCGGGTCGAGGCCGACGAGGAGGAGCTGGTCTCGGGCGCCGTCCGCGTGGTGCTGCAGGTGCACGACGAGCGCGACGCCATGCACGTGTGCGACGCCGCCGTGCTGTTCACCGGGACCAGCGAGGACCACGGCTTCGGCGACCGCGCGCGCACCCACGCGAGCATCGCGCTGCGCGGCGCGGCCGACGTCTGGCCGGTGCTCGACCGGCTGCTGGCGCTGCGCGTCCCCGACGAGATCACCCTCGACGCCGACGAGATCGTCAGCCTCCTCGAGGACGGCGTCGCCGCGCTGGCCGAGCGCGACGTCGAGGTGCTGTGGCCCAAGAGCCTCGGGCACGACCTGCTGTCGTCGTCGGCGGTGCTCGACGTCGCGACGAAGAAGGGCGCTGCCGGCGCGGCGCGCGAGGAGCCGCTCAACCAGCCGCTGCTCGGCACCGAGTCGCTGTTCAGCTTCAGGTGGCAGCTCGCCCTGCACGGCGACCCGCTCACCGAGGAGGAGATGGAGCAGCTCGCCGCGGCAGCCTCGCCGGTGCTCAAGCTGCGCGGGGCGTGGCACGTCGTCGACCCGGCGGTGGCCCGGCGGGCCCGCAAGCGGCTGATCCGGAACGTGAAACCCGTGCAGGCACTGGCCTCCACGCTCACCGGGGTCACCGAGGTCACGCCCGACGTCGAGGCGACGGTGGTGGTCGGGGCCACCCTGCTCGCGGTGCGCGAGCGCCTCCTCGGCGCGGCCACCCGCGACCCGGTCGAGCCGCCCGAGGGGCTGCACGCCCACCTGCGCGAGTACCAGCGCCACGGCCTCACGTGGCTGGCCGACCTCACCTCGCTCGGCCTGGGCGCGTGCCTCGCCGACGACATGGGCCTCGGCAAGACGATCACGGTGATCGCGCTGCACCTGCACCGCGCGCCCACCGAGCCGACGCTCGTGGTCTGCCCGGCGAGCCTGCTCGGCAACTGGGAGGCCGAGATCAACCGGTTCGCGCCCGGGGTCGACGTCCGGCGCTTCCACGGGACCTCGCGCGACCTCGACGCCGCCGTCCGGCACGGCGGCTTCGTGCTCACCACCTACGGCACGATGCGGCGCGACGCGGCGGTGCTGGCCGACGTCGCCTGGGACCTCGTCGTCGCCGACGAGGCCCAGCACGTGAAGAACCCCGCGTCGTCGACGGCCCGGGCGCTGCGCACCATCCCGAGCGCCGCGCGCGTGGCGCTGACCGGCACGCCGGTCGAGAACAACCTCACCGAGCTCTGGGCGATCCTCGACTGGGCGATCCCCGGGCTGCTCGGCAGCCGCGGCGCGTTCCGCAAGGCGTGGGCCGGCCCCATCGAGTCGGGCAACGAGCCCAGCAAGGCGCGCCAGTTCGCCGACCTCGTCGGGCCGTTCCTGCTGCGGCGCCGCAAGTCCGACCCCGGCATCGCGCCCGAGCTGCCGCCCAAGACCGAGACCGACCACCCGCTCACCCTCACCCGCGAGCAGGTGGTGCTCTACGAGGCGTTCGTCCGCGACACGATGGAGCGCATCGAGCGGGCCGACCCCGAGACCCGCCGCGGCCTGGTGCTGATGATGCTCACCGGGCTCAAGCAGATCTGCAACCACCCTGCGCAGTTCCTCAAGCAGTCGGGCGTCGTGAGGCTCGGCGGCCGGTCGCAGAAGCTCGACCTGCTCGACGAGCTGGTCGGCACGGTCGTGCCCGAGGACGGCGCCATGCTCGTCTTCACCCAGTACGTCGCCATGGCGCGGCTGGTCGAGTCCCACCTGGACAAGGGCGGCGTGCCGCTCCAGCTCCTGCACGGCGGCACGCCCGTGCGGGAGCGCGAGGCGATGGTGGCGCGGTTCCAGGACGGTGGCGTGCCGGTGTTCCTGCTCTCGCTCAAGGCTGGCGGCACCGGCCTCAACCTCACCCGCGCCGACCACGTCGTCCACCTCGACCGCTGGTGGAACCCCGCCGTCGAGGAGCAGGCCACCGACCGCGCCTACCGCATCGGGCAGACCCGGCCCGTGCAGGTGCACCGGATGATCATGCGCGGCACCGTCGAGGAGCGGATCGCCGAGCTGCTGGCGCGCAAGCGGGCGCTCGCGGACGCCGTCCTCGGCAACGGCGACGCCGCGCTCACCGAGCTCAGCAACGCCGAGCTGCGCGACCTGGTGACGTTGCGCGAGTGAACGCCTCCGTCGTGGCCCACCCGCCCCTCGTCGCCCGTCGCGGTGCGGCGCGCGCCAGCACGTGGTGGGGCAAGGCGTGGGTGCGTGCCGTCGAGGAGGCGGCCTACGCCGAGGGCGACCTGAGGGTGGGCCGGGCGCTCGCACGCTCCGGGGCCGTCGGCGGCATCTCGCTGACGGTCGGCCGCGTGGTCGCGGCCGTGAGCGACCAGCACGGCCTGTTCACCGTCGACTGCCGGCTGCCCGTGCTCGAGCCGGAGAGCATCGCCGCGGTGGTGGAGGTGGTGGCCGCGGAGTCGGGCCGCATCGCCTCGCTGCTCGCCGGCGACCTGCCGCACGACCTGGTCGAGCACGCCGACGAGGCCGGCGTCGAGCTGCTGCCCTACGGGGCCGAGCTCGAGGCCACCTGCACCTGCGTCGGCTGGCTCGACCCCTGCCCGCACGCCCTCGCCGTGCTCTCGCAGGTGGCGTGGCTCGTCGACGCCGACCCGCTCGTCCTGCTCCACCTGCGCGGCCTGCCGCGCGACGACCTGCTCGCCCGCCTCCACGCCCGCACGGTCGTCGAGGGGGACGACGTCGACGAGGCGCTGCTCGACACCGCCGCCGACGCCGCCGCCCGCGCTGCGCGGGTGCTCGAGGCGCTCGACGGCGAGGGCCCGGTCGACCACCTGCTGTGACCCCGTGGTGGTCGAGGAGGCCGGCCACGGCCGTCACGAGACCCCGTGGAGGTCGAGGAGGCCGGCCACGGCCGTCACGAGACCCCCGCAGCGACACGGCTCCGCCCGTGGTGGTCGAGGAGGCCGGTCACGGCCGTCACGAGACCCCCGCAGCGACACGGCTCCGCCCGTGGTGGTCGAGGAGGCCGGTCACGGCCGTCACGAGACCCCCGCAGCGACACGGCAACTCACTTCCCGCGCGAGAACCTCGACCACCGTGGCTGCACGCCGTACACGAACCTCGTGAACGCCACGACCCCGGAGCTCTCGGCCGGATTACCTGCGAGGTCGGTCAGGTCGAGCACCGTGTCGGGGTTGGGTCGCAGCACGTGGGTCCGGTACGGCTCGTCGGGCCCGGGCGGGGTGAAGGCGAAGGTGGCGGTGCGCACCGCACCCGTCAGGCAGTCCTGCGGTGAGCCCGAGCTGCCGAGGCAGGTCCAGGTGCCGGCAACGGTGGCGTCGTCCTCGGGGTACCGGGACTCGATCACCGGCAGGCTCGTGGTGCTCACGCCGTTGACGTCCTCGCTGAAGTCGACCTCGAGCAGACCGGCCGCGCGGTCGACCTCGGCGGAAAGGGTCGGCCGGGAGCGGTCGGAGGCGAGCACCTCGACACTTCCGTCGTAGACCTCGGAGTCGGAGTCGTCGTCGTAGGTGTCGCGCTGGTTGCCGGCGGCGTCGACCATCGAGACCAGCAGCAACAGCCTGCCCCGGCCGACGCGGCACGGGCCGAACCGCAGCGCGCCCTGCCACACTCCGTCGGCGCGGGTACCGCGGACCAGCGTCAGTCCCACCGAGCCGTAGTAGAGGGTGGTCGAGTACGGCGGCTCGAAGCTGGGGGCGACCCGCTGGGCGCTGACCATGACCGACCGCACGCCCGAACCACCGTCGCGGGCACGGACCGTGAACGTGATCGAGTCGGGTCCGGTGCGCACGTCGAGGGTGCCCGGCTGCCGGCGCAGCGAGACGAGCCGCGGCGCCACGTGCTCGGTGGCCGGTCGGGTCCGCGACCGGACGACGACGTCGCGCTCGACGTGCGGCCTGTCGAGGTCGGTCTCGTCGTAGATGACCGCGTTGTTGGCGCCGTCCCGGATCACCAGGTCGTCGAGGCGGAGCCGTCCGTTGCCGAGCCATCGAGCGACGCGGAACGCGCCCACGAGTCGGTCGCCGCGGCGCACGAGGCGTGTGCTGACGACGTGCGACGCTGCGCTGGCCCCCGATCTCGTGAACCTGCCGGTGACGTGCCCCGAGGCGACGCCGGAGTTGTCGTCGGTGGCCAGCACCGACACCGCCACGCGTTGCGCCCGGCGACGGGTGTCGACGCGTGTGCGGGACAGGTCGAGCGAGACGAGCTCCGGCTCGACGGCGTCCTCGACCGAGGTCACGGTGAAGTAGCGGTCGAGGTCAGGCGTGACGTCGTGCTCGTCGACCAGGACCTGGTTGTTCTCGGCGTCGACGGCCTGGACCGAGTACACGAACCACTCGCCTGGTGGTGCGCCCTTCGGGATGGTCACCGCCCCCCGCCAGGTGCCGTCGGCGTCACGTCGGAGGCGATAGCTGACGAACGTCCAGGACTTCGCCCCGTCGCGACCCATGAGCCCGAGCACGGTGGCCACTCCCGTCGCTGGACCCGGACCGCCGACGTCGTGCACCTCGGCCTCGATCGACACCTGCTGGCTGGTCTCCGTCACGTCGACGGCGTCGGTGCTCAGCGTGAACGAGTCGATCACGGGGTTGCCGTTGTCGCTCGGCCAGCATTCGTTGACCGGCGCGGCCGAGGCCGGGGCGACCGTCGTCGCGACGAGGCCCGCGACCGCCAGGATGGCCGCCACGCTCGCAGCGCCGAGCCGTCGCGCCGGGAAGGGATGGTGCACCGGGTGACGGTAACCCGCCCGTCGCGCGCCCGCGGTCGATCCGGAACCTCCGCGGGCCATGACAACCTGAGCCGCCCCCCAACCGCTGTAGGAGACGTGAGCGAGGTGACCGACGTGCGCGAGGAGGCGGCGCTCGACGGTCCCGACGGGTTCGAGGCGTTCGTCGCCGCACGGGGCGACGCGCTGTGGCGCAGCGCCTGGCTGCTCACCGGCGACAGCGGCCGGGCCGAGGACCTGGTGCAGACGGCGCTGGCCAAGAGCTGGCCGCACTGGTCGCGGATAGGCGACCCCGGCGGCTTCGAGGCCTACGTGCGCCGGGTGCTGTTCACCACCTACGCCGCGTGGTGGCGTCGCCGCTGGAACGGCGAGCGGCCGGCCTCCGACCTGCCGGACGGCACCGCGCCGGCGGGCGGCGACCCGGACCTGCGGCGCGACCTGCTCACAGCCCTGGCCGGACTACCCCGCGGGCAGCGCGCGGTCGTCGTCCTGCGCTACGTGGAGGACCGCACCGAGCGTGAGACCGCGGACCTCCTCGGCATCAGCATCGGCACCGTGAAGAGCCAGGCCGCGCGCGGGCTCGCTGCCCTGCGCGCCTCCGCAGCTCTCGCCACCGACGAGGAGGAGTCATGAGCGACCCGCACGAGCTCGGCCGAGAGCTGAGCGACCTGGTTCCGGACCCGCCCGCCGTACCCGGCCGGACGTCGTCCGTGCTGGCCCGGGCACGCCGGAACCGTCGGCGTCGCACCGGCCTGGTCGCAGCCGGTGCGGCCGTCGCCGTGGCAGCCGTGACGCTGACCGTCGCCGGGCTGGGTTCTTCGGGTCCGACGGCGGGCCCCAGTGCGCCCACGTCGACCTCGAGCCGGTCGCCGACCGTCGAGCCGGTCACCGACGTCGAGTGTCCGACGCCCTACCGTCGGGGCCAGGACTACGTCGACCCGACCAGCACGGGACCGCTCCCGGAGGGCGCTGTGGTGGCGCGCGCGTGCCCCACGAACACCTCGTTCGGGTTCGCCCCACCGGCCGACGCCCTCGTCGTCGGTGTCGACCGGCTCGAGCGGACGCTGCAGGAGCTGCCACCGCTCGACAACGGCGGCGTGTGCACCTCCGACCTGGGCCTGTCGTACTGGCTCGTGCTCGGCTACCCCGACGGGACCGAGCGGGTGGTCGAGGGCCACAACTACGGCTGCCACGACCTCCGCGGCGCAGGGGAGCCGCGCGGGCACCCGGAGCGGCTGTGGACGGAGTACCTCCGGCTGCTGCGGGAGCAGCGTGCCTCCTCGACACCGCCCGGCGGCACCGCCGTCGACTGCCCGGGGCCCGGCACCAACTTCCCGCGGACCTCGCCGATGGCGACCAGCCTCGACGTCGAGCACGCCGTCCTGCGGTGGCGGCGGACCGACACGGAGTCGACGTCGACGTGGCAGTGCGCCCCGGTCCCGGACGACGACGTGCGTGCGATCACCGCCGATCTCGCGGACGGGCCGTCCCTCGAGATCGAGGAGGAAGCCTGCCAGGAGGCGACGCTGCAGCTGCAGCTGGTGGGCGTGAACGCCTGGGGCGACGTCGGCACCACGTGGAGCGACTGCGGCTACTGGTCCGTGGACGGCTCGGGCACCTACCGGGTCCTGGGGAGCGGAGCCCAGTCGGCCGTCGACCGCATCGTCACCGCAGGCGGCGCTCCGCCCCTGCCCGAAGCCACGCCGCGCACCGGTCCCGACGAGGTGGTGCTGCTCTTCACCGATCTCCTCAACGACGGACGGCGCGACGAGGCGCTGGCCCTCACCAACGACCCCGCGATCGCCGAGGTCGACGGGCGGTCTCGACGTCAAGGTCGAGGGCGTCAGAGGGCTTGCCGGTCAAGGGCCCGCTCGGCACGCCTCGTGAGGTGGCGGTGACCACGCTGTACCGCGTCGTCCCGCCCGACGGGTCGTTCGTCGACTACGTCGAGGCCGAGTGGCGTCTCAGCCGCCCGCCGGGCGAGGTCTGGTCGATCGACTCCGTCACCCTCGGGGACGTCGTCCCCACGGGCCGCTGAGCAGAGGCGGTTCCCCGCTCGATGGTTGAGTAGCTCGCTGGCGGGAGGTCCCCACGGTGGTTGAGGAGCTCGCGCTAGCGAGCGTCTCGAAACCTGGTGAGGTCTACGGGTGCCGGGGTCCTTGCGGCTCGGGGGTCTCGTGACGGTCGTGACCGACCTCCTCGACCACCACAGGGCGCTCGGCCCTCCCCCACGGTGGTTGAGGAGCTCGCGCTAGCGAGCGTCTCGAAACCTGGTGAGGTCAACGGGTGCCGGGGTCCTTGCGGCTCGGGGGTCTCGTGACGGTCGTGACCGACCTCCTCGACCACCACGGCGGTGCCGGCCTCCTCGACCACCACAGCGTGCCGGCCTTCCCCCACGGTGGTTGAGGAGCTCGCGCTAGCGAGCGTCTCGAAACCTGGTGAGGTCAACGGGTGCCGGGGTCCTTGCGGCTCGGGGGTCTCGTGACGGTCGTGACCGACCTCCTCGACCACCACAGCGTGCCGGCCTCCTCGACCACCACAGCGTGCCGGCCCTCGACCCTCCGACGGTGGTTGAGGAGCTCGCGCTAGCGAGCGTCTCGAAACCTGGTGAGGTCAAGGGGTGCCGGGGTCTCGGGGGTCTCGTGCGGTTACACCTCGACCACCACGGCCGTGCCGGCCGCCGCGACCACCACAGCGCAGGCGGCTAGCCGAGCAGCGCGCGGGTCGCCATCTCGGCGAGGAGGTCGTGCATCGCGTCGGCGGGCAGCTTGCCGGAGTGGGGGGTGGAGTTGATGAGGCCGAAGGCGGCGTGGGCCTGGGCGCGGGCGGCGTCGAGGCCGAGCGAGGCGTCGCGGCGGCGCAGCTGGGCGGCCCACAGGTCGACGTACTCGCGCTGGAGGCGGCGCACCTCCTCGCGGGCGTCGTCGGGGAGCGAGGACCAGTCGCGGTCCTGGACGACGATGAGGGCCTTCTGGTGCAGGGCGAAGTCGACGTGGAAGTCGACGAGGCGGCGGACGGCGTCGCCGCCGTCGCTGGCCGCGTCGACGCGCTCGCGTCCGCCCGCGAGCAGGTGCTGGCTGATGGCGACGAGCATCTCGGCCAGCACGGCGTCCTTGGAGGCGAAGTGCTTGTAGAGCGCGGGGCCCGAGATGCCGCAGGCGCTGCCGAGGTCGGCGACCGAGACGCCGTGGAAGCCGCGGGCGGCGAACAGCTCGGCCGCGATCCCGAGGATCTGCTCGCGCCGGGTCGGCGGCGCGGCCTCGGTGGTCATGGGGCCAGGTTAGCGACCGTTAACGACGCAGGGGCGTGCACCTCGTCACGAAGCGGGACGACGAACCGGTGCCGTCGGTGGTGCGCACGTGGACGCACCACCGCTTGTCCTTCGCGACCGTCGCCGTCGCGGCGTGCGAGGCGAGCGTGTACGGCCGCGGCCACGAGCGCCACGGGCTGAAGCCCCCACCGCGCTTCGCGAACCGCAGCTCGACCGTCACGCCCGTGATCGGTGACCAGCGGTCGGACGCCCCCCACTCCACGCGCAGCCGTCCGGTGCTGCGGCTGAAGGCCAGCCGCGAGATGCGCGTGACCGGACGCCCCGCGTCGAGCACGGACGCGGTCAGGTCGGCCGTCGCCGCCGCGTTCCAGAGGGCGACGAGGTTGCCCTGGTCGTCGACGCCGACCCCGTCGGCCTGGACCTGGCCGGGCTGGGAGAGGCCGAGCTCGTGCGGGTCGGTCCAGCCGTTGGCCGTGCGGTTCGAGGTCCAGACCGTGCCGTCGGTGGTGCGGAACTGCACCCCGGCACGGTCGTTGCGCGACACGTCGAGGGCGGTGCGGTAGGAGTCGACGTCGGTGGCGATGAGCTCGCGGGGCGCCCACGTGCCGTCGCGGTACCGACGGGTGACGAGCTGCCGGTCGGGGTCGGACCGCTCGACGACCACGGTGAGCAGGCCGGCCGCGCTGGAGTCGACGTAGACGCCGACCGCGTCGTTGCCGATCGCCCGGACCGGCTGCCAGGCCCTCGTGCCCGGGGGCTTGCGCCGGGCCTCGAGGTCGCCGTTCGTGCGGTTGCGCCAGATCGCGACGGCGCCGTCCGAGACCGTCTCGACGTGGACGTCGGAGACGTCGTTGCCCACCGGGACGAGCCAGGTCGCGGTGCTCCACGGCTCCGACGGGCCGGACCGGCGCGCCGTGCGAACGCGCTTGTGGTCGACGTCCGGGTCGACGCCGTCGTTCTGCAACCAGACGACGACCTGGTGGCCCGTCGCGTCGGTCGCCACGTCGGCCTCCTGCGAGGGGGCGGAGCCCGGCACGGAGCGTCTCGGCCCCCAGGAGCCGCTCGGCGGGCGGTCGCGGGTCACGAGTCCTCCGGGGCCGGACCAGAGGGCGGTGACCCGGTCGTCCGGGTCGGCGAAGACGTGCACGTAGCGGGCGCCGTCGCCGTCCGCCGTCAGGTCGAGCGGCGTGCTCCAGCCGCGGGACGCCGTCCAGGTCGCCGTCGTGACGACCGCGGTCGACGTGCCCGTGCGGGACCAGACCGCCGTGGCCCGGCCGGTGCCGTCGAGCACCAGGTCGAGCTCGGGGGAGTCGCTGGTCAGGTCGACGTGGGTGTCGGCGACCGGACGGGCGCTGGTCCAGGCGCGGCCTGGCCGGTGGACGGCGTAGGTCAGCTCCCGGTCGCCGTAGGGCCCCGACGCCCACACGGCCAACGTCACGCCACCGGGGGTCGTGACGACCTCGGCGTCGTAGCCGGGCTGCCCGGCGTGGACGACGTGGTCGTCGAGGTACCCGGGGCGGGCCGTCGCGGGCGGCGCGGCGAGCAGCGGGACGACGAGGGCGAGGAGGGCGACCGTGGCGCGGCGGGACATGCCCCAGTGTGGCGCCGGACCACGGCGGGGGCCAGGGCCGCGCCTCAGACCTTCTCGGGCACCAGGGCGCCCTCGGCGAGCGGGTCGTAGCGGTTGCCGGGCAGGGCGACCAGGGCGGCGAGCGCCCCGCCCAGGCACAGCAGGCCGATCACGGTGCAGCCGGCCGACAGCCCGTCGAGGAACGCCTCGTTCATCGCGGCCGTGACCTCGGGGACCCGCGCGGCCAGCGCGTCGCTGAAGCCGACGGAGTCGCCGGCCTCGGCGAGGGTGGTGGGGTCGACCCGACCGTCGAGGAGCTCGACGAGGCGGCTGCCGTACAGGGAGGAGAACAGCGAGCCGATCACCGCGACGCCGAGCGTGCCGCCCAGCTCGCGGGTCGCGTCGTTGACGGCCGAGCCGACCCCGGCACGGGAGGGGGGAAGGACCTGCAGGATCGACTCGGTCGCCGGCGTCGTGACCAGCCCGAGGCCCAGGCCCATGAGGACCATCTGCGGCACGATCGTGGTGGCGTAGTCGACGTCGACGTCGAGGAACGAGATCCACAGGAACGAGCTGCCGAGCAGCGCGAGCCCGGTGGCGACCACCCGCTTCGTGCCGAGCCGCGGCGCCAGCAGCCCGCCCGCGACCGAGGCGACGGCGATCGAGATCGCGACCGGCAGGATGCGCAAGCCGGTGCCCAGGGCGGAGTAGTCGCGGACGAACTGGAAGAACTGCGTGATCAGGAAGATGAACCCGAACAGCGCGAAGAAGGCGATCGTCACGGCTCCGGAGGCTGCGCTGAAGCGCCGGTCGAGGAACAGCGTGACGTCGAGCATCGGGTGCTCGACCGCCCGCTCGATGCGGACGAACGCGGCGACGAGCACCGCGGCGACGCCGAAGCCGACGAGCGTCGTGGCACTGGTCCAGCCGTGCTCGGGCGCCTCGATGATCGTCCAGGTGAGCGTGCCGAGGGCCGCGATCGAGACCGCGAGGCCGGGGAGGTCGAGGGGCGGGACGCCGGGGTCGCGCGACTCCGGGACGAAGAGCAGCGTCATGACCAGGGTGAGGACGGCGACCGGGATCAGCGCCCAGAAGACGCTGGGCCAGGAGAAGTGCTCGAGCAGCAGGCCGCCGGTGATCGGGCCGAGCGCGACGCCCATGCCCACGGCTGCGCCCCAGATGCCGAGGGCCGCGGCCCGCTCGCGGCGCTCGGTGAAGGTGTTGGAGATGATCGAGAGCGTCGTCGGGAAGATCAGCGCCGCGCTGACCCCCATCACGAAGCGCAGGCCGATCAGCGCGCCGCTGCTGGTCACGAGGGCCGCCACGCGCGCTGCTCGCCGCGAACCCGGCCAGGCCGAGCACGAGGGCCGGACGCCGGCCGAACCGGTCGGAGAGCGAGCCCATCGCGAGCACGAGGGCGGCGAAGGCGAGGTTGTAGCCGTCGACCACCCAGAGCAGGTCGCGCGTGCCGGCGTCCAGCTCGCGGGCGAGGCTGGGCAGCGCGACGTTGACGATGGTGGTGTCCAGGTTGATCGTCAGCGCGGCGAGGCAGACGGTCAGCAGGACGAGCGGCTTGCGGGCGGTGGGCGGCATCTCGGTGAGCTCCTGGGTCCTGGCGGTGGGACAGATGTTGACGGCGACAACATGAACCATGCACCCAGATGTGGGCGCTGTCAACATCGAGGTAGGGTGAGGGCGTGACGACGGCGCGCTACCACCACGGCAACCTGCGCGAGGCCCTCGTCGCGGCAGCCGTCGACGCGGCCCGCGAGAAGGGGCCCGACGGGCTCGCCGTCCGCGAGCTCGCCCGCCGGGTCGGGGTCTCGCACAACGCCGCCTACCGGCACTTCGCCGACCGGGAGGCGCTGGTCGAGGTGGTCGCCGAGGCGCGGCCTCGCCGGGCTGGTCGCCGCGATGGACGCCCGGCTGGCGACTGATCACCGAGACCGAGCCGGTGCAGCGTGCCCGCGACCGGCTGCGCGGGCTCGGCACGCGGCTACGTCGACTACGCGATCGCCGAGCCGGGCCTGTTCCGGGTGCGTCTTCACCGCCTACCCCGAGGCCCCCGACCCGCGCCCGGAGGAGGGCCGGGACGCCGACCCGTTCGCCATGCTCAACGCCGCGCTCGACGACCTCGTCGAGGTCGGCTACCTCGCGCCCGAGATCCGCCCCGGCGCCGAGGTCACCTGCTGGTCCGCCGTCCACGGGTTCTCGGTGCTGGTGGTCGAGGGGCCGCTGCGCGGCCTCCAGCCCGCCGACCGCGACGCCGCCCTCGACGCGATGCTCACCTCGATCGACCTGGCGTACGGGTCCCGGCGGGATAGTCCCGGACTTCGGGTCGCCGACGCCGGATCGGAACCGAAGTCCGGGACCATCCCACCGGTGGACGCCCAGGTTAATGGTTGTTAACCTGACCGGGTGCCCGACTCCCCGGATCTCCGCGACCTCGTCGACGACCTGCGCGAGCGCCTGGCGGTGGTCCGTCAGGGCGGCAGCGAGGCGGCCCGCACCAAGCACACCGACCGCGGCAAGCTGCTGGTGCGCGACCGGGTCGACCGGCTGCTCGACCCGGGCAGCCCCTTCCTCGAGCTGAGCCCGCTGGCCGCCACCGACATGTACGGCGGCGGCGTCCCGTCGGCCGGGGTCGTCGACCGGCATCGGACGCGTGCACGGCCGCGAGGTCGTCGTCGTCGCCAACGACGCGACCGTCAAGGGCGGCACCTACTACCCGATGACGGTGAAGAAGCACCTGCGCGCGCAGCAGGTCGCCTCCGACAACCACCTGCCGTGCGTCTACCTCGTCGACTCCGGCGGCGCGTTCCTGCCGATGCAGGACGAGGTGTTCCCCGACCGCGAGCACTTCGGCCGGATCTTCTTCAACCAGGCCAACCTGTCGGCCCGCGGCATCCCGCAGGTCGCCTCGGTCATGGGCTCGTGCACGGCCGGCGGCGCCTACGTGCCGGCGATGAGCGACGAGACGGTGATCGTCAAGGAGCAGGGCACGATCTTCCTCGGCGGCCCGCCGCTGGTGAAGGCCGCGACCGGCGAGGTCGTGACGGCCGAGGAGCTCGGCGGCGGGCGACGTCCACGCGCGCACCTCCGGCGTCGTCGACCACCTCGCCGACGACGACGCGCACGCCCTCGCGATCGTCCGCGGCATCGTGGACACCCTGCCCGCCCCGGGCTCCGCGCCGTGGGAGGTGCGCGAGCCCGAGGAGCCCGCACCTCGACCCGGCGACGCTGTACGACGTCGTCCCGGGCGACACGCGCACGCCGTACGACGTGCGCGAGGTGATCCGCCGCGTCGTCGACGGCAGCCGGTTCCACGAGTTCAAGGCGCTCTACGCCGAGACGCTGGTGACCGGCTTCGCGCACGTGTGGGGCCACCCGGTCGGGCATCGTCGCCAACAACGGCATCCTCTTCAGCGAGTCCGCGCTCAAGGGCGCGCACTTCATCGAGCTCTGCAACCAGCGCGGCATCCCGCTGGTGTTCCTGCAGAACATCTCCGGCTTCATGGTCGGCCGCGAGTACGAGAACAGCGGCATCGCCCGCGACGGCGCCAAGCTCGTCACCGCGGTCGCCTGCTCGGTCGTGCCCAAGTTCACGGTCGTCATCGGCGGCTCCTTCGGCGCCGGCAACTACGGCATGTGCGGGCGCGCCTACGACCCGCGCTTCCTCTGGATGTGGCCCAACGCGCGGATCTCGGTGATGGGCGGCGAGCAGGCCGCCTCGGTGCTCGCCACGGTGAACGCCGCGCTCACCACCGAGGACGAGGTCGAGGGTTCAAGGCGCCGATCCGCGACCAGTACGAGACGCAGGGCTCGCCCTACTACTCCACCGCCCGGCTCTGGGACGACGGCGTCATCGACCCCGTCGACACCCGCCGCGTGCTCGGCATGGGCCTGGCGGCCGCCGCCAACGCGCCGGTCGCCGGCGCCCCCCTACGGCATCTTCCGGATGTAGGGGACGACGACCATGGTCCAGCCCGATCGCTCTCGAGCCCGCTCCTCATCGCCAACCGCGGCGAGATCGCGCTCCGCATCATGCGCGACCTGCCACCGGTTCGGCGTCCGCGTCATCGCCATCTACACCGAGGCCGACGCCGACGCGCTGCACGTGCGCGCCGCCGACGAGGCGGTGCGAGGTGCCGAGCTACCTCGACATCGACGCCGTCGTCGGCGGCGGCCGTCGCGACCGGCGCGTCCGCCGTGCACCCCGGCTACGGCTTCCTCTCCGAGCGCGCGGCCTTCGCCCGCGCCCTCGAGGACGCCGGCATCACGCTCGTCGGTCCGAGCTCGACCGTCATGGACCAGATGGGCCGCAAGGACGCCGCCCGCGAGCTGGCCGTCGCGGCCGGCGTGCCGGTCGTGCCTGCGACGGTCGAGCGCGACCTCGACCGGATCGCGTACCCGGTGCTGGTCAAGGCCGCGGCCGGCGGCGGCGGCAAGGGCATGCGCGATCGTGCGCTCCGAGGCCGAGCTGGCCGAGGCGACCGCGGCGGCCAAGCGCGAGGCGCTGAGCGCGTTCGGCGACGACACGATGCTCATCGAGAAGTACGTCGAGCACGGGCGCCACATCGAGGTGCAGGTGCTCGGCGACACCCACGGCAACGTCGTCCACCTCCACGAGCGCGACTGCTCGGCGCAGCGCCGCCACCAGAAGGTGGTCGAGGAGGCGCCGGCGCCCACGATCAGCGACGAGGTGCGCGAGACCGGTGCACGACCGCGGCGGTCGCCCTCGCGAAGCACGTCGGCTACGTCGGCGCCGGCACCGTGGAGTTCCTGCTCGACGTCGACACCGGCGAGGTCTACTTCCTCGAGATGAACACCCGCCTCCAGGTCGAGCACCCGGTGACCGAGGCGATCACCGGCGTCGACCTCGTCGAGGAGCAGCTGCGGATCGCGGCCGGCGAGCCGCTGCGCTTCGCCGACGGCTTCCCGGGGCCCTACGGCCACGCCATCGAGGTGCGGGTCTACGCCGAGGACCCGTACGACGACTTCCTCCCGCAGGCCGGGACGGCGTCGATCGTGCGGTGGCCGCCGCCGCCGACATCTTCCGCATCGACCACGCCCTCGAGAGCGGGCAGGTCGTCGGCACGTCGTTCGACCCGATGCTCGGCAAGATCGTCGCCCACGGCCGCGACCGCGAGGACGCGCGCCGGCTGCTGGTGCAGGCGCTCGACCACACCGCGATCCTCGGCCTGACCACCAACGTCGGGTTCCTCCGCGCGCTGGTCGCGAGCGACGAGTTCCGCGACAGCACGATCGACACCGCGTGGCTCGACAGCATCGACATCGCCACCGAGCTGCCGCCGCCGGCCGACGACCTGCCGCGGACCGTCGCGGCCTGGGTCTCGGCGATGCTCACCGCGATGGGATCGGCGAGCGCGCTCACGCGTTCGCCTCCGACGGCTTCCGTCTCGGCAGCGCGCCGGCCCCGACCGTGGTCGAGCTCGACCGGGAGGTCGTCGTCGACCGGGCTGCCGGGCACGGTGGACGGCGTCCCGGTGCGCCAGCTCGCCGCCGCCGACCACCAGGTGCGGCTGCAGGTCGACGGCCGCACGGTCGACGCGGTCGTCAACGCCCAGCCGGGGTTCGTCGACGTCGCCCTCCAGGGCCAGCGCTTCCACTTCACCCGCCCCGACCGGCTCGAGGGCACGGCCGCGGTCGGCGACGGCACGCTCGTCGCGCCGATGCCCGGCACCGTCCTCGACGTCCGCGTCGCCGCAGGGCGACGAGGTCGAGGAGGGCCAGGTGCTCGGCGTCATGGAGGCGATGAAGATGGAGCTCGCGCTCAAGGCGCCGTTCGCCGGCACCGTCGTCGAGGTCGACGCCGTCGCGGGCGTGCAGGTGGCGCTCGGCGCGCCGCTGTTCGTGGTCGCGGCCGCCGACGACCGCGGAGGCCGCCGCGTGACCGCGCTGCCGATGGTCGTCCCCGAGCCCGGCCTGCCCGAGCACGTCACGATCTACGAGGTCGGCCCGCGCGACGGCCTGCAGAACGAGAAGGCGCTCGTGCCGCTGGCGGTGAAGGCCGAGTTCGTGCGCCGCCTGCTCGCCGCCGGGCTGCCCGTCGTCGAGGCGACGTCGTTCGTCCACCCGAGGTGGGTGCCCCAGCTCGCCGACGCCGCGGAGCTGATGACCGAGCTCGGCGACGAGGGACTCGACTGCCCGGTGCTGGTGCCCAACGAGCGCGGCCTCGACCGCGCGCTCGAGCTGGGGCTGCGGCACGTCGCGATCTTCGGCTCGGCCACCGAGACCTTCGCGCAGAAGAACCTCAACCGCTCCTACGACGAGCAGTTCGCGATGTTCGAGCCGACCGTCGCCCGGGCGCTGGACGCCGGCCTCGACGTCCGCGGCTACGTCTCGATGTGCTTCGGCGACCCGTGGGAGGGCGCCGTGCCGGTCGAGCAGGTCGTCACCGCCGGACGCCGGCTGCTCGACCTGGGTGTCACCCAGCTCAGCCTCGGCGACACCATCGGCACCGGCACGGCCGGTCACGTCACCGCGCTCGTCGGGGCGTTCGCCGAGGCGGGCGTGCCGGTCGAGAGGCTGGCGCTGCACTTCCACGACACCTACGGCCAGGCGCTCTCCAACGTGCAGGCCGGGCTGCGCGCCGGCGTCACCACCTACGACGCCAGCGCCGGCGGCCTCGGCGGCTGCCCCTACGCCGTCAGCGCCACCGGCAACCTCGCCACCGAGGACCTCGTCTGGCTGCTCGACGGTCTCGGCATCACCACGGGGGTCGACGGCGCGGGGGTCGACCTGCCCGCCCTGGTCGCCACCAGCCACTGGATGGCCGGCCACCTCGGCCGCCCGAGCCCGTCGCGCCGTCGTCCGCGCGCTCAACGGTGGTCGAGGTGCCACGAGCGAGGAACGAGCGAGTGGGCTCGAGACCTCCGGAAGCCCGCACGAGAACCCGACCACTAGCCTCGACCCGTGACGCGCACGGTCTACCTGCACATCGGGGCGCCGAAGACCGGCACGACCTACCTGCAGAGCCGGCTCGCCCTCAACGCACGGACGCTGGCCGAGCACGGGGTGCACTTCCCGAGCCGCAACCTCGTGACGAGCCCCGAGCTGAGCCAGTTCCGCGCGGCGCTCGACCTCCTCGACCAGGACTGGGGCGGGGCGCCCGGCCACGCCAAGGGCGGCTGGGCCGCGCTGGTGCGCCGCGTCGGCCGGCTCGACGGCACGGTGGTCATCAGCCACGAGATCCTGGCGACCGCCGAGCCGCACCAGATCGCGAAGGTCGTGCACGACCTGCGCGGCAGCGAGCTCCACGTCGTCTACTCCGCGCGCGACCAGGGCCGCCAGCTGCCCGGCGGCGTGGCAGGAGACCATCAAGAACGGCCGCACCTGGAGCTACCGCCGCTACCGTCGCCGGCTGCGGGGCAGGCGCCCGTTCGTTCGCCCGGGCCTTCGACCTGCCCGCGGTGCTCACGGCCTGGGGTGCGGCGGTGCCGCTCGAGCGGCTCCACGTGATCACGGTGCCGCACGAGAAGGGCGACGCCCTCTGGACGAGGTTCTGCGAGGTCACCGGCATCGACCCCGCGTGGGCACCGCTCGAGAGCGAGCGTCTCAACGTCTCGCTCGGGGTCGCCGAGACCGCGCTGCTCCGCGCGCTCAACCGCCGCCTCGCCCGGGCCACGCAGCGCGACGCCGCCCACGACCAGCTGGTCAAGCGGCTGCTCGCCGAGGGCGTGCTCGCCAACCGCAAGGGGACGACGCTGCGCACCCCACCGAAGATGCACGCCTGGACCGTCGCCCAGGGCGAGCGCTGGATCGAGTGGTTGCAGGCGAGCGGCGTCCACGTGGTCGGAGACCCGGCCGAGCTGCTGCCGGCGCCGCCGGTGGACCTCGAGGACTACGTCGACCCCGACCGGGTCTCGTCCAAGGCGCAGCTCGCGGTGGCGCTCGACGCGCTCACCGTCATGACGCTCGAGGCCGGACGCCGCACGGATCCGGACGACTCGCTCACGAGCAAGGTGCGGGGGCGGCTGCGGCGCTAGCCGGCGCCGGCCGCCCGGCGGTCAGCGCTTGCGGACCAGGAGCTCGCGCTCGGCGTAGGTGCCGACCTTGTACGTCGCCCAGCCGTCGGCCCCCATGCCGACGACGCCGCCGAGGCCGGGCACGCGTCGCGAGACGGTGCTGGCCAGACGGCGTCCGGTGACGCGGGCGACGAGACCACGGGCCACCTCGGCCGAGACGACGGCGTCCAGCGCGGGGTCGTGCACCGGTGCCGTGGCGATCGCCATCGGCGGGGCGGGGATCTGCTTGGCCTTGAGCAGCGAGTTGACCGACTCCTCGCCCAGCACGCACACCAGGACGGCGTTGCGCACCCGCGCGTCGGTGAGGTCGTAGCCGTGCAGGTGGGCCACGGCCGCGACCATGCGGAACTGGATCAGCGCGATGCCGGTGAGGTTGGCCGGCACGGTGACGGTCATCGTCACCAGGCCGCCGAGGTTGGTGACGAGCCCGGAGGCCCCGGCGTAGCGGACGTGGTTGTCGATGATCGCCCGGACGGCCTTCTTGCGGTTGCCGCCGGCGTCCGCGAGCTGCTTGTCGGCCGCCGCGGCCGCGGGCGGGAACGGTCCGACGCCGTCGATCGCCCGGTGCAGCGTCTCGCGCACGAACGAGCTCGAGAACCCGGGCGCGAGGTCGGTGATGCGGGGCGCGAGCTGCTTGCCCACGTGCGCCCCGACCTTCCGTGTCACTCCGGCCATGAGCGGCGGATCCCGGGTAGGCGTGCCGACAGGGTGTGCATGCCCGTCGAGCCCCCTCCGTCGCGCTGGGTGTTCGAGCGACCCGGCCGAGGCCGCCGACCCCGACGACGACCTGGTCGCCCTCGGTGCGGACCTCGAGCCCGGCACCGTGCTCGCGGCCTACCGGCGCGGGCTGTTCCCGATGCCGTTCGAGCGGCGCCCGCGACCCGATGGGCTGGTGGTCGCCGGTGCGGCGCGGCGTCCTGCCGCTCGACGCGCTGGTCGTCTCCCGGTCGCTCCGGCGCGTCGTGCCGCGACTTCGAGATCCGGGTCGACACCGCCTTCGACGAGGTGGTCGAGGCGTGCGCCGACCCGCGTCGCCCGCACGGCTGGATCGACCGCCGGATCACCGTCGCCTACCGCCGGCTGCACGAGCTCGGCTGGGCGCACTCGGTCGAGGCCTGGCGCGACGGCCGGCTCGAGGGCGGGCTCTACGGCCTCGCGATCGGCGGGCTGTTCGCCGGGGAGTCGATGTTCCACCGCGCCCGCGACGCCTCGAAGGTCGCGCTCGTCGGCCTGGTGGAGCGTGCTCGCCGACGAGCACCGGGCCGACCGGCTGATCGACGTGCAGTGGTCGACCGAGCACCTCGCCTCCCTCGGCGTGCGTCGAGATCAGCCGGCGCCGAGTACGTCGACCGCCTGCCCGCGCCTGGTCGACCTGCCGCTCCCCCGAACGCTGGAGGAGCCGTGACCGTCGTGCGCCTCGTCCTGGCGCCCGTGCGTGCTCGCCGTGGCGCTGGCCGGCTGCGGCGGCGGCGACGACTCGGCGCAGGACCCGATGCCGAGCGCAGCTACGACGCCCACGTGCTCGACCTCGCGAACGCGCCGCGTGACGCCTCCCCCGAGGAGTTCTGCGCGCTCAACGACGGCAGCCAGGGCGGTCGGCACCGTGGCGGACGTCCGGCGCCAGGCGCACGACGCGATGCTCCTCGGCACCCCGGCGACGTTCAGCGAGTCGGCCCGCCGGGGTGGGCGGGTCCCTCGCCTACCTGGCCGACGCCTCCGAGGACGACTCACCTGACAAGCCGGTCTTCCTCGTTCCGACCCGGACGACGTCGCCGCCTACCTCGACGCGATGATCGCGACCTGCCCCGCGTACGTCCTGGGCGCCCCCGAGTTCTGCGGCATCTACACCGCCGGCCGCGACGTGCCGGCCTCGTGGGCAACCCGCGCCGCCGACCGGTACGACCGGCTCGGGCCGCCGACGTGGCTCACCACCGAGCAGGCCGCCGGCTTCGACGTCTACCTCGACCACCTGCGCGACGCCGGTGACGGCCGCGACGAGGGCCTCTACGAGGACCAGTACCGGCAGCTGCTCGCGCGGCCCGCTCGCACCCAGCTGCTCGCGTTCCTCGAGCGCGCCGACGAGCAGTGCGGCACCGGCAGCCCCGGCGACGCTCCGACCGACGCCACGAAGGACGACTACTGCAAGGCGCTCGGGGAGCCGCTCGGCGACGGTCCCGGTGCGCTCTTCCCCGACAGCCCGGAGGACGTCGAGCCTCTCGCCGTCGTCGGGACGCCGCCCGGTCTGGGCTCGAGGGGGGCCTCCGACGACCTGTCGGCCGAGGCCCGACGTGGCTTCGAGGTCTACGTCGACCGGTTCGGTGACCTGACCGACGCCCAGCGCACGGCGCTGCGCGAGGGTGCCGACGACGCGTACCGGCAGGCGTTCGGGGTCACCGACGCCTTCTACCTCGACACCTGGTTCCTGTCGTCGTTCGCCCTGTGCCGGCCCGGCTACGAGTAGTGGGGCCCCGACCGGGGATCAGGCGACGAAGGGCGGCTGACCGGTCTCGCTGACCATCGGCGTCCGGCGGCGTCCCAGTCGAGCATCCCGCCGTCGAGGTTGACCGCGTCGTGGCCCTGCTGGACCAGGTACCCGGTCACGCGCGCCGAGCGGCCGCCGACCTTGCACACCACGAGCACCTGGCCGCCGGGCACCTCCGAGAGCCGCTCGGTGAGCGACGACATCGGCACGTGGACCGCGCCCTCGATGTGCCCGGCGTCCCACTCGTCCTGCTCGCGGACGTCGAGCACGGCGAGCCCCTCGGGCAGCGGGTCGGGCACGCCGGAGATGGCGACGGTGGGAACGCTCATGGTGACGTTGCTATCACGGCGTGCGTGGGCCGGCCCAGGAGCGGGCTACTTGAGGAACTTCGACGTGCGCCGGTCGGCCAGCGGCTTGCCGCCGGTCTGGCACGTGGCGCAGTACTGCAGCGAGGAGTCGGCGAAGGACACCTCGCGCACGACGTCGCCGCACACCGGGCAGGGCTTGCCGGTCTGGGCGTGGACGGCGAGGTTGCTCTTCTTCTCGCCCTTGAGCTCGCTGGCCGCGAGCCCACGGGAGCGGTCGACGGCGTCACCCAACGTCGTCCGGACGGCGTCGTAGAGCGTCTGCAGGTCGTCGCCCTCGAGCGTGTTGGCCGGCTTGAACGGCGACATCCGCGCGGCGTGCAGGATCTCGTCGGAGTAGGCGTTGCCGATCCCGGCGATCGTGCCCTGGTGCCGCAGCACGCCCTTGAGCTGCTTGCGGCCCTCCTTGCGCAGGATCTCGCCGAGCACCTCGATGGTGAAGTCGTCGGTGAGCGGGTCGGGGCCGAGGCTCGCGATGCCGGGCACGTCGTGCGGGTCGCGGACGACGTACATGGCCAGGCTCTTCTTGGTTCCGGCCTCGGTGACGTCGAGCCCGCTGCCGTCGTCGAGCACGATCCGCACGGCCAGCCCGCTCTTGCTGTTGGGGCGCGGGGGGAGCGTCGGCACCTCGTCCTTCCAGCGGATCCAGCCGGCGCGGGCGAGGTGGAGCACGACGTGGAGGCCGGAGGCGTCGATGTCGAGGAACTTGCCGTGCCGCGTGACGTCGTCGACCAGCGTGCCGGTGAGCGCGCTGACCGGCGGGTCGTAGGTCTTGAGCGCGCTGAACGCGGCGAGGTGCACCGCCGCGATGGCGCGACCGTCGAGCCGGCCCTTGAGATCGAGGGCCAGGGCTTCCACCTCGGGCAGCTCGGGCACCTCCCCATCCTAGGGAGAACCGATGACAACCCGGTCCGCGCAGGCGCATGATGGGGCGATGAAGGCCGTGCGCAGCCTCACCGACCCGGGGGCGATCTTCCTCGACCCCCGCGGCGACGACCGCGCGCTCCGCGTCTCCTGGCACCAGGAGTCCGAGGTCGTCGTGCTCTCGCTGTGGCGCGACAACGTCTGCGCCGCCACCTTCCGGCTCTCGATCGACGAGGTGCCCGACCTGATCGCGCTCCTGCGCGAGGGGCTCGACGTCGCGTTCGACGCGACGCGGGGGGATCCGCACGGCTTAGCCGGCAGCCCCGGCCCACCGCGCGTCGTCTAAGGCGCACGCTAGACACCCCGATACGGTCCGAGAGTGGATCCCGTTCGCAACCCCTACGCACCCGGCGCCGGGCAGCGGCCGCCCGAGCTGGCGGGCCGCGACGACCAGCTGGCGGCGTTCGACGTCGTGCTCGAGCGGGTCGCGAAGGGCCGGCCCGAGAGATCCCTGCGTGCTCACCGGGCTGCGGGGCGTCGGCAAGACCGTGCTGCTCAACGCCCTGCGCAGCCAGGCGGTCCGACGGGGCTGGGGCACGGGCAAGCTCGAGGCCCGTCCCGACCAGCCGCTGCGGCGTCCGCTCAGCAGTGCGCTGCACCAGGCGGTCCGCGAGCTCGGCCACGGCCGCGAGGAGGAGGTGGCGCACGGGCTCGGCGTCCTGCGCAGCTTCGCCGAACGGGCCGCCGGTGGCGCCGACACCAAGCTGCGCGACCGGTGGAGCCCGGGCATCACCGCGGCGCCGGTCCGGGGCCGGGCCGACAGCGGCGACATCGAGATCGACCTCGTCGAGCTGCTCACCGACCTCGGCGGGCTGGCCGCCGAGACCGGGAAGGGCCTCGCCGTCTTCATCGACGAGATGCAGGACCTCGGGCCGGACGACGTCTCCGCGCTCTGCGCCGCGTGCCACGAGATCAGCCAGTCGGGCCTGCCGCTGATCGTGGTCGGCGCCGGCCTGCCGCACCTGCCGGCCGTGCTGTCGGCGAGCAAGTCCTACTCCGAACGGCTCTTCTCCTACCAGCGCATCGACCGGCTCGCCCGCGCCGAGGCCGACCGCGCCCTCACCTCGCCGGCGGAGAGCGAGGACGCCGCCTTCACCGACGACGCCCTCGACGCGCTGTACGCCGCGACCGGCGGCTACCCCTACTTCGTGCAGGCCTACGGCAAGGCGGTCTGGGACCTCGCGCCGGCGTCCCCGATCACGGCGGCGGACGTCGCCGTCGCGACTCCCGAGGCCGACCGCGAGCTCGCGGTCGGGTTCTTCGGCAGCCGCTACGACCGGGCCACGCCGGCCGAGCGCGACTACCTGCGGGCCATGGCCGAGGCGGGGTCCGACGAGGCCGGCTCGGTGCCCACGGCGGAGGTCGCGAGCCTGCTCGGCCGCACGGCCCAGGCCCTGTCACCGGCACGCGACTCGCTGCTCAAGAAGGGGCTGATCTACTCCGGCGAGCGGGGCCGGATCGCCTTCACCGTGCCCCACTTCGGCCGCTACCTCCGCGAGCAGGCCTGAGGCCTCACCCGACCGTCACCTGCGGCCAGCGGGCCACGAGGTGCGCGAGCTGGTCGACGGTGAGGAACGACGGGTTGCTCCCCGCCGGCATCCGGACCACCTCGGCCGCGGCGAGCACCGGGTCGGCGACGAACGCCGCACGCAGCACGGGCGGGGCGAGGGCCGTCAGCTCGAGCGGCACCTCGAGGGTCGAGGCGTCGACGGGTGCCCGTCAGCCGGCCCTGCGCGTGCAGGCCCGCGGGGCGGAGCGGGTCCCGGCCGCTGACCCAGACCAGCACCGGCTGGCCCGCCGCCATCAGGTCGGTGCGGTAGGACCGGCGCACGCAGCGCCGGGTCTCCGACGCGGGGTCGGGTCCGCCCGGGGCCGACCGGAGCACCCAGGCGCCGAGGCGCCCGGCGTCGACGGCGCGAAGGGGCTCAGCCACGCGGGCAAGCCTGCCAGGTGGCCGAGCGCCGCGCCGTGCTCGAAAACCACCGGGGGGACACCCCGAAGTAGCCCGGACGCCGTCCGCAGGCCCGACACTGGTGACATGACGCCGCACGTCGTCGCCCACCGTGGCGCGAGCGACGAGAACGCCGAGCACACCCTCGGCGCCTACCTCGCGGCCCTGGACGCCGGCGCGGACGGCCTCGAGTGCGACGTCCGGCTGACCGCCGACGGGCACCTGGTGTGCGTCCACGACCGCGACCTGCGCCGGACGGCCCAGAACCCGCGGCATCGTGTCGACGATGGAGCTGGCCGACCTCAACCAGCTCGACTTCGCCTCGTGGAAGAACCCGTGGGCCGACCTGGACGACGAGGCGCCCGACCGCGACGAGACGCTCGACAGCGTGCTCACCCTGCGCCGCCTGCTCGAGACGGTCGCCGACCTCGACCGCCGCGTCGAGGTGGCGATCGAGACCAAGCACCCGACCCGGTACGGCGGCCTGGTCGAGCGCCGCGTCGTGGAGATGCTCAGCGACTTCGGCTGGGACCAGCCGGGCTCGCCGGCGCGGGTGATGAGCTTCTCCTACACGGCGTTGCAGCGGGTCGAGCGCGCGGCGCCCGGGCTGCAGCTGGTCCAGCTCGTCGAGAAGGACGCGGTTCTGGCCGATGCTGCGCCGGGTCATCGGGCCCGACTGGATCGTCGGGCCCGGCATCGCCCTGCTGCGGGAGTCGCCCCGGCTGGGGGAGCGGATCGCCGCGACCGGGCGCGACCTCCACGTGTGGACGGTCAACACCGACCGCGACCTCGAGCTGTGCCTCGAGCTCGGCGTCAAGGCCGTCATCACCGACCGCCCGGCGTACATGCTGGAGAAGCTCGGTCGATAGGTTGGCGCGCATGGCCAAGAAGTCGCGTCAGAGGAACCAGCCGGCCGCCCCGGTCGCCGAGGGCGAGGTCGGTCCGCGCCAGCCGTGCCCGTGCGGGTCGGGCAAGCGCTACAAGGCCTGCCACGGCGCCCCCGGCGGCGGCGACGTCTTCGTCGCCCGGCCCGTTCGAGGGCCTGCCCGGCGAGTGCGACCTCGTCGCGCTCCGCGAGCTGGTGCCGGCGGCCACGGCGCCGCTGACCGTCAAGGACGCCGACGGCAAGGAGCGCGACGTCACCCTCTGCTCGCTGCTCCCCGGCGCCGTCGCCGGCGATGGTCGCGCGACAGCGGCCAGGTCTGGATCGGCCTGCAGGTGCAGCACTTCTACGGCGACCCCTCGCGCGACCTCGCCGCCGTCGTCGAGGCCGCCTTCGCCGCCTCGGACGCCGGCGAGCCCGGCATCATCGGGCTCACCTCCGCGCCGCTGCCCGGCCCCCGGCTGCAGGACCTCGTGACCAGCACCACCCTCGACGTCACCGTGCACGACGGCTTCGACTACTGGGTCTCCGACGTGGAGGACAGCGCCGAGCTCGCCGACGCGCTCGAGCAGGCCAACGGTGCCGCCACGCCGACCGCCCGGCTCGCCTCGGTCGAGGCCGCCTACTGGTGCAACGTCGGCACCAAGGAGCACCTGCGCTGGGTGATGCCCGAGCCCGAGGACGAGCTGCTCACCGCCCTCGCCCGCCTGCACGTCTCCGGCGCCGACGTGATCGTGCCCGAGGCCCGCTTCGTCGGGATGTTCCGCGCCCACGGCCTGCTCGCCCCGGTCTGGGACCTCACCGTCGGCACCGGCGCCGAGGCCCTCGAGGAGCCGGCCGCCGCGTTCAAGGCCGCGCTCGACGAGGCCCTCGCCGACACCTCGCCCGCTCACCCCCGAGCAGCGCTCGGCCCGATCGGGGCTGGCGAACCGTCAGGTCACGATCCGGTAGGCGCGCTCACGGTGGTCGAGGTGCTCGCGCTAGCGAGCGTCACGAGACCGCGAGCCGGAAGAGCCCCCGCGAGGGACGCCATGGACCTCACGGGTCTCGAGACGTCCGTGAGCGGCCTCCTCGACCACCATGGGGTCAGGTCCCGCACGGTGGTTGAGGAGGTCGCGCTAGCGACCGTCTCGAAACCCCGAGCCGGAACGTTTCCCTCGCGAAGCCATGGACCTCACCAGGTTTCGAGACGCTCCCTGCGGGAGCTCCTCAACCACCGTCCTGGCGTGCACCTCAACCACCGTGGGGCCGCACGGCGTACGCCGTGAGCCGCGAGTACCCCTTGGCCGCGATCCGGTGCAGCCGCCGGAGCTCCAGCTCCTCCTCAGGTCGTCGCCCTCGGCGAGGACGTCGTGGGCGCCCTTGTCGACGAGCACGGTGCCGGCCCTCGCGGCCGAGGTGAGGCGGGCGGCGATGTTGACGGTCTCGCCGAACACGTCGCCGAGCCGGCGGACGACGGGGCCGTAGGCCACGCCCGCCCGCACGGGCGGGAACTCGTCGGCCTCGTCGTTGCCGCGGGCCACGAGGGCGAGCGCGGCGCGGGTGGCCGAGGCGGCGTCGTCGGCGACGAAGAGCACCTCGTCGCCGATGTTCTTGATGACCTGGCCGCCGTGCTCGAGCACGATCGCGGTGGTGTCGGCCTCGAACGACTCGAGCCACGCGACCAGCTCGGACTCCGAGAGCGCGCGGCTGCGCGAGGTGTAGCCGACGATGTCGACGAACCCGACGCGCGAGCGACGTGGCGCCGTCGACGTCACCCACGCCGAGCAGCCGGCCGCCGGCGTTGACCAGGTGGCGCCGCCAGACGTAGGTCTGCAGCGCCTCGACGCGGGGCAGCACCTCGCCGGCCATGGTGGGCAGGACCTCCTCGGGGTCGAGGCCGCTCTCGGCGGCGACGGTCGCGAGCAGCGTCGACTGCCACTCGGCGAGCCGGGCGAAGCTGCGCCCCCAGGTGCGCACCAGCGCCGCCTGGCGGTCGGCCGAGAGGATGCCGAGCTCGACGAGCTCCTGCGCGGCCCGCAGCGCGTCGACGTCCGCCGGGGTGAAGACGACCTCGTCGTCCTCGACGTGGGCGAAGCCGAGCAGCGCCCACAGCTGGACGGCGACCTCGAGCGGGACGCCCGCCTGCGCGCAGACCTGCTGCCGGTTCAGGCTCGGCGCCTCGCCGAGGACCACGGCGTCCAGCTCGTCGCGGGCGTCCAACCGGTCAGCCTCTACTTGCCGCCGACGCGCGACTCGACGACCGCGGTCAGCTTCTCGCGGAACGGTCGGCAGCTCCAGGAGCAGCTCGTTGATGTCGGTGTCGGTGAAGTGGATGGCGCTCAGCGGGGTCAGCGCCACGATCGTGGCGGTGCGCAGCGTGTGGCCGACGATCGCCGCCTCGCCGACGATGTCGCCGGACTCGAGCTGCGCGATCTCCTTGCCGTCGCGGCGCACCGAGACGGTGCCGTCGAGCAGGATGTAGGCCTTGTCGGCGGGGGTGTCCTCCCAGATCGGCGACCAGCCCGCGGGCAGCTTGACGCGCCGTCCGTGCGAGCTGATCTGCGCGACCTCGCGCGGGGTGAACGAGTCGAAGAACGATGCCATGGCTCAGCCTTCCTTGGCTGGGGAGAGAGCGCGTTGGTCGAAGGCTACTGGTGGGCGTCGAGGGGGTCGCGGTCGATCGGGCAGCTCATGCAGCGCGGTCCGCCGCGGCCCGACCCGAGCTCGGACCCGGCGATGCGGACGACCTCGATCCCGGCCTCCTCGAGGCGGGCGTTGGTGCCGTCGTTGCGCTCGTAGGCGACGGCCACGCGCGGGGCCAGGGCCAGGGTGTTGTTGCCGTCGTCCCACTGCTCGCGCTCGGCCTCGACGGGGTCGAGGCCGGTCTTGATGCGCTCGAGGACGTCGATCCCCATCGCGTCGGCGGCGGCCTCGAGGAACGGCCGCGGCTTCGCGACGCGGAGGTCGTCGTCGCCGGGGGTGATGGCGTGACGCCACGAGGGAGTCGGCGACGTTCTCGTAGACGACCATCTTGTCGACGTCGACCATCGTGCAGATCGTGTCGAGGTGCATCGTCGCCCGCTCCTGGGCGATCGGGACGGCCAGCACGGTGTGGGCCAGGCCGTCGTCGAAGCACTGGCGGGCGAAGCGCTCGACGCCGGCGGGCGTCGTCCGCTCGCCGACGCCGACCGCGACCACGCCGGGAGCGAGCAGCAGCACGTCGCCGCCCTCGACGTGCTCGAAGTGCGAGCCGTGGATGCGGGGCGTGCCGACGAAGCGGGGGTGCCGGGTGTAGATCAGCTCGGTGAGCTCGGTCTCGCGCTTGCGGGCCGGCATGGCGAGCGAGGTGATGGTGACGCGGTCGCGCACCCACACCGAGGAGTCGCGCGTGAACAGCAGGTTCGGCAACGGGTCGATGAGGAAGTCGTCGCTGGCCATCAGCGACGTGACGACACCGAAGCCGCCGCGCACCTCGTCGTTGCGGATGCCGCCGGTGAGATAGGTCGTCAGGTCCTCGGGCGTCGCGTCGCCCAGGAAGCGCGCGCAGGTAGCCCTGCATGGTCTGGCCCAGGTCGAGGTCGGCGAGCGCGGTGCTGATCGCGAGGTCGCGCGCCTCGTCGTCCGCGAGCGTCTCGGTGAGCAGGTCGGTCAGGTACAGCACCTCGACGTCCCGGTCGCGCAGCGCCTGCGCGAACGCGTCGTGCTCGTCCTGCGCGCGCGCCACCCACGGCACGCCGTCGAACAGCAGCCGGTCGTTGTTGCGCGGCGTGAGCCGGCTCAGCTCCGTCCCCGGCCGGTGGAGCATCACCGTTCGCAGTCGTCCGACTTCGCTGTCTGCACCATGGGCCATGCGCGCAGCCTAGTGATCCGCCCGATTGTCAGACAATCGAGAGGGTGGCGAGCGGATAGTCCCGGGACTTTGGGTTGCCGATCGGGCGTGTCGGCAACCCAAAGTCCCGGGACTATCCCTCTCGCCGACCTACCGTGGCGACCATGACCGAGGGACTGGCCGTGGCGGCTGCGGTGATGGCGGGGGTGGCGCTGGTGCTGGCGGTCGTGGCCGTGCGGCGCACGCACCGCCGCACCGACGGGGCCGACCTGCCGGACGACGTCCAGGGGCTCCGGCGCGAGGTGGCGGCCCTGCGCGCCGAGGCCGGGGACGCGCTGCGGCACCTGGCCGTGGTCCGCTACGACGCGTTCGACGACATGGGCGGCCACCTGTCGTGGAGCCTGGCGCTGCTCGACGACCGCGGGGACGGCGTCGTGGTGAGCTCGATCCACGGCCGCAGCGACGCGCGCACCTACGCCAAGAACGTGAGCTCGTGGTCGAGCGACCAGCAGCTCTCGCCGGAGGAGCAGGAGGCCGTGGTCCACGCCAAGGCGTGAGCCGGCCTGGTCACGCAGGACCGGAGGTCTCGAGGCCGCTCTCTCGTCCCTCGCCCGCGGCACCGCCATCACTGGGATCACCGCGATCACCGCGTCGCCACCACGTCGCCAGCACGAACCCGGTCGTCACGTCCCACAGCCCCCACAGCGCGGCGACGAAGGCGACGCCGCCGAGGGTCGGGAAGAACTCGAGGGCGAGCACGAGCGCGAGGCCGGTGTTGCGCAGGCCGAGCTCGAAGGTCATCGCCCGCGCGCCGGCGTCCGGCAGCCGGAGGCCGCGGCCCACGGCGTAGCCGACGCCCAGCGAGAGCGCGTTCTGCAGCACGATCGCGACCGCGACGACCCCGACGAAGTCGAGGAACGTGCCGAGCTGGCTGGCCAGCCCGCCGACGATGATGATCGCCAGGAGGGTGAGGGTCGCCGGTTCGAGCACGCGGCGCGCGACGCCCGACGCCGAGGGCCACCGCGCGGCGACGGCGAGCCCGGCGGCGAACGGCAGCCCGATCAGCAGCACCGCCTCGGCGACCATGCCCCACGGGTCGAGGTCGACGTCGCGCAGCAGTGCGTCGGCCTGCGGCACGAAGCCGCACCAGAACGCCAGCGCCACCGGCGTCACGACCACGGCGACGACCGTCGACGCGGTGGTGAGCGAGATCGAGAGCGCCACGTCGCCCCGCGCCCGGTGGGTCAGGATGTTCGAGACGTTGCCGGCGGGGCAGCAGACGACGAGCACCATGCCGATCGCCACCGAGCCACGGACGTCGAGCACGAGGGCGAGCAGCACGGTCGCCGCCGGCACCACGACGAACTGGGCGGCCAGCCCGGCCCCGATGACCCCCGGCCGGCGCACGACGTCGCGGACGTCGTCGAGCCTGGTGTCGAGCGCGATGCCGAACAGGAACAGGGCGACGACGATCTTGACGCCGAGCTGGACCCCGTCGCCGAGCTCGAGCTGAAGGTCGTCGATGCCGGCTGCCGCCGCGGCCAGGCCTGGGCTCACGAGACGGTCGTCGTCCCGCTGCAGCGGTAGGCGGTGCCGCCGAGCGGCGTCCACCGCCCGTCCGTGAGCCGGATCAGCCGGAAGCACTCACCGGTGCGGTGCGGCCCGGGGTGCTGCTCGGCGTGCAGGCCGTTGCCGTCCCAGTCCTTCGTGGCCCTGAGCGAGGAGACGAGGCTCTCGCGCGTCAGGTCGCCACCCAGCGCCAGCGCCTTCTCGACGAAGAGCCGCGCGGCCGACCAGGAGAAGACGCCGAAGAAGCTCGGCGCCGCGCCGGGCTTCACGCGCTCGAGGTAGCTCAGGTAGAGCGACATCTCCGGGTTCCGCGAGGCCTCCTCGAAGGGCACGAAGTTCAGGTAGACCACGGTGCCGTCGACGGCGGCGCCGCCCACCTGGACGTAGCCGGGCTGGTAGTCCGTGGGGTCGCGCACGTAGAGCGTGGGCTCGTAGCCCTGCTGGGCCATGGCCTGCCGCAGCCGGGCCGACTGCTGGTAGGCGCCGGTGAAGAAGACGACGGCGATGTCGTTGTCCTTGAGCTGCTGCACGTACGGCACGTAGTTGAACTCCGAGGTGCCGATGCCCTGCACGACGTCGAAGTCCATGCCGCGCTTCTCCATCGCCGCCGCCTGGCGCGGGCCGTTCTGCGCCGCCGCGCCGGCGTCGATGAAGAAGAAGGCGGCGCGCTTCGCCTCGTCGGGGTAGGTCTTGACGATGTAGTCGGGGGTCGCGTTCTGCACCTCGCCCGTGTTGGTCGACTGGGCGCCGAAGCAGGTGCCGCACCGGTTGCGCTCCACCGTCACCGAGGTCGACCGGACGTCGGGGAGCCCGCAGTCCTCCGCGGTCGCGGCGCCGCCGGAGTCGAACGCCGACATCGAGCCGACCATGGCGAAGACGTCGTCGCACCCGGCGGCGTACGCCTGCTGGTCGGCGGTGGCGTCGGTGCGCGAGTCGTAGAGCTCGAGGGCCAGCTTCCGGCCGCAGATCCCGTCGGGGAAGGCGGCGTTGAAGTACGCCACGAACGCGGTCGTCGCGTCGCGGCTGGCCTGGAACAGCCCCGGCACCGGCCCGGAGATGTCGGAGGAGTTGCCGATGGTGAGGGTCGTGTCGGTGATGCCCGGACCGTTCTCGAACCCGTCGCAGTCGCCGACCTCGCCCGGCGGCACGACGGGCGGGCCGTCGTCCCCCGGACCCGGCGCGGCCGTCGGGTCGGTGCCGTCGGGCCCGTCGGCTCCGTCGCCGCCGGCCGGTCCGCCGGGCACGGGGACGCCGTCGGAGCCGTCCGGGAGCGGCGCCCCGTCGGTGCCCGGCGCGGCGCCCTGGCCCGGGTCGACCGGTCCGCCGTCGGTCGCGGCCGCACCGTCGCTGCCGGGCCCGGCCTCGGCCGCGGTGCCGCCCGCGCCCCGCACGTCGTCGGGGTCGAGGTGCGACCCGCACGCCGCCAGCCCCGAGACGCACAGCACGAGAGCCGCGGCCGCGACGCCGGACCGCAGCCCGTGCCGACCGCGGGACGCGGTCACCGGGAGCGCCCGAGGTGGGCGAAGGCCTCGTCGACGACCGCGACGAGGTCGGCGTCGTCGTCACCGAGCCAGTGGCCGATCGCCGTCGTCCACACGGCCACGGCGGTGGCGGCGACCACGTGGTCGCCGAACGCGGGCCGGCCCTCGCCACGGCGGGAGGCGAGCACGCCGGCGACCGTCGACTCCCACGCCGTCAGGGAGTCGGCGACCCGGCCGCGCAGGGTCGGCGAGCGCAACGCCGCCGTGCCGCGCTGCCGCAGCCGCTCGCGCTCGGCTGCGAAGGACGCCGACATCGCGCGCAGCAGCCAGGCAGCCGCGCCCAGGTCGTCGAGCTCGACCGGGGCCGTGCTGCCGACGCTGACGAGCTGCGCCTGCCGCTCGTGCCAGCCCATGTCGAGCACCTCGTCCTTCGCCGCGAAGTAGCGGAAGAACGTGCGGGGCGAGACGCCGGCGACCTCGGCGATCGCCTCGATCGTGGTGGCGTCGTAGCCCCGCTCGGCGAAGAGTCGCAGGGCGGCGTCCTCCAACGAGCGGCGAGTCGACTCCTTGTGCCGCTCGCGCAGGGACGCGGGCTGGGGCTCGTGGTGGGGCTCGTGCCGCGGCATCGCCGTCAGTCCCCGGCCACCGCGGCGGTGACGCGGGCGACGTCGTCGGCGTGCGTCGGCGGCCGGCCGCTGCGCAGCTCGACGCGGTGCAACGTGCCCGTGAACGCGAACGGTGGCGTGTAGTCGTGGGTCAGGCCGAACCCGCGGTCGCGGCCGACCAGCATGCCCGCCGCGGACGACGACAGGTTGGGCAGGAACATCAGGCCCGGCACGGGTTCGCGCGCGACCGACGTCCCGTCGACCAGGATCTCGCCCTCGGCCGGGCGCTCGCCCTTCGCCCGGTGGTAGACGAGCTCGAGCGTGTGGGGCCCGGGAGTGAGCACCTGCTCGGAGGCGATACGGGTCTTGACGTCGAGCAGCGAGAACGCGGCGACCGGCCGACCCTCGAGCACGTAGAGGCCCCAGCCGCCGTGCAGGTCGCCGATCGCGGTGACCACGCCCTCGACGCCGCCCTCGGGGACGTCGATCCGGCGCGGTCAGCACGAAGCCGCCGCCGGTCGGGCGGCAGCTGCGCGTCCTGCACCGGCCCGCCGCCGGGCGTGTAGAAGCCGTGCGTCGGGCGGCGGGAACTCGCCCGGGTGCAGGTGCATGAGCGAGTCGGGGAACTCGAAGAGCGGCAGCACCTGGTTGCGGCCGGCCTCGGCCCACCACAGACCCTCCAGGCGGCGGACCACGTCGGGGTGGTCGTCGGCGACGTCGTCGTTCTCGGAGAAGTCGTCGCTGAGCCTGAACAGCGACCAGCGGTCGGTCGCGAAGTCGAAGCTGCCCTCGAGGTGCTCGCGCTCGCCGAACTGGTTGGCCACGTGGTCGGTGACGGCCTTCCACCCGTCGGCGTACACCGCGCGCGAGCCCATCATCTCGAAGTACTGCAGCGTGCGGTGCTCGGGCGCGTCGGCCTCGGTGATGCTCGCGAGGAACGACGCCCCGTCGACGGGCTGCTGGCTGACGCCGTCCACGGTGGCCGGGGCCGGGACGCCGGCCGCCTCGAGCAGCGTCGGGAACAGGTCGACGACGTGGGTGAACTGGCCACGGCTGCCGCCGGGGTCCGGGACCTTCGCCGGCCAGCGCACCACCATCGGCGTCCGGACCCCGCCCAGCCAGGCGTAGCGCTTCCAGAGCCGGAGCGGGGTGTTGCCCGCCCAGGCCCAGCCGTAGGGGTAGTGGTTGAAGGCGTCGTGCCCGCCGAGGTCGTCGATCGCGGCGAGGGCGGTGGCCTCGTCCTCGTGGAGGCCGAGCCAGCCGGCCGCCTCGTTGATGGTCCCGGTCGGGCCGCCCTCGGCGCTCGCGCCGTTGTCGGAGGTGACGATGACGATCGTGTTGTCGGCGATGCCGCGCTCGTCGAGGTGGTCGAGGAGGCGGCCGACGTGGTGGTCGGTGTGCGACATGAAGCCGGCGAAGACCTCCATGTACCGGGCGTAGAGGCGCTGCTGCTCGGGGCGCAGGGTGCTCCACTCCGGCACCCACGGCGGCCGCGCGGTGAGCCGGGTGCCGGCGGGCACGGCGCCCGAGGCGACCTGCCGGGCGAACACCTCGTCGCGGTAGGCCTCCCAGCCGTGGTCGAACCTCCCGCGGTAGGGCTCGCTCCACTCGGCCGGCACGTGGTGGGGGGCGTGGGCCGCGCCGGTCGCGAGGTAGCAGAAGAACGGCTTGCGCGACTCCGCCTGCTGCTGGTCCTGGATCATCCGGATCGCCTGGTCGACGAGGTCCTCGGTGAGGTGGTAGCCCTCGTCGGGGCTGCTCGGCGGGTCGATGTGGGTGTTGTCGCGCACGAGCTCGGGGGAGTACTGGCTGGTCTCGGCGCCGAGGAAGCCGTAGTAGCGCTCGAAGCCGAGGCCCAGCGGCCACCGCTCGAACGGGCCGGCCGAGGAGTACTCGGTGCGCGGCGTCAGGTGCCACTTGCCGACGGCCATGGTGTTGTAGCCGCCGTCCCTGCAGCAGCCGCGCGAGGCTGGCGGCCGACCGCGGGATCCGGCCGGTGTAGCCCGGGAAGCTCATCGCGGCCTCCTGGGTGACGCCCATGCCGACGGCGTGGTGGTTGCGGCCGGTGAGCATGGCCGCGCGCGTCGAGGAGCAGACCGAGGTGACGTGGAACCGCTGGTAGCGCAGGCCCTGCCCGGCCAGGCGCGTCGATGCGCGGGGTGTCGAAGCCGGCGCCGAAGCAGCCGAGCTGGGCGAACCCGACGTCGTCGAGCATCACCACCACGATGTTGGGGGCGTCAGCGCCCGGCGTCCCGTAGCCGATCGGCCTCCCGTCGGAGCCGGCCACCCGGTCGGAGATGCGTTGCGGGGGCAGCAGGGAGTCGCCGGACGCCGTCGTCATGCCCGGAACCTACGGGCGGACGGCCGAAGTGGCAATGGGCTGCCACTGTGTCAGTCGACTGTCACGACCTGCGAGGCGGCACTGGTGTCGTCGGCCGAGACCAGGCGGAGCCGCGGGCGGTGCGGACGGCGCGACAGTCGGGCCAGCACCCGGCGCGCCAGCGGCGTCGCCGCCGGCCTCGCCCCGTCGCGGGGGCCGTGCGGCGGCACCGGGTGGATGTGGGTCGTGAACATGGTGCGGCCATCCTCGCGGGGTGCGGGGAGCGGGCGCAGCAACCGGGAGGGTCGCGTCTGCCCCGGAAGGGCCATGCCGGGGATGACCGATCGGACGAACCTCGACGTGTTCCTGCTCACGCCGGTGCTGACCGGCCGGACCTCAGGAGCCGAGCAGCTGCTCGGCCATCGCCGCGATGACCGCCTCGAGCCCCTTGAACGGCCGCACCATCACCGTGAACGAGGTGAGCCTCCCGTCCTCGCCCCACCGCAGCATGTCGACGCCGTGCACCGCCCTCCCGCCGACCTCGGCCTCGAACTCGAGCACCGCGCTGCGCTCGGACCACCACTCCTCGACGTAGCGCAGCGTCGGGCCCAGCACGACCATGGCCGCGGTGAGGTAGGCCGTGGTCACCTGCTTGCCCTCCTGGGGCGTGTGCACCGCCGGCGAGCGGAAGACGCAGTCGTCGGCGAGCAGGTCGTCGAGGCCGGCAGCGTCGCCGCTCTCGACCAGGCGGTGCCAGGCACGCACCGGCGCGGGGGTCTCCATGGGGCCACTCTCCCCCATCCGCCGGGCCGTGAGGGTCGAGGAGGTTGCGCTAGCAACCGTCACGAGACCACCGCAGCCGAGACGCGTGGGGGTCGAGGAGGTTGCGCTAGCAACCGTCACGAGACCACCGCAGCGCGACGGGTGGGGGTCGAGGAGCTCGCGCTAGCAACCGTCACGAGACCACCGCAGCCGGGACGGCTCCGCCACGGTGGTCGAGGTGCCGCGAGCGAGGGACGAGCGAGTGGCCTCGAGACCTCGTCAGCGCGACGGCAACCCCATCACCCGCCGTCGACCTCACCCGATCTCGAGGCCCTCCCTCGTCCCTCGGTCGGAGCACCTCGATCACCGTGGCGACCCCTCGGTCACCGGCGCGGGACCCGCACCAGCAGCCGCCCGTGGATGCACTCCATGTGCAGCTCGCGGCCGGGGCCGATCGAGTCGCCGTCGAGCTGGCGGGGGGTGTCGACCGCCGGCGCGGATCGAGACGGTGCGGCCCGTCATCCGGTTGATCGTGTCGTCGGTGCGCGAGCCGCTTGGCGAGCACGCGCACGGCGAGCGGGATCCAGGACAGGAAGCGGCGCGGGTAGAGCAGCACGACGTCGAGGACGCCGTCGTCGATCGCGGCGTCGGGCAGCAGCGGCATGCCCGGCCTGCAGGTAGCCGACGTTGCCGACGACGATGGTGCGGGCGCGGTGCTTGGTGTACTCGCCGCCGTCGATGGAGATCTCGACGCGGGTGACCGGGAACATCAGCGACTTCAGGGCCGACAGCACGTAGGCGAGCCAGCCGACCTTCTTCTTGATGTCCTCGTTGACGCCCTCCATGATCGCGGCGTCGAAGCCCATGCCGGCCATCACCATGAAGTGGCTCTCGAACTGCTCGGCGCTCGCCGTCCTCCTCGCCGTCTGCTGTGCCGGCCCGCTCGCCGTGCGGGTCGCCACCGTCGCCGCGGACGGCGACCATGTCGATCGCGCGGTCCTGCCCGGTGAGCGCGATGTCGATGGCGGCGCGGATGTAGAGCGGGATGTCGAGGTTGCGGGCCAGCAGGTTGCCGGTGCCGGCCGGCACGATGCCGACCGGGATGCCGGTGCCGGCGAGCTCGGCGCACGACCTCGCGCACGGTGCCGTCGCCGCCGCACACGATGACCAGGTCGGCGCCGTCGACCGAGGCCTCCTCGGCCTGGCCGGTGCCGGTGTCCTCGACGGTGGTGAGGTGCCACGTCGGGTCCTGCCAGCCGGCCTCGCGGGCCATGCCGGTCACGATCTGCTGGAACACCTCGACGTCCTCGACCTTGATCGGGTTGAGCACCACGGCGAGCCGCTTCGCCGAGGGCACGGCCTCGGTGAGCGGCTCGATCTTGAGCGGCGTGGCTGCGCGGCAGCGGGCTGTAGAGGGCCAGTCCGAGCAGCACGAAGCCCGCCCCGAGCAGCCCGCCGCCGAGCGACGTCGGTGGGGTAGTGGCGCCCGAGCAGGATCCGGTCGAGGGCCACGGCCAGCGCCGACCAGCACGCGCGAGGCCGCAGAGCAGCCGCCGGATGCCCGCGCGGCGCACGAGCATCACGACCAGGACGATGCGCGACGCCGGCCAGCGCCGCGATCGACGAGGCGTGGCCCGACGGGAACGACTTGCTCGTCGAGCAGCTCGTCGAGGCCCTGCCACTCCGGCCGGTCGCGCGCCGAAGAGCGACTTGGTGCAGGGTGGTGGTGAGCGAGGTCGCGATCATGACGCCGGCGGCGAAGACCGCCGCGCGGCGGTGGTTCTTCGCCGAACATCGCGACGGCGAGCACGCCGGTGTAGAGCGTCATCGCGAGGTGCCGAAGAGGTCCTCGACCACGAGCAGGACGTCGCGCAGCCCGCTGTCCTCGACGGCCCAGGTGCTCGGCCGCGGCCGCGCTGGTCGAGGTCGACCAGCCAGCCCCAGCTCCTGGCCGACGGCCAGGCCGAGCAGCCCGAAGAGCACCAGGCAGCCGACGGCCCAGGCCGAGCTGGGTGGTGCGGGGACGGTCGAGCAAGGTCGGGAGCTCCTTCGGGCCGGTCGGGAGGGACTGCTCAGTATGGCGAACGGCCGGCGTCGTCCCGTTACTGGCGTGAACCGCCCGGTACCCGGCGGATAACCTCACTGTCGTGATCGATCCCCGTGTCCTCCGCGACGACCCCGACCGCGTGCGTGCCGCCCAGGCCAAGCGCGGGGCGTCGTCCGACGTCGTCGACGCGGCGCTGGCCGCCGACGTCGCCCGGCGCGAGGCGATCGTGGCGTTCGAGGCCAAGCGGGCCGAGCAGAAGCAGCTCGGGGCGCTGATCCCGAAGGCGCAGGGCGAGGAGAAGCAGGCAGCTGCTCGCGCAGACCAAGGCGCTCGCCGCCGAGGTCAAGGACGCCGAGGCCGCCCGCGTCGCCGCCGAGGAGGCGTGGGACGCGGCGCTGATGTCGATCCCCAACCTCGCGGCCGAGGAGACGCCGGCCGGCGGCGAGGAGGACTTCGTCGTCCTCGAGACCCGCGGCACCAAGCCGGAGTTCGACTTCGAGCCCCGCGACCACGTCGAGCTCGGCCGGATGCACGGCGCCATCGACCTCGAGCGCGGCGCCAAGGTGTCGGGCTCGCGGTTCTACTTCTTCACCGGCATCGGCGCCCGCCTGCACCGCGCGCTGGTGAACATGGCGATGGACATGGCCGCCGCCAACGGCTTCATCGAGGTCGTGCCGCCGTCGCTGGTCAAGCCGCGCGCCATGGAGGGCACCGGGCTTCCTCGGCGAGCACGCCGACGAGGTCTACCGGATCGAGGGCCAGGACCTCTACCTCGTCGGCACCTCGGAGGTGCCGATGGCGGCCTACCACTCCGACGAGATCCTCGACGCCGCCTCGCTGCCGCTGCGCTACGCCGCCTACAGCCCCTGCTTCCGCAAGGAGGCCGGCTCGCACGGCAAGGACACCCGCGGCATCTTCCGCGTGCACTGGTTCGACAAGGTCGAGATGTTCGTCTACACCACCGTCGAGGAGTCCTACGCCGAGCACCAGCGGCTCCTGGGCTGGGAGAAGGACTTCATGGACGCCCTCGAGCTGCACTACCGCGTGATCGACGTCGCCGCGGGCGACCTCGGCACCTCGGCCCAGCGCAAGTTCGACTGCGAGGCGTGGATCGCCTCGCAGGAGCGGTTCCGCGAGCTCACCTCGACCTCGAACTGCACCGACTTCCAGGCCCGCCGCCTCGACACGCGCACGCGCACCGGCACCGGCGAGACGACGACCGTCGCCACGCTCAACGGCACGCTGTGCTCGACCAACCGGCCGATCATCGCGCTGCTCGAGACCCACCAGCAGGCCGACGGCTCGGTGCAGGGTGCCGCAGGCGCTGCAGCCCTACCTGGGCGGGCTCGACCTGCTGAAGCCGGTGGGCAACGGTGGCTGAGGAGGCCGTCCACGGCAGTCCCGAGGCGCCGTGGACGCCCCGCCTGGTCGCCCTCGACATCGACGGCACGCTGCTCAAGTGGGTCGAGGGCGCCGGCACGGTCTACGAGCAGATCTCGCCGCCGGTCCACGACGCCGTCCACCGCGCGCTCGCGGCCGGGGCGCACGTCGTGCTGGCGTCGGGGCCGCTCGCCGCACGGCATGACCCGCATCGCCGACCTGCTCGACCTGCACGGCCACGACGACCAGCCTCTGGGTCGTCGCGAGCAACGGGGCGGTCGATCTTCCGCTACCTGCCCGGCGGCGACATCGACGTCGTCGCTCGAGGAGACCTTCGACGCCGGCCCCGCCGTGCGCGCGATCCTCGAGGCGCGCCCCACGGCGCGCGTCGCCATCGAGGAGCGCGGCCGCGGCTACCGCGTGACGACGCCGTTCCCCGAGGGCGAGCTGTCCGGCGAGATGTTCGTGACCGACGTCGAGGACCTGGTCTCCGGGCCGGTCAGCCGCGTCATCATCCGCGACCCCGACGCCACCGCCGACGACTTCGTCGAGCTCGCCGCGTGGCCTCGGCCTGCACGGCACCGACTACGTCGTCGGGTGGACGGCGTGGCTCGACCTCACCCCCGTCGGCGTCTCGAAGGCCTCGGGCCTGCAGCACGTCTGCGACGAGCTGGGCCTCGGTGCCGCCGACGTCCTCGCGATCGGCGACGGCCGCAACGACGTCGAGATGCTCGCGTGGGCCGGTCGCGGGGTCGCCATGGGCCAGGCGGTCGAGCAGGTGCGCGAGGCCGCCGACCACGTGACCGGCACCGTGTTCGACGACGGCGTGGCGACCGAGCTGGCGCTCTGGTTCCCGCGGTGAGCGAGCTGCCGGAGCGCGTCGAGACCGCCCGGCTGCGGCTGATCCTCGCCACGCCCGCCGACGCCGCCGACATGCTCGCCGGACGCCGTCAGGACCGCTGGCACCCCGACTACCCGCGCCAGGACGACGTCGACGCCGCCTCGATGATCGGCGCGGGCGGCTCGACCTGGGGCGTGCGGCACATCGTGCTCGAGCAGCAGGCCGTCGGCTCGATCGGCTTCTTCGGACCCCCGCAGGACGGCGAGGTCGAGATCGGGTTCGGCGTCGTCGCTGCCGTCCGCCGCCGCGGGATCGTGTCGGAGGCGGTGCGCGGCGCTGCTCGTCGAGACCGACCGGCTGGGCGTCGGCGTCCGGGCCTCGGTGCTGCCCGACAACACCCCGAGCCTGCGCCTCTGGCCAGCGCCGGCTTCACCCAGCTGCGCGGCAGCAACGACGAGGGCTGCCTCGTCATGGCCCGGCCGCTGCCCGTCGGATGAGGGCCTGAGACCCGTGCCCCGGCTCGTCGCCACCGACCTCGACGGCACCCTGCTGCGCACCGACGGCACCGTGTCGCGGCGCGACGCGACGGGTGGTCGCGGCGGTCGAGGAGGCCGGCGTACCCGTGGTCTTCGTGACCGGCGCGGCCGCTGCGCTGGATGGACGCAGCTCTGGTCGATGGTCGGTGCCCACGGGCTCGCGGTCGTCGAGCAACGGCGCGGTCGTCTACGACGTGCGCGCCGCGCTCGGTGCGGGCCAGCACCGGGCTCGAGCGCGAGGCCGGGCTCGCCGTCGTCGACGCCATCCGCGCGGCCGTGCCCGAGGCCCAGCTCGCCGTCGAGATGCGTCGACGGCATCGCGGCTCGAGCCGACCTTCGACGAACCGACCACGTGCCACCGGGGAGCCGGGTCGGGCCGATCGAGGAGCTGTGGGACGAGCCGGTGCTCAAGCTGCTCGTGCGGCACCCCGGCCCGACCCCGACGCCTTCCGGGACGCCGTGGTCGGCGGCGGTCGGCGAGGCGGCCGTGGCCACCTGGTCGGGCCCGGGGCTCGTGGAGATCAGCGCGCCGGGCGTCACCAAGGCTGCCGCCCTCGCCGCCGTCTGCGACGACCTCGGGGTGCCCGCCGCCGACGTCGTCGCCTTCGGCGACATGCCCAACGACCTGCCGATGCTGGCCTGGGCGGGCACCTCCTACGCCGTCGCCAACGCCGACGGTCTGGTGCTCCGCGCGGCCGACCGGGTGGCGCCGCCGAACGACGCCGACGGGGTCGCCCAGGTGCTGGCCCGACTGGTCGATGTCGACGTCGATCTGTTGTGATGGGCCGGTGATGACCCCCACCCGCCTCCTGCTCGCGGCAGGACTGACGGCCGCGGCCCTCGTCTGGACGGTGCCGTCCGGCGCGGTGGCAGCCGGGGCCGAGGAGGGCGACCGCGCCGTCTTCACCGGCTCGTTCGTGACCCGGCCGCAGGAGGCCGAGCAGCCCGACGGCACGACGGTCCGGCGCTACCAGGTCGAGGTCGAGCAGGTGTTCACCGACGTCGAGATCGCCACCGAGCGGGTCACGGTCGTCTCCTCGGCCGTCCTCGAGTCGTGCGGCGAGAAGCCCGACCGGCCGCGCCAGGGCGGCACGGGTGGCACCGGCGGCACGGGTGGGAACGGCGGCACCGGCAGCCAGTCCGAGCAGCCCGGGGACGGGCCCACCAGCGCGCCGTCCTCGCCCGGCGCCTCGCCCACCCAGGCCCCGACCCAGTCACCCACCGGCCCCACGGGCACGCCGATCGACCGTCAGCGCCGCGTCTTCGACGCGACCTTCACCGACGGGCGCTACGTGGTCGCCTCGTGCAAGGACGTCCGGCTCGCCAGCGACGCGCTGGTCGCCGACCTCGAGAAGCAGTTCCCCGACCACCACCCGCCCGGCGCCGACGCGACCCCCACCCCGGACCCGGTCACGAACGTGACCTACCTCTGCCCCGACGACCGCGAGGCGCTCCCCGAGGACCTCGACGACGCCGGCAGCTCGTCGACCTGCGACGCCCTCGCCGACGACCAGGCCTTCGACCGCACCGCCGCCCCCGGCCTCGCCCTCGTGATCGTCGGCGTCCTCGGCCTGCTCGTCGCCCGCCGCGTCGGCCGTCGCTGACGCCGCGCTCCGGTGGGGGTCGAGGAGGTTCCGCTAGGAACCGTCACGAGACCACCGCAGCACTGAGACCAACTCGACCCGTGGGGGTCGAGGAGGTTCCGCTAGGAACCGTCACGAGACCCCGCAGGTAAGGCGTCGGGTCGACCCCGTGCACGCGCGTGACATCGCGGCTGCGGAGGTCTCGAGACGCTCGCTAGCGCGAGCTCCTCGACCACCACGGCTCCCGTACCAACCCGCCCCGTGGGGGTCGAGGAGGTTCCGCTAGGAACCGTCACGAGACCACCGCAGGTAAGGCGTCGGGTCGACCCCGTGCACGCGCGTGACATCGCGGCTGCGGAGGTCTCGAGACGCTCGC
>CAWHNR010000037.1:0-65370 GCA_963830575.1 uncultured Actinomycetota bacterium
AGGAGGTCGCGCTAGCGACCGTCTCGAAACCACGCAAGGTTCACGGCTTCTCTCGCGAAGCCATGGACCTCACCAGGTTTCGAGACGCTCCCTAGCGGGAGCTCCTCAACCATCGTTGGCGGGTTTCGAGACGCTCCCTAGCGGGAGCTCCTCAACCGCCGTTGGGGGTCTCGTGACGGCCGTGGCCGGCCTCTTCGACCGCCACGTTGGTTCGCTGTCAGAAGTAGTCCCTCACGTGCACGGGCCGCGACCCGAGCAGCGCGTCGAGCAATACGTCGTGCGTGCTCGGACCGGCGAGGTGGTCGGCGAGCCGCAGGTTGGCGCACGACTGCGCTCCGGCGAAGGCGAGGGCCAGGCCCTGGGTGGTGAACGTCGGCAGGTCGCCCTCGAGCCGCGCCCGCTCGCAGGTCCCCGGACCGTCACCGACGGTCAGGCGGTAGGTGCCGTCGGCGCGCCCGAGCCGGTCGCCCACGACGGCGAAGCCGATCTCGGTGGGGGCGAGGCCGGGCAGGGTGAGGCCGGCCGCGGTGAGGGCGGCGTCCGGCTCGCTGACCTTCAGCATGTACGGGTGGCGCTGCACCACGTTCCAGGTCGACGTCGGCAGCACGAGGCGGGCGGCGTCCTCGCCCGAGGACGACAGACGCAGGCGTCCGACGACCGAGGAGTACGAGCGCGAACATCAGCCACAGCGCGCGGTAGCCGTCGAGGGTCGTCGCGACGAGGTCGTGCACGTGCATCACGGACGTCGCCGCGGCGGGGTCGTAGCCCTCGCCACGGTCCCAGGTGGCGTAGCCGACCGGGCGGTCGTCGGCGTCCACCGCCAGGCTCACCGCTGTGACCTGGTCGAGAAGCTCGTCGGTCGCGAAGCGGGGTCCGGTACGGGTCAGCGGCCCGTTCTGCAGGCCCGCCCACCGCTCGTAGAGCGCCTTCACCGCAGGCAGGTCGGCGGCGGTGGCGCGGCGGGTGCGGGTGGCGGTCGGCGGGCGGACCCGGGCGAGCTCGTCGAGCCCGAGCTCGATCGTGTCGTAGCTCGACACGACCTCGTAGCCGTAGGAGCGGTAGATGCCGTTGGCGGTCGGGTACAGGGTCGAGAGCGGCTCGCCACGGTCGGCGGCAGCGCCGAGCATGGCCTCGAACAAGGGCTGCAGCAGACCCTCGCCCCGCCGCTCGGGAGCGACCGTGACGCCGGCGACGCCGCACGTCCGGATGCGCTCGCCGTGCCACCACGACTCGTACTCGTGGGCGGCCACCCGGGCCACCAGCGTGTCGCCGTCGAAGGCGCCCCACACCTCGCGCCCGGGCGGCAGCTCGGCCGGCGCGTCCGGCGGCGTCGCGGGGTACGGCGGCGCGCCGAACGCCTCCGCCCCCAGCCGGAACGAGGGCACGTGGTCGTCGAGCGTCAGCAACCGGATGTCCACCCGCGCCAACCTACGGTGACCTGTCCCGAGAACGGGACAGGTCGGCGTCACCAGGTGTCGACGGGCAGGTGGCTGCCGCGGATGGTGCCGTCGCCGGAGCGGGCGGCCGCGGCGTCGAGCACCCGGGCGATCAGCCCCCGGGTCTCGACGGGGTCGACGACGTCGTCGATCTCGAAGTGGCGCGCGACCTCGAGGGCGGTGGAGTGGGCCTGGGCGTACGCCGTCAGCTCGCGCACCTGCTGCTCGCGCTCGTCGTCGTCGGCGATGGCCTCGAGCTCGCGCCGCATCGAGAGCCGGACGGCGCCCTCGAGGCCCATCGCGCCGAGGTGCGCGCCGGGCCAGGCGAGGGTGAGGAGCGGCTCGTGCGTGCTGCCGCCGAGCATCGCCTGCGCGCCGAGGCCGTAGCCGCGCCGCAGCACCACACCCACCAGCGGCACCTGCAGCCGGGCGCCGACGACGAGCAGGCGCGAGGTGTGCCGCACGAGCCCGGTGCGCTCGGCGTCCGCGCCGACCATCATCCCGGGGGTGTCGACGAGCGAGACCACGCCGAACCCGTGCGCGTCGCAGAGCTGCAGGAACCGCGCGGCCTTGTCGCCGGCGTCGGCGGTCACCGCCCCCGCCATGTGGCGGGTGTCGTTGGCGACGAAGCCCACCGTGCGCCCCTCGACCCGCCCCAGTGCGGTGAGCAGCTCGGGCGCGAACGCCGGACGCAGCACGGTGACGCTGTCGACGTCGGCCAGGGTCTCGACGACCGGCAGGACGTCGTAGGCCGTGCGCTCGCCCTCGGGCACGGCCTCGCGCAGCGGCAGCTGGTCGGGCGCCTCCCAGTCGTCGGCCCGGCCGAGGAAGTAGCCGAGCAGCCGGCGAGCCACGTCGACCGCGTCGTCGTCCTCGGCGGCGACGTCGACCACGCCGTTGGCCGTCATGACCTCCAGCGGACCGACGTCGGCCGCGGCCACGTCGCCCAGCCCGCCGCCGGCGATCATCGCCGGGCCGCCCATGCCGAGCGACGGAGCGCGGCGTCGCGACGACCAGGTCGGCACAGCCGGCGATCACCGCGTTGCCGGCGAAGCAGTTGTCGTCGACGACGGCGATCCGCGGCACGCGGCCCGAGAGCCGCGCCCACGCCGCGAACGTCGTGACGTCGAGCGCCGAGACCAGCGGGATGTCGGTGTCGCCCGGGCGACCGCCGCCACCGGCCGCGAAGAACACGGTGGGGAGCTGCAGCCGCTCGACGACGTCGAGCAGGCGGTCGGTCTTGCGGTGCCCGCGCATGCCCTGGGTGCCGGCCATGACGAGGTAGTCGTAGGACAGGACCGCGACCTGGTGGCCGTCGATCGTCGCGAGCCCGCCGACGATGCCGTCGGCCACCGTGCGGTCGAGGAGGTCGTCGAGCTCGCGCTTGTCGCTCTGCGCCGCCGTGACGAACCGGCCGTACTCCACGAAGCTGCCGGGGTCGACGAGCGCGGCGACCTTCTCACGCGCGGTCGTGCCGCCCCGCTCGTGCAGGCGCGCCACGGCGTCCGGCCTGGCGGCGTCCTCGGTCAGGGCCCGTCGCGCCAGCACCTCGAGCAGCTCGTCGCGGATCGCCATGGCCGCGAGTGTAGGGAGCCTGTGGAGAACCGTTTGCGGCCGGCCGCGAGGTGCCCGACGGTGGTGGGCATGTCGGTGGTCGAGGTGCTCGAGCAGCTGGGCGGCGTCGCCGGCCGGGCCACGCTCCTGGGCCTCGTCGGGCGCGCCGACCTCGAGCGAGCACTCCGCGCCGGCGACGTCGAGCGCGACGGCCGGGGGCGCTACGCGCTGCCGGGGGCCGACGAGGCCGTCCGGGTCGCCGTGAGGCTCGGTGGCGTCGTCGGCCTGACCAACGCCGCGCTCCATCACGGGTGGGCGGTCAAGACGGTCCCGAGGCTCCCGTTCGTCGTCGCGTCGCGCGGACGCCGTGTCCCCACCGACCTGTCCGATGCCGTGGTCTACCGCGCCGAGCTGGGCAGCGACGACGTCGACGGGCACTGGACGAGCCAGGAGGTCACGCTCGAGCACTGCCTGCGCCGACTGCCGTACGACGAGGCGCTCTGCATCGCCGACTCCGCACGTCGCGAGGGCGTCGGGCAGGACGTCTTCGACCGGCTCGCCCGGAGGGTGCGCGGACCGGGCTCGGCCCAGGTGAAGCGGGTCTGCGCCGCCTGCACGCCCGAGGCAGCCAACCCGTTCGAGACGTGCGGCCGTGCGATCTGCGACGACGTGGCGGGGCTCTGCGTGGTGCCGCAGGTCGAGATCGAGGGACTCGGCTTCCGTGCCGACCTCGTCGACGTCCGGCTGCGCCTCGTGGTCGAGTGCGACTCGTTCGAGTGGCACGGCAAGAAGTCAGCGCTCGAGGCGGACGCTCGTCGCTACAACGCCATGGTCGCGAACGGCTGGATCGTGATCCGGCTCTGCTACGACGACGTCATGAACCGGCCTGCGGAGGTGAAGGAGCTCCTCGCCGCCGTGGTGGCTCTCGCCGAGCTGCTGAAGAAAGCGCTCGACGCGCTCCCTCGTGCCGCCTGACGACCACCCCTCCTCGCCCGTTGCTTCAGCACTTCGGCGGATAGGGTCGCGCTCGTGCCCGACCTCGACGCGCAGGACCCGCTCGCCCTCTACCGCGACCACTTCGTCGGGACCGACTCGCCGCTGGTCTACCTCGACGGCAACTCCCTGGGCCGGCCCCTGCGGGCGACCGCCGAGCGGCTCGCGACGTTCGTCAGCGACGAGTGGGGTGCGCGTCTGATCCGCGGGTGGGACGAGCGTTGGTTCGACCTGCCCGAGGTGGTCGGCGACCGCATCGGCGAGATCTGCCTCGGCGCGGCGCCCGGGCAGACGGTGGTGGGGGACTCGACCACCGTGCTGCTCTACAAGGCGATGCGGGCGGCCGTGGCCCTGCGTCCCGGGCGCACCGAGATCGTGATCGACCGCGACAACTTCCCGACCGACCGCTACGTCGCCGACGGCGTCGCGCGCGAGTGCGGCCTGACCCTGCGCTGGATCGAGGTCGACACCAGTGCGGGCGTCACCACCGACCAGCTCGCGGCGGTCGTGGGCGAGCAGACGGCGCTGGTCGTCCTCAGCCACGTGGCCTACCGCTCGGCGTGGCTCGCCGACGGGCCCGCGTGCACCCGCATCGCCCACGACGCCGGAGCCCTGGTGCTGTGGGACCTCTCGCACTCGGTGGGCTCGGTCCCGCTGCAGCTCGACGAGTGGGACGCCGACCTCGCGGTCGGGTGCACCTACAAGTACCTCAACGGCGGGCCCGGCGCGCCGGCGTTCGTCTACGTCGCCACGAGGCTGCTCGACGAGATCACCCAGCCGGTGCAGGGCTGGATGGGGGCCGCCGACCCGTTCCTGATGGGTCCGACCTACGCCCCCGTGACCGGCGTCCGCCGGATGCTGTCGGGCACGCCGCCGGTCGTGGGCATGCTCGCCGTCGAGGACATGCTCGACCTGCTCGGCGAGGTCGGGATGGACGCCGTCCGGGCCAAGTCGCGCGCCCTCACCGCCTTCGTGGTCGAGCGCGCCGCCGAGCTGCTGCCCGACACCGGCGTCGCCTCACCCCTCGACCCCGACCGCCGCGGCGGCCACGTGACGATCACGCACCCCCAGATGCGCGAGGCGACGGCCGCGCTGTGGCGACGCGACGTCATCCCCGACTACCGCGACCCGCACGGCCTGCGACTCGGGCTGTCGCCGCTGTCGACGTCGTTCGACGAGGTCGAGCGCGGGCTCGTCGCGGTGCGCGAGGTGCTCGACCTGCTGGCCTGAGACCCACGACCTGCAGCGTGAGGCCGTCATCGTCACATGTGGATGTGGGAGCGCCAGTCGAGCGGCACCCGCCCCCGCGGCCCGGGCGCAGGCTGGTCCTCGGGGTGCGAGGTCGGCCCCGCCAGCTCGAGGCCGTCGGGGACCTGCGGGTCCACGCCGGCCGCGAAGTCCCAGAACCAGTCCTCGCCGGGCTCGAAGCTCTGCATGATCGCGTGACCGGTCGCGGCGTAGTGGGCGGAGGCGTGCTGGGCGGGCGAGGAGTCGCAGCACCCGACGTGGCCGCAGGCGGCGCACCGTCTCAGGTGCACCCACCAGCCCTCGACCTGCTCGCACTCGGCGCAGCCGGTGCCACTGGGAGGGACGGTGGGGTCGATGCCGTCAGGAGTCACGCGACGAGTCTGCCGTCGGGGGCAAGCGGCGGTCGAGGTACCGGATGCCGAGCAGCAGCACCACGAAGAGCACGGTGACGCCGACGCAGGAGACGACCACGGCGGCCGCGCCGTCCTCGCGGTGGTCGAGGAAGGGGTAGGGGTACCACCCCGAGGCGGCACCGACGGCGAGCGTCACCGCCAGCCAGAGGACCGGGAACGCCAGCGACACCGTCAGCGCGGGACCGTCGACGCGGGGCCGCGGCCCGAGGACCAGCCAGCCCACCACGGCCAGGGCCGGGACCACCATGTGCAGCAGCTTGTCGGCGGCGTAGTCGGCGCCGTGCAGGTCGAGCAGCGGCCGCAGCAGCACGAAGTGGACGATGCCGGTCACCGTGATGGCCGAGATGCTCGCGACCCGGAGCATGCGCCACCGCTCGCCGTCGTGCTCGGGGTCCCGGGTCAGCCACCAGGCGCCGAGCGCCACCAGCACGTTGCTCTGGATCGTGAAGTAGGCGGCGAACCGGCACAGCCGCGTCACGAGGCCCGGCGGGTCCTGCTCGTCGAGCACCACCCCGCCGCGGACGACGAGCACCAGCTGGAACAGCACGGCTCCGGTGGCGACCAGGGCCGTGAGCAGGTGCCACGCGCGCGCCCTCGTCATGCCGCGACCCTAGTGGTGTGGACTGGTGCGGTGGCACAGGTCAACGAGCACGGTCAGCAGGTCGGCGAGCCGGTCCCGGGATGGAGCCCGCGGCCCTGGCCGACCCCGGTCCGGCTGACCGGGCGGTACGTCGTCCTCGAGCCCCTCGACGCTCGACCACGCGGCCGACCTGCACGCCTCGCTCTGCGACGAGCAGAGCCGCTCGCTGTGGACCTACCGCACGACCGACCCGCCCGCCGACGTGGCTGCGACCGAGGCGTTGGTCGCCACTGTCCTCGCCGACCCGGTCGTCGAGACGTGGGCCGTCGTCGTGGGCGGCGTGGCGTCGGGGATGACCTCGTTCATGCGGATCGACACCGCGCACGGGCAGGTGGAGGTCGCCGGCGGTGATCTACGCCCGGCACCTGCAGCGGACGCCGGCCTCGACCGAGACGACGCACCTGCTGATGCGCTGGGCCTTCGACGAGCTCGGCTACCGGCGCTTCGAGTGGAAGTGCGACTCGCACAACGAGCCCTCGCGCCGCGCCGCGGCCCGGCTCGGCTTCACCTACGAGGGCCGGTTCCGCCACCACCTCGTGGTCAAGGGCCGCAACCGCGACACCGACTGGTTCTCGGTCACCGACGCCGAGTGGCCCGCCGTGCGGGCGGCCCACGAGGCGTGGCTCGACCCCGGCAACTTCGACGCGCGAGGGCCGTCAGGTCCATCCGCTCGGGCGAGCGCACCGACCCGCCCGTGTGGCAGGGTCGGGCTCGTGGAGCAGCGGATCAGCTTCGTGACCCTGGCCGTGGCCGACCTGTCGGCGTCGCGGAGCTTCTACGTCGACGGCCTGGGCTGGACGCCCGAGCTGGAGGCCGACGGCGTCGTCATGCTGATGGCCGGTGAGCACCTGGTGCTGTCGCTCTGGGACCGCGAGGAGTTCGAGGCCGAGGTCGGCCCCGTCGCCACGCCCGACGGCGTCCCGCCCTTCACGCTCTCCCACAACGTGGCGACCCCGGCCGAGGTCGACGAGGTGCTCGCCGAGGCGGAGGCCGCCGGGGCGAGCGTGTCTCCCGGCGCGCAGCGTGCGTGGGGCGGCTACTCCGGCTACTTCGCGGACCCCGACGGGGTCCGCTGGGAGATCGCCGACAACCCCCAGGACATCGGACGAAAGGTGCTGCCATGACTCCCGACGAGGCCGACCGCCGGATCCTCACCGGCCACGAGGTCGAGGCCGAGCTGCTGGGCGACTGGCGGCTGCTGTTCGGTGCCCTGCACGCGCGGTTCCGGACCGGCAACTTCGCGCCGGGTGTCGAGCTGGTGCGCGAGATCGGTGCCGCCGCCGACGAGATGGACCACCACCCCGACGTCGACCTCAGCTATCCCAAGGTCGACGTCCGGCTCAGCAGCCACGACGTCGGGGGAGTGACCAAGCGCGACGTCCGGCTGGCGCGCACCATCTCCGACCTCGCCGGTCGTGCTCGGCGCCGACGCGCGCCCGCACGAGGTCTCGGTGCTCGAGCTGGCCCTCGACACCCACGACTTCGAGGAGATCAAGCCGTTCTGGGCGGCGCTGCTCGACTACCAGGAGAACCCCGGCTTCGCCGGCGAGCTCGACGACCCCGACGGCACCATGCCCACCATCTGGTTCCAGGAGCGCGAGTCGCGCGCGACGCCGGAGCAGCAGACGTGGCACCTCGACCTGCGGGTGTCGCCCGAGACCGTCGATGCCCGCATCAAGCGCGCCCTCGAGGCCGGCGGCACGCTGGTGAGCGAGGCGCGGGCGCCCGCGTTCTGGGTGCTCGCCGACCCGCAGGGCAACCAGGCGTGCCTGACCACCTGGCTCGGGCGTGAGGTGTCGGAGGCGGTCACCACCGACGCTCCGGAGTCGGCGGACGGCGCCGGTTCCGCGGCCGACGCCGCCGAGGGTCCTGAGGAGTGAGACCGCCGTCTCGCGATGCGGGACAGTGGCACACTGGACGACGGCCCCGAGGGGTGACCGGCTACGGTGTCGTCATGCTTCACGACGTCCTCGTACGCACCCGACGCGCCGGCTGACCACAGACCCAGCCAGCGCGTCGTCCCCTCGTAGCCAGTGGCCGAGGGGTTTTTTGTTGCCGAGACCAGAGTCCAGCCAGAAAGAGAAGCAGCGTGAGCACAGCCAGTAGCGGAACCAGCACCGGAGCGAGCACCGGGACCCAGGTCACGGGGGCCGAGAGCCTGGTCAAGTCGCTGGAGGCGGCCGGGGTCGACACCATCTTCGGCATCCCCGGCGGCGCGATCCTGCCGGCCTACGACCCGCTCATGGACTCCTCGATCCGGCACATCCTCGTGCGCCACGAGCAGGGTGCGGGCCACGCCGCCCAGGGCTACGCGTCCGCGACCGGGCGGGTCGGCGTCTGCATGGCCACGTCGGGGCCCGGTGCGACCAACCTGGTGACCCCGATCGCCGACGCCCACATGGACTCGGTGCCCATGGTCGCGGTGACCGGCCAGGTCGGCGCCGCGATGATCGGCACCGACGCGTTCCAGGAGGCCGACATCCGCGGCATCACGATGCCGATCACCAAGCACAACTTCCTCGTGACCGACCCCGCCGACATCCCGCGGACGATCGCCGAGGCCTTCCACATCGCCTCGACGGGGCGGCCCGGCCCCGTGCTGGTCGACGTCGCCAAGTCGGCCCTGCAGGCCACGACGTCGTTCCTGTGGCCGAGCGAGATCGTCCTGCCCGGCTACCGCCCCGTCACCAAGCCCCACGCCAAGCAGATCCGCGAGGCGACCCGGCTGATCCTCGAGGCGCGCAAGCCGGTGCTGTACGTCGGCGGCGGGACCATCCGCTCCGGCGCCTCGCGCGAGCTGCTCGAGCTCGCCGTCCTGACCGGCATGCCGGTGCTCACGACCCTGATGGCGCGGGGCGCGTTCCCCGACAGCCACCCCCAGCACCTGGGGATGCCCGGCATGCACGGGACCGTGGCGGCCGTCGCCGGGCTGCAGAAGAGCGACCTGATCATCAGCCTCGGCGCCCGCTTCGACGACCGGGTCACCGGCAACCTCGACTCCTTCGCACCGGGCGCCAAGGTGATCCACGCCGACATCGACCCCGCCGAGATCGGCAAGAACCGCCACGCCGACGTCCCGATCGTGGGCGACGTCCGCGAGGTCCTGGCCGACCTCATCGTCGCGCTGCGGGCCGAGGCGGACGCCGGCCGCACCGGCGACTACGAGGGCTGGGTCGCCTTCCTCAGCGGCATCAAGGCCCAGTACCCGCTCGGCTACGACGAGCCCGACGACGGAAGCCTGTCGCCCCAGTACGTGATCGAGCGGCTCGGCGCGATCGCCGGACCCGAGACCATCTACACCGCGGGCGTCGGGCAGCACCAGATGTGGGCCGCGCAGTTCGTCTCCTACGAGAACCCCAAGACGTGGATCAACTCCGGCGGCCTCGGCACCATGGGCTTCGCGGTCCCCGCCGCCATGGGGGCCAAGGTCGGCATGCCCGACAGCGTCGTGTGGGCGATCGACGGCGACGGCTGCTTCCAGATGACCAACCAGGAGCTCGCGACCTGCGCGATCAACGACATCCCGATCAAGGTCGCGATCATCAACAACGAGTCGCTCGGCATGGTGCGGCAGTGGCAGACGCTGTTCTACAACGAGCGCTACAGCAACACCGACCTGCAGTCCAAGCGCATCCCCGACTTCGTCAAGCTCGCCGACGCCTACGGCTGTGTCGGCCTGGCGTGCGACTCCCCGGGCGACGTCGACGCCACGATCGCCAAGGCGATGGCGATCAACGACGTGCCCGTCGTCGTCGACTTCCGGGTGCACCGCGACGCCATGGTCTGGCCGATGGTCGCCGCCGGCACCAGCAACGACGAGATCAAGTACGCGCGCGACCTCGCGCCCCAGTTCGACAAGGACGACCTCTGACATGAGCAGGCACACCCTCTCCGTCCTGGTCGAGAACAAGCCCGGCGTCCTGGCCCGCATCGCCGGCCTGTTCAGCCGCCGCGGCTTCAACATCGACTCGCTCGCGGTCGGCCCGACCGAGCACCCCGAGGTCTCGCGGATGACGATCGTCGTCAACGTCGAGTCCTCGCCGCTCGAGCAGGTCACCAAGCAGCTCAACAAGCTGGTCGAGGTCATCAAGATCGTCGAGCTCGACCCGACCGCCTCGGTCAACCGCGAGCTGGTGCTGGTCAAGGTCAGCGCCACCGCCGAGACCCGCGGGCAGGTGCTCGACACCGTCCAGCTGTTCCGCGCCAAGGTGATCGACGTGGCGGCGGACGCCGTCACGATGCAGATCACCGGCAACACCGGCAAGATCGCCGACTTCCTCTCGGTGCTCGAGCCGTTCGGCATCCGCGAGCTCGTGCAGTCCGGCCAGGTCGCGATCAGCCGCGGCTCGCGGTCCATCTCCGAGCGCACCCTGCGTCCGGTCGCCGTCCCCGTCCCACCCGCCAACGTCGGTTGAGGTGCGAGGCCCGAGGAACGAGGGCCGAGCCTCGAAACCACCGCAGCGACGCACCCAACCCAACAGAAAGCGAAGTACCAGTGGCTGAGATGTTCTACGACGACGACGCCGACCTCTCCCTGATCCAGGGCAAGAACGTCGCGGTGATCGGCTACGGCAGCCAGGGCCACGCCCACGCGCTGTCGCTGCGTGACTCGGGCGTCGACGTCCGCATCGGTCTGCAGCCCGGCTCGAAGAGCCGCGCCAAGGCCGAGGCCGAGGGCCTGCGCGTGGTCACCCCCGCCCAGGCCGCGGAGGAGGCCGACGTGATCGTCATCCTCGCCCCCGACCAGCACCAGCGGAAGCTGTACGCCGAGGAGATCGCCCCGCAGCTCGCCGAGGGCGACACCCTCGTGTTCGGCCACGGCTTCAACATCCGCTTCGGCTACATCACCCCGCCCGACGGCGTCGACGTGTTCATGGTCGCCCCCAAGGGCCCCGGCCACCTCGTGCGCCGTGAGTTCGTCGACGGCCGCGGCGTCCCGGTGCTCGTCGCCGTCGAGGCCGACGCCTCGGGCAACGCCTGGCCGCTCGCGCTGTCGTACGCCAAGGGGATCGGCGGCCTGCGCGCCGGCGGCATCAAGACCACCTTCACCGAGGAGACCGAGACCGACCTGTTCGGCGAGCAGGCCGTGCTCTGCGGCGGCGCCTCGCAGCTGGTGATGTACGGCTTCGAGGTGCTGATCGAGGCCGGCTACCAGCCCGAGGTCGCCTACTTCGAGTGCCTCCACGAGCTCAAGCTCATCGTCGACCTCATGTACGAGGGCGGCATCGCCAAGCAGCGCTGGTCGGTCTCCGACACCGCCGAGTTCGGCGACTACGTCTCGGGCCCCCGGGTCATCACGCCCGAGGTGAAGAAGAACATGGAGGCCGTCCTCGCCGACATCAAGAACGGCGCGTTCGCCGAGCGGTTCATCGGCGACATGGACAACGGCTCGCCGGAGTTCACCGAGTTCCGCAAGAAGGGCGAGGCCCACCCCATCGAGTCCACCGGCCGCGAGCTGCGCAAGCTGATGGCCTGGGTCAAGAGCCACGACTCCGACTACGTCGAGGGCACCGCCACCCGCTGACCACCACACGGTGGTCGACGAGGTCGCGCCAGCGACGTGACCACGCGGTGGTCGACGAGGTCGCACCAGCGACCGTGACCACACGGTGGTTGAGGAGGTCGCGCTAGCGACCGTCTCGAAACCACGCAACGCCCATGGCTTCGGTTGCGAAGCCATGGGCGTACGTGGTTTCGAGACGCTCCCCAGGGGGAGCTCCTCAACCACCGTGGGAGACGCTCCCCAGGGGGAGCTCCTCAACCACCGTGGGAGACGCTCCCCAGCGGGAGCTCCTCACCCACCGTGGGGTCGGCTCACTTGACCTCGGAGCGCATCACCAGGCGGACGCCGACGGCGAGCGGGATGACGAGCCAGACGAGGCCGGAGACCCCGAGCTGGGCCCACTCCGTCGCGCTCGGGACGTGGTCGAACAGGGCCCCCTGCGCGTAGTTGAAGTCGACCCACGGCTGCAGGTCGGCGAACCACTGCTGGGCCGAGGCGAGCAGGGCCGTCAGGCCGGTGAGGACGAAGCCGTACACGAAGTACGCCACGATCGCGGCCGCCGAGTTGCGCATGACGACGCCGAGCATGAAGCCGACGAGCATGCCGAGGACGTTCGCGATGGTGATCATCACGAGCTGGAGCACCGAGACGTCCCACACCGTGTCGACGCCGGCGAGGGCCGAGCCGACGATGTTGCCGACGGCACCGATCGCCGCGGCGACGGCGATCGAGACGACGCCGATCCCGACCGCGCAGACGGCCTTGGCGAGGATCACGCGGCCGCGGTCGGCCACGAACGTGAAGGTGGTCAGTCCCGTCCGTTGGCTCCACTCGCTGGTCACCGAGAGGACGGCGATGACGGGCAGGACCACGGCCATCGGGAAGCCGATGGCGGCGGCGAAGTTGTCGTAGCCCAGCTCGCTGTCGGGAGCGAAGAGGATGACGGCGCCGGTGGCGAGCGTGGCGAGGATGCCGATGCTCGCCATCAGCCAGAACCCGGAGCGGGTGTCGAACATCTTGCGGAGCTCGACGGACACGACCCGCGTGAACGGGATCGGGTCGAACGTGGGCGCCGGGGCCGTGGTGGGCACGGCCGCGGCGGACTGGGGGACGGTGGTCGTGGTCATGCGGCCACTCCTTCTCGCTGGGTGTCGGCGGTGAGCTCGAGGAACATCTCCTCCAGGCCGGCGCCGTCGGCGGCGCGCAGCTCGGTGAGGGCGATGCCGGCCGCATGGGCGACCTTGCCGACGAGCTCGGCGTCGGCGTCGGCACGCAGGCCGCCGTCGACGGGTGAAACCGTGATCGCGGACTCGGTGAGTGCGCGGGTCAGCGTGGGGACGTCGCGCGTCCGCACGATGGTGCCGGCTCCGGCGAGGAGCTCGGCCTTGGTGCCGGCCGCGACGATGCGGCCGTTGCCGATCACGACCAGGTCGTCGGCGACGACCTCGATCTCGTGCAGCAGGTGCGAGGAGAGCAGCACCGTGCCGCCGCGGTTGGCGTAGTCGCGCAGCAGGTCGCGCATCCAGCGGATGCCGGCCGGGTCGAGCCCGTTGGCAGGCTCGTCGAGGATCAGCGTCGCCGGGTCGCCGATCAGGGCGACCGCGATCCCGAGGCGCTGGCGCATGCCGAGCGAGTAGTGCCGCACGCGGCGCTGCGACTCGTCCGGGGTCAGGCTGACCCGCGCGAGCATCTCCTCGACGCGGGACGCCGGCACCCCGAGGGTCCGCTGGGCGATCGTGAGGATCTCCCGGCCGGTCCGACCGGCGTGCTGGGCCGACGCGTCGAGCAGGACGCCGACCTCGCGGGCCGGGTTCGGCAGGTCGCGGTACCGACGTCCGTTGACGGTGGCGACGCCCGACGTCGCCGGCGTCAGCCCGACGAGGACGCGCATGGTGGTCGACTTGCCGGCCCCGTTCGGGCCGAGGAAGCCGGTGACGCGGCCGGCGGCGGCGGTGAAGGTGACGTCGTCGACGGCGGTGAAGCCGCCGTAGGTGCGGGTGAGGTGGTCGATGGTGATCATGGGTGAAGCCTCGCCGGGGACCGACCCCCGCCGCATCGGGGAAGTCGCCGAGGCCGACCCCGGTCTTCGACCCCGAGACCGGCTCAGGGTCGGCCGGGGGAACCGGGAACAGCAGGCTCGCGCGTCGCCGTTGGACCGACGTGCGCATCGAGATCTGGAGTGACGTCGTCTGCCCGTGGTGCTACGTCGGCAAGCGCCGGCTCGAGAGGGCGCTCGAGGGCTTCGAGCACCGCGACGAGGTCGAGGTCGTCTGGCGCTCCTTCGAGCTCGACCCCTCCGCTCCCACGGAGCCGACCGAGAACGTCGCGGACATGCTCGGACGCAAGTACGGCGGCGGGCCCGAGCGCGCGCGGGAGATGATGGGGCAGGTCGGGGCACTCGCGGCCGCCGAGGGCCTCGACTTCACCCGCCACGCCGAGGGCCTCCACCTCAACACCCGGGACGCCCACCGGTTGCTGCACGCGGCCGGCCGCGGGTCCGAGCGGCTGCGCGGCGAGCTGAAGGAGGCGTTCCTGCACGCGTACTTCGTCGAGGCCCGCAACCTCGCCGACCACGAGGTGCTGGTCGACATCGCCGTCACGACGGGCCTCGAGGAGCACGAGGTGCGCGCGGTGCTGTCCTCCGACGCCCACGACGCCGAGGTCGAGGCCGACGTCCGGCAGGCGCGGGCCTACGGCGCCACGGGCGTGCCGTTCTTCGTGGTCGACAGCGCCTTCGGCATCAGCGGAGCGCAGTCGGTGGAGGCGTTCGCCGACGTCCTCGAACGCGCCTGGGCCGAGCGGTCCCCGCTGACGGTCATGGGCGGCGACGCACCCGGCTGCGAGGGCGACAGCTGCTCGATGTGAGGGCAACCTCACTTTGGTTAGGCGAACCTTCCTTCAGGGCGTAATCTCAGCGCTTGTGTTCGCCAACTACCTGATCGGGCTCCGCGAGGGACTCGAGGCCGCGCTCGTCGTGAGCATCCTCGTGGCCTACCTGGTGAAGACCGACCGACGCGAGCTGCTGCCCCGGATCTGGGGCGGCGTCGCCGTGGCCGTGTCGGTGAGCCTGGCCTTCGGTGCGGTGCTGACCTACGGGCCCCGGGGCCTCACCTTCGAGACCCAGGAGCTGATCGGCGGTGGACTGTCGGTCGTCGCGGTCTGCTTCGTCACCTGGATGATCTTCTGGATGGCCCGGGCCGCCCGGGGGATGGCCGGTGAGCTGCGCGGTCAGGTCGACCGGGCGGCGGAGTCGCGCTGGTCGCTCGTGGTGGTCGCGGTGCTCGCCGTCGGCCGCGAGGGGCTCGAGACCGCGCTGTTCCTCTGGGCCGCGACGCAGGCCGGCACCCGCGAGGCCGCCGGGGTGGTCACCCCGACCTGGGAGCCGCTGGCCGGGGCCGGGCTGGGCCTGGCGACGGCCGTCGCGCTGGGCTACCTGATCTACCGCGGCGCGGTGTCGATCAACCTCACCACCTTCTTCACCTGGACCGGCGGCTTCCTCATCGTCGTCGCGGCGGGCGTGCTCGCCTACGGGGTCCACGACCTGCAGGAGGCCCGCTTCCTCCCGGGGCTCGACGACCTCGCCTTCGACGTCTCCGACGTGATCGCGCCCACCGGGTGGATCGGCACGCTCCTCAAGGGCGTCCTCAACTTCTCCCCGGCGACCACCTGGCTCGAGGCCGCGGCCTGGCTGCTCTACGCCGTCCCGGTGATGACGCTCTTCGTCCTCCGGGTCCGCCGGCGCGGCCCGGCGCCGACGCGCCCGATCCCGACGCCTGCGGCGTCCTGACCCACCCCACGAACCGGAGGAACATCCCCGTGCGCAAGACCCTGACGGCCGCAGCGCTGCTGCTCGCCGCCCCGGCGCTGGCCGCCTGCACCGACAACACGACCGGCAACGACGGCAGCGACGCCGGCGGCGACGACGCGCGCGCCGTCACGGTGGCGTCGTCCGACGACGCCTGCGAGGTCTCGGCCACCTCGGCGCCGTCGGGCACGCTCGTCTTCGACGTCACGAACACGGGCTCGCAGGTCACCGAGTTCTACCTCCTCGGCGAGGACGGGCTCCGGATCGTCGGTGAGGTCGAGAACGTCGGGCCCGGCATCTCGCGCAAGCTGACGGTCAACGCGGCCCCCGGCGCCTACTTCACCGCGTGCAAGCCGGGCATGAAGGGTGACGGCATCCGGGCCGGGTTCACGGTCGCCGAGTCCGACGAGGCCCCGGAGGTCGCCGGCTCCGACCAGGAGCTCGTCGAGGAGGCGCTGGTGAACTACCAGGCCTACGTCAAGGACCAGTCCGCCCAGCTGCTCGAGAAGACGCGGCGGTTCGTCGAGCTCTACGAGGCCGGCGACCAGGACGACGCGGCCCGCGCGCTCTACCCCGAGGCGCGCACCCACTGGGAGCGGATCGAGACCGTGGCGGAGTCGTTCGGCGACCTCGACCCCAAGATGGACCTGCGCGAGGTCGACGTCCCGCCCGGTGAGGAGTGGACCGGCTGGCACAGGCTGGAGAAGGACCTGTGGCCGGCCGAGGCCGAGAAGTACCGGGCCCTGACGCCGGAGGAGCGCGCCTTCTTCGCCGACGACCTGCTGGCGAACACCCAGGACCTCGACACCCGGGTCCAGGACCTCGAGTACACGATCGACGACATCGCGAACGGGTCGCAGGGCCTGCTCGAGGAGGTCGCCACCGGCAAGGTCACGGGGGAGGAGGAGGCCTGGTCGCACACCGACCTGTGGGACTTCCAGGCCAACGTCGACGGTGCCCGCGTCGGGTTCGAGGGCGTGCGGGCGATCGTGGAGGAGAACGACCCCGGGCTCGCCGCCACGCTGACCGATCGCTTCGCCGACCTCCAGGCGCTGCTCGACGCCCAGCGCGACGGCGACGGGTTCACGCTCTACACCGAGCTCACCACGGACGAGGTCAAGGAGCTCGCGAACGCCGTCAACGCCCTGTCGGAGCCGCTGTCGCTGCTCACGGCCGCGGTCGTCTAGGGCCTCGGACGTGGCCGCCCCCCAGCTCTCGCGCCGGCGCCTCCTCGGCGGTGGTGTCGCCGCCGCAGGTGCGGCCGGGGCCTTCGCCGTCGGCCGTACCAGCAGTGCGGCCGAGGGCGGCCCCGGCGCGGCAGGCGACCTCGTCCGGTCCTACGCGTTCCGGGGCGAGCACCAGGCCGGGATCGTCACCCCCGCCCAGGACCGGTTGCACTTCGCCGCGTTCGACGTCACGACCGACGACCGCGACGAGCTGGTCGCGCTGCTCCAGGACTGGACGGCGGCCGCCGAGCGGATGACCCAGGGCGGCTACGCGGGCGAGGTGGGCGCGGTCGAGGGCGACCCGGCGCTCCCGCCGGACGACACCGGTGAGGCGATCGGGCTGCCGGCGTCGCGTCTCACCATCACCTTCGGCTTCGGCCCCTCGTTGTTCGACCGCTTCGACCTCGCCGACCGGCGTCCGTCCGCCCTGCGCCCCCTGCCGCACTTCCCGGCCGACGCGCTGAGGCCGGAGATCTCCGACGGCGACCTGTGCGTGCAGGCCTGTGCCGACGACCCGCAGGTCGCGGTGCATGCCGTGCGCAACCTCGCCCGCATCGCGTTCGGCCGCGCCGCCGTGCGCTGGTCGCAGCTGGGCTTCGGCCGCACCTCGTCGACGAGCACGACCCAGGACACGCCGCGCAACCTCTTCGGCTTCAAGGACGGCACGGCCAACCTGAAGGCCGAGGAGCCCGCGGAGGTCGGGACGCACGTGTGGGTCGGCCCGGACGACGACCCCGCGGCCGGCTGGCTCGCCGGCGGCTCGTACCTGGTCACGCGGCGGATCAACATGGCCATCGAGGTCTGGGACCGCCAGCCCCTGGCCGACCAGGAGAAGTTCGTGGGCCGCACCAAGGGGGAGGGCGCGCCCCTCGGCAGCACCGCCGAGCTCGACGAGCCGGACTTCGAGGCCGTCACCGGCACCGCGCCGACCATCCCGGTCGACGCCCACGTCCGTCTCGTCCACCCGAGCTCGCACGGGGGCGCGCGGATGCTGCGCCGCGGCTACAACTTCGTCGACGGCTCCGACCTCCTGGGCGGTCTCGACGCCGGGCTGTTCTTCATCGCCTACGTCCGCGACCCCGACACGCACTTCATCCCCGTCCAGAACGCGATGGCCACGGGCGACGCGCTGATGGAGTACCTCGAGGTCACCGGCTCCGCGCTGTTCGCCGTCCCGCCCGGCGCCGGGCCGGGCGAGTACGTCGGGCAGTCGCTCTTCAGCTGAGCGTCAGCAGCAGGACCTCGGCCGGAGGGCGCACGAACCGGCGCTTCCACGCCGGCACCTCCTGCGTCAGCCGACCGCGGACCTCGGTCCAGTCACGACCCGACAGCACGACCGTCGCGACCACCGGTCGGACGTGGTCGTCACCGAGCCCGATGCCGACGTCGGCACCGTCGGTGAGCCACGGGACGCCGCCCGGCCGCCCGGCCCCCCAGCGCCCGTCGGCGAGCTGCACGGCGTCCAGCTCGATGCTCTCCTCGCCCGCCCACACGCTCACCCTCACCGGGCCAGCCAACCACGGCGGCGCGCGGCCGCGTCCGGGTGGCGGCCCGGTGGGCGGCCGCCCGCCCGACTGGGCGGCCTGTTCATGCGCCTGACGGGTGTTGCAACCCCCGCCCAGTGCATGAATCCCCGGTCGACCGGGGATTCATGCACCCACCTCCACCACCCGATCCACGCCCACGTCCTCCAGGAACACCGGGTCGTGACTGACCACGACGAGCGCGCCGCGGTACCCCTCGAGCGCGGAGACGAGGGCGTCGTAGGAGGCGAGGTCGAGGTTGTTGGTGGGCTCGTCGAGCAGGAGCAGCTGCGGGGCGGGGTCGGCGAGGAGCACGCGGGCGAGGGAGGCGCGGAACCGCTCGCCGCCCGACAGCGTGGACGCCGGCCGGTCGGCCCGGTCGCCGCGGAACAGGAACCGGGCCAGGGCCGCGCGCACCACCTGCGGCTCGGTGCCGGGCGCAGCGGCGGCGACGTTCTCGGCCACCGACAGCTCGTCATCGAGGACGTCGAGCCGCTGCGGCAGCAGGCCGACCGGCACCCTCAGGTCGACGGCGCCCGACACGGGCGGCAGCTCGCCGGCCAGCGTGTGCAGCAGGGTCGTCTTGCCCGCGCCGTTCGGCCCGACGAGGGCGAGGCGGTCGGGCCCGCTCACCTCGAGGTCGACCGCGAGCCCGTGCCGCAGCACCAGCCCGCTCGTGCGCAGCACCAGCCGGCCGCGCGGCACCTCGGTGGCGGGGAGGTCGACCCGGATCGTGCGGTCCTCGCGCACGAGCGACTCGGCGGTGCCGAGTCGCTCCCGAGCGCTCTCGAGCCGGCCGTCGTGGATGCGGCGGTACGACGCCGCGTTCTTCTCCGAGCGGTTCTGCCAGAAGTGCTGGGCGCCCTTGCCCATGTTGCTGCGCGTCGCGTTGCGGGCGCCCTGCCGCTTGCGCTGGGCGAGGAGGCGCTCGGCCTCCTGGCGGTCGGCGTGCTGGCGCCGCACGTCGGCGCGGGCGGTGGTCACCGCCCGCGCTGCGGCCTCCTGCTCCGCGGCGACCTGCTCCGCGTACGCCGTCCACCCGCCCCCGTACCAGCGCACCCGGCCGTCCCTCAGGTCACCGACCCGGTCGACGTGCTCGAGCAGCGCACGGTCGTGGCTGACGAGGAGCAGCGAGCCCGACCACGACGAGACCAGGTCGACGAGCCGCTCCCGGGCGTCGCCGTCGAGGTTGTTGGTCGGCTCGTCGAGCAGCAGGACGTCCGGGGGGTCGAGCACGAGCCGGGCCAGGCCGAGCTGGACGACCTCCCCGCCCGAGAGCGTGCCGAGCCGGCGGCCGAGGACGTCGGCCGGCAGGCCGAGCCTCGCGAGCGCGGCGGTCGCCCGCTCCTCGACGTCCCACCCGTCGCCCACGGCGTCGTAGTCGGCGGGGTCGACCGACCCCGCCTCGATCGCACGCAGCGCGGCGAGCGCCGGGGCGATGCCGAGCAGCTCCACGACGGAGCGGTCGTGGTCGAGGGTCAGGTCCTGCCGGAGCATCCCGACGCGGCCGGCGACGGCGACGTGCCCGGCCGTCGGTCTCAGCTCGCCGGCGACGAGCCGGAGCAGGGTCGACTTGCCCGCGCCGTTGACCCCGACGAGCGCCGAGCGACCGGGCGGCACGAGCAGGTCGAGGTCGGCGAGGACCGGGGTGCCGTCGGGCCAGGTGAAGCCGACGGAGGACAGGCTGACGACAGCGGTGGACGCAGGCATGCGGAAGCTCCCTGGGGCAGGGTGGAGATCGGTTGGTGGGCGATCTCAGAGCTCCACGAGCGGCCTTCCGTCGGCGGCAGGACGACGTCCAGGTTACGAGCGCCACGCCTCGTGGACCACCGGTTTACCCGGCCGTCATCCGTGTAGCGTGGTGAGAGGCACAACGTCGTGCACCTCCAGGCCTGCTCGTCCCCGTGCCGCCGAAGGACCCGAAGTGAACTCTTCCGTCGACCGCTCCGTCGTGCTCATCGCCGAGGAGCTGAGCCACGCGACCGTGGAGGCGCTCGGACCCGACTTCGAGATCCGTTACTGCGACGGGGCCGACCGCGCCGCGCTGCTCGCGGCCATCACCGACGTCGACGCGATCCTCATCCGCTCCGCGACCAAGGTGGACGTCGAGGCGCTGGCGGCGGCGAAGCGGCTCAAGGTCGTCGCCCGGGCGGGCGTGGGGCTCGACAACGTCGACGTCCGCGCCGCGACCATGAACGGCGTCATGGTGGTCAACGCGCCGACGTCGAACATCGTCTCGGCGGCCGAGCTCGCCGTCGCGCTGATGCTGGCCGCGGCCCGGCACGTCTCGCCCGCCCACGCCGCGCTGCGCGAGGGCCAGTGGAAGCGCGCGCGGTACACGGGGATCGAGCTGTACGAGAAGACCGTCGGCATCGTCGGGCTCGGCCGGATCGGCGTCCTCGTGGCGCAACGGCTCGCGGCGTTCGGCATGAACGTCATCGCCTACGACCCCTACGTGCAGGCCGGCCGCGCCGCCCAGGTGGGGGTGCGGCTCGTCGACCTCGACACGCTGCTCGCCGAGAGCGACTTCATGAGCGTGCACCTGCCCAAGACCCCCGAGACCACGGGGCTGATCGGCGCCGACCAGCTGGCCGCGGCCAAGCCGTCCCTCGTGCTCGTGAACGCGGCCCGCGGCGGCATCGTCGACGAGGCCGCGCTCTACGACGCCCTGAAGACCGGCCAGATCGCGGCGGCCGGGCTCGACGTCTTCGCCACCGAGCCGTGCACCGACAGCCCGCTCTTCGAGCTCGAGAACGTCGTCGCGACGCCGCACCTCGGCGCGTCGACCGACGAGGCCCAGGAGAAGGCCGGCGTCTCGGTGGCCCGGTCGGTGCGCCTCGCGCTCTCGGGCGAGCTCGTGCCCGACGCCGTCAACGTGCAGGGCGGGGTCATCGCCGAGGACGTGCGTCCCGGCATCCCCCTCGCCGAGAAGCTCGGCCGCGTCTTCACCGGCGTGGCCGGCGAGGTGGCCCAGCAGATCGACGTCGAGGTCCGGGGCGAGATCACCGAGAACGACGTGAAGGTGCTCGAGCTGGCGGCCCTCAAGGGCGTGTTCACCGACGTGGTCGAGCACGACGTCTCCTACGTCAACGCCCCGCTGCTGGCCGCCGAGCGCGGCACCGCGGTGCGGCTGGTCACCGACCCCGAGAGCCCCGACCACCGCAACCTGGTCACGATCCGCGGCACCCTCGCCGACGGCTCGCAGGTCTCGGTCAGCGGCACCCTCATGGGCATCAACCAGCGCGAGCGCATCGTCGAGGTCAACGGCTACGACATCGACCTCGACCCCACCGACCACCTCGCCTTCTTCGCCTACCACGACCGCCCCGGCATGGTCGGCACCGTCGGCCGGATCCTCGGCGAGGCCGGCGTCAACATCGCCGGCATGCAGGTCTCGCGCAACGCCAAGGGCGGAGAGGCGCTGGTCGCGCTGTCGGTCGACTCGGCCATCCCGGCCGAGGTGCTGTCCGAGATCGAGGGCGCGATGAGCGCGCACTCGGCGCGCACCGTCGACCTCGTCTGACCGTCGGCCCGTCGTCGCCGCGCGCCTCAGGCGACCATGACCCGTGAGGTCCGCTGCCGCGTCGGCGTCCCCGACCGGACGACGTCCCACGCGGCCGCGAGCCGGCTCACGGCCTCCTCCAGCTCGGCCACGGGCCGCGACCACGGCACGCGCACGAACCGGTCGAGGCCGCCCTCGACCGCGAACATCGGCCCCGGCGCGACGATGACGCCGAGCCGCTCGGCCTCCACGGCGAGCGCGCTGCCGCGCGGGGTGGGCAGCTCGCACCAGGCGGCGAGGCCGCCGGTGTGGCGCCCGACCCGCCACTCGGGCAGCCGGTCGGCGATCGCGGCGAGCAGGGCGTCGCGCTGCTCGCGCAGCCGGTCGCGGTGGCGCACGACGACGTCCTCGCCCGTGTCGAGCAGCCGGGTGAGCACGAGCTGCTCGAGCACCGGCGCGCCCAGGTCGAGGCCCATGCGGGCCTGGGTGAGGCGGTCCATCTGACCCCGGGGGGCGCGGATCCAGCCGAGTCGCATGCCGCCCCAGTGGCTCTTGCTGGCGCTGCCGATCGTGAGCGTGCGGTCGTCGAAGCAGGCGAACGGCCGGGGCATCTCCTGCCCGTCGAGGGCGAGGGACTGGTGCGCCTCGTCGACGACCGCGACCGCGTCGGCCGCGCGCAGGTGACGGGCGTAGACCGCGCGCTGGTCGTTGCTCATGAGGTGACCGGTGGGGTTCTGGAAGTCGGGGATCAGGTAGGCCAGCGTCGGACGCACCTGCTGCAGCGTGTCGCCGACGGCGTCGAGGTCCCAGCCCTCGGGGTCGACGGGCGACGGCGCGAGCCGGGCGCGCCCGGCGCTCAGGGCCTCGGTCGCGTTGGGGTAGACGGGTGACTCGACGAGCACCCGGTCGCGCGGCCCGGTGAAGGCGCGGCCGATGATCGCGGCAGCCGTGAGTGCCCCCGGCGTGACCATGATCTGGTCGGGGTCGGTCGGCAGCCCGCGCGCGTCGAACGTCCGGGCGACGGCCGCCTGCAGCTGGGGGAGCCCGGCCGGGAAGTAGCCGTGCCCGCCGAGGTAGGCCGGCAGCTCGGCCACCGCGTCGACGTAGGCGGCCGCCAGCCCGGGTGGCGCCGAGTTGGCGGCACAGTTGAGGTCGATGGCGTCGCCGTCGCCGGGTCGGGGGAGCAGCGCGCGGTCGTGCATCCGGGCCCGGCCGCCCGGCACCCGGGTGAAGGTGCCCGAGCCCTGGCGCGCGGCGGCGAACCCGGTGTCGCGCAGGACGGCGTACGCGCGCGTCACCGTGGTGCGGGAGACGTCGAGCGCCTCGGTGAGCTCGCGCTCGCTCGGCAACCGGACGTCGAGCCCGACGCGGCCGTCGCCGATGAGCTCGGTGAGGGCGTCGGCGAGCCCGGCGTAGGCGGGGGAGCGGTCGAACTCGCCGACCAGCGTGGCCACACGGGCTGCGGAAATGGACTGCACCATGCAGGCCACTATCGCACGATTGGCTATTCAGTTGAAGGCCAATCAGCGTCATCCTGGTTCGTATGTCCGCCACCGTCCCACCCGTCGTCCTCAGCGACCTCGGCCCGCTGGCGCAGCTGCGCGCCGGCCGGCTGCCGCGCCGGCTCCTGCAGCTGGCCGTCGGCCTGGTCCTCTACGGTGCGTCGCTGGGGCTCATGGTGCGAGGTGACCTCGGCCTCGCCCCGTGGGACGTGCTCCACTCCGGCTTCGTGCGGCACGTCCCGATGACGCTGGGGCAGGCGGTGGTGCTGATCAGCTTCGTGGTGCTCCTGTTCTGGATCCCGCTGCGCGAGACCCCTGGCATCGGCACCATCGCCAACGCCCTCCTCGTGGGCTTCTCGGCCGACGCGACCCTGGCCCTGCTCGACCGTCCGGACGCCTTCGCGGCCCGGCTCGCGCTCATGGTCGGCGGCGTCGTCCTGTGCGGTGCCGCCACCGCGTTCTACATCGGCGCCCAGCTCGGCCGCGGCCCCCGCGACGGGCTGATGACCGGCCTCGCCCGCCGCACCGGCTGGTCGCTCCGCCTCGTCCGGACCGGTATCGAGGTCGCGGTCGTGGTCGTCGGTCTCGCCCTGGGCGGCGTGCTCGGCGTCGGCACGGTGCTGTTCGCGCTCGCCATCGGCCCCCTGGCGCAGGCGATGCTGCCGTGGTTCCTCGTCGACGTCTCGACGCCCGCCCTCGACTGACCGAGTGACTGACCGATCGACCTGGCCGGATCGATCTGGCCGAATTCACCTGGCCGACGACTCAGCAGGTTGTCTAGGGTCGCACCTCAGTGATCGCACGGAGGAGGACCCGGTGGGCTGGAAGGACATGGCCAAGATCGCCCAGGGGTGGGCCGAGGCCAAGAAGGACGAGCTGCTCACGGCGGACCGCCGCACGCGGGAGAACGCCGCTGCCCAGTCGGAGGCGCTCGAGCGCAGCGCCCAGCAGGAGACGGTGACCTCGGCCCTCGAGGCCGTCCTGCCGCCCTCGTTGGCCGCGCGGGTCACCGCCGCCCGCCCCGAGAACGTCGCCGCCCGCCAGGCCGAGCGCGAGGACGCCGAGCGCGTCGCACGTCGTGAGCGGCTCTCCGCCATGGCCGCGGCCGGGACGACGGCCGAGCTGACGCTGACGATCACCGGTGACGAGCAGGGGAGCGTCACGGTGGCGCTGCCGGTCGAGCGCGAGCACGAGCAGCAGGACCCGCCCGAGCTGTCCTGGCTCCGGGTCCGGCTCGAGTCGCCCGACCCCGTGCCCGTGGGGTCGACCGGCCTGGCCGAGCTCGCGATCGGCGTCCCGGCCTACGACGGCCCGGGCCGCTACGACCTCAGCGACCTCTACCGACGTGGCGAGGCGGGCGAGATCGGGTGGTGGGAGCCGTTCGACGTCTACCTCAACCCGACCGGCGAGGCCGACGACCGCGTGTACTACGTCGACCTCATGAGCGGACCGCCGTCCGTGGTGACCGTCGGGGACGACGGCCTCGACCTCGACCTGCAGCTCACCTCGGCCCTCGGCTCGGTGCGCGCGGTGGGCACGATCCGCTGGTAGGCCCCGACCATCTGGGCCGGTCGGTCCGGCGGTCGGCGCCGCAGCCACGTCGACGCCGTTCCGCCTCGACCGCCGACGCCCCTGGTCCCGGGTGACTAGCCCGGCCTGACCGAACGGACCCACCTCCGCTGCGGCCTCAGGTGGGGGCGGCGGCGCGCCGAGACTCCTGGCATGAGGACCCCCCACCTCCCCCTGCTGCTGGCCACCCCCCTCGTGGCCGTCTCGTTCGTGCTCTCCGGCGTGGCCCCCACGCACGCCGGCGGGCCGGACGAGCAGGGAGTGCCTCCCACCGAGCTCCTCGGCGACGGCACCGGGCCGGGGTTCGTCTCGCTGCCCGGCCAGTCGATGATCCAGGTCTCCGAGTTCGGCCTCCGCTACATCAGCGGCCAGCAGAACAGCCGCCTCACGATCACCGAGGTCGAGGACGGCCGGCTCCGCTACGCCGACCTCGGCACCAGCGCGTGGAAGTCGCTCCCGACCGAGTGCCGCGCCGAGACCGTCGTCACGGGCATCTCCGCCGTGTGCAGCGTCCCGGAGAAGTTCGCCGACGCGGCCTCGATGTTCCTCGAGGTGTGGCCCCGGCTCGGGAACGACCGGGTCAACGGGTCGACCCTGCCTGCCCGGTACCGGATGTGGGTGCTCGCGGACGCCGGCAACGACGTCGTCCAGACCGGTGCCGGCGACGACTTCGTGAACGGCGCCCAGAACGCCGACCGGATCAGGTCCGGCGGCGGTGACGACTGGGTGCGCAGCGGCAAGGCCTCCGACAAGGTCTGGGGCGGCGACGGCGACGACTACATCACGGGTCTGGAGTCCGACGACCTGCTCTACGGCGAGGCCGGCGACGACCAGGTCTACGGCGGACCGGGCAACGACGAGATCTGGACCGGCGACGGCACCGACCGGGCGAACGGCGGCCCCGGGGCCGACAAGGCGATGGCCGACCGCAGCGACCGCTGGACCGACTGCGAGTCCGTCGAGATGGTGGCGCCCAGCCCCTGACCCCCCGGCCACCGCCGTCGAGCGGGAGGAGCCGGAGCCGCGGTCCCGGATTCCTTACCGGCTGCTGACATCGGGCGTGGTGGGGCGAGACGTGCCGCGCCGCAGGTGACAGTATTCGCGGCATGACCGCAGGCACCCCCGAGCAGCCGGCCCCCACCGAGGCCGCCGTCCAGCCCCTGGCTCCGCCGGACCCCGTCATCACCCTCACCGCGCCGGAGGCTCCCGCCCCGGTCGCCGCCACCGCCGCGCCCAAGATGGCGCCGCCGGTCTCGGCCGAGGCGATGCCCGAGCTCGACGCCAAGGTCGACGGGTTCATGAGCGCCCTGACCGCCACCCAGGCGGGCAGCCCGGAGTTCGCCGCCCAGGCCGAGAACGTGCGGACGATGGGCGACGCCGAGATCCGCAAGGCGGCGGAGACGTCGAACCACATGCTCGAGCGCCCGGTGACGGCCCTCCGCGAGGGCGGCATCTCGCAGGGCTCGGCCGTCGGCAAGACGCTGCTCGAGCTGCGACGCACCGTGGAGGACCTCGACCCCAGCCAGGCGACCGGCGCCAAGCGCTGGCTCGACATCCTGCCGTTCGGCGACAAGATCACCGACTACTTCCGCAAGTACCAGTCGGCGCAGACGCAGCTGAACGGCATCCTGCACAGCCTGCGCAACGGCCAGGACGAGCTGCAGCGCGACAACGTCGCCCTCAACCTCGAGAAGACCAACCTGTGGGCCACGATGGGCCGGCTCAACCAGTACGTCTACGTCGCGGAGAAGCTCGACGCCAAGCTGTCGGCCAAGATCGCCGAGCTCGAGCTCAGCGACCCGGACGCCGCCAGGTCGCTCAGCCAGGACGTGCTGTTCTACGTGCGGCAGAAGCACCAGGACCTGCTGACCCAGCTGGCGGTCTCGATCCAGAGCTACCTCGCGATCGACATCATCATCAAGAACAACATCGAGCTCATCAAGGGCGTCGACCGTGCCTCGACCACCACCATCTCGGCGCTGCGCACCGCGGTCATCGTGGCGCAGGCGCTCGGCAACCAGAAGCTGGTGCTCGACCAGATCACGGCGCTCAACACCACGACGTCGAACATGATCCAGCGGACCTCGGAGATGCTGAAGGAGAACTCGGCGGCCATCCAGGAGCAGGCGGCCGCCTCGACCATCGGCATCGAGCAGCTGCAGGCGGCCTTCGCCAACATCTACGCCACGATGGACTCGATCGACGAGTTCAAGCTCAAGGCGCTCGACTCGATGTCGGCCACGATCGGCGTCCTCGAGACCGAGGTCGAGAAGTCGCGCTCCTACCTCGAGCGCGTGCAGAAGCACGACTCCCGCAACGCCGCGGGCACCCTCGACCTGTCGAACCAGCCGCTGAGCTGACCGGTTCGGACCGAGGGTGGGACTGAGGGACTGGTGGCGCAACCGGGGGAAGGCCGACGAGGTCACGCCCTCGCCGGCGCCGCCCACCGAGCAGGACGTGCTGGCCTCGCTCAACAGGGTCAACGCGATGCTCACCGAGGGCAACGCGCCGCCGGTGATCACCTCGCGGGTGGTGCGGATCGCGCGCACCATCAACGACACGCTGCCGCGCATCCGCAACCTGGGCCTCGGGTCGATGGAGGGCTACTCCGTGGTGGCCACCGCGACCACCTACCTGCCCGAGGCGGTGAGCGCCTACCTGCGCCTGCCGCGCGAGTGGGCCGACACCCGGCCGATCGACGGCTACAAGACCTCCCTCATGGTGCTGGTCGAGCAGCTCGAGCTGCTGGCCTCGACGATGGACAAGATCCTCGACGCCGCCAACCGCGCCGACGCCCAGGCGCTGATCGCGCACGGGATGTTCCTCGACGCGAAGTTCGGGCACACCTCCGACGGTGGCCCCGACCTGCAGCTGGGCGCCGCGGTGGTTGAGGTGCTCCGACCGAGGAACGTCCCGGTCGTTCCCCTGAGGTGCGAGCTTGCGAGCCTCGAAGGCTCGAAACCTCCGCAGCCGCTCGCGCCACCTCGACCACCGAGAGGACATGTGACATGACCACGCTCGCCGCCGCGCTCGAGGCGCTGGAGAGGGTCGCGACCGACGGCGGGGCTCGACCCGGCCACCGCGCGACGCGAGGGAGAGGCGCTGGCGGCCGCCGTCGCCGAGCCCGGCAAGCCGTTCGCCGCGTGGTGCGGCGAGACCGGACGGGCCAGCTCGGCCGAGGACTACTTCGAGGCCGTGGCCCGCGGTCGCCGCTTCCGCAACGGTCCGACGCCCACGATGAGCCAGCTGCAGGTCACGAGCTCGCCCCACGCCCCGACCTACGCGGCGGCCCTCGGGGACGTCGCCCTGGCGGGAGCCGAGCTGGCGCCGGGCCCGACGTCCACCGGGTACGCCGCGATGGCGGCCGCCTCCCAGCTGACCGCGCCCGCCGTCGCGTCCGGCGGCGCCGACCCTCGGTGACGAGGTCAGCTCGTCGCTGCTCGAGCAGCTCAACGTGGTGCAGCGCAAGCTCGCCGGGCTGAACGTGCCGCTGCCGTCGTTCCTGCCGGGCTCGGGTGGTCTCGAGACGGTTCCTGGCGGGACCTCCTCGACCACCGTCGGTGGCGGAGCCTCCTCGACCACCCAGGGGCGACCCCGTCGCGACGGCGCCGGCCGAGCCGCCGGCCGAGGAGAAGACCGAGGAGCCGAAGGAGCCCGAGCCGCCGGCCAGGACGGTCGAGGAGCTGCTCGCCGAGCTCGACGACCTCGTCGGCCTCGAGGCGGTCAAGAGCGAGATCCGGCGGCAGGCGGCGGTGCTGCGCATCGAGGGCCTCCGCACCGACGCCGGGCTCAAGACCCCGGCGATCACGCGGCACATGGTGTTCAACGGCAACCCCGGCACCGGCAAGACCACGGTGGCGCGGCTGGTGTCCGGCATCTACAAGGCGCTCGGGCTGCTCTCGAAGGGCCAGCTGGTCGAGGTCGACCGCTCCGAGCTCGTCGCGGGCTACCTCGGGCAGACCGCGACCAAGACCGCGGACGTCGTGACGTCGGCCATCGGGGGCGTGCTGTTCATCGACGAGGCGTACTCGCTCTCGGGCGACCAGTACGGCACCGAGGCGATCGACACGCTGGTCAAGGAGATGGAGGACCACCGCGACGACCTCGTCGTCATCGTGGCCGGCTACCCCCTGCCGATGGCCGTCTTCATCGCCCAGAACCCCGGCCTCGCGAGCCGGTTCCGCACGACCATCGACTTCATCGACTACACCGACGACGAGCTGGTGCAGATCTTCGGCGTGCTCGCGAAGGGAGCCGAGTACGACGCCGACGACGCCGTGCTCGACCGGCTGCGCGAGCTGCTCGAAGGTGTCGAGCGCGGGCCCGACGTTCGGCAACGCCCGCTACGTCCGCAACGTGCTGGAGGCCGCGATCGGGCGGCACGCCTACCGGTTGCGCGACATCGAGAAGCCCACGCTCGAGCAGCTGCGCACGCTGGCCGTCGACGACCTCGACGTCCCGTGCCGGCGTCCGAGCCCGGCAACGAGGACCCGGCCTCCCAGGTCCTCGACGGCACGCCGCTGACGCCGCCCGACGGCGCCGCCCCGCTCGAGCCGGTCGGACCTCGACACCCCGACGACCGAGCGTGGTGCTCCTGACCTTCCCGCGAGCCCCGAGAACGAGGAGACCCCGTGACGCAGGCACCCCAGGCCGCCGCGGCGGCACCACCACCGCAGGCGGCGCCCGCCGCCGCGCCGGCTCCGACCGGGCAGGTGGTGGCGAGCCCGGCCGACCGGCGGTTCACCGAGAACGTGCCGCAGCTGCTGAACCGGCTGCAGGCGGTCGCCGTCGCGACCTGCCTGGTGTTCGGCGTCCTCGCCGCGGTCGTGCAGGTGCTCTCGATGCAGGCCAACGGGCGCGCCGCCGACAACACCGAGCAGGTGGTGCGGGTCCAGCAGATCCAGTCGCTCCTGCTGCGGGCCGACGCCATCGCCACCAACTCCTACCTCAACGACGGCCTGGAGCCGGCCGAGGCGCGGGCCGAGTTCGACGACGCGATCGACACCACGCTCCGCCTGATCACCGACGCGGCCGACGCCCAGCCCGCCGACCGCGCCGTGCTGGCCGACCTCAACGCCGCCGTCGCGACCTACACCGCGACGGTCGCCCAGGCGCGTGACTACAACAGGCAGCAGCTGCCCATCGGCATCGCCTACCTCAACAGCGCGGACGCCGGGCTGCGCGCCGACGCCCTGCCGATCACCCAGGCCCTGGCCGACACCAACTCCGAGCGTGCGGTCGACGAGATGGGTGGCCAGCACCCGATCTGGCTGTTCTGATCGGCGTGCTGGCCCTGGCGGCGATCTGGTGGGTCAACCGCCAGCTCGCCCGCCGGTTCCACCGACGGTTCAACGTCGGCCTGGTCGCTGCCGCCGCCCTGATCGCCGTCCTGACCGTCGTCACCGCGGCCCATGCCAGCTAAGAACGGCGACAACGAGGACCTCCGCGACGGTGCCTACACCGAGGCCGTCGACGAGGCGAAGGCCCGCACGGCGCGAACGACGCCAAGGCCCAGGAGAGCCTGGGCCTGGTCAACCGTGGCTCGGGGGCCACGGTCTACGAACCGAAGTTCGCGACCCAGGCCGAGATCGTCGAGTCGACACGCTTCCCCGCGACCCTCGACCTCTGGAGTGCCTACGTGGACGCTCACGCCTCGATCCGTGAGCTCGACGACGACGGCCGGTGGCCGGACGCCGTCGCCCTGGCGACGAGCACCGGCCCGGCGGCCGACCGACCTGCTCGACCAGGTCGACGCCAGCGCCCAGGACGTCGTCGACGGTGCGGGTGCCGAGGCGGTCGACGGCTTCAGCAGGGCAGCCTGCTGGCCGTGCTGCTGGTCGTGCTGACGATCCTCGGCGCGCTCGCCGGGGCCGTGACGGCCACCCGAGGAATCGACCTGCGACGACGGGAGTACAGCTGATGCGCGCCAGCCGGAACGGGCCCGCGCCGTCGCCGCGGCCTGACGGCCCTCCTGGTCGCCGGCTGCGGCGGGTACGACGACACCGTCGTCCCCGAGCCCGAGGCCACGTCGGCGGCACCGGCACCCCCGTCGACGACGGAGCCGTGCGAGAACAACGGCACCGAGGTCCGCTCGTACGAGCCCACGAAGGACGACTACTCCGGCAGCCGCGAGGTGCAGCGGATCATCGACCGCGGTCGGATCATCGCCGGGGTCGCTGCCGACACCTACCTGCTCGGCGCTCGCAACCCGGCGTCCGGCGAGATCGAGGGCTTCGACATCGACATGGTCAACGCCATCGCCGAGGAGATCTTCGGCGACCTCGACCGGTCACGTCGAGCTGCGCGTGATCACGGCGGCCCAGCGGATCCCGTTCCTGGTCGACGGCACGATCGACATCGTCGCGCGCAACATGACGGTCAACTGCACGCGCTGGCAGCAGATCGCGTTCTCGGAGATCTACTTCAACGCCGGGCAGAAGGTGCTGGTCGCGAACGACGACCGGCTGGACTCGATCGACGACCTCGCCGGGCTGCGGCTCTGCGCGCCGGCCGGCACCACCAGCATCGCCAACATCCAGAAGGTCGTGCCTGACGGCCATCCCGGTGACCTCGACCGACAACTCGGCCTGCATGCTCCTCTTCCAGAACGGCCAGGCGGACGGGGTCAGCACCGACGACACCGTGCTGGCCGGCCTGGCTGCCCAGGACCCCTACTCCAAGGTGCTGGACACCGACCCCCTGACGCGCGAGCCGTACGGCATCGGCGTCAACAAGGACAACCGCGACCTGGTGCGCCTGATCAACAAGGTCCTCGAGGACATGCGTGACGACGGCCGCTGGCAGGCGTCGTACGACCGCTGGCTCAAGGGCCCCCTCAAGGTCACGGCGCGCAGCCGGCGCCGGGCTACGGACGCTGACGGGGAGATGAGCCCAGCCACGATGACCGCACCGACGTCCGCCCGCGCCCCCGTCGCCCCGGGGGCGATGGGCAGCGCGCCCGAGCCCGCCGTCCTCTCGGCCTACCTGGTCGAGCTCGACGGCTGGGTCCGCGCCCGCAAGGCCGAGCTCGACGACCTCGACGGCGCCGCCATCTCGGCCGGTCGCGGTGCCGAGGTCGCTGCCGACATGGCGCTGTCGATGTCGCTGTGGAAGGGCGTCGCCGACCGCTACGCCGAGATGTGGGCGGCCTGGGACGGCGGCCGCGTGCTCGAGCCGCAGCGCCAGCGGATCGCGGCACTCATCTGGGGCCGGCTCGCCGGGGTGCGGCAGCGTCGGTGCCCGAGGCGTGCAAGCTCTCCGACGCCCTGGCCGGCCAGCTGAGCGCACGGCTCGCGCTGACGCCCGGCGCCGACGCCGCCGCGGCGAGGGTGAAGGCGCTGCGGGCCCAGCTCGAGCGGATCCGCGACCAGGTGGCGCTGGAGCCGGCCGTCGGTCGCGACGCGACCGTCGCCAAGCTCGCCAACCTGATGGCGCGGCTCGAGGGCGTGGCCGAGAAGGCCGGCCGCGGCGCCGACGTCGGCGGGATGCTGCCGGTGATCGAGCAGGAGGCCGCCGTCTTCGAGCGCGACCTGATCGTCGGCAACCAGCGCCGGCGTGACGCCCGCGCCAGCTCGAGGCGGCCCGCACCGAGCGCGCCGAGCTCGAGCGGCGCGAGGCCGAGCTCACCACGCTCGCCGCGACGTGCGTCGCCACCGTCGACCCGGCGCCGCGCTTCGCCGTCCCCGACGTCGACGCCCTCGGCCCGGTGCCCAACACGCCGGAGGCCATCGCGGCCTACCTCGAGCGTCTCGACCGGGTCGGCCAGGCCCTCGAGTTCGCCCACGAGAAGTACGCCGCCGCCCTGGCCGAGCACGACGGGGCCTGGTGCTGCTGCTCGACACCTACGTCGAGCGGGCCCGCGCCGCCGGGCTCGCCGACCGCGCCGAGCTCGCCTCCAGCGAGCAGCAGGCACGCGACGTGCTCGGCCGGCGTCCGTCGCCCATGGCCGTCGCCCGCCAGCTCGTCACCACCTACCAGACCTGGCTCACGCAGCTCACCCAGGAGAAGCCATGACGCCACCGGGCACCACCACCTGCACCCAGCCGGGGTGCACCGGCACCATCACCGACGGCTACTGCGACGTGTGCGGCATGGCCGCCGCGCCCGGTGCGGGGGCCGCGGAGGCCGGTGCGGGGGTCGAGGAGGCCGGTCACGGCCGTCACGAGACCGCCGCACCGACCCCGGCCCCCGACGGCGCGAGGTGCACCCAGCCCGGGTGCACCGGCACCATCGCCGACGGCTACTGCGACACCTGTGGCATGGCCGGCGCGGCCTCCGCCGCCCGGCCGAGGCGGCGCCCGGGGGCGGCGCACGACGGCGTCTCGACCCGGACGTCGTCCTCGCGCGTGGCCTCGGCCCGCTTCGGCTCGGCCCGGGTCGGCGGCGAGTCCGTCTCGACGAGGCAGGCCCGCAGCGGCTCGCAGCGGCTCCGGGCCGCGCGCATCGGTGCCGGGCTCACCACGGTGCCGCCGGCGCCCCCGATCGACCCGACCAAGGCGATCAGGGCCAACCCCGAGGTGCCGGAGGACAAGCGGGTCTGCTCGCAAGTGCGGCAACAAGATCGGCCGCGGCCGCGACGGCGGGCCGGGTCGCACCGAGGGCTTCTGCGCCCAGTGCGGCCAGGAGTTCTCCTTCACGCCGAAGCTGCAGCCGGGCGACCTCGTCGGCGGCCAGTACGAGGTGGCCGGTGCCATCGCGCACGGCGGGCTCGGCTGGATCTACCTCGCGCGCGACAAGAACGTCTCGAACCGGTGGGTCGTGCTCAAGGGCCTGCTCAACTCCGGCGACCCCGACGCGCTGGCGGCGGCGATCGCCGAGCAGCAGTTCCTCGCCCAGGTCGAGCACCCGCTGATCGTCGAGATCTACAACTTCGTGACCCACGAGGGCGCCGGCTACATCGTCATGGAGTACGTCGGCGGCACGTCGCTGAAGCAGATGCTCAAGGAGCGGATGCGGGCCAAGGGCGGCGCCTACGACCCGCTCCCCGTCGACCAGGCGCTGGCCTTCATCCTCGAGGTGCTGCCCGCGTTCCAGTACCTGCACGACCTCGGCCTCGTGTACTGCGACTTCAAGCCCGACAACATGATCCAGGTCGGCGACGCGATCAAGCTGATCGACCTCGGCGGCGTCCGCCGGATCGACGACCAGGAGTCGGCGATCTACGGCACGGTCGGCTACCAGGCGCCCGAGGTCTCGCAGGTCGGGCCGAGCGTCGCCTCCGACCTGTACACGATCGGCCGCACGCTGGTCGTGCTCTGCATGGAGTTCCGCGGCTACCAGGGCACCTACCTCCACACCCTCCCGCCGCCCGACAGCACGCCGCTCTTCGCCGAGAACGACTCGCTCTACTGGCTGATCGCCAAGTGCTGCGCGCCCGACCCGGCCGACCGGTTCGCCTCGGCCGACGAGCTGCGCACGCAGATGCTGGGCGTGCTGCGCGAGACCGTCGCGCGGACGACGTCCGGCACCGCGATGACGTCGGCCGCCTCGGCGCTGTTCCACAGCCCGACCACCTCGCGCGGGGTCCTGGAGTGGTCGCAGCTCCCGCTGCTGCGCGAGGACACCTCCGACCCCCAGCACGCCTGGCTCTCCGGCGTCGGCGCCACGGAGCCGGGGGAGCGGCTCGGCATCCTCACCAACGAGGCGCCCGACCAGTCGCCCGAGGTCCGCCTCGCGCGCGCCCGCGCCGCCCTCGACCTCGGCGACCCCGAGGTGGCCCGCGAGATCAGCGCCGAGATGCTGCAGCACGACCCGTGGGAGTGGCGGGCGCTGTGGATCGACGGCCTCGCCGCCATGTCCCAGCGCGACTGGGAGACCGCCAAGGCCTCCTTCAACGCCGTGTACCAGCAGGTGCCGGGCGAGCTGGCCCCCAAGCTGGCCCTCGCCGTCGCCTGCGAGAAGGGTGGCCTGCCCGAGGTGGCCGAGGGCCTCTACCTGACCTGTGCGTCGACCGACGCCGCCTACGTCGCGCCGGCCGCCTTCGGGGTCGCGCGGGTCCGTGCCGAGCGCGGGCACGCCATGGCCGCCGTCGAGGCCCTCGACCTCGTGCCCAAGACCAGCCGTGGCTACCCCGAGAGCCGCCAGCTGCGCGCCGAGGTGCTGCTCTCCGGCTCGCAGGGCGACCTGCGGGTCCTCGACCAGGCGATGCGCTCCATCGAGTCCGCCTCGATGGACCCCGCGACCCACGGCCGCTACACGGTGCGGATCCTCGAGCAGGCCCTGGGCGTCGTCACGACGCCGGGAGCCCCGCCCGCCGCCGGCGCCACCGTCGGGTCGACCAAGGCCGACGAGGTCTCGCTGCGCTCCGGCATCGAGCGGGCCTACCGCGAGCTGGCCCGCGACGCCACCGACCTCCCCGAGCGCATCGAGCTCGTCAACCGTGCCAACGCCGTCCGAGCCTGGAGCACCACATGACCACCCCACGACGTCCTTCGCCTCCATCGCGCCGCTCCTCCGGCGACAAACGCCGCGGGCGCCCCGATCGTCGGGGAGGGGTGGCATGACCGGCTCCGGTGGCATGACGTGTCCGCACTGCTCCGAGGTCATCGCCGACGGCGCGGCGTTCTGCGAGGCGTGCGGCAAGCCCGTCGCCGGCGCAGCCCCCGCTGCGCCGGCCGCCCCGGCCGACGTCTCCCAGGAGGCCGCGCCGTTCGAGGCCACCGCCGCGACCCGGGTCCCCGGAGGCGGGGCGCCGGCGTCCGGCCCCCGTGCCTGCGTGCACTGCAACGGGACCGTCGGACCCGACGGGTACTGCGAGTCGTGCGGCACCAAGCAGCCCAGCGAGCGCGACCACTTCCGCGAGAACCCGGCGCCCTGGGTGGCGGGGGTGTGCGACCGCGGGATCCGGCACTCGCGCAACGAGGACGCCATGGCGCTCGCCGCCGGCGACGGTCGGGCGGTGCTGGTGGTGCTCGACGGCGTCTCCAACACCGACGACTCGCACCTCGCGTCCCTCGCGGGCGCCAAGGCGGCGCTCGGCATCCTGACCACCCCGCTGCCGACCGGCATGGGCACGCCCGAGAGCCGGTCCGCCGCTGTCGCCAAGGTGTTCTCGGACGCCGTCATGGCCGCCCAGCAGGCGATCCTGGGGCTGACCCCTCCCGGTTCGCAGCACCCGCCCTCGGCGACGTTCTCGGTGGCCGTCCTCGAGGGGTCGACCTTGACGGTCGCCAACATCGGCGACAGTCGCGTGTACTGGCTGCCCGACGGCGGCCCCGGCGTGCAGCTCACGGTCGACGACTCGGTCGCCGAGCAGCAGATCCAGGCCGGCATGGCGCGTCTGGAGGCCGAGCAGGGCCCGCAGGGCCACGCGATCACGCGCTGGCTGGGCGAGGACGCCCCCGACCTGACGCCGCGCGTCGCGGAGACGCAGGTGACCGGGCCCGGGTGGGTGCTCGACTGCTCCGACGGGCTGTGGAACTACGCCTCGGAGCCCCAGGCGCTGCTCGACCAGATCGCCGCGGCGGGCACGCAGGACCCCGCCGCCCTGGCGCTGGCGCTCGTCGCGTTCGCCAACGCCTCCGGCGGCATGGACAACATCACCGCGGCGCTCGCCCGCGTCGAGGGACCCGCCACCCCGCCGCCCGCGCCGCCCGCGGCCTCGTCAGGGGCGGCAGTGCAGAATGCCGACACGACCGAAAGGCAGGCTCCGACCGATGGCTGAGTTCACCGCGACCGTTGCCCAGAACGAGTTCCTCCCCGACGGGGGCACCGACGTCAACGCGATCGTCACGATCACCTGCACGGGGGCCGGTTCGGTCGCCGGGGGCAGCGCCGGCTCGGCCGGCGAGGTGATCATCGTCGACACCTCGGGCTCGATGGGCCCGCAGACCATGGCGGCCGCCAAGGCCGCCGCCGCGACCGCCGTCGCCGAGATCGTCGACGGCGTGTGGTTCGCCGTCATCGCCGGCTCCGACCGCGCGATGCTCGCCTACCCGCAGGTGTCCTCCGGGCCCGGTCTGGTGCAGATGTCGGCCGAGACCCGCGCCGAGGCGCAGGCCGCGATCTCGCAGTTCCACGGCAGCGGCGGGACCGCCATCAGCACCTGGCTCGACCTGGCCGGCCAGCTCTTCAGCTCGGTCCCCGGCATCACCCAGCGGCACGCGATCCTGCTGACCGACGGCGAGAACCGCGAGGACGTCGGCAAGCTCGACGCCGCGATCCAGCGTGCGACCGGCTACTTCCAGTGCGACTGCCGCGGTGCGGGCACCGACTGGCAGGTCGAGGAGATCCGCCGCATCGCCCAGGCGCTGCTCGGCACGGTCGACATCATCCCGACGCCCGACGTGATGGAGGCGCAGTTCAGGGAGATGATGCAGAACTCCATGGCTCGCGGCGTCGCCGACGCCCAGCTCCGGGTCTGGGCCCCGCAGGGCGCGCAGGTGCTCTTCGTGCGCCAGGTCTCGCCCACGGTCGAGGACCTCACCGCCCGTCGCACCGAGGTGAACCCGCTCACCGGCTCGTACCCGACGGGCGCGTGGGCCGACGAGTCGCGCGACTACCACGTCGCCGTCCGCGTGGCGGCCAAGGCCATCGGCCAGGAGCAGCTCGCCGCCCGGGTCCAGCTCGCGATCGGCGACGACGTCCTCACCCAGGGTCTCGTCAAGGCCGTGTGGTCGGGTGACTCCGAGCTCACCGCCAAGATCGACCAGCAGGTCGCCCACTACACCGGGCAGACCGAGCTCGCCGCCATGATCCAGGAGGGGCTGGCCGCCAAGGCGGCCGGCGACGAGGCCACCGCCACGACCAAGCTCGGTCGCGCCGTGAAGCTCGCGGCCGAGACGGGCAACGACGAGGCGACGTCGAAGCTCAAGAAGGTCGTCGACGTCGACAACGAGAGGGAGGGCACCGTGCGGCTCAAGCGCACGGTCGACAAGGCCGACGAGATGGCCCTCGACACCGCCTCGACCAAGACCACCCGGATCAAGAAGCCATGAGCCTGAGGTGCCCCGCCGGTCACGAGTCGACGTCGACCGACTACTGCGACACCTGCGGGATCGCCATGGGTGACGCGCCGGGCGCGGCCTCCGGTGCGCCCGACGACCACGACACCGGCACCATGCCGGTCGTCGAGCCCACGCCCGACACCTCGGGTGCGTGCCCGAGCTGCGGCACGGGCAACCCCGCGAACGCCCTGTTCTGCGAGAACTGCGGCTACGACTTCACCACGGGCGCCTTGCCGCGCCCCGTGACCACCAACCCGCTCGACGTCGTCGACGCGCCGGCCGAGGTGGCCGTCGACGCTCCGTCCGAGCCCTCCGATGCTGCCGCCGGCCTGCCGAGCGACGCGCCGGCGGCCTCGCCGCCGGCTGCCTCGCCGACGGGGCCCGCGCCCGCGGCGGGCAACCCGTCGCCGGCGCCTCCCGACCCCTGGGTGGCCGAGGTGTGGATCGACCCCGACTGGTACACCGAGCAGCAGAGCAGCGACCCGCTGCCCTCGCCCGGCCTGCCGGCCGTGGTGGCGCTGCGGCACTCCTCGATCCTCATCGGCCGGGCCTCGCGCAGCCGGGGCATCTCGCCCGACCTCGACCTCGGCACCGACCCGGGCATCAGCCGGCGCCACGCGCAGCTGACGACCGACGGCAGCCGCTGGTTCGTCGAGGACCTCGGGTCCTCCAACGGCACCTACGTCGGGGGAGCGCTCGGCGTGCTGCCGACGACCCCCGTGACCGTCGGCCAGAAGACCGAGGTCCGGCCCGACGAGCGGGTCTACCTCGGCGCCTGGACGCGTATCGTGATCCGCAGGGCCGCACCAGGGGAGGTCGACTGATGACCGTCGTCGTTGCCGTCGTGATCGGCGTCGTGCTGGTGGCCGTCGTGGTCGTGGCGCTGGTGCTCGTGCTCCGGCGCGACAAGGGCGGCTCCGGCGTCCAGCCGTACGTCCAGGCGCCGGTCCCACCGCCCGCCGCCCCCTACGTGCCGCCGGTCGTCGCGCACCCGACGTCGCAGGTCGCGACCGAGGAGGAGCTGTCGCCGAAGACCCCCACCACCCCGCGCCCGCCGACGCCGGGCCCCGCGCAGCCTCCCCCCAACGCGATCGACCGGCCCACCGTCGTCCGCCCGCGCCTCGAGGTGCCCGCCGACGACCTGCCGACCGAGATGCCGCCGCCGCCGAGCCCGGAGCAGCCGTTCAACCCCGACGTGACCGTCGTCCGGCCGAGGCCGCCCGCCGACGGCTGAGCCCCCCCCGATGCTGGTCGAGGTGCGAGGAGCGAGGAACGAGCGACGAGCCTCGAGACCCCCGCAGGGTCCGTGGCGTCGTGAGGGGTGGCAGGTGACCTCACGAGGTCTCGAGGCCCCTCGCTCGTCCCTCGCTCACGGCACCTCGACCACCGTTCGTCTCGCGGCACCTCGACCACCGTCGACGGGCTACCGCTTCGTCGCGATGATGGTGCTCGCGTCGCTGGCGACCATGACCTCGACCGCGGTGAACCGCTCGTCGGTGAGCCACTGCTCGCGGAGGACGTCGACGCGGCCGTGGGTGATGGGCGGCCAGACCTCGCAGGGGTTGAAGTCGTCGAGGACGACCACGCCGCCGTCCTCGACGAGGTCGGCGACGGCGTCCACCCCGACCTCGCCGGGCTGTCCCGAGTCGAGGAAGAGCAGCGAGAAGGGACCCTTGTCGAGGAGGGTCGACCAGTCGGCGGCGAGCACCTCGACGAGCGGGTCGTCGACGAAGATCTCGGTGGCGGCCCGGGCCAGCTTGGCGTCGAGCTCGGCGGTGACGATGCGGGCCTTCTCGCCCCGGACGCCGGAGCGCAGCCAGGCCGTGCCGACCCCGCACCCCGTGCCGAACTCGGCCATGGTGCCGTCGCGGGTGGCGGCCAGCATCGCGAGCAGGCGGCCGGTCTCGTTGCGGCAGAACGACACGTAGCCGGCCCGCCGCGAGACGGCGAACGCACGGTTCACCACGTCGGGGAGGTCGGGTGAGGCGCTCATGCGAGGAGTCAACCTCCCGGTCCTGAATGCCGGGACGCGCGTCTCGCCATCCGAACAGTTCGGACAACCGGGTGGCAGCGGGTGCCTGCGCGTCCTAGCATCGAGTCACCATGCGGAGCGTGTTCGTACTTATCGAGCGCCGCGACGAGGCCACGCAGGACTGAGATCCTGCGGCGTGAGGCCACCTCGTCGCGGTGGTTCTCGTGCGCACCCTCTGCCGTGCCACGGCAGGCCTCACGATCCAGTGCCCTTCCCGGGCCATTCCAGGTGATGTCTCCGCGGCGGTCCGCCTCTCGGCGCCATGAGCGCGATCCGCTCGTCCGCAGGCTCCGTCCCGTGCGATCCACGGGCCCCTCCTCCGTGGGGGCATCTCCGGGTGTGGCCCTCACACCCGGCCGCTGCGCTCGCAGCGGCACGACCGAGGAGAACGCGATGTACGACATGTACCCCGAGTGGGGTCCGGCCAAGAACCGCACCGACGAGAGCACGTCGGGGGGCGCCGTCCAGACCGCCCTCGACCTGCGAGACAACGGCGGCGAGCGGCCCGACGACAACTAGCGTTGGCTCCCATGAGCACCCCCAGCAGCAGTGTGAAGCTCGCCGTCATCCCCGGCGACGGCATCGGCCAGGAGGTGACCGCCGAGGCCCTCAAGGTCCTCGAGGCGGTCGCGCCCGACGGGGTGAGGTTCGAGCAGACCCGCTACGACCTCGGCGCCGAGCGCTACCTCGCGACCGGCGAGGTGCTGCCCGACTCCGTGCTCCGCGAGATCCGCGAGCACGACGCCATCCTGCTCGGCGCGGTGGGCGGCAAGCCCAACGACCCGAACCTCCCGCCCGGCATCCTCGAGCGGGGGCTCCTGCTGCGGCTGCGCTTCGAGCTCGACCACTACGTGAACCTCCGCCCGTCCCGCATCTACCCCGGTGCCGTCTCCCCCTGGCGAACCCGGGTGACGTCGACTTCGTCGTGGTGCGCGAGGGCACCGAGGGCCCCTACACCGGCAACGGTGGCGCGCTGCGGGTCGGCACCCCGGCCGAGATCGCCACCGAGGTGTCGGTCAACACCGCCTTCGGCGTCGAGCGGGTCGTCCGCGACGCGTTCGCCCGCGCCCAGCGGCGCCCGCGCAAGAAGCTGACCCTGGTCCACAAGACCAACGTGCTCGTCCACGCCGGAGCGGTGTGGTGGCGGCTGACCCAGCAGGTCGCCGCAGAGCACCCCGAGGTCACCGTCGACTACATGCACATCGACGCCGCGATGATCTTCATGACCACCGACCCCGCGCGGTTCGACGTGATCGTCACCGACAACCTCTTCGGCGACATCATCACCGACCTGGCCGCCGCCATCACCGGCGGCATCGGGCTCGCGGCCTCGGGCAACGTGAACCCCGACCGCACCGCTCCGTCGATGTTCGAGCCCGTGCACGGCTCCGCGCCCGACATCGCCGGCCAGCAGAAGGCCGACCCGACCGCCGCGATCCTGTCGGTCGGTCTGCTCCTCGACCACCTCGGCCACCCCGACGCCGCGGCAGCGGTCGAGGCCGCCGCCATCGCCGACCTGGCCGAGCGGACGCCGTCCCTCACGCCGCACGACCGCCGAGGTCGGCGACGCCATCGCCTCCCGTCTGGGCTGACCTGCCCTCCACGCCTCGTGGGGTGCGGTCGGCTCGTCCCCGCCCGCGCCCCATTTGGTTGGAAGGTCTACTAACGTGCCGCCCATGGACTTCAGCACCACCCTGTCGAACGCGCCGGTCAGCGAGGAGCGGCTCGCCGAGATCCTGGCCAACCCGGGCTTCGGGACCAGCTTCACCGACCACATGGTCACCATCGAGTGGACGCCGGACGCCGGCTGGCACGACGCGCGCGTGACGCCGTACGGTCCGCTGACGCTCGACCCCGCGACCGCCGTCCTGCACTACGCGCAGGAGACCTTCGAGGGGATGAAGGCCTACCGCCACGCCGACGGCTCGGTCTGGACCTTCCGCCCCGAGGAGAACGCCGCCCGCATGGTGCGCTCGAGCCACCGGCTGGCGCTGCCCGTGCTCGAGGTCGAGGACTTCGTGCAGGCCGTCGACGAGCTCGTCAAGGTCGACCAGCGGTGGGTGCCGGGCAGCGAGGGCGAGAAGAGCCTGTACCTGCGGCCGTTCATGTTCGCCAGCGAGGCGTTCCTCGGCGTCCGGCCCGCCCAGCACGTGACGTTCATGGTGATCGCCAGCCCGGCGGGCGCCTACTTCAAGGGCGGCGTCAAGCCGGTGACCCTCTGGCTCAGCACCGACTACACGCGCGCCGGCCGCGGCGGCATGGGCGCGGCCAAGACCGGCGGCAACTACGCCAGCTCGCTCGTCGCGCAGCAGGAGGCGACGGCGCAGGGCTGCGACCAGGTCGTGTTCCTCGACGCCCAGGAGGGGCGCTACATCGAGGAGCTCGGCGGCATGAACCTCTACTTCGTGCACGACGACGGCACCATCGTGACCCCCGAGACCGGCACGATCCTCGAGGGCATCACGCGCGCGAGCATCATCGAGCTCGCCGGCAAGCTCGGCCACCAGGTCGAGGAGCGCCGGTTCTCGATCGAGGAGTGGCGCGAGGGCGTGACCAGCGGCCGGATCGTCGAGATCTTCGCGTGCGGGACCGCCGCGGTGGTCACGCCCGTCGGCGCGCTCAAGTGGGACGGCGGCGACGTCCCCGCCCCGCCCAGCACCGACCTCACGATGCGGCTGCGCCAGGCGCTGGTCGACATCCAGTTCGGCCGGGCCGACGACACCTTCGGCTGGATGCACCAGGTCGTCTGAGCAGGCTCCGGCAGCCTGGCTGACGGTCTGGTCGCCGGTCACGGCCCGGCGACGATCTCGACGTTGTGGCCCGGGATTTCCAGGTGCCAGGCATCATCTCCCCTCGTGGGGTGGGGCGATTCTCGGGACCAGCGACGCTGGCAGCGTGAGCTGGAGGCACAGCTGGCGGCCCTGCCCACCTACGAGGGAGAGACGCCGGACGGCGGACCGGTCGCGCCGGTCGAGCGCAGGCTGCCGTCGCCGCCCCGGCTGCCACCCCGTGAGCAGCGCTCGGCGCACGTCCGGGCCGCCAGCGAGCGCCGGCGGACCCTCGTCACGGTCGCGGTGACGCTGTCGGTGGTCGTGGCGCTGCTCGCCGTCACCGCCGGACCGTGGGCGGCGACCGTGCGCGGCCTGATCGGCTGGGACGGCGGCCGCGGCGAGACGTCGTCCTACCGGTTCCTCGCGGTCCAGGAGGGGACGGTCGACGTCCCGGTGACCTGGAGCTCGTGCAAGCCGATCACCTACGTCGTCAACGACGCCGGCGCCCCGGCAGGCTGGCGCGAGACCCTCCACGAGGCCGTCGACGCGGTGAGCGAGGCGACCGGCCTCGCCTTCGTCGACGCCGGGACCACGACGGCCCGCGACTTCGAGGGGCGCGTGGACGGCGACGAGCTGCTGCCGGTGCTCATCGGCTGGGCGACCCCGTCGGAGGTCCCGACCCTGGCCGACGCGGTCGTCGGCGTCGCCGGCCCCGTGACCGTGTACTACGCCGAGGGCGGCAACAACACGGGCCAGTACGAGTCGGGGTCGGTGGTCTTCGACGTCGAGGCCTTCGCCCGGATGGAGCGGGCAGGGGAGGAGCGGCTGCAGCGGGCGGTCATGCAGCACGAGCTCGGTCACCTGGTCGGGCTCGACCACGTCGATGACGAGAAGCAGCTGATGTTCCCGAACACGACCTTCCAGGCCACCTTCGGCAACGGCGACCTCGAAGGTCTCGCCCGGCTCGGCACCGGCGCCTGCTACTGACGCCGGGCGCCCGCGCGGCGTAGGGTCGCAGGATGCGCCACCTCGGCCGCCGCGCCGTCGTCGCCGGAGGCCTCGCCGTGCCGGCCGTCCTGCTGTCGCCCGGTCGTGCCTGTGCCGCGCCCGGGCTGGAGCGGGCCTCGCGCAAGGAGATCGCCATGCAGCTGGTCTCGAGCGCCGAGAACTCCTCGCTCGACTGGCGGGCGCAGTACCGGTACCTCCAGGACATCGGCGACGGCCGCGGTTACACCGGCGGCATCATCGGGTTCTGCTCCGGCACCGGCGACATGCTCGAGGTGGTGCGCCTCTACACCAGGCGGCAGCCCGACAACCCGTTGCGGCGCTTCGTCCCGGCGCTGCGCGAGGTCGACGGCACCGACTCCCACGAGGGCCTCGGCCGGCCGTTCGTGCGGGCCTGGCAGGAGGCCGCGGGCGACGCCGCGTTTCGCCGGGCGCAGGACGACGAGCGCGACCGGGTCTACTTCGACCCGGCCGTGCGGCGGGGCAAGGGCGACGGGCTGCGGACCCTCGGCCAGTTCGTCTACTACGACGCCTTCGTGATGCACGGCCCCGGCAGCACGGAGGAGTCCTTCGGCGGGATCCGGCGGGCGGCCCGCGAGCAGGCGGACACGCCGGCCGACGGCGGCGACGAGACCACCTACCTGCGTGCCTTCTTCGCTGCGCGCCGGCGCGTGATGCGGCTCGAGGCCGCCCATGAGGACACCTCGCGCATCGACACCGCCCAGGCCCGGTTCCTCCGGGAGCGCAACTTCGACCTGGCCCCGCCCCTGGTGTGGCACGTCTACGGCGACCGCTACCGCATCGGCGCCGACGCCGGTCGAGGAGGTCGCGCCGGCGCCCGTCTCGAGAGCACCGAGCCGGGACGGGTCCCTCGCGAGGCCATGGACGTCACCAGGTCTCGAGACGGCCGTGGCGGGCCTCCTCGACCACCGTCGTGACGGTTCGGTGACGGCCCGTCCCGCCTCCGGTCCCGGCAGGTGAGGCGACGGTAATCTCGTGACGTGAGGACCCAGCCCCGTGACGAGTCGCCCGCGGCGCCGTCGCGCGTGCAGCGTGGGTCCGTACACGCTGCTCGCCAAGATCGGCGAGGGTGGCATGGGCGTCGTCCACCTGGCCCAGCGCGACGGCGGCGCGCGGGTCGCGCTCAAGGTGATGCGGCCCCACATCGTCGGCGACGAGGAGGCGCGGCGCCGGCTGGCGCAGGAGGTCGGCTCGCTCGGCCGGATCCGCAGCCGGTGGGTCGCGGAGATCGTGGACGCCGACCCGTGGGCCGAGGTGCCGTACGTCGCCACGCGCTACGTACCGGGTCTCTCGCTGCACGACCACGTCGGCCGCGAGGGTGCGATCACCGGCGGCGACCTGCTCTGGTTCGCCGGCTGCCTGGCGGAGGGCCTGGCCGCGGTCCACGGCGCCGGGGTGCTGCACCGGGACGTGAAGCCGTCGAACGTGCTGCTCGAGGGCCGCACCCCGATCCTCATCGACTTCGGGCTCGCCCGCGGTCGCCGACGACCCGCGCCTCACCCACACCGGCTGGCTGCTCGGGACGCCGGGCTACCTGGCCCCCGAGATCCTCTACGGCGACGACGCCTCGCCGGCGTCCGACCTGCACTCGTGGGGCGCCACGGTGGCGTTCGCCGCGACCGGCCGCCCGCCGTTCGGCCGCGGCCCGTCGATGGCCGTGATGGACCGGGTCCGCCGCGGCGAGCACGACCTGGCCGGGCTGGACGGGACCGCTCCGGGACGTCGTCGTCGCGACCCTCGACCCCGAGCCGTCACGCCGGCCGACGCTGGACGCCGTCCTCGCGTGGCTGCGCCCGCAGACCACGCGACCGGCGCCGTTGCTCGCTCCACCTCCGGCGGCCGTGCCCGCGCCGGCCTCACCCCAGTGCCGTGACCCGTTCGACGACGCGCTCGAGCTCTTCGCGCCCGTGACCGACCCCCACGACGACGCGCTCGCGCTGTTCGCGCCGACGGTGCTCGAGCCGCCGCCCGCGGCGTCCCGGCCCGTCCCACCGCCGCCCGCCGCCACGGCACCGGTGGTGGCCGTGCCGACGTCCGGGCCCGACGCGGGGACCGCCGTGCTGCCGGGCGAGTTCGTCGACGTGGGTGATGCCGCACGACGGCCCGGCGGCCACGCTGCCCGCGACGGTGGGAGGGTGGCGCCGCCCGGTCTGGCGGGGCCTCCCGTGGTGCTCGCGCCGACGCCGGTCGAGCGCGCACCGCTGGCGGAGCGGCTGCGTCGCGGGCACCCTGGTGGGCGCGGGCGCCACGCTGGTGGCGGCCCTGGTGGCGCTCGCTCCGTGGGTCACCACGCTCGTGGTCGTCGTCGTGGTGTGGCTGCTGCGCAGCGGGTCGCTGGCGGGCAGCGCCGCCGGCGCGAGGCGCCAGCTGCGCGGCCGCCGCTGGTACGACGCCCCGCAGCTCCTGCTCCACGCCCCCTGGCACCTCGTGCAGTCGATCCCGGGCGCCGCGATGCTGCTCACGTGGGCCGGCGGCCTCGCGCTCGCTGCGGCGCTGGTCTGCTACGCCGTCTCGGCCGCGCTGCCGGTCTCGCTCGCCGTCATCGGGGGCGTGCTCGCCCTCGGCCTGTGGTGGGGCCCCGGCGGGAGCCGGCTCCGCGGGCCGCTCAGCCGGGTGATCGACCCGGTCAGCCGCCGCGCGGGGCCGTGGGCCGCCACCCTCGCCGCGGTGCTCGTCGTCGCCCTCGGCGTCGGGCTCACCGTCGAGGCGCGCGGGGTCTCCTGGATCCCCGGCACCGACCGTCCCTTCGCCGAGCGCTGACCCGCCCCACATGTCAGGCGGCTCACCGCCGACCCGCCCCACATGTCAGGCGGCTCACCGTCGACCCGCCCCACATGTCAGGCGGGTCAGCGACCTGTCGCACATGTCAGGCGGCTCACTGACCCGTCGCACATGTGGGGCGGGTCAGCGCTGGGACGACGCCTTGCGCAGCTTGGCCTTGACCGCTCGCGAGGAGACCGGGCCGAGGTCGCCGACCATGCCGACGAGGGCCGCCAGGGCCTCGAGGGTCTGGGCGGCCGCGGCTCCGCCCACGGGGTCGACGCCGTCGTAGAGCTCGAGGCCGATGAAGGCCGAGCTGATCGCCTGGGCGAGGCCGGCGACGTCGATCAGGTCGGCGAGCGGGCCGTCGGCGAGGACCCGCCGCATGACGTCCTCGATCTGCTCGCTCCAGCGGGCCATGGCGTAGCGCGCGGCCTCGGCGAGGTCGAGGTCCTGCTGGGCGCCCGCCATGAGCTGGGCCATGATCGTGATGTTGCCGAGGCCGCGCTCGCGCTCGTGCAGCTCGCGGCCGACGACGAGCAGCTCGGAGAGCGTGCGGACGGCGGCGAGCCGTTCGCGGTAGTAGCCCACGCTGTCGTCGACGCTCTTGCGCGTGGCCGCCTGGATCAGCTCGCCCACGCTGCCGAAGTGGTAGAAGACCAGCGACTGGTTCACCTCGGCCCGCGCCGCGACGGCCCGGGCGGAGACACCGGCGATGCCGTCGAGCCGCAGCGACTCCGCGGCCGCGTCGAGCAGCTTGGTGCGGGTGTCGGTCGGGGGGACCGGGTCCATCGGAGCCTCCTGGTCTTGAGCGATCGCTCAACTCGCCATGCTACGCACCGGGGCAGGAGAGGCGCCGACCGGATCGTGGAACGGGTGTCGCCCGCGTCGGCGTCGTGGCACGATGACCGACGTGTGTCACCGCATGATCATCATTCGCTAGCGCACCGAGCCCGCTCGGTGCGCAACCTCTCGTCCCGACGGGAGGTTTTTTGTTGCCCGCGACAGCCCTCGAACCAGAACCGAGAGACCCATGGACCTGCACGGCGCCTTCCACGTCTACGACACCACGCTGCGCGACGGCGCGCAGCAGGAGGGCCTCAACCTCTCCGTCGCCGACAAGCTGAGCATCGCGCGGCAGATCGACGGCCTGGGGGTCGGCTACATCGAGGGCGGCTGGCCGGGCGCGAACCCCAAGGACACCGAGTTCTTCCGCCGTGCCGCGACCGAGCTCGACCTGCGCCACGCCCGGCTTGCCGCGTTCGGCGCGACCCGCAAGGCCGGCGTCCGCGCCGCCGACGACCCGCAGGTCGCCGCCCTGCGTGACAGCGGGGCGTCCGTGGTGACCCTGGTCGCCAAGTCCCACGACCGGCACGTCGAGCTGGCGCTGCGCACGACCCTCGAGGAGAACCTCGAGATGATCCGCGACACCGTCAGCCACCTGAGGGCCGAGGGCCAGCAGGTGTTCCTCGACGCCGAGCACTTCTTCGACGGCTACCAGCGCAACCGGGACTACGCCTTCGAGGTGCTGCGGACGGCGTACGAGGCCGGTGCCGAGGTGATCGCGCTGTGCGACACCAACGGCGGCATGCTCCCGCCGTGGGTCTCCGACGTGGTGCACGACGTCATCGAGAACACCCAGGTGCGGGTCGGCATCCACTGCCACAACGACACGGGCTGCGCCGTCGCCAACTCGCTGGCGGCCGTCGACGCGGGCGCCACCCACGTGCAGGGATGCGTCAACGGCTACGGCGAGCGCACCGGCAACGCCGACCTGGTCTCGGTGGTGGCGAACCTCGAGCTCAAGCTCGACCAGCAGGTGCTGCCCGAGGGCCTGCTGCAGGAGTCGACCCGCATCGCCCACGCGGTCGCCGAGGTCACCAACTTCCCGCCGGCCTCGCGCCAGCCGTACGTCGGCACCTCGGCCTTCGCCCACAAGGCGGGGCTGCACGCGAGCGCCATCAAGGTCGACCCGAACCTCTACCAGCACATGGACCCGGTCGGCGTCGGCAACGACATGCGGCTGCTGGTCTCCGACATGGCGGGCCGCGCGTCGATCGAGCTCAAGGGCAGGGAGCTCGGCTTCGACCTGTCGGGCGACAAGGAGCTCGTCACCCGGGTGACCGACCGGGTCAAGGCGATGGAGCAGCGCGGCTACACGTTCGAGGCGGCCGACGCCTCCTTCGAGCTGCTGCTCGTCGAGGAGGTCGAGGGACGTCGTCCGGCCTACGTCGAGGTGGAGTCGTGGCGCGTGATCACCGAGACCCTGAGCAACCGGTCGGCGCACCGACGAGGCGGTCTCGGAGGCGACGGTGAAGCTCACCGCCGAGGGCGTGCGGTACGTCGTCACCGGCGAGGGCAACGGCCCGGTCAACGCGCTGGACTCCGCGCTGCGCACGGCCATCGGCCAGGCGTTCCCCGAGGTCGCGAAGTTCGAGCTCATCGACTACAAGGTGCGGATCCTCGACCAGGGCCACGGCACCGACGCCATCACCCGCGTGCTCATCGAGACCACCGACGGCGAGTCGTCGTGGGTGACCGTCGGCGTCGGCCACAACGTGATCGAGGCGTCGTGGGAGGCGCTGCTCGACGGCCTGACCTACGGCCTCCGTCGGCGTCACAGTGTCTGATGGCGCTCGCTCCGCTCGCGCGTGTTCGGCGCCCCTGAGCACCCGTGACGACTGATGGCGCTCGCTGCGCTCGCGCGTGTTCGGCGCCCCTGAGCACCCGTCGAGAAGACGCCGCGCGCACGTCCTCCGCTCGTCCCTCGCTCCGGCCGCACCCCCGGCGCCCTCTCGACGGGCGCGGGCGCCGAACTTCTGGGGCCGCTCTGCGTCGTGGTCAGTGACCCAACACGCGGCGGACGAGGTCGTCCCAGCCGTCGTGGATGCGGCTGATCGGCAGCTCCTCGTGCCGCAGCTGCTGCTCGAGGATCGGGATCTCGAGCGGGGCGAGCAGCGCGGTGGCCAGGTAGCCGAGGTCGCCGCGGACGCCGAGCTCGCCGAGCAGGTAGCGCACGTGCATCGCCGCGAACGCCGCGGCGGCGTAGGCGCGGGTGCCCGGCGGCGCCGGCGGCGCGGATCAGCGCGGCGTGGAGGCAGCGTCGTCTCGATGCGCGAGTGGCCGAAGGCGATGAGCCGCTCCATCGGCGGCGCGCCCGGGCCGAGCGGGGGAGGGCCGGAGATGACGCAGGCCTGCCACTCGCGTCTCGGAGCGGTCGAGCAGGGCCCCCATCAGGCCCTCGCGGCTCTCGAAGCGCCGGAACACCGTGCCCTTGCCGACGCCGGCGCGCTGGGCGACGGCGTCCATGGTGACGCCGTCGACGCTGCAGTGGTCGACGAGCTCGGCCGCGGCGCGCAGCAGCGCCTCGCGGTTGCGCGCGGCGTCGGACCGCTCCGGCTGGTGCTGCGTCCGCGCAGAGGGAGGAGGCGGGGCAGGTCCATGGCCGGACTGTAGCCAGCGGAGAAAAACTCCCGTCGACCGCCGGGAATAGAAGCGGACCAGGGTCCGTTTCGAGTGGCATGACTACCTCCGCTACCCGTGTCGCCGTCCTCGTCGGCAGCCTCCGCGCCGACTCCCTCAACCGCAAGGTCGCCGAGCTGCTCCGCGACAACGCTCCCGAGGGCGTCACCCTCGACATCGTCGACGGCCTCGGCGAGCTGCCCGTTCTACGAGGAGAACCTCGACGCGACCGCCACCCCGGCCGCCGCGGTCACCCTCCGCGAGCGCGTCGCCGGCGCCGACGCCGTCCTCGCCATCACGCCGGAGTACAACGGCACGATGCCGGCCGTGCTCAACAACGCCATCGACTGGCTCTCGCGCCCCTACGGCGTCGGCGCCATCGTCGGCAAGCCGTTCGGCGTCCTCGGCACCACCCCCACGCCGTACGGCGGCAAGTGGGCCCACGAGGACGCCGTCCGCTCGGCCGGCATCGCCGGCGCGATCGCCGTCGACGGCGGCGTCGTCTCGCAGTCGGCCCTCGAGGTCGACTCGCTGACCGACACCGACGTGCTCGAGCGCTTCCTCGCCGTCGTCAACGCCCTCGTCGCCTTCGAGGCCGTCGCTGCCTGATCGCCCCGGCCCGCGCCCCGGCTACGGTCGGGGGCGTGGCCGAGCTGCACGACCTGACCGCGCTCGAGCAGGGCGACCTCGTCCGCCGCGGCGAGGTGTCCTCGCTCGAGCTCACCGAGCACTACCTCGAACGCGCCGCACGTCTCGACGACGTCGGCGCGTTCGTCGTCCTCACGCCCGAGCGGGCCCGCGAGCAGGCGCGCCTCGTCGACCGACGGCCGAGGCTGCAGACCAGGGCGCCGGGCGGCCGGGCCGCTCCACGGCGTGCCGACGGCGGTCAAGGACCTCAACCTCACCGCCGGGCGTGCCGACCCGCTTCGGCTCGCCCGTCGTTCGCCGACTTCGTGCCCGACGTCTCCGACGGCGTCGACGCTCTCGCTCGAGGCGGCCGGGCATGCCGATGCTCGGCAAGACCAGCACGCCCGAGCTCGGCTCGCCCTGCTACACCGAGCCCGAGGGCGCGGCCCGCCGCCGTGACGCCCTGGGACCGCACCCGGATGGCCGGCGGCAGCTCGGGAGGCGCGGCCGCCGCGGTCGCCGCCGGGCTGGTGCCGGTGGCCCAGGGCTCGGACGGCGGCGGCTCCATCCGCATCCCGGCCTCGTGCTGCGGCCTGGTCGGCCTCAAGCCCTCGCGCGGGCGGATCAGCGGCTTCCCCGCCTACGGGGATCCGGTGGGACTGGCGACTGCCGGCTCCATCGCCCGCACGGTGCGGGACGCCGCCGCGCTGCTCGACGTCATGGCCGGTCATCGGGTCGGGGATCCGTCGTGGGCGCCCACCTCCGTCGGGTCGTTCGTCGCCGCCTGCGACCGCGACCCGGGGCGGCTGCGGATCGCGCGGTTCATCACCCGGTGATCTCGGCACCTCCCCGAGGCTGCCGTCGCACCGACGAGGTCGTGCGCGCCTACGAGGACGCCTCGCTGCTGCTGGAGAGCCTCGGCCACGAGGTCGTCGACGTCGCCGTGCCCGCTGCCGCCCGAGGCGGTGCCCGTCTTCGAGACCTGCTGGGCGGTGCTCACCGCGCCTCAGCCCGGTGCCGCCCGAGCGCGAGCACCTGCTGCGGCCGCTGACCCGCTGGCTCGCCGCGCGGGGCCACGCCGTCAGCGGGCCCGAGCTTCGGCCTGGCCATCGGCGCGATGCGCCGCTTCGCCGCCGAGGCGGTGACGTCGCGCTGGCGCCGTACGACGCCGTGCTGACCCCGACGCTCGCCCAGCCGCCGCTGCCGGTGGGCGCGATCCGCGACGACGCCGACCCGGCGCGCGACTTCGAGAACCAGAAGGCCTTCACCCCGTGGACGTCGGCGTGGAACGTCACCGGCATGCCCGCGGTCTCGCTGCCGCTGCACTGGACCGCCGACCCGCAGCCGCTCCCGGTCGGCGTCATGCTCGCCGGGCGCCAGGCCGGCGAGGAGCGACCTGCTCGCCCTCGCCGCCCAGGTCGAGGCCGCCGCGCCCTGGCACGACAGGAGACCACCCGGATGGTGACGCCCACCGCCGCACCTGGCCGCCGACGACCTGCGCGCAGGTGCGCGACCTGATGGACGCCGCCTTCGACGACTTCACCGACCACGACTGGTCGCACGCCCTCGGCGGGCTGCACGCCGTGGTGCACGCGAGGGCGGCCGGGTCGTCGCCCACGGCGTCGCTGGTCCAGCGCCGGCTCCTGGTCGGCGGCGTCGACGGGCGCTCGCTGCGCTGCGGCTACGTCGAGGCCGTCGCGGTCGACCCCGACCGCTGCCAGGGCACGCGGCCTCGGCGCGCAGGTGATGGCCGAGCTCGAGGACCTCGCCCCGGCTACGACGTGCTCGCGCTGAGCGCCTCGGAGCGGGCGGCCGGTTCTACGAGGCCCGCGGCTGGCAGCTCTGGCGCGGGCCGTCGTCGGTCCTGGCGCCGACCGGCTGGCAGGCCACCCCCGAGGAGGACGGCGCGATCTACGTGCTCGGCGGCACCGACGCTCGACCTCGACGCCGCGATCGCCTGCGACTGGCGCGACGGCGACGTCTGGTGACGCCGTTCTAGGACAGGTCACGCCGACCGTCGTCTAGGACGCTCTTTAGGCGCGGCGTCAGGGGAGGCCCCAGGCCGCGCGGAACTCGTCGGGCGCCAGCTCGTCGAGCTGCTCGCGGACGACGTCGACCAGGTGGGCCGCGGCCTCGGGCCCGCCGGCCGGCACCCGGAGCTCGAGACCGCCGTCGTCGCGGCGGCGCACCACGACGACGCCCTCGCCGGTCAGCTCGAACCGGCCGCCGATGGTCGCGCACCACAGGTCGAGCGCCGCCGGCGACGACGCGTCCGAAGCGCTCGCGGCGGCGCGGCTCGAGGCCGGCGACGTAGACCTCACCCGCGGTCATCGGCTCGAGGGTGGCGGTCATGGCCCCAGCGTAGGAGGCTGGGCCGCATGAGCCGACTGACCCCGTACCTCTGCGTGGCCGACGCCCGCGCCGCGATCGACTGGTACACGCGCGTGCTCGGTGCCCGCGTGACCTACGAGCCGATCGTCATGGACGACGGGCGCATCGGCCACGTCGAGCTCGCCGTCGGCGACGGCGGCTGGATGATGGCCGACCCGTTCGCCGTCGGCCGGCGTCGCGCCGCCCGACCCCGACCGCGGTCGGCGTGACCCTGCACCTCGCGGTGGACGACGTGGACGCGCTCGCCGCCCGCGTGGTCGCGGCGGGCACGCCACTGACCGGGGTCCCGAGGACAGCCCGCCGGCGGGCCGGGTCGCGGTGTTCCGCGACCCGTTCGGCCACCGCTGGTTCCTCAACACGCCTCTCGGCGACTGACGACCACGATCGCGACCGGCCGCGCCTTCAGACGTCCTGGCTGAACCAGGCCGGCGCGGCCGCGCGGAAGTCGTCGAGCGTCATCGACCCCGCACCGGCGGGGAGGCACGCCAGCAGCGGGACGCCGGTCACGCGCGGCAGGTCGTCGAAGTTGCAGCGCTCGGCCAGCCCGGGCTCGAGGGGCCACGACCCCACGACCAGCCCGGCCGGCTCGAGCCCGCGGGCCCGGATCGCGCCGACCGTCAGCTCGGCGTGGTTGAGGGTGCCGAGGCCGGCGGAGCACACCACGACCACGTCGACCTCGTGGGTCGTCGCCAGGTCGCACATCAGGTCGAGCAGGGTGCCGCCGTCGGTGTCGAGCCGGACCAGCAGGCCGCCGGCGCCCTCGACGATCACCACGTCGTAGCCGTCCATGACCGACCGCACCTGCGAGGCGTGCGCCGACACGGTCGGGAGCTCCACCCCGGCCAGCCGCGCCGCGGTGTCCGGGGCGAGCGGAGGGTCGAGGGTGGTGAACGTGAGCACGTCGACGCCGGCGAGGGAGGCGACCGTGTCGGCGTCGCCCGGGGTGCCGTCGCCGATGCCGGTCTGCACCGGCTTCACCACGAGCACCCGGCCCTCGAGCGTGGCGGCCAGCGCGGCCGTCACGACCGTCTTGCCGACGTCGGTCGAGGTGCCGGTGACGACGACGACGTCGCTCATGAGGCGATCACCCCGCGTGCTCCTTCACCACCGCGACCAGGACGTCGACGGCGTCGGCCCACGCGTCGTCGGCGACGCCGGCGTTGACCGTGATGCGCAGCCGCGAGATGCCGTCGGGGACCGACGGTGGGCGGAAGCACCCGACCCGGACCCCCTGGGCCAGCGCCGCGGCCTGCGCCGCCACCGCGACGGCCGGTGACGGCATCGGGACCGAGAGCACGGCACCGACGCTCGGCTCGACCCCGAGCGCGGCGGCCAGGTCGCGCACCCGGTGCTGCACGCGCACGGGCAGGCCGGGCTCGTCGCGCAGCACGGCGAGCGCGGCCAGGGCAGCGCCCGCCGCGGCCGGCGCGAGACCGGTGTCGAAGATGAACGGCCGCGCCCGGTTGACCAGGTGGTCGAGGATCGCCCGCGACCCGAGCACCGCTCCACCCTGGCTGCCCAGCGACTTCGAGAGGGTCGCCGTCACCACCACGTGGGGCAGCCCCGCGAGCCCGGCCGCGGCCACCAGGCCGGGCCCGTGGACGCCGAGCCCGTGCGCCTCGTCGACGACCAGCAGCGCGTCGTGGGCAGCGCACAGGGCAGCGAGCTCACGCAGCGGCGCCGCGTCGCCGAGCACCGAGTAGACCGACTCGGCCAGCACCATCGCGCGGCGCCCGTCGCAGCCGGCGAGGGCGCGGCTCACCGCGGCCACGTCGTTGTGCGGCACGACCTCGAGCTGCGCCCGCGAGAGCCGGACGGCGTCGACGAGCGAGGCGTGGACGTGGGCGTCGGAGACGACGAGGCTGTCGCGGTCGGCCAGGGCCGACACCACCGCGAGGTTGGCGTGGTAGCCGGTCGACATCACCAGCGCGCCGGGCTGGCCGAGGTAGTCGGCCAGGGCGCTCTCGAGCTCGGCGTGGAGGCCGAGCGTCCCGGTCACCAGCCGCGACGCGCCGGCACCGCCGCCCCAGGCCAGCGCCGCCTCGGCGGCGGCCGTGGTGATGCGCGGGTCGCGGGCCAGGCCGAGGTAGTCGTTGCCGGCGAGGTCGACCGTCCGGTCGTCCGCCCCACGGGGACGTAGGGACCGCTCCAGGCCGGACGACCGGCGGTGCTCGCGCCTGGTCGGCGAGCCACCGCTCCCAGGTGCCCGGCTGCGGGGCGCTCATCCGACCTCCGCGGCCCGGGCGACGGCGCGGCAGATGCGCGCCAGGTCGTCGTCGGAGGTGACGTAGGGCGGCATCGTGTAGACGAGGTCGCGGAACGGCCGGAGCCACACGCCCTCCTCGGCCGCCGCCTCGGTCGCCTTGACGACGTCGACGTCGTGGTCGAGCTGCACCACCCCGACGGCGCCGATCGTGCGGACGCCGGGCAGCCCGGCGAGCCCGGAGACCAGGGCCGCGTTGATGCGGGCGACCTGCGCCTCCCAGTCGTTGGCCACCAGCAGGTCGAGGCTCGCCAGCGCCACGGTGCAGGCGAGGGCGTTGCCCATGAACGTCGGCCCGTGCATCAGGACGCCGGACTCCGAGGCCGCGATGCCGCGGGCGACCTCGTCCGTGCACAACGTGGCGGCCAGGGTCAGGTAGCCGCCCGACAGGGCCTTGCCGACGCACATGATGTCGGGCACCACGCCGGCGGCCTCGCTCGCGAACAGCGTGCCGGTGCGCCCGAAGCCGGTGGCGATCTCGTCGAGGACCAGCAACAACCCGTGCTCGTCGCAGACCTCGCGCATCACCCGCAGGCACCGCGCGTCGTAGACCCACATGCCGCCGGCGCCCTGGAGCACCGGCTCGACGACGACCGCGGCGATCTCGGCGGCGTGCGCCGCGGCGAGCGCCCGGAACGACGAGGCCCAGCCGTCGACGTCACCACCGGGCGCCGGCGGCCGGTCGGCGAACAGCTGCTGCGGCAGCACGTCGGCGAACATGGAGTGCATCCCGCCCACCGGGTCGCAGACGCTCATGCAGCCGAACGTGTCGCCGTGGTAGCCGCCGCGCACGGTGAGCATCCGGGTGCGCCCCGTGCGGCCGCGGCCCCGCTGCCACTGCAGCGCCATCTTGAGGGCGACCTCGACCGAGACCGAGCCCGAGTCGGCGAGGAACACGCGCTCCAGCCCGGCGGGAGCCAGCTGCACGAGCCGCTCGGCGAGCCTCACGGCGGGCGCGTTGGTGAGGCCGCCGAACATCACGTGCGCGAAGTCGACCGAGCGCAGGGCCTCGTCGAGGGCCGGCTGCCCGTAGCCGTGGACCGCCGCCCACCACGACGACATCCCGTCGACCAGCTCGCTCCCGTCGTCGAGCGTCAGCCGGACGCCGGACGCACCGGTGACCATCCGCACCGGGGTCGGGTCGGTCATCGAGGTGTAGGGGTGCCAGACGTGCTCGCGGTCGACCGCGAGCAGAGCGCTGGGCCCGGCCGACACGGTCAGGCGTTCGGGCGCTCGGACGTGCCGGCGCCCCGACGGCGCTTGGCCGGGTCGTGCGAGCCGCTGGCCCCCGAGCGGACGACGTCGCCGTCGGCCCCGGCCGTGTCGTCGGCGCCGAGCACGACGAAGCCGTTGTCGCGGATCAGCTCGAGGTCGGCCTCGGCGGCCTGGCCCTCGGAGGTGAGGTAGTCGCCGAGGAAGATCGAGTTGGCCACGTGCAGCGCCGTGCCCTGCAGCGAGCGCAGGTGCATCTCGCGGCCGCCGGCGATGCGGACCTCACGGTCGGGGCACACGAACCGCGCCATCGCGAGGATCAGCAGGCAGCGGATGGGGGAGAGCTCCCACGTGTTCTCGTACGGCGTGCCGTCGAACGGCATCAGGAAGTTGACCGGGATCGAGTCGGACTCCAGCTCGCGCAGCGCGAACAGGGCCTCGACCAGCTGCTCGTCGGTCTCGCCGAGGCCGGCGATCAGGCCGCTGCACGGGGAGAGGCCGGCCGCCTTGGCCTTGCCGACGGTGTCGACGCGGTCGGCGTAGGTGTGGGTCTGCACGATCTGGTCGTGGTGGCTCTCGGCGGTGTTGATGTTGTGGTTGTAGGCGTCGACGCCGGCGTCGCGCAGCCTCTCGGCCTGGCCGTCCTTGAGCAGGCCGAGGCACGCGCAGATCTCGACCCCGGGGTGCTCGGCCTTGATCGAGCCGACCATGTCGGCGACCCGCTCGACGTCCTTGTTCGTGGGGCCGCGGCCGCTGGAGACCATGCACACGCGGGTCGCGCCGCCCTTGAGCCCGGCGGCGGCCTGCTCGAGCGCCTCCTCGGTGCCGAGCCACTTGTACTTGAGGATGTCGGCGGTGGAGCCGAGCGACTGCGAGCAGTAGTTGCAGTTCTCCGGGGCACAGGCCCGACTTCAGGTTCACGAGGTAGTTGACCTTGACGGTGTTGCCGAAGTGCTCGCGGCGCAGCCGGCCGGCGGCCGCGACGACGTCGAGCACCTCGTCGTCGTGCGCCCGGAGCACCATCAGCGCGTCGTCCTCGGTGGCGGGCTTGCCCGCCAGGATCGAGTCGGCGAGCTGGGCGAACGGGGACGGCGTGGTCATGGCCTCAGTATGACTGCTGAGGACCCCCGTCCGGTGTCCGCCCTCGGCGACCGAGACGCCGCCCGGACGGCCTGCCGGCCCACCCCGGCACCTCGGGGCGACTAGCCGCGATCGAGGTCACCGAGGTCGACGTGGACGCCGGCCAGCTCGGCCAGGGCGACCGCGCCGGCGAGGTCGACCCTCGCGTCCCGCAGCACCGCCGCGGTCAGGTCGGCACCGCCGAGCGCCGCCCCGCGTGAGGTCCGCGCCCGTGAGGTCGGCCTCCCGCAGCGACGTGCCCTCGAGGCGGGCGCCGCGCAGCGAGGCACCGCCCAGGTTCGCGGTCGCGAGGTCCGCCTCGCGGAGGTCGGCGTCGGTCAGGTCGAGCCCGCGCAGGTCGGCCCCGCGTGCGGTGACGCCGTGCCAGACACCGTCGACGACCTTCATCGGCCGCAGCGTGCAGCCGGTGAAGACCGAGCCGCTGAGCTTGCAGGCCTCGAACGTCGCGTCGAAGAGGTTCACGTCGTCGAACGTGCAGGCCACGAAGGCCGACGCGTGGTGGCTCGAGGCGTTGAGCCGGCAGTGCCGGAAGACGCAGCTCTCGAAGTGGGCGCCCGAGGTGCGCACCTCGGTGAGGTCGACGTCGACGAAGGTGACGCCGACGTGGCGGGCGCCGCCGAGGTCCTCGCCGTACCAGTCCTCGCCGCGGACGGTGGTCGGCTCAGACATCGACCGACCCCCCGCTGCGCCAGTAGTAGCCGTCCTCCCGCGTGAGGAAGTGCTCGTCGACCAGGTAGCGGCGCAGCGCGGCGTGGTCGTCGTGGAACCGCGTCAGGGTCGCGACCACCTCCGACTCCGGGAACACCCGGCCTGGCTCGAACTCCTGCGCCAGCCGGTCGAGGACGACGAGCAGCTTGGCCCGCCTGCGGGGGATCGACACGAGCCTGCCGTCGGCGCCGAGGAAGCGCTGGAGCACGGTCGCGGAGTCGCTCACAGCCACCACCGTAGGCCCCCGTCACGCCACCCCGAAGCGAGAATCGACGCGCACCGCGCGAGGTCAGGCCGGCGTCGTCGTGAGCCGGCGCACCGCCTCTGCGTCGAACAGCTCGCCGGGCAGCAGAAGGCCGGTGCCACCGGCGAGGCGGAGGAGGGCGACGTCGCCGTACCTGCGCACCTCCCGGATGCCGGCGGGACGATGCACGACGTCGCGGCCCGGGCTGACGATCCGCAGCCCGCCGTCCCCGATGCCGGCGAGGACGCGGATCCCCTCGGCCGGCACCACCCCGGCACGTAGGTTCGCGCGGTACCGCACGACCAGCCACACGGCCGCCGTCACCGGCAGCAGGAGGGCGGCCCGGACGGCGAGCCCGCCGACCGACCAGGGCTCGCCGGCGACGAACCGCCAGACGGCGACGAGCGCGGCCGTGCTCGTGACCAGCGCCACCCACCACGAGGGGGAGCGGACCGAGTGCGTCACCGCCGCCCGTGCCAGTCGTGCGGCCCAGTGCTCGTCGAGCAACACCTCGTGGGTGAGGGCCACCGCCTCGTCGGGCCGGACGGGCAGGGTCGCGGACGGGTTGTCGCGCAGGACGGCGAGGTCGTCGTCGCTCAGCAGCCCGCCCGGGCAGGCGTAGGTGCCGGTCCCGTCGTGCGCGTTGCTGAACACGACCAGGTCCCCGCGACGTTCGGCGGTGAGCACGCCGCTCAGCTGCAGGACACCGTCGTCGTCCGGACCGCTCGTGCGCAGCACCCCGGGCGCGACGCCGGCGGCGAGCTCGGTACCGGGGGCGAGGTCGCGAGCGCGGGTGCGGCGCACGTGCCACGCCGTCGTCGTCACGACGGCGACGGCTCGTCCGACGGTGGCCAGGACGGCCACCAGCACCGCGCGGCCGGGCCGGCCGACGTCGAGCACGACGACCGGCACCACGAGGAGGATCAGCCACGAGACGAGGTGGAGGCCGAAGCGCTGCCAGACGCCGGGGCGGCGCCACGGCTCGGTGACGGCGACGCGGATCGCGTCACGCAACGACTCCGGCCCGGCGACGACGCGGCGCGTCAGGGCGATCTGGTCCATGGGTCCTCCCGGGCAGGCAACCGTCAGGCTAGGAGCCGCCCGGTCGTGGCCGGGACGGCGTCACCGAATCGTGACCTCGGGACGCGACGCCGGCAGGGAGGGCACGGTGGCGTCGGTCAGTCGGAGTCGCCGCGCAGCTGACGCTGGGCGCGGCGCTCCCACGCGTCGAACCCGGGAGGAGCCGGTCGGGCCGCGCCGCCGGTGTAGAAGTAGCCGAGCACGTCGATGATGAGGTGGGTGCTGGTGGTCGCGCCGCTCGAGCAGTACACGCTCAGGCCCGCGGACCCGAGGTCGATCAGGGCGAAGTTCGAGACGAGCCTCCCGGCACCCTGCCAGGAGATGCTCGCGTAGGGCTCCGGCCGGGTCGCCAGGTCGGCGTTGTAGAGCGCGAGGTAGCCCGAGCTCTTGGTGTCGACCACCGTCAGGTTGACCGCGAAGGTGTAGCTCTGGAGCCCGCTGAAGATCGAGAGGGTGCGCGTCTGCCCGCCGACGAGCCGGCCACCGGAGTTCGACCTGGTGTCGACGTACCGGATCGGTCCGTAGGAGTAGTAGCTGGCGTCGGAGACGGACGCTGCGGCGTCGGGAGTGCCGGCAAGGGCCAGGAGGCCGCCGCCCGCTGCCGCTCCCAGCCCTGCCAGCAACCGCCGACGGGACGTCTCGTCCGGCATCGGTTCGCCGGGTGTCACGGGACCGGACATGGCGCACTCCGAGGGCTCGGTGATGTCGAGTCGAGGCTAGCTCCGCGGGCGACGCCCTAGCAACGACTCCTCGTCGGCCCCGACGAGCTCCCGCACCGCGTCCTGACGCGGCACCTACGTCGGCGGAACCGGACCTGGAACCGGACCGACGCGCAGGAGCCGCTCGGTCTCGGCGAGGAGTCGCCGGCGGATCGGTGCGCCACGCTCGGCGAACCGCTTCTGCGCCGCCGCGTACTCCTGCTTGCCCTCGGGGGTCTCGATCCTGACGGGGGTCCACGGCTCGCCGGTGTGGTCGATGACGACGCCTGCGAAGTCGTACGGCGCGGCTCGCATGTCGAGCACACGGACGTCCCAGGCCAGCTCGAAGCGTCCATGACGAGGTCGGACGGACCATCGGCGAGAGGCGGAAGGCGTGCTTGTAGAGGTCCATGCCGGCGTGGAGGCACCCCGGCTGCTCGAACGACGCACGGTCCTCGCGCCCGGGCGACAGGGTGTTCAGCCCGCGGGCCGGCGGGGTGAAGAACCGGAAGGCGTCGAAGTGCGAGCAGGTGATGCGGTGCGACTCGACCACCGCGTCGGTCGCCGCGCCCCCGAGCCGCAGCGGCCACTCGGCGTGACGGGCCTCGTCCTCGCCGAGGCGGTAGACCATCGCCCACTCGTGGAGGCCGAAGCAGCCGGTGTGCGCCGGCCGCGACGCCGTCGCCGCCAGGAGCCGGTGCAGTGCCTCCACCAGGGGCCGCTGCGACGCGACGTGCTCGGCGCCGACCGCGCCGTGCTCGTACCCCTTCAGGCCCTCGTACTCGGGTGCGTCGAGCAGCCGGACGCCGTGCCCCGGGTGCCACCGCCGCAGCTGGGCCGGGCGCTGGGAGTAGTAGGTGAAGAGGAAGTCGTGCACCGGGTGCTTCGTCCCGGTGTCGCGGCGCTCGAGGTGGGGTCGCACGAGCCCGTCGACGCGCGCGGCGTGGGCCGCTGCGCGCGGCTCCCACTCGCTCCGGGCCAGCTCCTCCACGGGTCAAGTCTGACCGACCGGCCGACGTCGCCCGCGTGGTGGCCTCGGTAGGGTCGAGCGGTGCGTATCGCGAGGTTCTCCACGGGCGAGGAGCCCCAGTACGGCGTCGTCACCGGCGAGCTCGACGAGTTCGGTCAGCCGGAGGAGGACGCCGTCGTCGTGGCGCTCGCCGGCGACCCCCTCTACGTCGGCATCAAGCTGCTCGACCAGGAGCACCGTCTCAGCGACGTCCGGCTGCTGGCGCCGGTGCTGCCCCGCAGCAAGGTGGTCGGCATCGGCCGCAACTACGCCAAGCACGCGGCCGAGCTCGGCAACGACGTGCCGGAGCAGCCGTTGATGTTCCTCAAGCCGAACACCAGCGTGGTCGGCCCCGGCGACCCCGTCTTCTACCCGCCGCAGACCGCCGACCTGCAGTACGAGGGCGAGCTCGCCGTCGTCATCGGCAGGATCTGCCGTGACGTGCCGCCCGAGCAGGCGACCGACGTGATCTACGGCTACACGATCGCCAACGACGTCACCGCCCGCGACCTGCAGCGCAAGGACGGTCAGTTCACCCGGGCCAAGGGCTTCGACTCCTTCTGCCCCCTCGGCCCGTGGATCGAGACCGACCTCGACCCGCAGGCGTTCAAGGACGGCGTCCGCGCTCCAGACGTTCCTCAACGGGGACGTCGTCCAGGACGGGTCGACCGTCCGACATGGTCTTCGACGTGCCGGCGCTGGTGGCCTACATCTCCTCCGTGATGACGCTGCTGCCCGGCGACGTCATCCTCACCGGCACCCCCGAGGGTGTCGGTCCGATGGAGGTCGGCGACGAGATCGAGGTCTCGATCGCCGGTCTCGGCTCCCTCACGAACAGGATCGCGCAGCGTTGAACACTCCAGGGACGAGCAACCCCACCGCGCCCGTGCGCGTGCGCATGGCCCCCAGCCCCACCGGCAGCCCCCACGTCGGGCTGGTGCGCACGGCCCTGTTCAACTGGGCGTTCGCCCGGCACCACGGGGGCACGTTCGTCTTCCGGATCGAGGACACCGACGCCGCCCGCAACACCCAGGAGTCCTACGACGGGCTGCTCGACCTGTTCCAGTGGCTCGGCCTGAGCTGGGACGAGGGGCCCCTCGTCGGCGGGCCGCACGCCCCGTACCGCCAGTCCGAGCGCGGCGACCTGTACCGCGACGCGCTCGAGCGGCTCAGCGCCGGCGGCCACACCTACGGCTGCTACTGCACCACCGACGAGGTCGCCGCGCGGCGGCAGGCGGCCGGCTCCAAGGACATGGGCTACGACCGCTTCTGCCGCGACCTCACCGACGAGCAGGTCGCCGCGTTCGAGGCCGAGGGCCGCGCGCCCGTCGTCCGGTTCAGGATGCCCGACGGCGAGATCGCGTTCGACGACCTCGTGCGCGGCCGGGTGTCGTTCCAGTCCGAGCACGTGCCCGACTACGCCCTGGCCCGCGCCAACGGCGAGCCGCTCTACACCCTCGTCAACCCGGTCGACGACGCCCTCATGGAGATCACCCACGTGCTGCGCGGCGAGGACCTCCTCTCCAGCACGCCCCGCCAGGTGCCGCTCTACGCCGCCCTCGCCGACGTCGGCATCGGCTCGGGCGCACCGGCGTTCGGCCACCTGCCGTACGTGATGGGGCAGGGCAACAAGAAGCTCTCCAAGCGCGACCCCGAGGCGCACGCGCTGGCCTACCGCGACCAGGGCTACCTGCCCGAGGGGCTCCTGAACTACATGGCGCTGCTGGGGTGGGCGATCGCCGCCGACCGCGACATCTTCACGCTCGAGGAGATGGTCGAGGCGTTCGACATCGCCGACGTCAACGCCAACCCGGCGCGCTTCGACCTCAAGAAGATGGACGCGATCAACACCTCGCACATGAGGCTGCTGCCGATCGAGGAGATCACGCACCGCGCGCTGCCGTTCCTCAAGGCCGCCGGCGTCGTGAGCGACCCCGTCTCGGACGCCGACGCGCAGCTCCTCGAGCTGGCGATGCCGTTGGTGGGGGAGCGCATCAACAAGCTCACCGAGGCCGTCGACATGCTCGGCTTCCTGTTCGTCGAGGAGGCGTCGTTCACCCGCGACGCGGCCGACGTCGAGAAGCTGCTCGACGAGGCCGGCCGCGAGATCGTGCAGGCCTCGCACGACGCGCTGGCCGCGCTGCCGACCTGGTCGACCGACGCCATCCAGGCGGCACTGCAGACCGCGCTCGTCGACGAGCGCGGCCTCAAGCCGCGGGTCGCCTTCGGGCCGGTGCGGGTGGCCGTCACCGGACGCCGGGTCTCGCCGCCGCTGTTCGAGTCGTTGGAGCTGCTCGGCCGCGACCGGAGCCTCGCCCGGCTGGCGGGTGCCCTGTCGTGAGCGAGCCGGCAGTCCCCACGCCTGCCCCGGCCGTCGCCACCGACACCACCGGCACCACCGGGCTCGAGTACCACGAGCTGTTCCGCGCCGGCCGCGAGCCGTCTGGGGCTGGTCCCTGCTGGGCGTCTTCGCCGTGACGGTGAGCTTCCTCGTGGTCCAGGCGGTCGTCGTGATCGTCGGCTTCGTCGTCTTCTGGCTGGCGACCGGCGTCGCGCCCGACGACCTCGGTGACAAGCTCAGCGCCCTGGCCGACACCGAGGACGCGACCCCGTCGGTGCTCCTGTTCGTCAACCTCGTCCTGGTGCTCTCGATCCCCGTCGTGTGGGCGGTGGCCCGCCTCCTGCAGGGACTCAGGCCGCGCTGGCTCGCCTCGGTGGGGCCCGGCATCAGGTGGCGGTGGCTCGCCGCGTCGTTCGGGGTCTCGCTCGTCTCGCTCGTGCTCGCGATCGCCCTCGGCGTCCTGCTGCCCGGCGCCGACGAGGCCGACACCGGGGGAGGGCTCAACGACTTCACCTCGACCACGCCGTGACTTCCTCCTGGTGGTGGTCTTCCTGACGCCGCTGCAGGCGATCGCGGAGGAGTACGTGTTCCGCGGCTACCTGACGCAGGCCTTCGGGAGCCTGGCCCGCGGGCTCGCCCTGTCGCGCGCGGTGGCGGTCGGGGTGCCGGCCATCCTGTTCGCCGCGGCCCACGGCACGCAGAGCTTCCCGGTCTTCGTCGACCGGCTCGCGTTCGGCCTCGTGGCGGGCGTGCTGGTATCGCCACCGGCGGCCTCGAGGCCGGCATCGCCTACCACGTCGTCAACAACGTGCTCGCGTTCTCCCTCGCCCTCGCCTACGGCGACATGACCACGGCGCTGAGCCCCGAGGGCGGCACCTGGTGGGACGTGCTGCTCAGCATCACCAAGTCCGTGGTGTTCGTCGCCCTGTCGATCTGGGTGGCGCGGAGGATGGGTGTGCAGACCCGGACGGACCGAACCGAATTGGAGAGGCCGCGGGCCCGCGTGTAATGTTTCCCCTCGGTCCGGAAGGCGCGGGAAGCCGCGATCCGAAGGTCCGAACACCAGTAGAACAGTGGGATATGGTGTAATTGGCAACACAGCTGGTTCTGGTCCAGTCGTTCTAGGTTCGAGTCCTAGTATCCCAGCGAGATCGTGGGTCCATCTCTCACGATTTGTCCCGCCGCCAGCGTGATCTGTAAGGTTTCGCTGGTCCTCGCAGGACATGCCCCCGTTGTGTAGCGGCCTAGCACGGCGCCCTCTCACGGCGTTAGCGCCGGTTCGAATCCGGTCGGGGGTACAGCACGGAAGCCCAGGCGAATCGCCTGGGCTTTCGTCGTTGGTGGTCGCACGGCTTGCTCGACCACCATCGACGAGGGCACGCAGTCGCAGGCTCCTGCGTCCCTCGTCAGGCGCAGAGCCCCGCTGCCCGCCGCTCGTCGGCGTCGGTGCCCTGCTGGGAGTCGGGGTCGTCCTCCGGGTCGGTCGTGCCCACGTTGTCGTCGGCGCCGATGCTGTCGGCCGTGAAGTCCTTGCCGAGCTTCTCGTCGGCCTTGATGCGCTTCCAGAGCTCGTCGGCGTCCTCGGTCCAGATCAGCCGGTTCGGGTCGAGGGGGTACTCCGCGATCGGCACGGTGAGGAACTTGATCTTGTCCAGCCCCGTGTGGCGGAACTCCTGCGCGAGGTTGACCAGCCTGCTCACGGTGTCGAGGCCGGCGTCCACCTCGATCGAGGAGGTCACGGCGTTGAT
>CAWHNR010000038.1:0-28659 GCA_963830575.1 uncultured Actinomycetota bacterium
ATGGTGCGGATGCCCGCGCCGACCGCCTTGCGGCTGGCGGCCCGGGCGCGCTCGGCGTCCCGGCCCTCGGGCAGCCGGAACGTCACCGCGCCCGCCGCGGCCTTCTCGGCGAGGGTGGCGAGGTCCCCGGCCTGCCCGGTCAGGAGCGCGTCCCAGACCGGCAGCGCGACACCGTGCTCGAGCGCCGACTCGTGCAGGTCGGCGCGGACGACGTCGAGGAGGCGGTTGACCCAGGGCGTGCCCTCGTCGTCGGCGCCGACGAGGCCGGCCAGCCGCAGCGTGGCGCGCTCGACGGCGACCGTGGTGTGGCGCTTGGCCATGGTGACGATCGGACGGCCGGCCTTGCGCGCCAGGCTGCGGGCGTGGCGGACGGTCGCGGGGTCGAGGTCGAGCTTGCCGCTCATGGCTCCAGTCCTGCTCTCGAAGAGGCCCCGGACGCCCGCGTCGGCGCGCAGCAGGTCGAGGGCGTAGGCGGCGTGGCCGGGCACGTAGCCGTTGCCGACGAGCATCCGGACGTCGGCCGCGAGACCCTCGGCGCCGAGCGCGGCGGCCGAGAACGAGGTGGCCATCGAGAAGAAGAGGACCGTGCCCGCCCTCGGCGGTCGCGAGCACGGCACCGCCCTCGCAGCCGGGGACGTCGACGCAGACGACCGTGATGTCGGCCGGCCCGCCGGCCTTGGTGACGGCGTCGCGCAGCGCGACCGGGTCGCGGGCGTCGGCGACGGCGACCTCGTCGGCCAGCCCGGCGCGCGGCCAGGACCTCGGCCTCGGCCTGGTGCGGCACGACGCCGATCGTGCGGGCGGCCCCGGCCTCGGCGGGCCGCGGCGAGGCTGAGCGAGCCGGACTTGCCGGCGCCGCCGACGACCGCCACGACCGGCGTCGGCCGGCGGCGACGTACTCGCCGACCACGCGCGCGGTCAGGGCGGGGGCGCCGCAGACGTCCATCACGGCGAGGCTCGAGCGCGGCGGGCAGGTCGTCGGGGAGCACGGCGGCGATCGAGCGGCCGAAGAGCACCGCGTAGCCCGTCGCAGGGCACCTGCTCGCCGCGGCCGTCCCAGCGCGGCGAGGCCGTCCTCGATCACGAGCGGGGTGAGGGTCAGCGAGACCAGCGTCGCGACGCGGTCGCCGACGGCGAGGCCCGAGCGGTGACTCGCGGGCCGACCTCCTCGACGGTGCCGACGAGCATGCCGCCCGAGCCGGTCTCGGGGTTCTGCATCTTGCCGCGCTCCGCCACGATGCCGAGCACCGCGGCGCGGACGGCGTCGCCGTCGGGCACCCCGTCGGTGCCGTGCGTGCGCTCGAGCTGGCGGAACGAGGCGGCGTCGAGGTTGAGCCGCTCGACGCGGATCCGCACCTCGTCGGGCCACAGCTCGCGGCGCGTGTCGAGGCGCTGGGCGGCCTGCGGCAGCACGGCGGGCCGGTCGAGCACCCGGTGGAGACCGGTCGGGTCGCTGTCGGTGAGGGTCACGGCGGGGTTTCCTTGGTTCATATCGAGGCTCTGTCGGCAAATTGTCCGGCGCGTTGATGTGCAGGCGGGAGATTCTCCACGTAGTCTAGTCGTGCGCGTGGTGCAGGCCACAACCGACGCGCCCGAGCCACGACGCTCCAGCCGGGAGCCACACCATGAGCATCGAGACGTCCGTCAGCCTCGCGCTGGAGTCCGGACAGCCCTACCCGTACCAGCAGGTCGAGCTCGTCGAGCCCGACTGGACCCGGTTCCCGGGGTGGCGCGACGTCACCGCCGCCGACTGGGCGTCGGTCCAGTGGCAGCGCGCCCACTGCGTCAAGAACGTGAAGCAGCTGCGCGAGCTGCTCGGCGACCTCGTCGACGAGCGCTTCTACGCCGACCTCGAGCGCGACCAGGCCGAGCGGGCGACGATGTCGATGCTCGTGCCGCCGCAGATGATGAACACGATGGTGCCGGACGTCGTCCCGGCCGGGCCCGGCTCGCTGACCGACGCGCTCTACGCCGACCCGGTGCGCCACTACATGATCCCGGTGTTCAGCGACCGCCGCACCGACTGGCCCTCGCACCCGCACGCCACCCGCGACTCGCTGCACGAGCACGACATGTGGGTCGCCGAGGGGCTGACCCACCGCTACCCGACCAAGGTGCTCGCCGAGCTGCTGCCGACCTGCCCGCAGTACTGCGGCCACTGCACGCGCATGGACCTCGTCGGCAACTCGACGCCCGTCGTCGACAAGCTGAAGTTCGTCGCCAAGCCGAACGACCGGCTCGAGTCGATGCTCGACTACCTGCGGCGGACGCCGACCGTGCGCGACGTCGTGGTCTCCGGCGGCGACGTCGCGAACATGCCGTGGCCCCGCCTCGAGGCGTTCCTCACCGCGCTGCTCGAGGTCGACAACATCCGCGACATCCGGCTCGCGACGAAGGCGCTCATCGGCCTGCCGCAGCACTGGCTGCAGCCCGACGTCGTCGAGGGCATGACGCCGGGTCGCCGGCACCGCCCGGGCCCGCGGGGTCTCGATCGCGATGCACACCCACGCCAACCATGCGAACTCGGTGACGCCGATCGTGGCCGAGGCCGCCACGGCGATGCTCGGCGCCGGGCTGCGCGACGTCCGCAACCAGGGAGTGCTGCTCAACGGCGTCAACGCCGACCCGCACGCGCTGCTCGACCTCTGCTTCCGCCTCCTCGACGGCGCGCAGATCATGCCCTACTACTTCTACATGTGCGACCTGATCCCGTACTCGGAGCACTGGCGGGTCTCGGTCAAGGACGCCCAGCGGCTGCAGCACCACATCATGGGCTACCTCCCGGGCTTCGCGACCCCGCGCATCGTGTGCGACGTCCCGTTCGTCGGGAAGCGCTGGGTGCACCAGCTCGCCTCCTACGACGAGGAGCGCGGCATCTCGCACTGGACCAAGAACTACCGGACCTCGATCGAGGCACGACGACGCCGAGGCGCTGACCCGCACCTACGAGTACTACGACCCGATCCACACCCTGCCGGCCGAGGGCCAGGCCTGGTGGGCGGCGCACGCCGACCTCGACGCCTCCGCCCTCAAGGCGGCCGAGGTGGCCGAGGCCTCGCGCCGGACCGCGGCCCTCCAGGCCTACTCGAGCTGATTTCGCTGACCTGTCCCTAGAACGGGACGGGTCGGCGTCGGGCTGGGTGCGGGGGCGGTGACCTGTCCCTAGAACGGGACGGGTCGGCGTCGGGCTGGGTGCAGGTGCGGTGACCTGTCCCTAGAACGGGACGGGTCGGCGTCGGGCTGGGTCCAGGTGCGGTGACCTGTCCCGAGAACGGGACGGGTCGGCGTCGGGCTCAGGTGGATGACCGCGGATGCCGACATTCCAGGTGTGCGAGCTCCCACCCTGACCCCTGCCCGAATGGTGCTGGTGGCCGTGACGGGCTTCCTGCTCGTCACCAACCCCGTCGTCTCCGACGCCGCGGGCCAGATCACCGGCGCGTCGATCAAGGACGGGTCGGTGACCTCGCTGGACATCAAGGACGCCTCGCTCCGGGCCAAGGACTTCCGGGCCGGTGACCTGCCGTCGGGTGCACCCGGTGCACCCGGTGCCACGGGTGCCCCGGGCCCCGCCGGAGTCGCGGGTCCGGCGGGCGCCGTCGGGCCCACCGGTCCAGCGGGTCCGGCCGGTGGCGCGACCGGTCCGGCCGGCCCTGCCGGAGCAACCGGACCTGTCGGCCCGGTCGGACCGGCCGGCGCGGCCGGCGCGACAGGTCCCGCAGGCGTGGCAGGGCCCATCGGTCCCGCCGGTCCGATCGGTCCTGCCGGCGCCACGGGCGGCCAGGGCAGCCCGGGGACCCCGGGAAGCGCCGGCGCCGTCGGGGCGCAGGGCCCGCAGGGAGCCCAGGGCCCAGCCGGTCCCGCGGGACCCGCCGGCACGTCGGGCCCCGCCGGCACCGCCGGCCCGGTCGGACCCATGGGACCGGCAGGACCACAGGGTCAAGCCGGCATGCCCGGCCCGCCCGGACCGAGGAGCATCACGCGGTTCGGCACGTTCTACGGCGTCGGCGACCCGACGACCACCACGAGCAGCTACAAGTTCATCGGGGGCACGGCGGCCGTGCCGATCGACAACGTCGAGCAGTACGTGATGGTGAACGCCACCGCGTCCCTCGGTGCGTCGAGCGCGGGGCCCGTGCGGCTCGACGTCTGCTACCAGCGCGGCACCGGCGCCCTCCAGAGCCTCAGCGGCGGGCTCTTCTCCGTCCCCGAGATCGGCACGTCGCGCGTGAACCACGCCGTCACGGCGCTCGCCCGGCCGGCGGCGTCGAGCGGGATCACCGGGACCTACACGATCGGCGTCTGCGTCAGGACGCCGCCGAGCGGATCGGTCACGACCATCGACCGGGCCGACGCGATCTCCGGGGTGTGGATGGTCCTCGAGCCGGCGCCGTAGCGAGCAGCACCGGCCGGCGTGGGTGCGCCTGGCCTAGATATCTTTACTTCGGGATCGGCGGCACCCAGGGTGATCGCGGCGCTCGGGCGTCTCCACCACACTCACCCCACCTGGAGCTCACGCATGCGTCGCAAGACCGGATACCTCGCCGTTGCCGCCGTCCTCGGCTTCCTCCTCGCCACCAACCCGGTGGTCGGCGAGGCCGCCGGGAAGATCACGGGCGCCCAATCAAGGACGGCACCGTCACCTCCGCCGACGTGAAGAACGGCTCGTTGCTGAAGAAGGACTTCAAGCCCGGCCAGCTGCCGGCCGGACCCCAGGGCCCTGCCGGACCTGCGGGGCCCGATGGTGAGACCGGCGCACCCGGCGCGGACGGCGCCGACGGCGACGGACGGGGCCGACGGCGCCCCCGGGCCGACCGGCGAGACCGGGCCGGCCGGCCCGACGGGCCCGCAGGGGATCGCGCGCGTCAACACCTGGGGCGGCCAGATCCAGAGCTCGGTGCCGGTGACCAACGGTGTGCCCGTGTTCGTCGGTCCCACGACCTCGGTGACCGTGACCTCGCCCGACCAGCTGCTCGTGGGATCCGCGATGGTGCCCGTCGCCGCGAACGCTCCGGGGCAGGTGGCTCTCGACCTGTGCCGGCAGACCAACGGCTCGGGCTTCCTGACCAACTTCAGCTTCTCCAACTTCAGCCTCACCGAGGTCGACACCACGCGCACCGCCCAGGCCGTCAGCGCGACGAACCGCCCCGGCCCGGGCACCTACACCGTCGGGGTCTGCGCCTTCACCAACACCACGGCCGTCACCCTCAACGACAACGACTTCGTCAACGGGTGGGTGATGGCGGTCAACGCTCCGGTCTCCGGTGGTTCGAGCGTCGGTCGACCCGGTCCCGGGCGCCGCTGAGCGCGCGGCTGCGCCGGCCCGTCGGTCGTCGAGGTCAGCCCCCGACGACCGGCCGGTTCTCGTACGGCGTCGACAGCACGATCGTCGTCCGGGTCGACACGTTCGCCGCGGCCCGGATGCGGGCCAGCAGGTCCTCGAGGTCCGACGGGCGTCGAGACCCGGATCTTGAGGATGTAGGACTCCTCCCCCGCGACCGACCAGCACGACTCGATCTCGGGGATGTCCCGGACCCGCTCGGGCGAGTCGTCGGGCTGCGAGGGGTCGATGGGGCGGATGGAGATGAAGGCGGTCAGCGGCAGGCCGACCTCGTCGTGGTCGATGGTGGCGCCGTAGCCGAGGATCAGGCCGCGCTGCTCGAGCCGCTTGACCCGCTGGTGCACCGCCGACGTCGAAAGTCCGGTGGCCTTGCCGAGGTCGGTGAACGACATCCGGCCGTCGTGGGCGAGCAGCTGCAGGATCCTGCGGTCGGTCGCCTCCAGCTCGGTCGTCACGCGGCACACAGTAGTGCCACGCCGCCCCTGCCCCGGCGCATCGCTCGCGGGCCGGATCTCCGGCCACCGCCGGGGTGCGTGGCAGGATGCGCCGGGTGACCGGCCGCCTGCTCCTGCTCGATAGCGCGTCCATGTACTTCCGGGCCTTCTTCGGGATGCCCGAGTACGCCGCCCCCGACGGCACCAACGTGAACGCCGTGCGCGGGATGCTCGACTACATCAGCCGGCTGGTCGAGCAGTACCGCCCGAGCGACCTGGTGTGCTGCTGGGACGACGACTGGCGCCCGCAGTGGCGCGTCGACCTGATCCCCTCCTACAAGGCCCACCGCGTCGTCGAGGTCGTTCCCGGTGCCCCGGACGTCGAGGAGGTGCCCGACCCGCTCGAGCTGCAGGTGCCGATCCTGCGGGAGGTCCTGGGCGCCTTCGGCATCTGCGTGATCGGGGCCGAGCACGCCGAGGCCGACGACGTGATCGGCACGCTGGCCACCGGCGCCGGACAGCCGGTCGACGTCGTCACCGGCGACCGCGACCTGTTCCAGCTCGTCGACGACGCGGCCGACGTCCGCGTGCTCTACATCGGCAAGGGCGTCGGGCGGCACGAGGTCGTCACCGAGGGGTGGATCCTCGACAAGTACGGCATCACCGCGGCCCAGTACGCCGACTTCGCCACGCTGCGCGGCGACGCCTCCGACGGCCTGCCCGGCGTGAAGGGCGTGGGCGAGAAGACCGCCGCGACGCTGCTCCAGCGGTTCGGCGACATCGACGGCATCGTGGCGGCGGCGCAACGACCCGGCGTCCGAGATGGGTCCCGGCCCCCGCGGCAAGATCAAGGAGGCCGCCGACTACCTCGCGGTGGCCCCGCAGGTGGTGGCGGTCGCCCGCGACCTCGACCTCGACCGCAGCGCGATCGCGTGCCCCGTCACGCCGGCCGACCCCGACCGCGTGCTCGCCCTGGCCGAGCAGTGGGGCCTCGAGACGCCCGCCACCCGCCTGGTCGGCGTGCTCGCGCAGTCGTGACGCCGTTCGACATCACGTCGGCGCCGACGGCCCGGCTGCGGTTCGCCATCGGCGCCACCGTCGCGTTCACGGTCGTGTGCGTCGCGATCGCCGTGGGGTGCTTCGCGGGCCTGCTGACCCAGTCGCTCGACGCCGGCTCCCGCTTCACCGCCGTGGTCATCGGGGTGATCGCCGCCCTGGGCGGTGTCCGGGGAGTGCGCACGGTCCGCGCCGCCCGCGAGCTCGGGGAGCCCGTCGTCCTGGCCCGCCTCGACGCCGAGGGCCTCCACCTGCACGATGCCGCGGGCGTTGCCGGCGTCCCCGACGACCAGGCCTGGACGCACGTCCCGTGGGCGTGGATCACCTCGGTCAGCCACACCTCGTTCGACCTCCGCTCGGTGAAGAAGCTCGGCGGGGGCGACACGCCCATCGACGTGCTGCGGTTCGTGGTCGGTGACGACGCCCTGCTCGACGGCGACGGCCGCACCGACCGCGGGACCCACCTGCTCGGCCGCTGGCTGGGCCTGACCCCCGCGCAGCTGCGCACGGTCCTGGTCGGTGAGAGGGGCGACGAGTCGCACCGTGGCGCCGTGGCCTGGCTCGCCGCGAACCGCCCCGACCTGCCTGTCGTGACCGGGACGACGTCGCCGTGGTCGACCAAGGCCTCGCCCGACCCGTGGGCGGGCCGGCCGCGGGTCGCCGTCCTCGGGGCGCACGGCCGGCTCGGACGGCACCTCGTCGACGTGGTCGTGCGTCGCGACGACGTCGCACCCGTCGCCGTCGTGCGCAACGAGGCCCACCGCGGCCTGCTCGAGCGTGCCGGCGCCGAGGTGCGCATGGTCGACCTCGAGCTGCAGGACGCCCCGACCATCGGCGACGCGCTGCGCGGCTGCACCGCCGTGGTCCTGGCCGCGCCGACGTCCGTGGAGGTCTTCGAGGAGGTGCTCGAGGGAGCGCGGCGGGCGAGGGTGAGCCGCTTCGTCCTCGTCGCGAGCAGGCAGGACGGCACGCTCGTCAGCCGACTCGCCTCGAGCGGCCTCGACTGGACCGTGTTCCGCCCCGACAGCCTCACCGGCGCCGCCGCCACCGGCGAGGTCGCCCTCGGACCCGACGTCGTCCCGGGACCGGTCCCCCGCGCCGACCTGGCCGAGGTCGTCGTCGCCTCGATCCGCGACGAGGACTCCGTGGGCGACGTCTGGCCCATCTCCGGCGCCGGCTCCCCCGTCGACCTCGACAAGCCCTGACCCCCACGCCGACCCGTCCCGAGAACGGGACAGGTCGGCGTCACCAGGGAGGGCCTACGGTCGGAGGCATGTCACGCATCGCTGTCGTCGGGGGCCACGGACAGGTGGCCCGTCACCTCCTCCACGACCTGCGCAGGTCGGCGCACGACGCGGTCGCGCTGGTGCGCCGCGAGGAGTACCGCGAGGAGCTGGAGCGCCGGGGCGCGGAGGTGCGGCTGCTCGACCTCGAGACGGCGGACGCCGCGGCGTACGCGGCCGCGTTCGAGGGGTGCCAGGTGGTGGTGTTCGCGGCGGGCGGCGGACCCGACGGCAACGTGGAGCGCAAGCGGACCGTCGACCTGGAGGGGTCGCTCAAGTCGATCGAGGGTGCGCGGCTGGCGGGCATCCGCCGCTTCGTGCAGGTCTCGGCCATCGGCGTCGACGAGCCCGTCGCCGACGACGCCTCGGAGGTGTGGCGCGCCTACGTCGAGGCCAAGCGGGACGCCGACGCCGCGCTGCGCGCCAGCGACCTCGACTGGACGATCCTGCGGCCCGGGCGCCTGACCGACGACCCGGCGACGGGGCTCGTGGCCCTGGGTGCGGACGTCGAGCGGGGCGACGTCACGCGCGCCGACGTCGCCGCGGTCGTGGCCGCGGTGATCGACGACGACGGGGCGATCGGTCGGCAGTGGAACCTCGTCGGCGGTGACACCCCGGTGCACGACGCGATCCACGCCGCGGCGCGGGGGTAGCTACTCGGCGAGGCCCGAGTAGGCCACGACCCCCCGCTTGACGAGGCGGACGACGTCGCGGGCGGTCGCGCGGAGGGTGGAGTCGCCCGCCGCGTCGGCGACCTGGCCGGCGAGGTCGAGCAGCTGCTTGGTCCAGCGCACGAAGTCGCCGGCGGAGAGGTCGGAGGTCCCGAGCAGGTCGTCGAGGTCGTCGCCCTCGGCCCAGCGGTACGACAGCCACGCGAAGCCGACGTCGGGCGGGCGGAGGAAGTCGAGCTTGTGCTCCCGCTCGAGGGCGTCGAGCCCGGCCCACACCTGGTGGGTCCGGTCGAGCGCCTTCCCGATCGCCCCTCCGGGCACGCGCGGCGCGTTCGCGTCGTCGGCCCGGCGGGTCTCGAAGACCAGGGCCGACAGCGCGGAGGCCAGGCCGGCGGCGGGCAGGCCCTCCCAGACGCCGAGCCGCAGCGCCTCGGCGGCCACGAGGTCCATCTCGCCGTAGAGGCGCATCAGGCCGCGGCCGCGGTCGGTGACCGTGTCGCCGTCGAGGTACTCCAGGGCGGTCAGCACCTCGCAGACGCGGTCGAACTGGCGCGCGACGGTGTTGGTGCGCTGGTCGATGCGGCGGCGCAGCGTCGCGGAGTCGCGCTCGAGCTTGTAGTGGCGCTCGGCCCAGCGGGCGTGGTCCTCGCGGTCGGCGCAGCCGTGGCACGGGTGGGCCCGCAGCTGCGCCCGGAGCGCGGCGATCTCGTCGTCGACGTCGGCCGGTCGCCCGGCGCGCGCGCCCGGGCGGTCGGGGCGCGGCGGGGCGAGGTCGTGGGTCCGGTCGCGCAGGGCGTTGGCGAGGTCGCGCCGCATCTGCGGGTTGCGGCCGTTGAACGACTTGGGCACCTTCACCCGGCCCAGCGCCTCGACCGGCGTCGGGAAGTCGATCATCGCGAGGCGGCGCGCCTGGCGGTCGGCGGTCACCACGTAGGGGCGCGGGTTGTCCGGCGACCAGCCCGGGTCGACGACGACCGCGTACCCGGCGAACTTGCCGACGGGCACCTGGATCACGTCGCCGACCTTGAGGTGGCGCAGCGACTCGACGGTCTCGTCGCGTCGGTCGGTGCGGCGGGTCCGGCTCGCGGCCTTCTCGACGTCGCTGATGCGCTGGCGCAGCGCGGCGTACTCCATGAAGTCGCCGAGGTGGCAGGCCGCGGCCTCGGCGTAGCCGCCGAGCGCGTCCTCGGCCTTGGCGAGCTGGCGGGCCAGCCCCACGACGGCCTTGTCGGCCTGGAACTGGGCGAACGACTGCTCGAGCAGCTCGCGTGAGCGCTCGCGTCCGTACTGGTGCACGAGGTTGACGGCCATGTTGTACGACGGCCGGAAGGACGAGCGGAGCGGGTAGGTCCGGGTCGAGGCGAGGCCGGCGACCTCGCGGGGGTTCATCCCGGGCTGCCACAGCACGACGCCGTGACCCTCGACGTCGAGGCCGCGGCGTCCGGCGCGGCCGGTCAGCTGGGTGTACTCCCCCGGCGTGATGTCGGCGTGGGTCTCGCCGTTCCACTTCGACAGCTTCTCGATGACGACGGTGCGCGCGGGCATGTTGATGCCGAGCGCCAGGGTCTCGGTCGCGAACACGATCTTGCAGAGCCCGCGCAGGTAGAGCTCCTCCACGACCTGCTTGAACGCCGGGAGCATGCCGGCGTGGTGCGCCGCGACGCCGCGCGAGAGCCCGTCGAGGAACTCGTGGTAGCCGAGCACCTGCAGGTCCTCCGGCGGCAGGTCGCGGCAGGCGGCGCTGACGTGCGCCACGATCTCCTGCTGCTCCGCGGGCGAGGTGAGCCGCAGCCCGGCGTCGAGGCACTGGGTGACGGCGGCGTCGCAGCCGACCCGGCTGAAGATGAAGTAGATGGCCGGCAGCAGACCCTCGCGGTCGAGCCGGTGGACGACGTCGTAGCGGCTCGGGATCCAGATCCGCCGGCCGTTGCCGACCTGGCGGGGCCCGCCGCGCTGGCCGCCACCCTGCCCGCCGCGCGACCCCTTGGCGGTGCGCCGGTCCTTCATCCGGGACGACGCCCAGTCGTCGCGAGCGAGCTTCACCAGCTCGTCGTTGACCGGTGCCCCCTCCTTGACGAAGCCGGCCGCGGCGTCGACGTCGGAGGTCGCGAACAGGTCGAGCAGCCGGCGTCCGACCATGACGTGCTGGTAGAGCGGCACCGGCCGGTGCTCCTCGACGATGGTCGTGGTCTCGCCGCGCACGGTGGCCAGCCACTCGCCGAACTCCTCGGCGTTCGAGACGGTCGCCGACAGCGACACCACGGTGACCGAGTCGGGGAGGTGGATGATCACCTCCTCCCACACCGCGCCTCGGGAGCGGTCGGCGAGGTAGTGCACCTCGTCCATGACCACGTACCCGAGACCGATCAGGGTGCGGGACCCCGCGTAGAGCATGTTGCGGAGCACCTCGGTGGTCATCACGACCACCGGAGCCTCGCCGTTGACGACGTTGTCGCCGGTGAGCAGCCCGACGTTCTCGGGCCCGTACCGCTGCACGAGGTCGTGGTACTTCTGGTTCGAGAGCGCCTTGATCGGGGTCGTGTAGAACGCCTTGCGACCGGTCGTCAGCGCCAGGTGGACGGCGAACTCGCCGACGATCGTCTTGCCCGAGCCGGTCGGGGCCGCGACGAGGACGCCCCGCCCGGCCTCGATCTCGAGGCAGGCACGCCGCTGGAAGTCGTCGAGGGGGAAGTCGTAGTGCGCGGTGAAGTCGGTCAGCACCGGGTTCTTCGCCGTGCGCCGCGACGCCGCGTACCGCTCGGCCGGCGTCAGGTCGCCGCGGTCTTCCACGCTCATGCCAGGACCCTCACTGCGGCGGGGACCGCGTCGATCGTCATGGGCAGCGGGGTGAACCGCTCGCCGTCGGCGTACCCGACGATGCCGGGCGCGGCGATCGTCACCGACCGCGCCCGGTGCCGCTCGTACTGCGGGTGCGTGGTGTGGGTGCCCTTGAACAGCTTGGGGTAGGTGCGGACGAGCTCGGGCCGGCTCATCGGCTTGATCACGACGACGTCGAGCAGGCCGTCGTCGAGCAGCGCGCCCTCGGCGATGCGCAGCCCGCCACCGAACGAGGGTCCGTTGCCGACGGCGACGAGCATCGCCTCCAGGCGCCGCTCCTCGCCGTCGAGGACGATCGTGTACGGCAGGGGCTCGAACGTGCGCAGCTCGGCCAGCGTCGCGAGGTTGTAGCGCATCTGGCCCCGCGGCCACGTCATCCTGTTCGCCCGCTCGTTGACGACCGCGTCGAACCCGGCCGCCATCACGGTGGCGTAGTACCGCCCGCCCGTCACCGCCAGGTCGATCGTGCGCGCCGTGCCGGTGGTGAGGACCTTGACGATCCGGTCGGCGGCGGCCAGCGGGTCCTTGCGGCCGAGTCCCACGTAGCGGGCGACGTCGTTGCCCGTGCCGGCCGGGACGATGCCGAGCGGCGTGGACGTCGTCGCGGTGGCCTGCAGCCCCAGGTTGACGAGGCCGTCGCCCCCGACGAGCACGAGCCCCTCGACGCCCTCGGCCACGGCGGCCCGCGCGAGGTCGAGCGCCTCGTCGGCGTCGCGGCCCTCGAGGGCCCGGACGGTCAGCCCGGCGGCCTCGAAGCGCGGCACGACGACGTCGCGGGCCTGCCGACCGCGGCCCTTGCCGGCGGTCGGGTTGGTGAGGACCGCGATCACGCGGGGTGCTGCCATGCCTCTCAACCTAACGGGCCGCTCTAGCGCGAGAGCCGCAGCCGTACCGCGTAGGAGGAGGGTGACGCGCCGACCGCCTTGGCCAGCCGGCCGACGGCCTCGAGCACCAGCTCGGCGTCGAAGCAGCGGCCGGGCACGAGCACGGTCAACCGGCCGTCGAACGACACCAGGTGCACCTGCCCGTGGCGCCACGCCTGGTGGGTCCGCAGCCGCAGGTGGTCCTGCGCGACGGGCAGCGGGTAGGCCTCGTCGACGGCGAGGAGGTCGCACGCCAGGCTCGTCCCCGCCTCGGGGTCGAGGCGGCCGCGCACGAGGTGCCCGTGCAGCCCGTCGTCGGCGCTCCAGGTGACCTCGCCCGTGCCGAGGCTCTCCGGGAGGTCGAACGGGTCGACGTCCGCGGGCCCGCTCGCCGCAGGATCCATCAGATGGCCGACGCCTCGTCGGGGTCGAGGTCGGCGAACGGGTTGCGCTTGGCGCGGCGGCGGTCGTTGAAGCGGGCGATGACCTCGGAGACGAGGAACAGGATCGACCATCGGCACGGCCATGAGCGTCATCGTGAACGGGTCGGCCGACGGGGTCGCGATGGCCGCGAAGATGAAGACGCCGACGATGATCCAGGGCCGGTGGGCACCGAGGGTCTTGCCCTTGACCACGCCCGCGAGGTTGAGGAGCACCACGAACAGCGGGATCTCGAAGGCGATGCCGAACACCAGCAGCGTGCGGCTGAAGAACGAGAGGTAGCCGTCGAAGTCGACGAGGTTGGTGAGCCCGTCGGGGTTGAAGCCGATCAGGATCTCCAGGCCCTTCGGAAGCGTGACGTAGCCCAGCGCGATCCCGGCGAAGAACAGCGGCCCGGCGATCGCGGCGAAGACCCGCGTCCACTTGCGCTCGCGCGGGTGCAGGCCGGGCAGGATGAACGCCCAGATCTGGTAGAGCCAGAAGGGGCTCGTCAGCACCACCGAGGAGAACCCGCACAGCTTGAGGTAGATGAGCAGGCCGGCCCCGGGACCGTTGCTCGTGAGCAGGTTCGAGCCCGGGGGCAGGTTGTCCTTCGCCTCGTTGATCGGCCAGTAGACGGCGTCGTAGATCTGGTCGAAGAACACGATCGAGGCCGCCAGCCCGAGCAGGACGACCAGGACCGACTTGAGGATCCGGGCGCGCAGCTCCCGCAGGTGGTCGGACAACGCCATCCGGCCGTCGTCGCCGACGGGGTGGACGGGTGTGCCGACGAAGAGCTTGGCGACGCTCGTCAGCGTGGACACGGCAGCAGGGACCTCAGCGGGTGGTCAGCGGTCGGTCAGCTGTTGTTGGGGTCGGACTGGCGCTCGGGCGTGACGACCTCGTCGACGACGGGCGCGGGCGCCGGCGTGACGGTCGGCGGCAGCTCCTTGGCCAGGGGGTCCGGCGTCTCGTCCTCGTCGTCGTCGTCCTTGAGACCCTTGGTCTCGGCCTTGAAGATGCGCAGCGCCTGGCCGGTGCCGCGGGCCAGGTCGGGGAGCTTGGCGGCACCGAAGACCAGGATCACGATGGCGAGGATCACGAGCCACTCAGCGCCCTGCGGCATGCCGATCAGCGGGTTGATCATGAGGTCCCAATCTGTTGGATGGCCCGTAGTGGGCGGGTTGACTCCGATGGTACGCGGTCGGTCACCGGTACAGGCTGAGAGCGTCCTGTGCGGCGTCCACGAGCCCGCTCCCCCAGGTGGCGGGTGCGGTCACCGAGGCATTCGGAGCCAACCGCAGGAGCAGCTTGGTCAACCACCGCTCGTCGGCCACGAGGAGGTCGACCTCGACCGAGCCGTCGGCCGCCGGACGCACGTCCTCGACCGGGTAGTACTCGGTCACCCAGCGTGCGGCCGGCGCCCAGCCGGAGGGTCACGAGCGTCGTCTCCTCCGACCTGGCGAACATGCCGTCGGAGAGGTCGCGGGGGGCCGCCGGGCCGCTCACCACCGGCGTGTCGAGCACGCGGGCAGCGGCGACGCGGTCGAGGCGGAACAGCCGCGGCGCCTCCGCGGAGTGGCACCACGCGTCGAGGTAGGTGTTGCCCTCGCTGCGCACCATCCCGCGCGGGTCGACGGTGCGGTGCGACAGCTCGTCGCGCGCCGGCACGTAGTAGTCGAGCTCGACCTGGACCCGCCGGGCCACGGCGTCCTCGAGCGAGGTGGCGAGCGCGGCGAGCTGCGCGGTGTCGTCGCGCTCGTCGGGCGCGGCGTCCACCGGGACGCCGACCGGCCCGGTGGCGGCCGCGGTCTCGAGCTTGGTGAGCACGCGGTCGACGATCTCGGCCGTGTCGGGTGCCGAGCCGGACCGCAGCGCCCGGAGCGCGACGATGATGGCCGAGGCCTCGACCGGCGTCAGCCGCAGCGGCCGGGCGAGGTAGTCGGCGTTGCTGACGGTGATGACCCCGTCGCCGTGCACCGTGCCGTCCTCGCCCTCGAGCGCGTCGAGGTCGACGTCGATGAGCTCGTCGGGGTACCCGCCGGGCGTGCCGCACATGAACAGGACCTTGAGGTCCTTCAGCAGGACCTCGGGCGTGACGCCGAGCGCCGCCGCCGCCTCGGCCAGGCGGACCGTCCCGCGGGCGTGCAGGTAGGGCACCAGGGTGAGCAGGCGGGCGACCTGCTCCTTGGCGCCGGTCGAGGCGTGGGCGCTCATCGGGTGACCGCCTCGAGCCGGGCGACCACCTGGTCGCGCAGCGACTGCGGCGACTCCACCACGACGGCGCCACCCAGGCTGAGCACCTCGTCGGCGACACCGACGGAGGCCCGGGTGAGCGTCAGCCGGTCCCAGCCGGAGCGGGTGTCGGGGCCGGTGACGCCGGTCTCGACGCGGTCGGCCGCCCGGCGCAGCGGCAGCGCGGCCCCGGCCCGGGCGAGGACGACGACCGGCTCGGTCGACAGGTCCGGCGCCAGCCGACGGGTCGCGGCCGAGATGTCGGTGCCCTCCGGGATCGAGTAGGCACCCGGGCGACCCACCTTGCGGGCCTCCCCCTGCACCCGGGACAGCCGGAAGACCCGCTCGTCGGCGCGGTCGAGGTCGTAGCCCACCACGTACCAGCGCCCCGAGTAGCGGGTCACGCCCCACGGCTGGAGCCGGCGCCGCGCGGGCCCGTCGGTCCCGGTGCGCCAGTAGTCGAACTCGACGACCGAGCGCTCGAGCACGGCCTCGAAGAACACGTCGAACGAGGGCTCGTCGGCCGGCAGCCGGGGCTGGGCGATGTCGAGCGCGCCCAGGTCGATCTCGGCACCGGCCGCCGTGAGCTTGCGGACGGCCTCGGTCGTGGCGCTGGCGAGCTTCTGGTGCTCCCAGACGCGGGTCGCGAGGCCCACGACGGCCGCCTCGTCGGGCGCGAGGTCGATCTCGGGCAGCGCGAACTCGTCGGGGCGGATCCGGTAGCCGGGCTCGTCGTCGAAGTAGACGTCCATCTGGCCGACCTCGACCGGGACGCCGAGGCTGCGCAGCTCCTCCTTGTCGCGCTCGAACATCCGCTCGAAGGCCTCGTCGGAGGCGTCGGCGTAGAGGATCTCGCGGATCCGCTGCTTGGCGACGAACCGCTTCTGCACGAGCAGCATGATGAGCAGGTTCATCAGCCGTTCGGTCTTCGCCGAGCTCATGGGGTTCCTCGCCGGGTCGTGGAGGGGCTCAGGTCAGATGGAGGCGAGGACGTCGATCACGAAGTAGAGCGTGGAGCCGCCGGGGATCTGCTCGCCCGAGCCCTTCTTGCCGTACCCGAGGTTCGGCGGGATCTGCAGCAGCACCCGGCTGCCCACGGGGACGCCGACCAGGCCCTGGTCCCAGCCCTTGACGACCTGGCCCAGCCCGATCGGCGTGGGGTAGGGCTCCTTGTCGGGCGTGTACGACTGGTCGAACGGCTCCTTGCCGTCGTAGACCTGCCCCAGGTAGTCGGCGACCAGCAGGTCGCCCTTCTCGACGGCCTCGCCCGTGCCCTTCTTGATGACGGCCGTCAGCAGGTCGTCGGTGGGCTCGGGGACGTCGGTGAAGTCGAACGACGCGGGCTGGCCCTTCGACTTGCCCGTCTTGACGAAGTTGATCTTGGGCGCCCAGGCGGGCAGCTCCTGCTGGGTGCCGTTGGGCTTGTCGAGCTGCTCGACGTCGAGCACGTCGGCGACCACGAGGAGGCCGTCCTGGTTGCCGATGTTGCTCTCGGCCAGCACCGGGCTCGCGACGAAGCCCTCGCCGAACACCGCCTCGGTGTCGCCGGTGATCGCGATGCGCGTGCCGCGGGTGACGCCGGCCTTGATCTGCTTGGTGAGGAAGGTGGCCACGAGGTCGTTGAGGGACGCCGGCTGCGCGGGCTCCGCGCCGACGGTCAGCCGGATGCCTGCGGAGTCGGCGCCGAAGGTGTCGATGGGCTGGTCGCGGGTGAAGCCGTCGCCGAGGACGAAGTTCACGAAGACCTGGTCGCCGTCGGCGAGGGGCTCGCCGTCGCCCTCGACGAGGGTCTTCGACTCCGGCGCCTTCGCCGTCATCCGCGACTTCCACTCGATGGTCGGCGGCTCGCCGGCGTCACCGCCGATGGTGACGGCGTCGAGCCGGTCGGCGAACTCGAGCCCGTTGCCCTGGCCCTCGGAGTCGCCGCAGGCGGCGAGCAGGCTCGGCAGGACCACGAGCGCCGCGACGAGCGCAACAGGACGACGGAGACGGGCGGTACGCGGCACGAGACAACCTTCGGTACGGGACACGGGCGACGGAAGCCTACATGCCGTCGATCAGCCGCTGGACCCGCTCGTCGTGGGCCCGGAACGGGTCCTTGCACAGCACCGTGCGCTGGGCCTGGTCGTTCAGCTTGAGGTGCACCCAGTCGACGGTGAAGTCGCGGCGCTTCTCCTGGGCCTTGCGGATGAACTCACCACGGAGCCGGGCTCGCGTCGTCTGCGGCGGCACCGACTTGGCCTCGAAGATCTTGAGGTCGGTGGTGACGCGGGCGACGGCGCCCCGCTTCTCGAGCAGGTAGTAGAGCCCGCGGCTGCGGTGGATGTCGTGGTAGGCCAGGTCGAGCTGGGCGATCCGCGGGTGGCCCAGGGGCAGGCCGTGCTTCGCGCGGTAGCGGTCGATCAGCTTCCACTTGATGACCCAGTCGATCTCGCGGTCGACCAGGCCGAGGTCGTCGGACTCGACGGCCTTGAGGCCGCGCTCCCACAGGTCGAGGGTGCGCTCGATGATCGGGGTGCTGATCTGGCGGCGGTCGACGAAGTCGCGGGCCTTGCCGAGGTACTCGGCCTGGATCTCGAGGGCGCTGGCCTCGCGCCCGTTGGCCAGCCGCACCTTGCGGCGTCCGGTGACGTCGTGGGAGATCTCGCGGATCGCGCGGATCGGGTTCTCCATCGTCATGTCGCGCATCACCACCCCCTCCTCGATCATGCGGAGCACCAGGTCGCAGCTGGCGACCTTGAGCATGGTGGTGGTCTCGCTCATGTTCGAGTCGCCCACGATGACGTGCAGGCGCCGGTACTTCTCGGCGTCGGCGTGGGGCTCGTCGCGCGTGTTGATGATCGGGCGGCTGCGGGTGGTCGCGCTGCTCACGCCCTCCCAGATGTGCTCGGCGCGCTGGCTGACGCTGTAGCCGGCTCCGCGCGGGGTCTGGGTGACCTTGCCCGCCCCGACGATGATCTGCCGGGTCACCAGGAACGGGATCAGGACGTCGGCCAGGCGGCTGAACTCGCCGGCGCGGCCCACGAGGTAGTTCTCGTGGCACCCGTAGGAGTTGCCCGCGGAGTCGGTGTTGTTCTTGAACAGGTAGATCTCGCCGGCGATGCCCTCGTCGTGCAGCCGCTGCTCGGCGTCGAGGAGCAGCCCCTCGAGGACCCGCTCCCCCGCCTTGTCGTGGGCCACCAGCTCGGCGATGTCGTCGCACTCGGGGGTCGCGTACTCGGGGTGGCTGCCGACGTCGAGGTAGAGCCGGGCCCCGTTGCGCAGGAAGACGTTGCTGCTGCGGCCCCAGCTCACGACCTTGCGGAAGAGGTAGCGCGCCACCTCGTCGGGGCTGAGCCGTCGCTGCCCCTTGAAGGTGCACGTGACGCCGTACTCGTTCTCGATCCCGAAGATCCGGCGGTCCATGTCACGACCCTACGGGCTGCAGGGTCGCGACAGGGGTCGAACCGCGGTCGGGTCCGCGATCAGGACGGAGGAGCGATGGGAGGCTCGCCGGAGGTCGGGTCCTCCAGCGGCGGGACGGAGCCGCTGACCTGGTCGGTCGGGTCGGCCGGGTCGTCGACGAGCGGGACGGTCGAGCCGCCGCCCTCGCGGCGTCCGTCGCCGTCGGAGACCTCCCCGGGCGTGGAGTCGCCGCGCTCGCCCAGGAGCTCGTCGAGCCGCGCCGGCGAGAGCCGCGCGAACTTGCGGGGCCGGCTGCGGGTGCGGTCGAGCACCGCCACCTCGAGGTCGCGGGTGGGGATGACCCGCACCCCGGCGTCGCTGGTGCCCAGCGCCGTCACGGCGCCACGCAGCGCCACCTCGAGCGGGGCGCCGTCGGCGTAGGTCGACTCCAGGCTCGCGGCCACCGCCTCGGTCTGGCCGCCCATCACGGCGAAGCCGTGCTCGTCGGCGACCTGGCCGTCGTAGGTGAGCCGGAAGAGCTGGTCGCTCGCGGGCTCGTCGCCCACCTCGGCGACGAAGATCTCGACCTCGTACGGCTTCTCGCCGCCGCTGGAGAAGATCGTGCCCAGGGTCTGGGCGTAGGCGTTGGCCAGGCCCCGCCCGGTGACGTCGCGGCGGTCGTAGGAGTAGCCGCGCATGTCGGCGAGCCGGACGCCGGCGATCCGCAGGTTCTCGAACTCGTTGTAGCGGCCGACCGCGGCGAACGCGATCCGGTCGTAGATCTCGGAGACCTTGTGGAGGGCCTGCGAGGGGTTCTCGGAGACGAACAGGACGCCGTCGGCGTACTGCACCGCCACCACGGAGCGCCCGCGGGCGATGCCCTTGCGCGCGAAGTCGGCGCGGTCCTTCATCAGCTGCTCGGGCGAGACGTAGAAGGGGGTGCTCATCGCGCGTCACCCCCGCTCAGCGGCGCGGCCGGGCCGTCGGGGCGCTGCATCCGCCCGGCGATCACCCGGTCGGCGATCGCGGCGACCTCGTCGTCGAGCAGCCGGTGGCCGCCGTCGGCGGTGATGAGCTGGACGACCGGGAAGATGCGCCGCGTCAGGTCGGGGCCGCCGGTGGCCGAGTCGTCGTCCGCGGCGTCGTAGAGGGCCTGGATGACGACCTCGACGGCCTGCGTGGCGTCGAGGTCGTCGCGGTAGAGCTTCTTGAGCGAGCCGCGGGCGAACAGCGAGCCCGAGCCGACCGAGTGGAACGCGGTCTCCTCGTAGCGCCCGCCGGTGACGTCGTAGCTGAAGATCCGGCCCTGCTCGGTGCGCAGGTCGTACCCGGCGAACAGCGGGACGACCGACAGGCCCTGCATCGCCATGCCGAGGTTGCCGCGGATGAGCGCCGAGAGCCGGTTGGCCTTGCCGTCCATCGAGAGCGTCGAGCCCTCGATCTTCTCGTAGTGCTCGAGCTCGGTCTGGAACAGCCGCACCATCTCGATCGCGAGCCCCGCGGTGCCGGCGATCCCGACCGCGGAGTACTCGTCGGCCGGGAAGACCTTCTCGATGTCGCGCTGGGCGATGATGTTGCCCATGGTGGCGCGCCGGTCACCGGCGAGGATCACGCCGCCGGGGAACGTGGCCGCCACGATCGTGGTGCCGTGCGGGGCGAGGTCGCCGGCGTGGGTGCCGGTGCCCTGCGGCATCGTGCGCCGGCCGGGGAGCAGGTCGGGAGCCTGGTCGGCGAGGAAGTCGCTGAACGAGGAGGTGCCGGGGCGGAGGTAGGCCGCCGGCAGGCGGGAGTCGTTGCTCACCGGCTTCCTCCCTCGGGGTCCCCGCGGCGTTGTCCGATGGAGGAGCGAAGCGGGGGAAGCGGAGAACGTCGTGGGGTGTTCACTCGCCGCCCTTCTGGATGAAGGACTTCACGAAGTCCTCGGCGTTGGCCTCGAGGACCTCGTCGATCTCGTCGAGGATGTCGTCGACGTCGCTGTCGAGGGCTTCCTTGCGCTCGGCGACGTCGGTCTCGGGGGCGACCTCGGTGGACTCCTCGGTCTCGTTCGACTTGCGCGGCTGCTTCTGCTCCTGGGCCATGGTTCAACAGTAGTCAGTGGCACCCACGGGCACGACGGAGATGTCCGCCAACGGTGGTCGAGGTGCGACGAGCGCAGTGCAACGTAGCCGAGGCAGCCTCGCGCACGCTCGCTGGCCCGACCGCAGCCGGCTCAGGTCCGCGTGAGAGCCGTGAACAGCTGCTCTGCGGTCGCGCACCGGTCGAGCAGCTCGCCGACGTGCGCCTTCGACCCCGCGCAGCGGGTCGATGGTCGGCACGCGCTGCAGCGACTCGCGGCCGGGGAGGTCGAAGATCACCGAGTCCCACGACGCGGCGGCGACGTGCTCGGCGTACTTCTCCAGGCAGCGCCCGCGGAAGTACGCGCGGGTGTCGGTCGGGCGGGTCGTGCATGGCGTCGTCGACCTGCTGGTCGGTGAGCAGCCGCTCGATGCGCCCGGCGGCGACGAGCTTGTTGTAGAGCCCCTTCTCGGGCCGGATGTCGGAGTACTGGTAGTCGATCAGCTGCAGCTTGGCGTCGTCCCAGTCGAGGCCGTCGCGGGAGCGGTACTGCTCGAGCAGCTTGAGCTTGGCGACCCAGTCGAGCTCGCCGGCGCAGAGCATCGGGTCGCGCTCGAGGCGGTCGAGCACGGACTCCCAGCGGGCCAGGACGTCGACGGTCTGCTCGTCGGCGTCCGCGCCGTAGCGGTCCTCGACGAACTTGCGCGCGAGGTCGAGGTACTCCAGCTGCAGCTGGACGCCGGTCAGCTTGCGGCCGTCGTGGAGCGTGACGGTCTGCTTGAGCGTCGGGTCGTGGGAGATCGCGCGGAGCCCGGCGACGGGACCGTCGACGGAGAGGTCGACCGGGATGAACTTGTCCTCGATCATCGCGAGCACGAGGGCGGTGGTGCCGACCTTGAGGTAGGTCGAGACCTCCGAGAGGTTCGCGTCGCCGATGATCACGTGCAGCCGGCGGTACTTCTCGGGGTCGGCGTGCGGCTCGTCGCGGGTGTTGATGATCGGGCGCTTCAGGGTGGTCTCGAGGCCCACCTCGACCTCGAAGAAGTCGGCGCGCTGGCTCACCTGGAACCCGTGCTCGCGCCCGTCCTGCCCGATGCCCACGCGGCCCGCGCCGACCACGACCTGGCGGCTCACGAAGAACGGCGTCAGGTTGCGCACGATGTCGCCGAACGGCGTCGAGCGCCGCATCAGGTAGTTCTCGTGGGCGCCGTAGGACGCGCCCTTGTTGTCGGTGTTGTTCTTGTAGAGGCAGATCTGCGGCGCGCCGGGCAGGCCGGCCGCGCGGCGGGAGGCGTCGAGCATGACCTGCTCGCCCGCCTTGTCCCAGCGCACGATGTCGAGCGGGGTGGTCACCTCGGGCGTGGAGTACTCGGGGTGGGCGTGGTCGACGTAGAGCCGTGCCCCGTTGGTGAGGATCACGTTGGCGAGGCCCATGTCCTCGTCGGTGAGCTGGCTCGGGTCGGCGACCCCGCGCGACATGTCGAACCCGCGGGCGTCGCGCAGCGGCGACTCCTCCTCGAAGTCCCAGCGCGCACGGCGGGCCTTGACCGTCGCCGAGGCGTAGGCGTTGACGACCTGGGAGGAGGCGACCATCGGGTTGGCCAGCGGCTGGCCGACGACCGAGATGCCGTACTCGACCTCGGTGCCCATCACGCGTCGGACGCTCATGTGTCCAGCCTACGGGGCGGCGCCGCCGTCCCGGTGGCGTGTCAGGAGCGGTTCTCCTCGCGCAGCCGGGGCTCGGTGGTCAGCTCGGGCCTGATGCCCCGCTTGTCGGCGTAGAACGCGCGGATCCGGTCCATGTCGGCGCCGACGTCGCCGCTGAGCGTCGAAGGTCGGGCCCCAGCCGACGGTGCGCGAGGGCCGGTCGAGGAAGGCGAGGGTGACGGGGATGCCGGTCTGCTGCGAGATCCGGTAGAAGCCCGACTTCCAGTACTCGCCCTTGCTGCGGGTGCCCTCGGCGGCGATGCCCAGCAGGAACGCCTCGTCGTCCTCGGCGTCGGCGAGCAGCGCGCGGATCGTGGCGCCGGGGTTCTCGCGGTCGAGCTCGACCGCACCGGTGGCCCGCATGAAGACGCCGACCGGGCCCTTGAAGAACGAGTGCTTGACCAGCAGCCGGATCTGCACGCTGCTGTCCCACGCGAGCAGCATCGTGATGATCCAGTCCCAGTTGGACGTGTGGGGCGCGCCGACCAGGATGCCGCGCTGCGGCACCTCCCCCGTCGTCCGCCAGCGGGCCAGCCGCAGCAGGACGCGGGCGAGGGTGCGTCGGACCAGGAAGTGCCGCCTCGAGCTCGATCCGTAGACCGTAGTGTGAGCGGCGTGTGGACCGAGCACGTGGTGCCGCGGATGGCCGACAAGGCGCTCTCGACGGGCGCCGTGATGAAGCAGCGCGGCCTGGTGTGCGCTCCCCTCGCCGGCCGGGTCCTCGAGATCGGGTTCGGCAGCGGCCTCAACTGCGAGAAGTACCCCGCGCCGTTCGGGCGGTCGACGCCGTCGAGCCCTCCGACGTGGGGTGGCGGCTCTCGGAGCGCAACCGGGCGGCGAGCCCGGTGCCGGTCGAGCGGGTCGGTCTCGACGGCCAGCGCCTCGACGCCGACGACGCGACCTACGACGCCGTGCTGTGCACGTTCTCGCTGTGCACCATCCCCGACCCGGCGCTGGCGCTCAGCGAGGTGACGCCGGGTGCTGCGCCCCGGCGGCACCTTCGCGTTCCTCGAGCACGGCCTCTCCCCCGACCCCGGCGTCGCCCGCTGGCAGCGGCGCCTCGACCCGGTCCAGCGCCGCGTCGCCGGCGGCTGCCACCTCAGCCGCGACGTCCTCGCCCTGGTGAGCGACTCCGGCCTGGACGTCGAGCAGTCCGACAGCGCTACCTCCCCGGCCCGAGGCTCGGCCGCCCCTGGGCTTCACCACCCGCGGCCTGGCCCGACTGACGCGACCTGCGGATCGCTCGGGCACGGGTCAGGTCCGTCGACCGTGACCCGGCGTGGCACGGTGGTTGAGGAGGTCGGCTGGCGACCGCTGAACCCGGCGCGGCACGTGGTTGAGGAGGTCGGTCCGGTCAGCTGACCCGCCTCAGATATGCGACGATTAGGTCGCGTTACGCTGACCGGCCCTGAGCATATGCGACGGGTCGATCCCGTCATGACCCGCCTCGAGATTTACTGCGAGCGGGTCGATCTCGGCAGGCTGACCCGCTGACATGTGCGACGGGCTCGTGCGAACGAGCGGACCCGCCTGACATGTGAGGCGGGTCGGAAACTCGGTGCGCTGTGGATGAGCGGATGCGGGCTGTCGGCTTCCGTGTCCTCATCCTCGTCGCCATGTCGAAGCCCTTCTCGGAGTCCGAGCTCCGTCGAGCTCGTGGCGCGTCTCCCGTCCGACCGTCCGTTCACCAACGACCAGGAAGCGCCGGCCTGGGGCATCAGACGCACCATCAGCTGACGCCGCCTACGGCGACGTAGGGCCTGCTGCGGCGCGAGCTCGAGGCGGTGTACGTGTGGCACGGCGTTCCCGACTCGTTCGAGCACCGGATCGCGTGCGTGAAGCTCGTCGTGCCGTCCGGGCTACGTCGTCGTCGACCGGACGGCAGCGCTGGATCTGGGGCGCCTACGATGGCGATGGCGCCGAACAGCCACCGGTGAGATCCCGCCGATCGACGTCTTCGGCCATGCCGGGCTCACCGGCTCCGCAACGACCTGACGCAGCGAGCGGCGAACGCACCCTGGTTGCCGCACGACGTCATCGAGGTCGAGGGCCTCCGGGTGACAACCTCGCAGCTGCGCACGGCGTGCGACCTCGGCCGGCTGCTCCAACCCGGACTGGGCACTGGCCGCCATGGACGCCCTCGGCGGCAACGGCGCGCTTCAGCTGTCGAGGAGCTCTACCTCGAGGTCGTGCGCTTCAAGGGCATGCGCGGCGTCGTCCAGACTCTGCGCACCTGGGTGCCGATCGTCGACCCGCGCTCGGGGTCGGCGCATCGAGACGATCAAGCGCAAGCGCTGGCTCGACGCCGGTCTGCCCAAGCCCGAGTGCCAGGTCCCGGTGCCCTCGCCGACGCGGCGAGGACTACGCCATCGACATGGGACTGCCGGAGGAGAAGTTCGGCGGGTGAGTTCTTCGGCGAGGACTTCCACGGCCCTGAGCACCGTGACCACGACGAGTCCCGCCTCGCCGTGGCTCCGCGACGAGCACGGCATGGACGGTCGTCGTCTCCCGCGGTCCCGAACGTCATCGGACCGAAGCAGGACGTCGAGGAGTCACTCCGGCGGGAGTGGCAGGCTCATCGCAACGGCGCCGGCCCGCGCATCATCGACCTGTCCGGCGTCCACCACGGCATCCCGACCCGCTACTTCTAGCGATGTAGCCCGCTGACCCGCCTGACATGTGCGACGGGTCGCTGACCCGCCCCACATGTGGGGCGGGTCAGCGGCCTACAGGTACTGGCCGGTGTTGGCGACGGTGTCGATCGAGCGGCCGGGCTCGGTGCCCTGCTTGCCGGTGATGAGCGTGCGGATGAAGACGATCCGCTCGCCCTTCTTGCCCGAGATCCGCGCCCAGTCGTCGGGGTTGGTGGTGTTGGGGAGGTCCTCGTTCTCCTTGAACTCGTCGACGCACGCCTGGAGCAGGTGCGAGACGCGCAGGCCCCTCTGGTCGTGGTCGAGGAGGTCCTTGATCGCCATCTTCTTGGCGCGGTCGACGATGTTCTGGATCATCGCGCCGGAGTTGAAGTCCTTGAAGTACAGGACCTCCTTGTCGCCGTTGGCGTAGGTGACCTCGAGGAAGCGGTTCTCCTCGGTCTCGGTGTACATCCGCTCGACGGTGGCCTGGATCATCCCGTTGACGCAGGCGTCGCGGTCGCCGCCGAACTCGGCGAGGTCGTCGGCGTGCAGCGGCAGCGACTTGGTGAGGTACTTGCTGAAGATGTCGCGGGCGGCCTCGGCGTCCGGGCGCTCGATCTTGATCTTCACGTCGAGGCGGCCGGGCCGCAGGATGGCGGGGTCGATCATGTCCTCGCGGTTGGAGGCGCCGATGACCAGCACGTTCTCGAGCAGCTCGACACCGTCGATCTCGCTGAGCAGCTGCGGGACGATCGTGTTCTCGACGTCGGAGGAGACGCCGGAGCCGCGGGTGCGGAACAGGGAGTCCATCTCGTCGAAGAAGACGATGACGGGCGTGCCCTCGCTGGCCTTCTCGCGCGCCCGCTGGAAGACGAGCCGGATGTGCCGCTCGGTCTCGCCGACGTACTTGTTGAGCAGCTCGGGGCCCTTGATGTTCAGGAAGTAGGACTTGCCCTCCTGGCCCGGTCTTGGCCGCGACCTTCTTGGCCAGCGAGTTGGCCACGGCCTTGGCGATCAGCGTCTTGCCGCAGCCCGGAGGGCCGTAGAGGAGCACGCCCTTGGGCGGCTTCAGCTCGTGCTCGATGAACAGCTCGGGGTGCAGGTAGGGCAGCTCGACGGCGTCGCGGATCGTCTCGATCTGGTTGAAGAGGCCGCCGATGTCGCTGTAGTCGATGTCGGGCACCTCCTCGAGCACGAGCTCCTCGACCTCGCGACTTGGGCACCCGCTCGTAGACGTAGCCGGCCCGCGAGTCGAGCAGCAGCGAGTCGCCGGCGCGCAGCGTGACCGAGCGCAGCGGCTCGGCGATGCGGACGACGCGCTCCTCGTCGGCGTTGGCGATGACCAGGACGCGGTCGCCGTCGGCGAGCACCTCCTTGAACATCACGACCTCGCCGACCTGCTCGTAGTCCATGGCGCCGACGACGTTGAGGGCCTCGTTGAGCATGACCTCCTGGCCGCGCTGCAGCGTCGTCGAGCTCGACGCCGGGGCTCACGTTGACGCGCAGCTTGCGGCCGCCGGTGAAGACGTCGACGGAGTCGTCGTCGTTGCGCGCCAGGAAGGTGCCGAAGCCGGCCGGCGGCTGCGCCAGCCGGTCGACCTCCTCCTTGAGCTTGGTGATCTGGTCGCGCGCCTCGCGCAGCGTCTGCGCGAGCCGCTCGTTCTGGGAGGTGACCGCGGCCAGCGAGCGCTGCGCGTCGGCGAGGCGCAGCTCGAGGCCGCGCGAGGCCACCGGGACCGTCGGAGAGTCGGCGACGCAGGTCGCTCACCTCGGCCTCCAGGAAGCGCACCTGGGCGATCAGCTCTCTGCGCGGAGAGCTCGCGCTCGCCCTGACCGGAACCCTCGCCCATGCCCGACATCGGTCCACCTCCTGTCGCTTTCGACCCTACCCGCCGCCCGGTTGCCACGGAAGGGCGCCGTCCGGTCGGTGTCGGTCACGATTTCATGACGCGACGTGACCAGGCCGCACCACCCGTCCGGTGACGCGTCGTCTCAGCGGCGCGTAGCGCCGGCGCGAAGTTGCGCAGCAGCGTCATCGGGTGCTCGACCTCGACGGCGGCGCCCGCGGCGCGCAGCGCCGCCGGCCTCGGAGGGGTCGAAGTAGCCGAACGTCGCGTAGGTGTCGATCCGCGTGTGGAGCCCCGCCAGGTCGAGCTCGGGGTGGAACTGGGTGGCGTAGACGTTGCTCGCCGACGCGGAAGGCCTGCACCGGGCAGGCGGCCGAGGTCGCGAGCAGCACGGCGGACCGGGGCAGGGTGCTCAGCGCCTCCTTGTGCCCGCCGTACGCCGCGAAGTCCCGCGGGACGCCGGCGAACAGCGGGTCGGCCAGGCCGTCGGCGGTGAGCGTCACCGAGAGCGGCCCGACGGGCTCGGGGTACGCGCTGGTCGACGACGCCGCCCTGGTGGCTGCCGAGCGTGCCGATGCCGTAGCAGGCGCCGAGGAACGGGAAGTCGGCCGCGACGACCGCGTCGAGCAACGCGCACGAGGTCGGCCTCGGCCCGCAGCTGGGTCGGCGGACTTGGCGCCCGGCTCGTCGGACCACGTGAACGAGCCGCCGCCGAGCAGGACGCCGGACCAGCGCGTCGAGGTCGGCCACGACGTCGTCGAGGTCGTCGACGCCGAGCTGACGCCGCTCGAGGTCGCCGGCGGCCGTGCCGAGGAACCGCGCGAACGCGGCGTGCTCGTCGTCGGCCGCTGCCGGCTCGGCCCGGATCGAGAGCAGCAGGAAGGGCCTCACTCCTCGGCCTCGCGCGGGGGTCGACGTCGGGCGTCGGCCTCGACCGGGATGCCGTCGGGGCGCGGACCGAGGTAGTCGCTGCCGTAGGCGCCCGGGGCCGGGCGCCGCTTCTTCAGCGGCGCCTTCTCGCCGGGCGCCATCCGACGGGCGGTCACCAGGAACGCGGTGTGGCCGATCATCTTGTGGCCCGGGCGCACCGCGAGGCCCTCGACGTGCCAGTCGCGCACCAGCGACTCCCAGGCCTGGGGCTCGGTGAAGCCGCCGTGCACGCGCACGGTCTCGACGAAGCGCGAGAGCTGGGTCGTGGTGGCGACGTAGGCGCACACGATGCCGCCGGGCCGCAGGGCGTCGGCGGCGGCGTCGAGGCACTCCCAGGGGGCGAGCATGTCGAGGATGATCCGGTCGCACCGCTCCCCCGAGGCCGGCAGCGCCTCGGCCAGGTCGCCCAGCGCGAGCCGCCACGCCGGGTGCGTCTCGCCGTCGGGCGCGCCGAAGAACTGGTGTGACGTTCTGGCGGGCGACGTCGGCGAACTCCTCGCGCCGCTCGAACGACGTCACCCGGCCGTGCGGGCCGACCGCGCGCAGCAGCGAGCAGGTGAGGGCGCCGGAGCCGACGCCGGCCTCGACCACGTCGGCGCCGGGGAAGATGTCGGCCATCGCGACGATCTGGGCGGCGTCCTTGGGGTAGACGACGGCGGCGCCGCGCGGCATCGAGACGACGAACTCGGAGAGCAGCGGGCGGAACACGAGGTACTCGCCGCCGGTCGACGCGGTGACGGTGAAGCCCTCCTCGCGCCCGATCATCTCGTCGTGCTCGACGTGGCCGCGGTTGGAGAAGAAGCGCTTGCCGGGCTCGAGGGGGAAGTTGTGCCGGCGGCCCTTGCCGTCGAGGAGCCGGACCCACTCACCGGCCCGCAGCGGGCCGCGGTGGACACCGGACCACGCCTGCTCGGGGCACGTCGGGGGTCTCGTTCACCGCGGCACCGTACCGTTCCGCGCCGTGC
>CAWHNR010000039.1:0-45045 GCA_963830575.1 uncultured Actinomycetota bacterium
CGGTGGTGAGGCCGCGGTCGTGCACGTGCGGCACGAGCGCGGTGATCACGACGCCCGCGAAGGCGGCGAGCGCGCCGATGAGGAAGCAGAGCTCGTAGGCGCCCTCGCTCGGCAGCCCCGACGCCCCGACCGAGCCGGCGAGCACAGTCGTCATCACGGCGGCTGCCGACGTCGTGCCCACCGAGCGCATCAGGGCGTTGACGCCCACGGCGGAGCCGGCCTGGCTGGCGGGGACCGACGACATGATCAGCGTCGGCATGGCGGCGTAGCCGATGCCGACGGCGGCGCTGGCGATCGCCGAGGCCAGCAACAGGTGCCAGGGAGCGCCGTGCAGGACCAGTGCGACGAGGTAGCCGACGCCGAGCACAGCAGCGCCGATCATCAACGTCTGCTTCGCCCCGATGCGGGTCATCAGCCGGCTCGAGACAGGCGAGAACGCCATCATCAGCAGGCCGCCGGGCGCCATCCAGAGGCCGGTCTCGAGCAGGGTCTGCCCGAGGCCGTAGCCGGTGGACGTCGGCAGCTGCAGCAGCTGCGGGACGACGACCGACTGCGCCATCATCCCGAAGCCGATCGCGACGGCGGCGAGGTTCGTGAGCAGCACCGGGCGCTGGGCCCCGACGCGCAGGTCGACGAGCGGCTCGTCCTGGCGGAGCTCGAAGGCGGCCCACGCGACGAGGACGCCGACGCCGCCGACCAGGAAGACCAGCGTGCGCAGGCCCGACCAGCCCCACTCGTGGCCCTTCGAGACGGCGACGAGGACGCCGACGAGGCCGAGCGCGAGGCCGGCGGCGCCGACCAGGTCGACGCGGCCGCCCTGGCCGTCGTGGACGCGGGGCACCAGGGTGACCAGGCCGACCGTGAGGACGGCGGCGAGGCCGGCGGCGGTCCAGAACATGGCGTGCCAGTCGGCGGTCTGGGCGATCCACGCCGAGAGCGGCAGCCCGATCGCGCCCCCGACCCCGAGCGTCGCGCTCATCGCGGCGACGGCGGTGTTGACGAGGTTCGGCGGGGTCACCTCACGGATGAGCGCGATGCTCACCGGGATGAACCCCATCGCCAGACCCTGCAGGGCGCGGCCGACCAGCATCGGCGTCAGCGAGTCGGCGAAGCCGCACACCAGCGAGCCGACGACCAGCAGTCCCGCGCTCACGAGGATCACGCGCGGCTTGCCGAAGATGTCGCCGAGCCGGCCGCTGATCGGCATCGCCACGGCGGCCGCCAGCAGCGTGATGGTGACGACCCAGCCGGCGTTCGCGACCGACGTCCCCAGCAGCTGGGGCAGCTCGCCCTGGATCGGGAGCACCATCGTCTGCGTCAGGGACACCGTCATGCCGCCGAAGCAGAGGACGATCACGGTCAGCAGGCTGCGCTGGTCGGGGCGGGTCACGATGTGTATCGTACACATGGCAGGCTGGCGTGGGAGGATCCGTGACGATGCCCACAGAGCCTCCGGCCGACCTGGCCGACCTCGCCCTCCTCGGCGACGAGCTGCTGCGCCTCCAGCGGCGCCGCACGACGTCGTACGCCGGCTCGGTGCTCGACACCTCGGCGTTCCGGATCCTCCGCGTGCTGGCCGACGGCGAGCCGCGCACGATGCGCCAGCTCGCCCACGAGCTCGAGCTGGAGCAGTCGACGGTCAACCGCCAGGTGCACGCCGCCATCGACCTCGGCTACCTCGAGCGGTTCGAGGTCGAGGGCAGCGTCAGCAAGCTGCTCCGCCCGACCGAGGCCGGGCTCGCGGCGTTCGAGCACGACATCGCGATCCGCGTGACCCTGATCCAGGGCGCCCTCGACGCCCTGGGCCCGGGCCGCGGCGCGCGGCTGGTCGCCGACCTGCGCGACTTCAACGACGCCTGGGACGCAGCGCTGCGCGGCTGACGTCGTGGGGGTCGAGGAGGTCGGTCACGACCGGGCTCCACGGTGGTCGAGGACGACCGGGCTCCACGGTGGTCGAGGACGACCGGGCTCCACGGTGGTCGAGGAGGTCGGTCACGACCGTCTCGAGACCACGCGCGGTCAACGGCTTGGCGAGGGGAGACCCTTCCGGCGCAGGTGGTTTCGAGACGGTCGCTAGCGCGACCTCCTCAACCACCGTGTGGCTTCGCGACCTCCTCAACCACCGTGGTGCTCACGACCGGGCTCCACGGTGGTCGAGGAGGTCGGTCACGACCGTCTCGAGACCACGCACGGTCAATGGCGTCGCGAGGGGAGACCCTTCCGGTGCAGGTGGTTTCGAGACGGTCGCTAGCGCGACCTCCTCAACCACCGTGTGGCTAGCGCGACCTCCTCAACCACCGTGGGGGAGGTCGCTCACGACCGGGCTCCACGGTGGTCGAGGAGGTCGGTCACGACCGTCTCGAGACCGCGCACGGTCAATGGCGTCGCGAGGGAAACGTTCCGGCGCAGGTGGTTTCGAGACGGTCGCTAGCGCGACCTCCTCAACCACCGTGCGGCGCGACCTCCTCAACCACCGTGTGCTCACGACCGGGCTTCACGGTGGTCGAGGAGGTCGGTCACGACCGTCTCGAGACCACGCACGGTCAATGGCGTCGCGAGGGAAACCCTCCGGCGCAGGTGGTTTCGAGACGGTCGCTAGCGCGACCTCCTCAACCACCGTGTGACTCGCCCGACCTCCTCAACCACCGTGCGGCGCGACCTCCTCAACCACCGCGCGGCGACCTCCACCACCGCGACGGCGACCACCGTCAGTGCGCGACCGGGCACCCCGGCACGGCCGGCTTGAACGACCCCATGCGGGCCAGGTCGTCGACGCCGGGCTCGGTCGACCAGGTGCGCACCCGCGGGCTCTGGAAGCTGTAGGCCGGACGGCGCTTGCGCGGCCAGTGCGCCAAGACCCGGGCGCGTGCGCGCATGGCGCCGCTGGTCACGGTGCGGGCGACCCGCCCCGGCTCGTCGTACCCGAACGCCTCGAGGAGCGGCGGGTCCATGAGGGCGCGGCTGAACAGGTCGACCGCCCGGGCTGCCGGGGCCGGGTAGAAGCCGGTCATCAGGGCGAGGGTGGCGTCGGCGACCCGGCGCGCGCCCTCGTCGAACGCGAAGTGCTCGCGCTCGTAGGCGTCCATGAGGTCGGCGAAGCCCTCGTAGGTCTCCGGCACGTCGCGGATCGCCATGTGCCGCGCGAGCTCGCGGTAGTAGTTGACCGAGGCCCGCGTCTCGAGGTCGGTGAGGGGCCGCTTGCCGTAGTCGTCGAGCCACCGCTTGGGGACGACGACGAAGGTGGCCAGCACGTAGCGCAGGTCGTCGTTCGAGATGTCGTACCGGCCGTGCATCTGGTTGACGCGACGCACGCCCATCCGCCCCTCGGGGCTGTCGAAGCCGTGCACGAGCGGGGCCTCGAGCAGCAGGGCCGTGTCGTCGTAGCGCTTCTGGCAGGAGCCGGTGAACTCGCCGGTCTCGTCGAGGAGGCGGCCGATGCTCGGCACCGCGTAGGTGCGGAACAGGGCGAGGCTGAGCGACTGGTTCAGGTCCCACGGGAACTCGACGGTCGCGAGCCAGCGGTAGATCGCGACGAAGTCGACCTCGGGGTCGAGCGTGGGGTCGAGGCGGGGGGCGGGCGTCATGGCGTCAACATAACCCTAGTTATGGACAGGCGCCAGGATGCCGCTGGAGGAGACCAGACCCTGCGGACCGAGGCTGGCCGTGCCGATCGTGAGGGGCCCCCGGGCGATGTCGACCCGTGTCGGCATGCCCGAGCGCCGGGTCTCCCACAGCCGCGGGCCGGCGTCGTGGTGGCGCAGGTCGTAGTCGCGCAGGGAGAGGAACAGGTTGTCGCCGTAGAAGTCCATGACGAGGGCGGTGGTGAGGCCGAACTGGAACGCGCCGCCGTGGCTGATCTGCACGATGCCGTCGCGCTCGAGCAGCTGGCTGTCGTGCACCTCGCCACTCAGGTAGAGGTCGACGTCGAAGCGGTCCATCAGCTTCCACAGCCTCGAGTGGGTGCCGCCGCGGTAGGTCAGGGCGCTCGAGGCCCGCGAGCGCACGGGGCCGGCGATGGGGACGTGGCTCTCCACGATCGTCCAGCGGACGCCGTCGGCCTTGGCCTGGGCGAGCACGCCGCGCAGCCAGCGCAGCTGCTGCGGGTCGACCTGGATCCGGGCGTGGGCGGGCGTGATGTCGAAGACGTCGAGCGAGACGATCTGGACGTCGGGCGACGGGCGGCCCGCGAACGCGGTGGTGGCGTGCGGACCGCGCGGGTGCGAGGCGTAGCGCGAGGTGCCGTCGCCGTGGAACGAGAAGGCCCGCGCGAACTCGTCGCGGTAGGTCGCGGCGAGCAGCCGCTTGCCCCTGGGCCACGCGTTGTCGCCGTACTCGTGGTCGCCGATCGTCGGGTAGACCTCGAGGTCGCGGCTGGTGAAGCGCTCGAGCCACTGCGGGTAGAAGGTGCGGGCGGCGAGCCGGATGGCCTGCCGCTTCTCGGCGAGCGTGTCGACCGGGCCGAACGTGCCGGTCGACCTGTCGTCGTAGCCCCAGCGACCGTTCACCAGGTCGCCGGCGACGAGGACGGCGGCGGGGTCGAGCGCGTCCCAGTCGTCGAGGACGTGGTCGAGGGCGGCCTCGTAGTCGGCGTCGGTCGCGTTGGTCGAGCGTTGCGGCGTCCAGTAGCCCGGGCCCTGGCGCAGGTCGCCGATGTCGGCGTTGGTGAAGTCCGGGCTGGACACCAGGCGCAGCCCGGGCTCGAGGGTGGGGTCGCCGCCGATGATCAGCCGACCCGGCAGCTGCGTGGTCTCGGAGTCACCGTGCTGGCGGGTCGTGACCGTGCCGCCGAGCTGGGTGCCGTCGTCGCCGACGACGATCGCGGTGAAGGTGAGCGAGCGGGTGCCGCCGACCAGGCGGCAGCCGAGCGTGTCGCCGTCGAGGTAGGAGCGCAGGATCTTGACCGTGCTCTGCTGGCACTCCTCGGGCAGGGTGACCGGGTAGGCGTTGTCGAGCCGCAGGGTCACGCCGCCGGTGCCGCCCGGCACGTCGATCCGGCCGCGCACGAGGTCGCGCGAGGTGATCAGGGCGGCGCCGTCGGTCCAGGTGGCCGACGTGCGCGCGGCCGCGGGACCGGCGTCCCGCACGGTCGCGCCCGCGTCGCCGCCGACGCCGCGCAACGGCCCGCAGGCGAGCGGGACGGCGACGATCGCGACGACGACGCCGGCGCGTGCCGCGGTGGCCCACCTGCTCACAGCCGTCGCTCCTTCGCGGTCCCGTCGGTGCCCGCGATAGCCGGGTGGGCCCCATCCTCGGCCGTCACGATATCCGGCCCCGGGCCGCGCCGGCGGCCGATCAGCGCAGTTGACCCGCGCTCGTCGTCGACGAGCACGTCGGTGTCGAGGCCGCAGCCCGCGAGCAGCGCCGTGGCGGCAGCCACCTGCGCCGAGGCCACCTCGATGACCAGTGCCCCGGTGGTCGTCAGCCACCCGCCCGCGCCGGCCGCGACGCGACGGTGGACGTCGAGGCCGTCGGCGCCGCCGTCGAGGGCCACCCGGTGCTCGTGGTCGCGCGCCTCGGGCGGCATGAACGCCACCTCCGCGCTCGGCACGTAGGGCGCGTTGACCAGCAGCACGTCGACCCGGCCGCGCAGCCCGCCCGGCAGCGCGTCGTAGAGGTCGCCCTCGCGCACCCGGTCGGGCGGCAGGTTGCGGCGGGCGCACGCGACGGCCGCGGGGTCGACGTCCGAGGCCCACCCCTCGAGGTCGGGACGCCGGGCCAGCAGCGCGGCGAGCAGGGCGCCGCTGCCGCAGCAGAGGTCGACGACGGTGCCGGCCGGCGGGGCGAGCTCGGCCGGCGAGGTCGACCAGGAGCGCCGTGCGCTGGCGCGGCACGAACACCCCGTCGTCGAGCAGCACCCGCACGCCCGGCGAAGTCGGCGTGGCCCAGCAGCTGCTCGAGCGGCCGTCCGGCGACCCGGGCGGCCACGAGCCGCTCGAGGTCGGCCGCGTCGGTGGCGGCGTCCTCGAGCAGCGCGGCCTCGTCCTCGGCGAACACGCAGCCCGCGGCGCGCAGGCGGGTCGCGAGGTCGGACACCCGGCGAGTCTGCGGGATCCGGCCTCTGTTCGCCGAAACTAGAACACGTTACAGTTTCGAGCCGTGACCCCTGACGTGTTCGAGCCCGCGCCGCTCGGTCCGGTGACGATCCGCAACCGGACCGTGAAGGCCGCGACCTTCGAGGGCCGCACGCCCGAGGGCCAGGTCACCGACGGGCTCATCGACTACCACCGCGTGGTGGCCGAGGGCGGGATCGGGCTCACCACCGTCGCCTACCTGACCGTCGCCCCGGAGGGCCGCACCCACCGCGAGCAGATCGTCGTCGGTCCGGCCACCGCGGCAGGCTTGCGCCGGCTGACCGACGCCATCCACGCGACCGGGGCCTCGATCGCCGCCCAGGTCGGGCACGCCGGGCCCGTGGCGAACGGCCGGTCGAACGGCGTCCGGGCGCTCGCGGCGAGCCGGATGCCCAGCCCGCTGTCGATGCAGATGATCGGGTCGGCGTCCGAGAGCGACCTGACCCGCATCACCCACGCCTACGTGGCCGCCGCGCGGACCCTGGTGGACGCCGGCTTCGACGTCCTCGAGCTGCACATGGCGCACTCCTACCTCATCTCCTCCTTCCTGGCGCCCGGCCTCAACCGGCGCAAGGACCGCTGGGGCGGCTCGCTGGAGAACCGCGCCCGGCTCGCCCGCCAGGTGGCGCGCGCCGTCCGCGAGGAGGTCGGCTCGGAGTGCGCGGTGACGGCCAAGTTCAGCCTCGGCGACGGCTTCAAGGGCGGGGTCACCACCGACGAGGGCATCGCCTTCGCCCAGCTGCTCGAGGCCGACGGCCACCTCGACGCCCTCCAGCTCTCGGGCGGCTCGTCGCTGATGAACCCGATGTACCTCTTCCGCGGCGACGTGCCGCTCCAGGAGTTCGCGGCGTCGATGCCGCTCCCCGTGCGCGTGGGCATGAGGACGCCGATGGGCCGCTCGTTCCTGAAGGAGTACCCCTTCGAGGAGGCGTACTTCAGCGAGAAGGCGCTGCGGTTCCGCAGCGAGCTCGCGATGCCGCTGATGCTGCTCGGCGGCATCAACCGTCTCGAGACGATGCGGCAGGCCATGGTCGACGGGCTTCGACTTCGTCGCCATGGGCCGCGCCGTCCTGCGCGAGCCCGACCTCGTCAACCGGCTCGCCGCCGGCGAGGCGGCCCAGGGCAAGTGCATCCACTGCAACCGGTGCATGCCCACGATCTACTCCGGGACGCGCTGCCCGGTGGTCACGCCGGTGCCCGCGCACTGAGACACTTCCCTAGAACTAGAACGTGTTCTAGTCTGACGCCCATGTCACAGGTCGTCCCCGAGAAGCCCCTCCGCGTCGTCGTCTGGTCCACCGGCACCATCGGTCGCCACGCGATCGCCGGCATCGACGCCCACCCCGACCTCGAGCTGGTCGGCGTCTGGGTGAGCAACCCCGCCAAGCACGGCAAGGACGCCGGCGAGCTGGCCGAGCTGGGCCGCGAGCTCGGCATCCTGGCCACCACCGACCGCGACGAGCTGATCGCGCTGGCCCCCGACGCGATCGTGCACACCGCGATGGCCGACGACCGCGTCTTCGAGTGCATCGAGGACCTCATCTCGTTCGTCGAGGCCGGCATCAACGTCACCTCGAGCGGTCCGGTCCTGCTGCAGTGGCCCGAGCAGATCCTGCCCGACGACTTCATCGCCCGCATCGAGGACGCCTGCGCCCGCGGCAACGCCTCGATGCACATCAACGGCATCGACCCCGGCTTCGCCAACGACGTGCTCCCGCTCGTGATGACCAGCCTCAGCCAGCGCATCGACGAGGTGCGGGTCATGGAGATCTGCGACTACTCCACCTACTACCAGCCCGTCGTGATGGGCGACCTGTTCGGCTTCGGCCGGCCGATGGACGAGATCGGCATGCTCTGGCACCCGGGCATCCTCACGATGGCATGGGGCTCGGTCGTGCGGCAGATCGCCGCCGGGCTCGACGTCGTGCTCGACGAGCCGCTGACCGAGGACGTCGAGCGCCGTCCGGCCGCGCGCGACACCGCCTCGGTCTCCGGCGACATCGCCGCGGGCACGATGGGCGCGGTCCGGTTCCAGCTCATCGGCAAGGTCGACGGGGTCCCGCGGGTCGTGCTCGAGCACATCACGCGCACCGACGCCGAGGACCACCTCGACTGGGACGTCCCGCCCGCCGGCGGCGACGGCTGCTACCGGATCAAGATCACGGGCGAGCCGATGATGAACGTCGACTTCACCCACCACGGCGAGCACGGTGACCACAACGTCAGCGGCATGATCACCACCGCCCAGCGGATCGTGAACGCCCTGCCGGCCGTCGTCGCGGCCGAAGCCCGGCATCGTGCGCGCCATCGACCTGCCGCTGGTCACCGGCCGCGGCCTCGTGACGGGCTCGCGCCGATGAGCATCCTCGACCACTTCTCGGTCGACGGCCACGTCGCGATCGTCACCGGCGCGGGCCGCGGGCTCGGGGCCGCGACCGCCGTCGCCCTGGCCGAGGCCGGCGCCGACGTCCTCATCTCGGCGCGCACGGCCGACCAGATCGAGGCGGTCGCCGAGCAGGTGCGGGCCACCGGACGCCGCTGCGTGACGGTCGCCGCCGACCTCAGCGACCTCGACGCCGTCGCCGGGCTCGCCCAGACGGCGTACGACGAGCTCGGCCGGCTCGACGTGGTGGTGAACAACGTCGGCGGGACCGGGCCGCGGGGCTTCCTCGACACCAGCCCGGGGTTCCTCGAGCGGGCGTTCTCGTTCAACGTCTCGACCGCGCACGTGCTCACCAAGGCGGCCGTGCCGCTGATGCTCGCCGACCCCGAGACCGGCTCCGGCGTGGCGGCGCAGAAGTCGGTCGTCACCATCTCCTCGATGATGGGACGCACCGCCGACCGTGGGTTCGTGGCCTACGGCACGGCCAAGGCCGCGCTGGCCCACTGGACGAAGATGGCGGCGCAGGACCTCTCCCCGAGGATCCGCGTCAACGGCATCTACGTCGGCTCGATCATGACCAGCGCGCTCGAGCTCGTCGCGGGTGACCCGGCGCTCATGGGCCAGCTCGAGGGCAAGACCCCGCTCGGTCGCGTCGGCGAGCCCGCCGACATCGCCGCCGGCGTGCTCTACCTGTCGTCGAAGGCCGGGCAGTACGTGACCGGCAAGATGCTCGAGATCGACGGCGGCATCCAGCAGCCGACCCTCGACCTCGGCTTCCCTGACGTCACCTAGGGTCGCGAGGGTGGCTCACGACCCCGGCATCTCGACCGCGCACGCCGTCTCGCCCGACTCCGGCGAGCACTGGACGGCCGAGGGGGCCTGGCAGGTGGCGCCCGGCATCCACCGGATCCCCCTGCCCCTGCCCATGGACGGGCTCCGCGCCATCAACGTCTACGTGATCGAGACCGTCGACGAGCGGGGCACGGGCCTGACGCTGGTCGACGGCGGCTGGCACATCGAGGTCGCACGCGAGCTGCTCGACGCCTCCCTCCGGTCGATCGGCGCCGGGTTCGGCGACATCCGCCGGTTCCTGGTCACCCACGTGCACCGCGACCACTTCACGATGGCCACCGTGCTCGGCCACGAGCTGGGCGTCGACGTCGCGCTCGGCCGCGACGAGGAGCCCGCCCTCGACCTGCTCAACGGCAAGCACGGCGAGCTCACCGAGAACCCGTTCCACGCCGTGCTCCGCTCGGCCGGCGCCGGTGTCATCGCCGAGGAGTGGCAGCGGCTCGACGACGGCGAGGAGGGCGACCCACGGCTGTGGGCCTACCCGACGTCGTGGCTCGAGGGCGACCACGCGATCGAGGTCGGGACGCGCTCGCTCGACGCGGTCCACACGCCCGGCCACACGCCGGGTCACTTCGTCTTCGCCGACCGCGCCGACGGCCTGCTGTTCTCCGGCGACCACGTGCTGCCCACGATCACCCCCTCCATCGGCTTCACCGTGCCCCCGACCGAGCAGCCCCTGGGCGACTTCATGGCCTCGCTGGCGAAGGTCCGCGCCCTGCCCGACCTGCAGGTCCTCCCGGCCCACGGGCCGGTCGCGCCCTCGTCCCACACCCGCGTCGACGAGCTGCTGCTCCACCACGAGGGCCGGCTCACCGACAGCCTCGCCGCGGTCCCGTCGTCCGGACCGACCACCGCCTTCGACGTCGCCCGCACCCTCGGCTGGACCCGCCACCTCCACCCGTTCGACGGCCTCGACTGGTTCAGCCGCGGCATGGCCGCGATGGAGACCAAGGCCCACCTCGACCTGCTCTGCGCCCGGGGCGTGCTCGTCGCCGACACGCAGCCGGACGGCGTCCGCTACAGCCGCGCCTGACCCGTGTGAGGTCGAGGAGGCCGGTCCACGGTGTGGGGGTCGAGGAGGCCGGTCACGGCCGTCACGAGACCACCGCAGCGCACACCGGTGGTCTCGTGACGGGACTTCGTCCCTCCTCGACCCCCACGGGACTCCGTCCCTCCTCGACCCCCACGGGACTCCGTCCCTCCTCGACCCCCACGGGACTTCGTCCCTCCTCGACCCCACGTGACAGGGTGGACCGGTGCCGAGCCCCCTCCACGCGTTCTACGCGCGGGTCATCCCGTGGCGGCGCAGGTCGCAGGACCTCGACGACGTCGCTGCCGAGCGGGCGCGCATCGAGGCGTGGCACGCGCGGATGGACCGGAGCCTGCCGACGCAGCGGGTCCGGCGGTTCGCGGACCGGTTCGAGGTCGAGACGACCACCGACCCGTTCCCGGTGCACACGATCCGGCCGCGCGGACGGCGTCCGCGCACCACGGTCTGGTACGCGCACGGGGGCGGGTTCGTCGGGGCGACCGACCCGTGGCACGTGCGCTACACGCTCAGGCTCGCCGAGCACCTCGACGCCGAGGTGGTGATCCCCGACTACCCGCTGGCACCCGAGCACACCGCCCACGACAGCCACGCGGCACTCGTCGACGGGCTCGCGGCCCTCTGCGCCGCCCAGGACCGTGTGGTCGTGGCGGGCGACTCGGCCGGCGGCGGCATCGCGCTCGCGGTGGCGATGGGCGTGCGCGACCGCGGTGGTCCGCAGCCCGACCGCCTTCTGCTCGTCTCGCCCTGGGTCGACCTCACGACGAGCACCCCGGAGACCTACGAGCTCGACGCCGTCGACCCGTGGTTGTTCATCGGCAAGACGCTGGCGTACGCCGAGTGGTGGGCGGGCGGAGCGGACCGGCTGGCCGAGCCCGAGGCCTCGCCCGCGCTGGGCGACCTGGCGGGGCTGCCTCCCGCCCTGATGTTCTGCGGCACCCGCGACCTGCTGGTGCCTGGCTGTCGGCTGCTCGCCGCGCGGGCGGCCGAGGCGGGCTGGCCGCTGACCTACGTGGAGGAGCCGGGCCTCATCCACGTCTACCCTCTTCTCCCCGGCCTGCCCGAGGCCCGCCGTGCCTGGCGCCAGACCAAGGAGTTCCTGTCATGAGGGCCTACGCCGTCCCGTTCACGATGCTCACGCCGCTGCAGGTGTACACGGTGGCGCGGTTGCGCCAGACCGTGTTCGTCGTCGAGCAGGAGTGCCCCTACCCCGACCTCGACGGGCGCGACCTCGAGCCCGGCACCCGGCACGTGCTGCTCGAGGACCCGGCGACCTCGGCGGTCCTCGGCTACGCGCGCGTCCTCGACGACCAGGACGTGTGGCGCATCGGCCGGGTGGTGCTCACCCCCGAGGTGCGTGGCCGTGGTGTCGCCGACATCGTGATGGAGACGGCGCTGCAGGTGAGCAAGGGCCGGCCCGTCGTCCTGGACGCCCAGGCGCCGTTGGCCCGGTGGTACGCCGGCTTCGGGTTCGTCGTCACCGGCGAGGAGTTCCTGGAGGACGGCATCCCTCACCTGCCCATGCGCAAGGAGAAGTGAGCCCCCTCGGGTCGCGGGACGCCGAAGGGCGGCCACCTCGACCCCACCGCTAGAGTCGAGGGCAGAGACAGGGGAGCACGAGCTCGTGCTGAGAGTGCGGAACGGCCGCAGACCCTCCGAACCTGATCCGGTTAGCACCGGCGATAGGGAGTCACCATGGCCAGCGCTTTTCGTGGTGCCGCGATCGCGGCGGCGGTGCTGCTGACGACGTCGTGCAGCCTCATCGGGGGGACGACGACCCCGCCGCGCCCGACGCGACCGGCGGCGACCCCGGCACGGTGGTGCTGCTGACGCACAGCTCGTTCGCCCTGCCCGACGACCTGGTCACGGCGTTCGAGCAGGACACCGGGCTGGAGCTCGAGGTGCGCAGCAACGGGGACGCCGGCGAGGTGACGAACCGGCTGGTCCTCACCAAGGACGACCCGGCGGGCGACGTGGTGTTCGGCGTCGACAACGCCTTCGCCAGCAGGGCTCTCGACGAGGGGGTGTTCGCCGGCAACGAGGTCGAGTGGCCCGAGGGCGTCGCCCGGTACGCGCTCGAGGGCGACGACGAGCGGCGGCTGCTGCCGGTCGACAACGGCAACGTGTGCGTCAACGTCGACGACACCTACTTCGCCGACAAGGGGATCGACCCGCCGGCGTCCCTCGACGACCTGGTGCGTCCGGAGTACCGCGGCCTCTTCGTGACCCCGAGCGCGGCGACGAGCAGTCCCGGCCTCGCGTTCCTGCTCGCCACCGTGGCCGAGTACGGGGACAGCTGGCCCGACTACTGGGAGCAGCTGATGGCGAACGACACCCAGGTCGCCAGCGACTGGACCGACGCCTACCAGGTGGCCTTCACCCAGGGCGGCGGCGAGGGCGACCGCCCGATCGTCACCTCCTACGACTCGAGCCCGGCGTTCACGGTCCCGAAGGGCAGCGAGACCAGCACCACCAGTGCGCTGCTCGACACCTGCTTCCTCCAGGTCGAGTACGCCGGCGTGCTCGAGGGGGCTGGCAACCCCGAGGGGGCCGCGAAGGTCCTCGAGTGGCTGGTCAGCCCCGAGGTGCAGGCCGCGCTGCCCGAGAGCATGTACGTCTTCCCGACCGTCGCGGGCGTCGAGCTGCCTCCGGAGTGGGCCGCCTACGCCAAGCGGCCCGAGACGCCGTACGCGGTCGACCCGGCCGAGATCGCCGCGAAGCGCGACGACTGGCTCACCACGTGGAGCGACATCACCACCCGCTGACGGGTGGCCACGACATGACCCGCAGGACGGCGACCCTCCTCGCGCTGGCGGCGCTGCCCGTCGCCGTGCTCGGCGTCTTCTTCGTGCTGCCCGTCGCCGGCATGCTCGAGCGCGGGCTGTGGCCCGACGGCGACTTCGACCCCGGCGGCGTCCTCGACGTGCTCGCGCGGCCGCGCGTGCACCGCGTCCTCTGGTTCACCGTGTGGACGGCGTCCGTGGCGACCGCCGTGAGCGTCGGCCTCGGGCTCCCCGCGGCGTACGTGCTTCACCGGCTGCGGTTCCCCGGGCGCGGCCTGGTGCGCGGACTCCTGCTCGTGCCGTTCGTGCTGCCGACCGTCGTCGTCGGCGTCGCGTTCCGCCAGCTGCTGCGCGACGGCGGCCCGCTCGGGTTCCTCGGGCTCGAGGGCACGCCCGCCGGGATCATCACCGCACTCGTGTTCTTCAACGTGGCGGTGGTGATCCGCACGGTCGGGGCCTCGTGGGAGGGCCTCGACCGGCGTCCGGGCGAGGCCGCCGCTGCGCTGGGAGCCCCGCCGCTGACCGTGTTCCGCACCGTCACGCTGCCGGCGCTGCGGCCGAGCATCGTGTCGGCGGCGAGCGTGGTCTTCCTGTTCTGCGCCACCGCGTTCGGCGTCGTGCTCACCCTCGGCGGCAGCCGCTACGCCTCGGTCGAGACCGAGATCTACCTGCTGACCGTCGACCTGCTCGACCTCCCGGCGGCCGCCGCGCTGAGCATCCTGCAGCTGGTCGTGGTCGTCGGGCTGCTCGCCGTGGCGGGCCGGGCGCGGCGGGTCGCCGACGCCGCCACGGTGCGCGTCGTCGCCCGGCCGGCGCGGCCGGGCCGGCGCGACGGCGTCCCCCTCGCCGTCACGGCCGCCGTGCTGGGGTGCGTCGCCCTCCCCGTCGTCACGCTGGTCGCCGGCAGCCTGCGGGACGACGACGGCTGGACGTTCGCCTACTACCGCGCCCTGGCCACCACGGGGGAGCGCGGCACGCTCGTCGTCCCGGTCACCGACGCGCTCGGCAACAGCCTCCGCACCGCGGTCGACGCCACCTGGATGGCCCTGCTGCTGGGCCTGCTCGTCGCGGTCGCCGTCACCCGCCGCAGCCGCACCAGGGGCGAGCGCAGGCTGCGCGCCTCGCTCGACGGCCTGTTCATGCTGCCTCTCGGGGTCTCGGCCGTCACCCTCGGCTTCGGGTTCCTGATCGCCCTCGACGAGCCGCCGCTCGACCTCCGCGACTCCCCGCTGCTGGTGCCGATCGCCCAGGCCCTGGTGGCCCTCCCGCTCGTCGTGCGCACGCTGGTGCCGGTGCTCGCCGGCATCGACGACCGCCAGCGCCAGGCGGCCGCCAGCCTCGGCGCCGGCCCGCTCCGCACGTTGCTGAGCGTCGACCTCCCGCTGGTGTGGCGACCGCTCCTCGCCGCCGCGGGCTTCGCCTTCACGGTGAGCCTGGGCGAGTTCGGGGCCACCTCGTTCCTCGCGCGCGACGACCACCCGACGGTGCCCGTGGTGATCTTCCGGCTCATCGGGAGACCGGGGGAGACCAACTACGGCATGGCGCTCGCGGCGAGCGTCGTCCTCGCCGCGGCCACCGCGCTCACGATGCTCGCCGTCGAGCGTCTCCGCGTGCCCGCGCTCGGAGCCTGGTGACGGTGACGACGTGCTGAGCCTCGACGACCTCACCGTGGGCTACGACGGCAGACCCGCCGTCGAGCACGCGTCGCTCGAGGTGCCCGACGCCAGCGTCGTCGCCGTCCTCGGCCCCAGCGGGTGCGGGAAGTCGACGCTGCTGCGGGCCGTCGCCGGGCTCGAGCAGCCGACGTCCGGCCGCATCAGCTGGGACGGCGACGACCTCGCCGGCGTCCCGACGCACAAGCGCGGCTTCGCGCTGATGTTCCAGGACGGCCAGCTGTTCGGGCACCTCACCGTGGCGCGCAACGTGGCGTACCCGCTCAGGATCCGTCGTGCGGCCAGCCAGGCTCGCGTCGCCGAGCTGCTCGCGCTCGTCGGACTGGCGGGGTACGGCGACCGGCTGCCCGGGACGCTCTCGGGCGGGGAGAAGCAGCGCGTCGCCCTGGCCCGTTCGCTCGCCGCCGACCCGCGGCTGCTCCTGCTCGACGAGCCGCTGAGCGCCCTCGACGCCACGTTGCGCGAGCGCCTCGCGCGGCGACCTGCACGGCATCCTGCGCGCCGCAGGGACCACGACGCTCGTCGTCACCCACGACCAGGAGGAGGCCTTCGCGCTGGCCGACCGGCTGGTGGTGATGCGCGAGGGCCGCATCGTGCAGCAGGGCGACATCGCCGAGGTCTGGGCACACCCGGTCGACGTCGAGACGGCGCTGTTCCTGGGCTACGCCCGCACGCTCGAGGGCGACGCAGCCGCGGCCGTGCTGCGGGCGGCCGGCCTCCCGCCCGGCGCCGCCGTGGCCATGCGCCGCTCGGCGCTGACGGTGGCCGACGACGGGCCCCTGCGGGGAGCGGTCGTCTCGGCGCGCGCGACGCCCGACCAGGTGCGGCTCGTCGTCGACGTCGCGGGCGTCGGCGAGGTGGACGCCGTGGCGGTGCCGGGGTCGCACGCGGGGCCGGGCGACCAGGTGACGCTGGCCGTCGAGCCGTCGCGGCTCGCCGTCGTCGGTCGCGCATAGGATCGGCGGGTGTACCGCCGCGCCTACGTGACCCTCGTCGGGGTCGCCACGGTCATGGGGGTCCTCGCGTTCGTCGTGTCGAACCGGTACGACCGCCCGCTGCTCGACCCCGAGGGGGCCTTCCTCGGCCCGTCGTGGGTGCGCCTGCCCCTCCTCCTGCTCATCACCGTCGTGCTCGACCTCGTGCCCCGCATGCTCTGGTGCTCGTGGCTGCGTCGCGACGCGATGATGCCGGTGGTGCGCGAGCGGCTCGCCCACCACTGGACCAAGGAGCGCGGGCTCCTCGTCGTCCTGGGCGTCTCGTGCTTCTACGTGACCTACGTGAGCTACCGCAACCTCAAGTCGGCGCTCCCGTTCGTGCGCTCCTTCGACAACCCCGACGACATGTTCGACCGCGAGCTCAACGCCGTCGACCGGCTGATGTTCTTCGGTGCGCGGCCCGGCCCCGTGCTGCACGACGTCCTGGGCACCGACTACGCCGCGCACGCCCTCTCGTGGGTCTACCTGCTGTTCGTGCCCCTCGTCCCGCTGGCGGTCATGGCCTGGCTCGTGTGGTCGCGACGCATCTCGTTCGGCTACTGGTTCGCCACCTCGCAGTGCATCGCGTGGTCGCTGGGCACGCTGTCCTACTACGCACTGCCCACGCTCGGGCCCGCCTTCCACTTCGTGCCCGGCTACACCGACCTGGCGCACACGCCCACCACCGACCTGGTGCGCAGCCTCGACGCCAACCGCGACCTGCTGCTCTACGGCGGGTACGACGGCCAGGGTGTCGAGGGCATCGTCAACTCCGTCGCGGGCTTCGCCAGCCTGCACTGCGGCATCACCCTGCTCTGGGCGCTGATGGTGCAGTTCACGCTGCGCAGCGTCGTGCTCAAGCGGATCTTCTGGGTCAACTTCGGCTGCACCGTCGTCGCCACCATCTACTTCGGCTGGCACTACCTCGCCGACGACGTCGCCGGCATCATGATCGCCTTCGTCTCCTTCTACCTCGGCGGGCTCGCGACGGGCCAGCGCTTCGACCGGCACCGGACCCGACGACGTCCGACGGACGCCGTCGAGGACGACCGCGAGGTGCCGCTCGTGGACGCCGCCAAGTCGCCCTGACGAATTACACCAGTGTCGTTTGTCAAGGCGACACGCCGTCCGAGTTGCGAGTTCGTGAAACCTCTGTTGAGGTTGTGACTTGTGAGACTGATGAGGCCGCTGAGCGCTGCCGTGGCGGCCTGTGTCGGCGCCGCCCTGCTCGTGAGCCCGGCCAGCGCGGACGACGACCCTCGCGGTCTGCCCACGCGCCAGGACGTGCGGTCGGCCCGGGACGCAGTCGTCGCCGGTGAGCGGGACGTCGCCGCGGTGCAGGCCGACCTCGACGCCGCCGCACGAGAGCTCGAGGACGCCGGCGCGCGCGCCGCCCGTGCCGCGGAGGCCTTCAACGGTGCCCGCTACGAGGCCGGGCTCGCGCGGGACGAGGCCGCTGCCGCGGCGGCCCAGCTAGGCGAGGCCCGTGCCGAGGTCGACCGGCTGCGCGAGGTCTACGGGCACTCGGTCATCAGCACCTACACCTCCGGCACCGACCTCGCCGCGTTCGGCGCCGTCGTCGACGCCGAGGGCCTCGGTGACCTGCTCGACTCGCTCTCGAGCGCGCGGCTCGGCACCGAGACCCTCGAGGCCCAGCGCGGCGACCTCGACGCCGCGGTCGAGCGCGCCGACGACGCCGCCGCGACCGCCGACGAGGCGCTCGCCGATGCCCAGGCCACGGCCGACGCCGCCCGCGTCGCCCGCGACGAGGCGCAGGCCGAGGCCGACGCGGCCGCCGACCTCGCGGCGTCCCTGCAGGGGCGGCGCGAGGCGCTGGTCGCCGAGCTCGCCCGTCTCCAGGGCGTGAGCACGGCCGTCGCCGAGCGGCGCCAGGCCGGCCTCGAGGGGGCCGCGGAGGTCGCGGAGGCCGTGGAGGTCGAGGAGGTCGGCCACGACCGTCTCGAGACCCCCGCAGCCGAGGATCCCGACCCCACCCCGGACCCCGAGACCCCCGACGTGGAGGTCGAGGAGGTCGGCCACGACCGTCCCGAGACCCCCGAGCCGAGGCGAGCCCACCCCGGACCCCGAGCCCACCCCGGACCCCGAGCCCCTGCCCGCGGCGGCCGGAGCCGACGCCGCGATCGCCTTCGCCCGCGCCCAGCTGGGCGAGCCCTACCGCTGGGGCGCCGCCGGTCCCGACGCCTGGGACTGCTCGGGCCTCACCATGGGCGCGTGGGCCCAGGGCGGGACGAGCCTGCCCCACTACTCGGTCGCCCAGTACGAGCAGTCGACGCCCGTCCCGCTGAGCAGCCTGCAGCCCGGTGACCTGGTGTTCTGGGGCGACAGCGCCAGCCCGTCGTCGATCTACCACGTGGCGCTCTACGTCGGCGACGGCCTGATCGTGCACGCCCCCCGCACCGGCCGGCCCGTCGTCGAGGAGTCGATCTCCTACTGGATCCCCCCGACCTTCGCCGCCCGCCCCTGACGCCGAACGGTGGTCGAGGTGCTCCGACCGACGGAGGAGGGAGGAGCCTCGAGACCTGGTGAGGTCCGAGGCGGACGCGAGGCGAGCGTGGAGCTGCGGAGATCTCGAGGCTCAGCCCTCGTTCCTCGGGCTTCGCACCGAGCTGCGGAGATCTCGAGGCTCAGCCCTCGTTCCTCGGGCTTCGCACCTCGATCACCGTCGGGGTCAGTAGCGTGGCGCCATGGCCACCGACGTCGTCCCGCCCAGCACCGACGAGCCCGCTGACGAAGCTGTCGCCGAGGCCGCCGTCGAGTCCCCTCGCGAGTACGTGCAGCCGACCCTCGACGTCCCGGCGCTCCTCGCGCTGCTCGACGGCCCGTACGCCGAGATGCGCGAGGTCGTCCGCCGCCAGCTCGTCGAGCACGCCGCGATCCTCGAGGACGCCGAGGAGCTGAGCCGGGCCGACTTCCGCGAGCGCGTCAAGGAGGTCGTCGTCGAGATGGCGGCGACCGGACAGACGAGCATGGGGTTCCCGGCCGAGTACGGCGGTGGCGGCGACATCGGCGCCTCGGTGGCGGCGTTCGAGACGCTCGCGCTCGGCGACCTCAGCGTGCTGGTCAAGGTCGGCGTCCAGTTCGGCCTGTTCGGCGGCGCCGTCCTGCAGCTGGGCACCACGACGCACCACGAACGCTACCTGGCCGACATCGCCGCGGGGCGCCTGATGGGGTGCTTCGCGATGACCGAGACCGGGCACGGGTCCAACGTGCAGGCGCTCGGCACGGTGGCCACCTACGACCCCGACACCCAGGAGTTCGTGGTCGAGACGACGCGCGAGGACGCCTGGAAGGACTACATCGGCAACGCGGCCGCGCACGGTGAGCTGGCGGCGGTGTTCGCCCAGCTGGTCGTGGGCGGCGAGGAGCGCGGCGTCCACTGCCTGCTCGTGCCGATCCGCGTCGACGGTGAGCCGGCCGAGGGCGTCGAGATCGAGGACGACGGGCTCAAGATGGGCCTCAACGGCGTCGACAACGGCCGGCTCCGGTTCACCGGCGTCCGGGTGCCGCGCGAGGCGCTGCTCAACCGGTTCGCCGACGTCACGCCCGAGGGCGAGTACACCAGCGAGATCGAGAACGCGAACAAGCGGTTCTTCACCATGCTCGGCACCCTCGTGCAGGGGCGGGTGTGCGTCGGCGGTGCCGGCATCAACGCCGCGAAGGTCGCCATCACGATCGCCACCAAGTACGCGCTGCACCGCCGCCAGTTCGAGGCGAGCAGCGAGAGCGAGGAGGACCTGCTCCTCGACTACGGGCTGCACCAGCGACGGCTGTTCCCGCTGCTCGCCCGCACCTACGCCCTCCACTTCGCGCAGGAGATCGTGGCCGCGCAGCTGCACGACGTGTTCTCCGGCACGCTGACCGGCGACGAGGTCGAGCTGGCCCGCCGTGAGCTCGAGTCGCGGGCCGCCGGCACGAAGGCCCTCGGCACCTGGCACGCCACCACCACCATCCAGGAGAGCCGCGAGGCGTGCGGGGGAGCCGGCTACCTGGCGGTGAACCGGTTCGCCGCGCTCAAGGCCGACACCGACGTCTTCACGACCTTCGAGGGCGACAACCACGTGCTCCTGCAGCTCGTGGCGAAGGGCCTGCTGACGGCCTACTCGAGCGAGTTCGAGGACATGGACCAGTTCGGCCTCGTGAAGTTCGTGGCGAGCCTCGCCGTCGAGACGGTGCTGGAGAAGACCGCCGTGCACAAGCTGCTGGAGCGCATCAAGGACGTGCTCCCCGGCGGCGACGACGGCTGGGACCAGGAGGCCGGGCTGCTCGACCCCGAGTACCAGCTGGCCATGTACCGGTTCCGCGAGGAGCACACCCTCGCCGGGGTCGCGCGGCGGCTCAAGCGCGGCATCGACCAGAAGATGAACCCGGGCGAGGTCTTCTCGCGCGTCCAGGACCACGTGATCGCCGCCGCCCGCGCGCACATGGAGCGGCTCGTGCTCGAGGCCTTCGTCGAGAAGGTGCGGGCGATGCCGGACGGCGACAACAAGGTCGCGCTCAACCTGCTGTGCGACCTGCACGCGCTCTCGGGGATCGAGGCCGACCGGGCCTGGTTCATGGAGCACGGCCGGCTCACCACCGCCCGCAGCAAGGCGATCAGCCGCGAGGTGTCCTCGCTGTGCCGCAAGATCCGGCCACTCGCCGGCGACCTCGTCGACGGCTTCGGCATCCCGGTCGAGATGCTCCGCGCGCCCATGCTCGTCTCCGACCCGTCGGGCGGACCTGCGTGAGGCTGGGCATGCGCCCCTGGAGCGACGACCCGCTCTGGGCGACGTTCTACGACTGGACCGTCGAGCACCCCCGCGTCGGCCGGGCCGTCTGGTTCGCCGGCATGCAGACCGACCTCCGCCTGCTCTACGAGGCAGCCGCCGAGATCGGCCGCCTGCCCGCGGGGTCACGCGTGCTCGACGTCCCGTGCGGCGGCGGCGTCGCCCTGCGCGGGCTGAAGCCGGGCCAGGGCCTCGACTACGTCGCCGCCGACATCGCGCCCACGATGCTCGAGCGCACCATGGACGCCGCCCGCGAGCGCGGCGTCGCCGACCAGGTGACGCCCCAGGTGGCGGACGTCGGCGAGCTCCCCTTCGAGGACGCCTCCTTCGACCTGGTGGTCACCTTCACCGGCCTGCACTGCTTCCCCGACCCCGCGCGCGCCGTCGTCGAGATGGTCCGGGTGCTCCGCCCCGGCGGCGTCATCACCGGCAGCGCCGTCCTCAACGACACCGGCCTCCAGCACGAGCCGCTGCGGCGCGTCGGCCGGCTCTCGGGCCTCCTCGGCCCGTCGTGCACCGGACCCGAGGTCGTCGCGTGGCTGGCCGGGCAGGGCGTGGCCAAGCCGCAGCTGCGCCGCTCGGGTGCGATGGGCTACTTCAGGGGCGTCAAGAACCACTGACACGGTGGTTGAGGAGCTCCCGCTAGGGAGCGTCTCGAAACCGACCCCCACGGTGGTTGAGGAGCTCCCGCTAGGGAGCGTCTCGAAACCTGGTGAGGTCCACGGCGTCGCGAGGGAAGCCTTCCGGCTGCGGTGGTCTCGTGACGCTCGCTAGCGCGAGCTCCTCGACCTCCACCGCGTCAGTGCGTGCCGGCGTGGTCCTTGAGCCGCTGGAACGACGCGTGGACCTCGGCCTCGGCCTCGGTGCGGCCGACCCAGTCGGCCCCCTCGACGGACTTGCCGGGCTCGAGGTCCTTGTAGACCTCGAAGAAGTGCTGGATCTCGAGCCGGTCGAACTTCGGCACGTGCGCGATGTCGCGGATGTGCTCCTGGCGCGGGTCGGTCGACGGGACGCAGAGGACCTTGTCGTCGCCGCCGGCCTCGTCGGTCATGCGGAACATGCCGATGGCGCGGCAGCGGATCAGGCAGCCCGGGAACGTGGGGGCCTGCAGCAGCACCATGGCGTCGAGCGGGTCGCCGTCGAGGCCGAGCGTGTTCTCGATGAAGCCGTAGTCGGTGGGGTACTGCGTCGAGGTGAAGAGCATGCGGTCGAGTCGCATCCGGCCCGACTCGTGGTCGACCTCGTACTTGTTGCGCTCCCCCTTGGGGATCTCGATCAGGACGTCGAACTCGAGCACGTGCATCCTCCGCTTCACTACCGGACCAGGGGCCCTCGGGGGCCGTCGGTCACAGTCTCCCGCACAATGGCTGCGATCGCGCACGGGAAGGTGACGTCGGTGGCCAGGAGTGACGCAGGCAACAGTGCCGCCGGCGACGGCGCGCTGCGCGGCACCCTCGTCCTGCTGGTCGTCATGGTCCTGGCGATCGGGGCGGTCGTCGCCGTGCGCACCGACTACTTCGGCCGCGGTGGGGACGCCGGGCCCGAGGCCCTTCCCGTCGGACGACCCGGCCGCGGTCGCCCCGCCGGAGGGGCTCGACCTGCCTCCCGTCGTGACGCCGCCCGTCGTGGCGCCGGCGGCCCCAGGCAAGGGTGCGCTCGACGGCGTCGCCGTCCGCCGCACGCTCCTGCCCTACCTCGAGGACGCCGACCTGGGCCGGCACGTGCTGGCCGAGGTCGCGCCCCTCGCCGGCGGTGAGCCCACCTTCGTCCGCGGCACCGACACCGCCGTGCCGGCCTCGACCACCAAGCTCGTGACGACGACCGCCGCGCTCCTGGCGCTGGGCCCCGACCACGTCTTCGAGACCCAGGTGCGCGCCGGCGGCGGCAACCGCCTCGTGCTCGTCGGCGGCGGCGACCCCTACCTCGAGCGCGGGCCGGCCGACGACGACGGCAGCCCGTGGCCCTACCCGCAGCGCGCCGACCTCGCCACGCTCGCCGACGCGACGGCGGCCGCGCTGCGTGCGAACGACGTGACGCGGGTGCGCCTCTCCTACGACGACTCGCTCTTCGCCGGGCCCGCGGAGAACCCGACCTGGGAGGACGACTACCTCTCCGACAGCGTCGTCTCGCCGACCACGGCGCTCTGGGTCGACCAGGGTCGCCGGGTGGGCAGCTTCGTGCGGGTCGAGGACCCGGGCGCCGAGGCCGGCCGGACCTTCGCCGAGGCTCTCGCCGCCGCCGGGATCACCGTCGCGGGGCCGGTCACCGAGGCCGTCGTCAGCGGCGACGCGCCCGTGGTGGCGACGGTGTCGAGCCCGCCGTTGAGCCAGATCGTCGAGCGCATCGTCGAGGTGAGCGACAACGAGGCGGCCGAGGTGCTGCTGCGCCAGGTCGGGCTCGCCACCGGCGGCGACGGCTCGATCGAGTCGGGCCAGGACGGCGTCCGCGCCCTGCTGCGCAAGGCCGGGGTGAGGTTCGGGGGCAGCGTGTTCTACGACGGCAGCGGGCTCTCCCGCGCCAACCGGGCGGACCCGGACCTGCTCGTCCAGGTGCTCCAGCTGGCCGCGTCGCCCGACCACCCCGCCCTGCGCGCCGTGGTCGAGGGCCTGCCGGTCGCGGCCTTCTCCGGGTCGCTCACGGACCGCATGTTCGAGGGTCCCGCCGCCGGTCGCGGCCGGGTGCGTGCCAAGACGGGGACCCTCAGCAACGTGCGCTCCCTCGCGGGCCTCGCCACCGACCAGGACGGCACCGTCATGGTGTTCGTGCTCATGGCCGACCGCGCCCGCGACTCCCTCGACGACGCGGCCGGGGTGGTGCTCGACAACGCGGCCGCCGCCCTCGGCGCCTGCGCCTGCTCGGGCTGACGCTCGACCGGCCGCCCGGCCGATCTTCAAGGAAGCCGCAAGACCTTGCCACACCGTGCGTTACCGAACCCTGGACACGTCGTAGGACCTGCGTGACCGGTCCGTGTTCTCGACACATCTAATGTTTCTGTCAACGGATCGGGACGGCAGCGCAGATCTGGGGGGATTGCGCAGCCGAACAGGTCCGACTCGGGACCGAGGAAGACCCGCTCGATGACGCTGGGGGGCGACATCTGGAGCGGGTCTTTCGTCGTTTTCGGCAACGGCGGTCGAGGTGCCTCGAGACCCGACGGTGGTCGGTGCCGTGAGCGAGGGACGAGCGAGCGGCCTCGAGACCGGGTGACGTCCCCCGCCAGACCTCGCGACGCCGTGAACCGGCGGAGGTCCCGAGGCTCGTCGGTCGGTCCTCCCTCCGCGCACCTCGACCACCGAGGCCCTAGTACGTTCGCAGCATGACTTCGCCGGAGCAGATGGTCGACTGGGACCTCGCGGTCCGCATCGCCACCCGTCTCGCGGGCGACGGACCGGTCGTCGACCGCGCCGAGGCGGCCGCGGCCGTGGCCGAGCTGCGGGCCGGGGCCGACCGGTCGACGTCCTACGTGCGTGACTTCACCGGCCTCGTGGCCGCGGACCACACCGCCCCCGTGCTGGTGGTCGACCGAGCGGGCTGGGTCCAGGCCAACGCCGACGCGTTCCGGGTCCTCGTCTCGCCGCTGGTCGACAAGCTCACCGAGAAGAAGCCGCCGTCGGGCCTGGCGCTCAAGGTCGGCTCCCGCATCACCGCGGCCGAGGTCGGCGGACTCCTGGGCTTCCTCTCCGGCAAGGTGCTGGGTCAGTTCGACCCCTTCCACGCCCCCGACGGCCGGCTCCTGCTGGTGGCACCCAACATCGTGAACGTCGAGCGCGAGCTCGGCGTCGACCCGAGCGACTTCCGGCTGTGGGTCTGCCTCCACGAGGAGACGCACCGGGTCCAGTTCACGGCGGTGCCGTGGATGCGCGACCACCTGCAGTCCGAGGTCGCGGCGCTCGCCGAGACCGTGAGCCCGACCGGCATCGAGGAGACGCTCAAGCGCCTCACCGGGGCGCTCCGGGGGGCCCGGGGCGAGGGTGGCGGCAAGGCCAGCATCGTCGACCTGCTGAGCAGCCCCGAGCAGAAGGAGATCCTCGACCGGGTCACCGGCATGATGTCGCTGCTCGAGGGCCACGCCGACGTGGTGATGGACGACGTCGGCCCCACCGTGATCCCGTCGGTCGACGCGATCCGGGCCAAGTTCAACGAGCGGCGCAAGGGTGCCGGGTCGCTCGACCGGCTGCTGCGGCGCCTGCTCGGCCTCGACGCCAAGATGGCGCAGTACCGCGACGGCGCGTCGTTCGTGCGCGCCGTCGTCGACAAGGTCGGCATGCCCGAGTTCAACGCCGTCTGGGAGAGCGCCGAGCACCTGCCCTCGAAGGCCGAGCTGTCCGACCCGGACGCCTGGGTCGGTCGCGTCCTCGGCTGAGGCGGACCGTGACCCTCGACCCGGCCGTCGCCGCGGTGCGGCTCGCCGTGCGCCGTGACCTGTCCACGGTGCCCGACGGCACGCTCGTGGTCGCGTGCTCCGGCGGGGCCGACAGCCTCGCGCTGCTGGCCGCCACGGTCTTCGAGGCCCACCGGCAGGGCCGTCACGTGGTCGGCGCGGTGGTCGACCACGGCCTGCAGGACGGGTCCGCCGAGCACACCGACCGCGTCGTCGCGCAGATGGCGCGGCTCGGGGCCGACGAGACCCTGAGCGCGCGCGTCAGCGTCGAGGGTGCCGGCCGCGGCGTCGAGGCCGCGGCCCGCGACGCCCGCTACGCCGTGCTCGGGCAGGTCGCCACGACCACGCAGGCGGTCGCGCGTCCTGCTCGGGCACACGCTCGACGACCAGGCCGAGACCGTGCTGCTGGGCCTGGCCCGCGGCAGCGGCGGGCGCTCGCTCGCCGGCATGCGGCCCGCGTTCGAGGTCTTCCGGCGCCCGCTCCTCGGCGTGACCCGTGCCCAGACCGAGCAGGCGTGCGCCGCCGAGGGCATCGCGGCGTGGCCGACCCGCACAACGCCGACCCGCGGTTCACGCGCTCGCGCGTGCGGCACGCCGTGCTGCCGGTGCTCGAGGCCGAGCTCGGGCCGGGCGTCGCCGCGGCCCTGGCCCGCACCGCCGAGCAGCTGCGGCCCGACATGGAGGCGCTCGACGACCTCGCCGACCTGGCCTACCTCGGGGCCCGGGACGCCGACGGGGTCCTCGTCTCCGCTCTGTCCGGCCACCCGGACGCCGTCCGCTCGCGGGTGCTGAGGCTCGCCGCGCTGGAGGCCGGCAGCCTCGCCGCCGAGCTGTTCCACGTCCACGTCGTGGCGCTGGTCGCGCTGGTCACCGGCGACGTCCGCGGCGAGGTGCAGCTGCCCGGCCACGTGACCGCGTTCCGCGACGGCACCCACCTCCGGTTCCGGCCCACCGAGCCGCCCCCGTAGGCTGCGCCGCATGGACGCCGCCCACGTCGAGGACGAGCTCGTCAACGTGCTCTTCACCGAAGCGCAGATCATCGAGAAGGTCGGCGAGCTGGCCGCCGCGATCGAGAAGGACTACGAGGGGCAGGACCTGCTCATCGTCGGGATCCTCCGCGGCGCGGTCATGGTCATGGCCGACATGGCGCGCGCCTTCAGCCGCCACGTCGAGATGGACTGGATGGCGGTCTCGTCCTACGGGTCCGGCACCAAGTCGAGCGGCGTCGTCCGGATCCTCAAGGACCTCGACTCCGACATCACCGGCCGGCACGTGGTGATCGTCGACGAGATCATCGACACCGGGCCTCACGCTCAGCTGGCTCACCAGCAACCTCGGCTCGCGCAACCCGGCGAGCGTCGAGATCTGCACGCTGCTCCGCAAGCCCGAGGCCCTGCAGATGCCCGTCGACGTGAAGTACGTCGGCTGGGACATCCCCAACGAGTTCGTCGTCGGCTACGGCCTCGACTATCGCGAGAAGTACCGCAACCTGCGCGACATCGGGACGCTCGCGCCCCACATGTACTCCTGAGGGCGGCGTGGTGGTCGAGGAGGCGAGAAGTGCCCGTCACGAGACGAGCCCGCTCAGCCGAAGTACTCGAGCGTCACCGTGCTCCCGGCGGCCACGACCGAGCCGGACGCCGGGTCGGCACCGGTGGTGACGTCGAGCTGGCAGAGATCGGTCGGGCCGCAGTCGCGCGCCCTCAGCTCGACGGCGAGGCCCGCCGCCTCGAGCCGGCGCTGAGCGTCGTCAACCCGCACCCCCGGCCCGACGAACGGGACGGTCGTGTAGCCCTCCGGGAGGATCGCCAGCGACTCGAGCGCCGCGACGGCGACGTCGCCGTTGGCGACGATCACGACGTCCTCGGAGGGCACGACGAGGACAGCGTCGGGGTAGGCGCACCTGGCGTTCGGAGGGCACGGCGGCGGGCCGCGGAGGACATCAATGCCGTTCACGGTGGTGTCCGTCTGCGCGAGGTCGACGGCCACGGCACCGGCCGAGGCGACGGACGAGACGTGCAACGACGAGGTGTAGCCGTAGGTGTCGATGTCGCGGCAGCTCTGCTCGAGCGGCAGCAGCCGGATCGTCTCGGCTTCCGGTCGCCCGCAGGCGGTCTTGTCGACGCTCCAGTCGTCCGGCACCGCGACGACGACCCGACCGAGACCGACCAGGTGCAGGCCCGGCGCCGCAACGGGCACGGCACCGCGGACGGCCACGTCGACCCCGCCCAGCTCGAAGGGCTCGGTCACCCGTAGCTGCGCGGGTGGCGCGTTGAGGCCGTGCACGACGACGAGGTACCTCACGGCATCTCGTGTGCAGCTCGTGGCCGGGCTCCCGACGAGCACGCGCACGCCGCCGCCGGGCACCGGGTCCGCGGTGGCAGGCGGCGGGCACGAGCTGCTGTAGTGGCCGCGCAGGGCATACCGGAGCTCCAGGGTGGCCTGGTCCCACTCTGCTGAGGGGGCCTCGCCTGCCAGTGGGGCGAGGTCAGTCCGCAGGACGTCGACGGTCAGGAGCGCGGTGGTGGGACTCGGCCTCCGGGCCCGCGGACGGGCCAGGCCGCTCGTCGCTCGACCTCAACGCCACCACCAGCCCCGACCCCAGGGCCAGCACCGCCACAGCCGCAGCAGCCGCCAGCACCGGAACGCGTCGTCGACGTCCTCGCGGAGCAGCGAGCGGCTGAGCCTCGAACGCGCCCGCCTGTGAGGTGAAGGCGTCGCGGAACCCTTGCTCGGCGCGGGCGTCGGGGTCAGTCATCGGGGTCCTCCTCGGACAGGCGGGTCCGCAGCGCGGCGATCGCCCGGTGCACGTGGGAGCGAGCAGTGCTTTCGGGCAGTCGAGGATCAACGCGATCTGGACGAACGAGAGGTCCTCGTAGAACCGCAGCACGACGGCCGCACGCTGCCGGGTCGGCAGGGTCCCGACGAGCGCCCAGGCGTGGTCGGCGTCGCTGACGCCTGCAGAGGGGTCGGCGCGGTGCTCGCGGGCGAGGGGCTCGGGGTCCTCGACCGTGAGCAGGTGGCGGTGCTTGCGCCACCCGGAGACCGAGGCGTTGACGATGCTGCGGCGTACATACGCCTCGGCGGTGTCGGTGCGAGCCAGCCGTCCCACCGCGGGTAGGCGCGGCTCAGGGCCTCCTGCACGAGGTCGGGCACGTCGTCGGCCCTGCCCGTGACGAGGTAGGCGAACCGCTGGAGTGCGGCCTCGCGCGCGCCGACCCACGAAGCGAAGTCGAGCGGGTCGCCGTCCACGTGCACCTCCTCGACTCCGCTCGACCACCACACGACCACTACGTCAGCGGGACCAGTTTCGTTGCAGGGCGCGGCGCCGGTCCTCCTTGGCGACCCTTGCGTGCCGCCCGAAGGGGTGGGCCCCACCCGATCTACCTACGATGCCCACCTGCCTGAGACGATGGGGCTTGACATCCGATCCCTGTAGCGTCGGGCGGGAATCGACCGTGCCGAAGAGTGAGAGTTGCCGTCGTTGAAGCGCATGTTCAAGGGCCCCTGGGTCTGGATCGCACTGGCCGTGGTGGCCGTGGTGCTCGCCCTGCAGTTCCTCGCGCCCGGAGGCGGCTACGACGAGGTGCCGACCTCGGAGGCCGAGCAGTACATCGTCAAGGACCAGGTCGAGAAGATCGCGTTCATCGACGGCGAGCAGAAGATCGAGATGACGCTCACCAAGGGCACCCGCGCCAAGGGTGACAAGGTGATGACCTACTGGGTCATGGGGCAGCAGCAGCAGCTCCTCGCCCAGGTCAACGAGCACCTCGAGACCAACGACGGCAGCATCACCGAGGCGCGCTCCGACAACCCGCAGCCGAGCGTGCTGACCAGCATCCTCGCCACGCTCATCCCGTTCGTGCTGATCATCCTGCTCTTCATCTGGCTGATGAACAGCGTGCAGGGCGGCGGCGGCCGGGTGATGCAGTTCGGCAAGTCCAAGGCGAAGCTGATCACCAAGGACATGCCGAAGACGACGTTCGCCGACGTCGCCGGGTGCGACGAGGCGGTCGAGGAGCTCGGCGAGATCAAGGAGTTCCTCCAGGAGCCCGCCAAGTTCCAGGCCGTCGGCGCGAAGATCCCCAAGGGCGTCCTGCTCTACGGCCAGCCCGGCACCGGCAAGACCCTGCTCGCCCGCGCCGTCGCCGGCGAGGCCGGCGTCCCCTTCTACTCGATCTCCGGGTCGGACTTCGTCGAGATGTTCGTCGGCGTCGGCGCCTCCCGCGTGCGCGACCTGTTCGAGCAGGCCAAGGAGAACGCCCCGGCGATCGTCTTCATCGACGAGATCGACGCCGTGGGCCGTCACCGCGGCGCCGGCATGGGCGGCGGCCACGACGAGCGCGAGCAGACGCTCAACCAGCTGCTCGTCGAGATGGACGGCTTCGACGTCCGCGGCGGCGTGATCCTCATCGCCGCGACCAACCGGCCCGACGTGCTCGACCCGGCCCTGCTGCGTCCGGGCCGCTTCGACCGCCAGATCCAGGTCGACGCCCCCGACCTCGCCGGCCGCACCAAGATCCTCCAGGTGCACTCGCGCGGCAAGCCCCTCGCCGCCGACATCAAGCTCGAGTCGGTCGCCCGCCGGACGCCCGGCTTCAGCGGTGCCGACCTCGCGAACGTGCTCAACGAGGCCGCGCTGCTGACCGCGCGCGAGAACAAGAAGCTGATCGACGCCCACGCGCTCGACGAGGCCATCGACCGCGTCATCGCCGGCCCGCAGCGGCGCACCCGCCTGATGAGCGAGAAGGAGAAGCTCGTCACGGCCTACCACGAGGGCGGCCACGCGCTCGTCGCCGCGGCCCTTCCCGGCAGCGACCCGGTGCACAAGATCACGATCCTCCCGCGCGGGCGGGCCCTCGGCTACACGATGGTGCTGCCCGACGAGGACAAGTACAGCCAGACCCGCTCCGAGCTGCTCGACAAGCTGGCGTACATGCTCGGCGGCCGTGCGGCGGAGGAGCTGATCTTCCACGACCCGACCACTGGTGCCGGCAACGACATCGAGAAGGCCACCAACCTGGCCCGCGCGATGGTCACCCAGTACGGCATGACCGAGCGGCTCGGCGCCATCAAGCTGGGCAACGACAACTCCGAGCCCTTCCTCGGCCGCGACATGGGCCACTCGCGCAACTACAGCGAGGACGTCGCCGCGATCGTCGACGACGAGGTCACCAAGCTGCTCACCTCCGCCCACCAGGAGGCCTTCGACATCGTCGAGGAGAACCGCGACGTGCTCGACGCCCTGGTGCTCGCGCTCCTCGACAAGGAGACCCTCGACAAGGAGCAGGTCGCGGAGGTCTTCACCGCGCTGCGCCGACGCCCGGTGCGGCCCGCCTGGACCGGCTCGGCGACCCGCAACCCGTCGTCGATCCCGCCGGTCGAGATCCCGCAGGAGATCCGCGACCGCGCCGCCCTCAACGGCCTGCTCGACAAGCAGCCCGAGTCCGCCATCGTGGTGACGCCGCCCGGCCCGGGTGGCGACGTCCACGGCGACCCCGGCCTCGGCGGCACGCCGCAGCCGCCGGCACCGGGATCCTGACGTGGTCGACCCCATCTCCGGCGTCTCGCCGGACCCTGCGACGGTGCCCGACGTTCGACCACGACCGCGCGGCCGCCGCCGTCCGCGAGCTGCTGTTCGCGATCGGCGAGGACCCCGACCGCGAAGGCCTCCTCGAGACGCCCGCACGCGTGGCCCGCGCCTACGCCGAGCTCACCCAGGGCCTGCGCCAGCGCCCCGAGGACGTCCTCACCACCACCTTCGACCTCGGTCACGACGAGATGGTGCTGGTGCGCGACATCGAGCTGTGGTCGATGTGCGAGCACCACCTGGTGCCGTTCACGGGCGTGGCCCACGTCGGCTACATCCCGGCCGACTCCGGCAAGATCACCGGCCTCTCCAAGCTCGCCCGCCTGGTCGACGTCTACTCCAAGCGCCCGCAGGTGCAGGAGCGGCTCACGACCCAGGTCGCCGACGCCCTCATGGAGATCCTCGACGCCCGCGGCGTGATCGTGGTGATCGAGGCCGAGCACCTCTGCATGACGATGCGCGGCGTCAAGAAGGCCGGCGCCCGCACCCTCACCTCCGCCGTCCGCGGCCAGATGCGCACCGACCCCGCCACCCGCGCCGAGGCGATGGCCCTCATCCACCGCTCCCGCTGACCCACCCGTGAGGGTCGAGGAGGTCCGCGCTAGCGGGACCGTCGAATCGAGAGTCCACCGCACGGTCGAGACTGCCGTCCCGTGAGGGTCGAGGAGGTCCCGCTAGGGACCGTCACGAGACCACCGCAGCGCCACAGACCCGGACGTTGAGCCCCGGTACTCACGACGGGCGGCCCGTCGACACGCACGATGCGGTCATGCGGAGCTCAGCCACGCCGACCGGTCCGGTCACGAGGGACGACAGGCCGAGCCGGCTCGTCCTCGGCCTCGTCGGAGCGCTCGTGCTGCTCCTCGTCGCGCCGGTGTCGTTCTACGTGGCGATCTTCACCGTCTTCGGACTCTGCGGTGGTGACGGCGGCTACCCGTACGTGCCCGACGCCTCGACCGCGGGCCGGTTCTGCCGCTCGGAGTGGGCGACCGGCTACTTCTTCGTCCAGCTCTTCGCGCCGATCGTGGCGATGGCGACCGTTGTCGTCGTGGCCGTCCGCGAGCCGGTCGCCCCTGCGACTCGGTGTCGGCGTCCTCGTCGTCGTGGTGCTGATCGTGGTGCTGGTAGCGGCCCCGGGGGCGCTGTCGACCAGCTGCGACGACCCGGAGGGGCCGAGCTCGGCCGGGTGCGAGTCCTGACCGAGGCCCGTTGCACCAGCCCGGGGCCGATCGCCATGACGGGTTCGAGTCATTGGACCGGTGGCAGGCCGCGACCACCGCGAGCGTCGCCTGGGCGACTGCTACGCGCCCGGCACCCGGATCGAGCAGGCCTCGCCGGCCCGGAACACCAGGTCGAGCCCGATGCTCTCGTCCATCGTCACGGTGCGGCGGCAGGAGCTGACGGTCCGGCCGTCCTCGAGCACCTCGCCGACGATCACGTACACCCCGGGCACGAGCCCGGGCACCTGGTGGCGCCACGGCAGGCCCTCGCGGCCGACGACGGCGCCGGGGGTGCCGGGGACCGTCGCCTTCACGCGGACCCTGGTCAGGACGCCGTCCGCGAGGCGCGGGCCCGAGGGGCCGGCCGAGGCGCTCAGGTCGAGGGTGATCGGTGCCGGGGCCGTGGTGGCGGCGTCGGCGGACGGGTCGACGGCCACGGGGGTCGTGCCGCCGCCGGCGGTCCCGTCGCGCTGCACGAGCACGGTCGCGGTCGCCAGCGAGGCCACGACGACCGTTGCCGCGAGGCCCGCGCCCAGCGCGGTGCGGCGCCGCCGGCGGGTGCGGCCGCGGGTCAGCAGCTCGGCCACCGGGGCCGGCGCGGTGGGCAGCGCGGCGAGCAGGGTGTCGAGCGCCTCACGGGTCTCCGGGTCCTGGCCCGTCATGGACGTCTCCCTTCGACGAGGTGCGGGCTGGTCGCGAGCTGGGCGAGGGCCCGCGAGAGCCGGCTCTTCACGGTGCCCGGCGCGATCCCCAGGACCTCGGCCGTCTGTCGTTCGCTCAGCTGCGCGAGGTGCCGCAGGACGACGACCTCGCGCGCCTCCGGGGCCAGCGCCTCCAGGGCGCGGCGCACGGTGTCCGTCGCGTCGACCTCCTCCGACCGGTCGGCCACGCCGCGGTCGGGCAGCTCGTCGGTCGGCCGCTCGCCCCACCACCGGCGCCGCCGGCTGTCGCGGTAGCAGTTGAGCAGCACCGTGTAGACGTAGGCGTCGCGGTCGTCGGCCCTCTGCACCCGGCGCCAGGCGCCGTAGCACTTGAGGAGGGCGTTCTGCGCGAGGTCCTCGGCGTCCTCGAGCGAGCAGCCGAGCACGACCCCGGATCGCACCAGCGACGTCCACCGCGCAGCGGCGAACGCGCTGAAGTCCGCGTCCCGGTCCGAGGTCACGGCCCTATCCTCGCCCACCGCGAACGGGAGCACCCGGGGCACGGCGAAACTCGCCTGGGTCATGGAGCACCTTCCGTCGGGGTCGCTCGACCGACGTGCTGGGGGCCGACTCCGGTTCCCGACGGCCTCGGCCGACCAAGACGCCTGATTAAGTTCGACGACGAATTCGACGGTTCGGCTGTCGGACAATCCGCCGGAGCACTACCGTCGTCCTGCGCCCAGCCGCTCGGAGCCCGGGGCCGACCCCAGCCACGCCCCCGCCTGTCCCGGAGTCCGCCACCCATGACCGCCCGGCCCACCCTCCCGCGCGTGCCCGTGCGCGCTCTCGCCGTCCCGCTGCTGCTGGTGCTCGCCCTGCTCGCGCCCACGACCGCGACCTCCAGCGCGGCGGCCGGCGATCCCGCCGCGACGGCCCGGCCGCGCGGGTCGACGCAGACGACGCACACGGGCCAGCCGGGCCGGCCGCTGCGCCGCGTCGACGTCGTCGACCTCAACATCGAGCGCAAGGCGTCGGCGCTGGCCACCGCGCTGAGCCGCGCCGAGCACGTGGGCGCCCGCCTGATCACGCTGCAGGAGGTGTGCTGGTGGCAGGTGCGCGACCTGCGTCAGGAGCACCCGCACTGGTCGGTCGCGTGGAAGCCCGACACCACGTCGCGGCCCTGCCTGCTCGACACCGAGCCGATCCCGTTGGGCGAGCGGCAGCGGATGGCGTCCGGCAACGTCGCCATCTGGACCGGTGGCGACGACGCCGAGGTCACCACGCACCCGTTCCGCTCGCAGGACAGCGGGCGCGACCAGGGCATGGCGTGCCTGCACTGGTTCAAGGAGGTGAGGGTGCACCTGTGCTCGACCCACCTGCTCAACACCAGCAAGGGCCGTCAGCGGATGCGCGACATCCAGTTCCGGCAGGCCCGCGAGGTGCGGCGCATCACCGGCCGCTGGATCGACAAGGGCGGGCTGGTGGTGGTCGGCGGCGACTTCAACGCCGCCAAGCGCACCCGGACCCTCGACCAGATGTACCTCGTCGACGGGCTGGGCCGGTTCCAGGAGGCGACCGCCTGCCCGCGCGACGTGCTGTTCTGCCGGCGCGCGCTGAGCACGACCTTCGACAAGGGCAAGATCAAGATCGACTACATCTTCTTCTCCGCCAACCGGCTGCCGCCGGGCGGTCCGCACCTGCTGAGGGTGCGCGGGACGTCGTCCGACCACCACATGCTCAGCGGCTGGGCCCAGGTCCGGGTCTAGGCCGGCCGGCTCTCGCGCCAGTCGAGCTTGGCGACGAGGGACGTCGCCAGCTCGTCCGGGTCGAGGTCGCCGGCGAGCACCCGCACCGTCGGCCAGTGACCGACGTCGAGGCCGGTCAGGGCGGGAAGCCGGGCGAGGTCGGGGGCGTAGAGCTCGGCCAGGCGGACGACGTCCTCGCCCGTGGGGCGCGTGCCGGTGACGACGTCGACCCCGCGCTTGGCGTGCCGGGGCTCGGGTGGCCGGTGGAACCGACGCACCCCCACGTGGTCGGTCAGCCGGTCGAGCGTCGCGGGCATGTCGGCCAGCATCGAGCGGAACTCGAGCACCAGCCACTGCTCCCGGTCGAAGACGTCGAACCCGCGCTCGAGCTGGGCGCTGTAGAAGCCGCGGGAGATGGCGCTGTAGCTGCCCTTGAGGACGTGGCGCGGCCGGTCGGGCAGCTCGCTGGGCAGGTCCTTGCTCCAGGACCGCTCGAGCAGCGTCGGCCAGTCGAGGGCCGCGCTGCGCATCGAGCGCAGCATCACCCAGTGCGAGAACAGCCGCTCGACGGGGTCGCGGAGCGTGGCGACGAGCCGGGCGTCGGGGTTGTAGCCGTGCAGCCGCTCGAGCGCCCGCGGCCACCAGAGGTAGGCCGGCGTCGCCTCGCCGGCCACGTGCTGCTCCGGCTTGCGGCGCGGGCAGGCGTAGTCGTCGTGGCTCGGCCTGCTCCAGTCGACGTCGTCCCGCGTGAAGTAGTGCATCTCCTTGGTGGGCGCGGTGGCGACGTGCGGGTGCCGGTTGAGGGTCTGCCACAGCGTCGACGTGCCGGCCTTCTGCGCCCCCACGATGAAGTAGGTGAACGGGATGTGGTCCGGCGGCACGGTGAGACCGTAACAACGCGGGCGGTCGAGCTGGCGAGGGCGGCCGAGTAGGTTCACGGCCATGTCGGTGAGGCCGGTCGTGATGGGCGTGGTGAACGTGACGCCCGACTCGTTCTCCGACGGTGGCCGCTACGACGACACCGCCGCCGCGATCGAGCACGGACGCCGGCTGCTCGGCGAGGGGGCCGACATCATCGACGTCGGCGGCGAGTCGACCCGCCCCGGGGCCACCCGGCCCCTGGTCGAGGAGGAGCTCGGACGCGTCGTGCCCGTGATCGAGGCGCTGGCGCGCGAGGGGGCCCGGGTCTCGGTCGACACCATGCGCGCGGAGGTGGCCGAGGCCGCCCTCGGCTCCGGCGCGACGATCGTCAACGACGTCTCGGGTGGGCTGGCTGACCCCCGGATCCTCGACGTCGCGGCGGCGGCCGGTGCGACCTACGTCGCGATGCACTGGCGGGCCCACAGCGACCGGATGAACGACCTCGCCGTCTACGACGAGCCCGGCGGGGTCGTCGAGGCGGTCCGGCGCGAGCTGGCCGAGCGCGTGGACGCCGTCCGCGCGGCCGGCATCCCCGACGACCGGCTGGTGCTCGACCCCGGGCTGGGGTTCGCCAAGCGGGGCGACCAGAACTGGGAGCTGCTCGCGGGCCTCGACGCCGTGGCCGGTCTCGGCTTCCCGCTGCTGGTCGGCGCGAGCCGCAAGTCGTTCCTCGGCGCCCTCCTGGCCGGGCCCGACGGTGCCCCGCGCGCGGTCGCCGAGCGCGAGGTGGCCGGTCACGCGCTCACCCTCGTGCTCGCCCAGCGGGGGGTGTGGGGGGTCCGGGTGCACGACGTCCGGGGAACCCGTGATGTGCTGGCGGTGTGGGAGCGGACCAGCTGAGCGTCGTCGGCATCGAGTGCTGGGGTCATCACGGCGTCTTCGAGTTCGAGAAGCGCGAGGGTCAGACCTTCCTCGTCGACCTCACGCTGGGCCTCGACACCCGCCCGGCGGCGTTGTCCGACGACTTGCACGACACCGTCGACTACGGGAGTCTCGTGGCCTCGGTCAAGGCCGCCGTGGAGAGCGACCCGCTCGACCTGATCGAGGCTCTCGCCCAGCGGATCGCGGAGGTCTGTCTCTTGGACGTTCGTGTTGAATGGGCGCGGGTCACCGTCCACAAGCCGGATGCCCCCATCGACGCGACGTTCACCGACGTCGCGCTGACGATCACCCGAAAGCGCGAGGTCACCCGTGACTGAGACCCCCAACCCCCACATCATCGACGCCGACACCCTCACCGGTGAGATGCGCCCGATCAGGCGGGTCGTGATCTCACTGGGCTCGAACCTGGGCGACTCGATGGCCGCGCTCCAGGGAGCGGTCGACGCGATCGCCGACACCCCCGACGTGTGGGTCACCAGCGTCTCGCCGGTCTACGAGACCCAGCCGGTCGACTGTCCGCCCGGCTCGCAGAACTTCCTCAACGCGATCCTGCTGGCCGACACGACGCTGGCCGCCAACCGCCTGCTCGACCGGGCGCTCGCCGTCGAGGACGCCTACGACCGCGACCGCAGCAACGTCCCGAACGCCCCGCGCACCCTCGACGTCGACCTCATCGTCGTCGGCGACCGCCGCAGCGACACCGAGTCGCTGCAGCTGCCGCACCCCCGCGCCGCCGAGCGGGCCTTCGTCCTCAAGCCCTGGTTCGACCTCGAGCCCGAGGCCGAGCTGCCCGGGTACGGCCCGATCGCCGACCTGCTGCTCAAGACCGGCCTCGACGGCGTCACGCTGCGCGACGACCTGATCCTCGACACCGAGTAGCTCCGGCCCCGGTGACCCCGTGACCCCGCCCGACGACGGCGGCGGCACGCTCCGGCCGATGTCGGCCGCCGAGCTGGTCGCCTGGGGTCTGGGCGGGTTCGTCCTCGGCTACCTCCTGCACCCGCTCGCCGAGCGCCGCGGCACCCCGCCGCTCATCAGCTGGGCCCAGCCGACCGCGCTGCTGTTCGTGGCGGCGATCCTCGGCTACACCGCCTGGTCGACCTGGCGGGTCGTGCACGTGCGCGCCGAGCGGCTCGAGCCGCAGCGCGCGGTCAACCGCCTCGTGCTCGCCCGGGCGTGCGCCTACGTGGGGGCGCTGGTCGGCGGCGGCTACCTCGGGTACGCCGCCAGCTGGGTGGGGGATCCCTCCGAGCTGGCCGACGACCGGATGTGGCGCGGCGGCCTCGCGGGCCTCGGCGGGATCTCGATGGTCGTCACATCCCTGCTCCTCGAGCGTGCGTGTCGCGTCAGATCCGGGGGTGAGGAGCCCTAACTTGTCAGGCATGACTTCCCCGTCAGTTCCGGCGCCCTCGCGCCGCAGGCAGCGCTCGACCCGACTCGTCGTGGCCGTCGCGCTCCTCGCCCTGGCCGTGGCGGCCGTCGTCGCCGCGGCCGTCAGCGGCTCGTGGCTCCTCGCCACGCTGGCCGCCGTCACCGCCGTCGCCCTCGGCGGCGCCGCCACCCGGATCACCTACGCCGAGGTGACCGACACCCGCACCCAGTGGGCCGTCGACCGTGCCGACCAGGCACGCGCCTACCTCGCCATCACCGAGAGCCGCACGGCCGAGCAGGCCGCGTACGTCGCCACCACGAGCGATCGCCTCGCCCGCGCCCAGGCCACCATCGAGCGCCTCGAGACCCGCCTGTCCGACGCCGTCGCCGACGTCGTCGCCACCCGCGAGCACCTCGCGGTCGAGCAGGACCGCGTGCTCGCCCTGCAGGAGGCCGCCGCCGTCGACCTCGAGCGCACCACCGCCCGCCTCAACGAGGCCGAGGAGCGCGCCGCGCTCGCCGTCGTCCGCGTCGCCGAGCTCGAGCACGAGCTCGACCTGGTCCAGCACGAGCTCAGCGCCTGGCAGAACCGGCCGGACCGCAAGCACGCCTGACGCATCCCGCGGTGGTTGAGGCCGACGGTGGTTGAGGAGCTCCCGCTAGGGAGCGTCTCGAAACCAGTCGCCAACGATGGTTGAGGAGCTCCCGCTAGGGAGCGTCTCGAAACCCGGTGAGGTCCAGGGCTTCGCGAGAGAAGCCATGAACCGGGAGTGGTCTCGTGACGGTCGCTAGCGCGACCTCCTCGACCCCCACACCAACGGTGGTTGAGGAGCTCCCGCTAGGGAGCGTCTCGAAACCCGGTGAGGTCCACGGCTTCGCGAGAGAAGCCATGAACCGGGAGTGGTCTCGTGACGGTCGCTAGCGCGACCTCCTCGACCCTCACACCGACGGTGGTTGAGGAGCTCCCGCTAGGGAGCGTCTCGAAACCCGGTGAGGTCCACGGCTTCGCGAGAGGAGCCATGAACCGGGAGTGGTCTCGTGACGGTCGCTAGCGCGACCTCCTCGAACCGTGAAGCGCGACCTCCTGACCCCCACAGCGTGGCAAGCGCGACCTCCTCGACCCCCACAGCGTGGCAAGCGCGACCTCCTCGACCCCCACAGCGTCGCTGGCGCGACCTCCTCGACCCCCACGGGTCAGAGGACGTACCTGGCGTGGGGCCAGTGCGAGCGCCACGTCGAGGTCGGGACGCCGTCGCGCGACCTCGCGGTAGGTCTCGGCGAAGTGCTCGGCGACGGGCCGTGCGACCTCCTCGGGCAGGCCGGCGTCGGGGCGCGGTGAGGCGTTGCGCTTCTGGCCGAGCTTCGGGCGCGGCGGGTCGATGCCGACCAGCCGCGCGATCGTGCGCGCCTGCTTGGGGTCGGCGAACAGCGTCTCGTACAGCCCGACGTGGACGTCGTCCGCGGCGAACACCTGGTCGAGGGTCGCGAGGGTCTCCTCGTAGCGGGTGCGGCCGGCGTAGGAGTGCTCGGCGTGGTCACGCGCCAGCACCTCCTGGAGCGGCACGTCGAACTGGCCGGGACGCCGGTGGGCCTTCATCCTGATGTGCGACCAGATGCGCTCGACCGGGTCGCGCATCAGGAACACCACCACCGTGTGGAGCCCGCGCGCGGCCAGCTGGTCGCGGATGTCGGCCATGCGCTCGGCCGAGAGCATCGCGTAGTCGGGCGTGATGTCGCCGGTGGCGTGGACGCCGTCGCCCTTGCTCGTCGAGCCCGGCGAAGTAGTCGTAGTAGTAGGCCGGGTCCGCGACCATGGCGAGCCGGTGGAGGACCTCGGGGTCGGCCGGCTGTCGCTGCTCGACGGCCTCGAGGGACTGGCGGGCCAGCCGCACGATGCGGGCCAGCATCCAGCCCTCCGACGGCAGGTCGAGGCTGTCGAAGACGTGGTACTCCTTGCGGTAGCCCGACTCGTACTCCGGGGAGGAGTCGAGGTACCGCGAGAGCCAGGTGGTGCCCGCCTTCTGGGCGCCGACGCCGAGCACGAAGGTGCGTCGGGTCCCGGCCATGCGGGCGAACCTACACGCGGCGGGCCAGTCGGTCCGAGCGAGGTCTGACGGATCCGGCGGGATCCGCCGGGATAGAGTCCCTGCGTCATGACGTGGATCGATCGCACGGTCGAGCTGGTGCGCGGGCAGGCACAGTTCGGTCCCCGGGACGACGCGGCGGTCTGCCTGGTCGTCGCACGTCCGGGGCCGTCGTCCGAGCGCCTCGAGGCGGCGTTCGCCGAGGCCTACCCGGGCGCCCGGGTGCTGGTGGTGGTCCTCGGGCAGGGCGAGCTCGACCACCCGTGGCTCGCGGCCCGCGGCCGGTTCGACGTCGTGGTCGACGCGGCACGCGGGGACGCCGTCCGGCGCCGGTTCCGCGAGCTCGTGCCCCACGTGCGCCGGGGCGGCTGCGTCGTCGTCCGCCGCGCCGCGAGGCTCGTGGACGGCTTCGAGGCGATGGCCGACGGCGTCGGCGCGACCGCTGGGCGACCTGGTCGGTGAGGTCCACCTCGACGAGGAGCTCCTGGTGGCGCGGGTCGTCGCCGAGGCGGCCACCAAGCTGGTCGAGGCCGACATGGAGGAGTACCTCCGCACAGCCGGACCCGACGCCGGTGAGGTGCTGCTGCGGGTGCCCGGTGAGGCGTGGACCGCGCGCGGCGCGGTGAGCGGCAACGACCCGGACCGCGTCGCCGCCCTGCCGCGCACCTTCGATGCGCTCCCGCTCACGCTGCGCTCGCACGAGGGCGCGGAGTCGCACCTGCAGGCGGCGGTGCTCCACCGCAACGTCGTCCTGCCCGACAGCTACCGGCGCCAGCACCGGGCCCGGCTGTCGAACCACCGGCTGACCGGCGTGACGCGGCGGGCGGTGCTCGCGCCGCCGCGTCCGCTCGCAGAAGCTCGACGGCACCTACCTGCACCTCGACAACGAGTGGCGCGGCCAGTTCGGGCACCACCTGCTCGAGCAGGTCACGCGCACCTGGGCCTGGCCGCACGTGCTCGACACCTTCCCCGACGCGCGGGTGCTGGTGAGCCGCCGGCCGCACACGCCGCTCGCGCCGTGGGAGACCGAGCTGCTCGAGGCCTCCGGCATCCCCGCCGACCGGCTCACGGTGATCGACGAGCCGGCGACGGTCGAGCGGCTGATCACCGCCTCGCCGGCGTTCGCGCTGCCCGACCGGGTGCACCCGCGTGCTGGCCGGGGTCTACGACGGCGTCGGCGCGGCCCTCCAGCGCCGGGCACCGGCCGCCGACCGTCCCTCCCGGGTGTTCTTCAGCCGGCGCACGTCGCGGCGGCGCTCCTGCACCAACGCCGGTGCGGTCGAGGAGCTGTTCGCCGAGCACGGCTTCGAGGTGCTCTACCCCGAGGACCACCCGCTCGCCGAGCAGGTGGCGCTGGTGCGCGCTGCCGAGGTGGTCGGCGGTTTCACCGGGAGCGGGCTCTACCACCTCGGTCTCGCCGGCGGCCCGAAGCGCGTGGTGGCGATCGGGTCGTCGTCCTACGGCGCCGTGGTCGAGCCGTGCCTCGCCGCCCTGGTGGGCCACCGGCTGCACCAGGTGTGGTGCGACCCCGTCGACGACTCGGGGTTCCACGCCGACTTCACGTTCGACTTCGAGCGCGACGGCGAGGGGCTGGGGGCCGTCCTGGCCGACCGGCCTTGACCCCGGTGCCGGCGGCGCGTGACGCCCTGCTGGGCGCCGCCGGCGTGGCTGCCGCGACGCTCGTCACCTCGGCGCTGCGGGCCGTCGACGGCCCGCTCCTGCGCGACGCGTCCGTGTACGCCTACGCCGGTCAGCAGGTCGTCGCCGGGACGCCGCCCTACGAGAGCATCGTCGACCCCAAGGGCCCGCTCGCCGCGCTGGTGCCGGGTGCGGGCGTCGCGCTCGGGCGCCTGACCGGGCTGACCGACCTCGGGGGCGTGCGTGTGGTCTTCGCCGTGGCCCTCGTCGCGGCGGTGCTCGGCACCTACGCCCTCGCGTTCGTCGTCACGCGGTCGGTGCTGGCGTCGGTCGGCGGCCGCCCTCTCCTCGCTCAGCGTCGACGCGTGGAGCCGCTCGGCGTGGGAGGGCCCCGAGGTCAAGGTCCTGACCGCCGCCTTCGCCGTCTGGTGCCTGTGGGCCCTCGCCTCGCACCGCTGGTTCGCCGCCGGGGTGCTCGCCGCCCTCGCCGGGGCGACCTGGCAGCCGGTCGCGCTGTGCCTGCTGGCAGCCATGGTCATGGCGGTGCTGGCGTCCGAGGAGCGGCGCGACGTCGTCCGCCGCCTGGCGCTGGGCGTCGCGGCCCCCGCGGTCGGTGCTGCTCGGCTACCTCGGGGTGACCGGTGCCCTGCCCGAGGCGGTACGCCTACGCGGTGCGGTTCCCGTTCACCGGCATCGCCCACACGCGGCGCACGCCGGTGGAGAAGGTCGAGGCGGTCGCGAACAGCATCGGCAACCACTTCGGCGTCGGTGGTGTCGTGGTGGTGGCCGGGCTGCTCGTGCTCGTGGCCGTCGCGGTGGTGCGCTGGCGCGCCGGCGAGCGCCGCGACCCGCTCGTCGTGGTCGTGGTGCCGGCGGCCCTGGTGCTGACGGCGTACACGGCGGTCGACTACCAGGGCTACGCCGACCTGCTGCCGCTCGTGCCGTTCGGCTGCCTGGGGGCCGCCGTCCTGGTCGCGTGGGGGCGCGGGACGCCGTGGCGCGTGGTCGCCTGCCTCGTCACGACCGCCCTGGTCGTGGTGTCGGCGGTCGGTGCGGCGTCGGCGCCCGGGGCGCACCTGGCGCAGCAGCGCCGCTCCGCGTGCGCCCTCGACGCCCTCGTCGGCGACGGCGAGCTGCTCGTGATGGGCGACGCGACGCCGCTCGTCCTGACCCGGCGCACCAACCACGACCGGTTCGTCTACATCGGCTCGGGCATCGGGCTGCTGCGCGTCGAGCAGACCCCGGGCGGGCTCGACGCCTGGCACGACGAGGTGCTCGACCGTCGTCCGGCCGCCGTGGTGGTGATGGGCGTCGACAACGCGATCACCCGCTCGTTCCAGGTGGTGCTGCGCCGGGCCGGGTACGCGAAGGTGTTCCTCGGGCGCTGGCGCGTCTACCGCGACCGCTCGGCTCCCGCGGGTGCCGGCGTCGTGACCACCAGGAACCGCACGAGGCGGGCCGAGGTCCGTCCGTCGGTGCTGCGGGCGTGCGGGCTCGGTGGCGCGCCGTAGGACATCTCGCGGCCTACCGGCAGAATCGACCGACGTGATCCCTGACGAGTCCCGGTTCGAGTCCGACCCCGAGGAGCTCGTGGGTGATCTCGCCGACCAGCACCCCGTGCTGCCGGACGCCTGGACCGTCGGCAGCCCCGACCCCGCCGATCCCGCCGACGTCGCCCGGCTGACCGAGCTGCTGCGCGACCACGAGCGTCGCGGGCGGGGATGGCCGGGGGCCGGTGAGGACGACGTCCTGATGGAGGTCTCCGAGCACGGGCTGCGGATGCGCGAGAACGTCGTCGTCCGCGACGAGGCAGGGGTGGTGCAGGCGTGGGGGAGCGTGCACGACCGCGCCGGGGGGCGGATGCTCTTCGTGCACGTGGTCTCGCGCCTGCTCGACGAGCAGGTCGGCCGGGCCTGCTCGGACCTGCTGGTCGAGTGGGCGGTCGGCCAGGCCCGCGCCGTCGGGGCGGGCCGCGGCCTCGACGTCCAGCAGGTCGACACGGGCGCTTTCGCCGACGACGCGCGGCAGGCGCGGTGGTTGGCCGCGGCCGGGTTCCGCAAGGTGCGCACGTGGTGGCAGATGAGCCGACCGGTGGCGCCGGACGAGCGCGACCTGGTGCCGTCGGTCGAGCTGTGGAGCGACCGCGGCGTGCGCTTCCGCCTGGTGCGCCGCGCGGGCGACGGGATGCCCGACGAGGACGACCTGCGCGCGGTGCACGACGTCCTCGAGGAGGCGTTCGTCGACCACTTCAACTCGTGGGAGGAGACCTTCGACGAGTTCCTCCACCGGCTGCGCGAGGACCCCGACCACCGCTGGGACCACTGGTGGCTCGCCGAGCTCGAGGACGGCGACGAGCCGGTCGGCGCCCTCGTCGGCACCGACGCCTCGTACGTCGCCTACATCGGCGTGCGCGAGGCCGCGCGCGGCCGGGGTGTCGCCAAGGGCCTCCTGCGCACGATCGTCGCCGACGCCGCGCTCCGCGGCCGCGACAAGGTCGGCCTCGAGGTCGACGCCGACTCCTCCACCGGTGCCGACGGGCTGTACGTCTCGATGGGGTGGGCCACGCGGTACGTCACCGAGAGCTGGCACCGCGACGTGGTGGTCGCCGACGCTGGTTGACGCCGACACAACGCTGGTTGAGGAGCTCCCGCTAGGGAGCGTCTCGAAACCTGCCAACGCTGGTTGAGGAGCTCCCGCTAGGGAGCGTCTCGAAACCTGGTGACGTCCATGGCTTCCCTCGACAGGCCTTCCGGCTCGGGGGTTTCGAGACGGTCGCTAGCGCGACCTCCTCAACCACCGTGTGGTGAGGCTCGATGGCTTGCCGCGCGGGGCCCTTGCGGCTCGGAGGTTTCGAGACGGTCGCTAGCGCGACCTCCTCAACCACCGTGTGGGAGCGGTCGCTAGCTGTTGGATCCGGGGACGTTGGGCACGCGGGTGATGGGTGCTTGGCCTTTGTGTGCGGTGTGGCCGCGGTGGTGATTGTAGTGGTGGAGCCAGGCGGGGTACGCGGCGACGCGTTCGGCTTCTGAGGTGTAGGTGGTGGCGTAGGCCCATTCCTCGAGCAGGGTCCGGTTGAACCGTTCGACCTTGCCGTTGGTCTGTGGTCGGTAGGGCCGGGTTCGACGGTGTTTGATCGTCGCTGCGGCGAGGGTCTTGGCCCAGAGCTTGGATCGGTAGCAGGACCCGTTGTCGGTCAGCACGGCCTTGATCGTGACGCCGTGGGCGGCGAAGAACGCGCGGGCGCGTTGGATGAACCCGACGGCTGTTTCCTTCTTCTCATCACCGTGGATCTCGGAGTAGGTCAGTCGGGAGTGGTCATCGACGGCGTGGTGGATGAAGGCGTATCCGGGTCGTTCGCGTTTGTTGTTGCGGGCTCCGATGACCTTGCCGGTCTTCTTCCACCCGCCGCCGGCCGGGATCCGGCCGAGCTTCTTGATGTCGACGTGGATCAGGTCACCGGGTGCGTCGTGGACGTAGGAGCGTTTCTCGGTGCTCTTGACCCTGGTGCCGGTCGCGGGGTCGATCCACTTCAGCCGCGGGCACTTGTAACGGGTCAGGACCTTGTGGACCGTGGAGGGGTTGATCCGCAGGTGGTAGGCGATGCGGGCTGGTCCCCAGCGGCGTGAGACTCGCAGCCCCAGGATGCGTCGCTCCAGGCGCTGGCTGGTCTGGTTCGGTGAGCGGCGCGGTCGTGAGGACCGGTCGCACATGCCCTCCGCGCCGTGGTCGCGGTAGCGCTGGGCCCACCGGCGCACGGTCGTGGTCCCGACCGAGAACCGCTCACCGGCACGGGCGTAGGTCCAGCCCTCATCAACGACGAGCTGGGCCAGCATCAACCGCCCGCGAGGAGTCAGGACAGCGTTGGCATGGGTAGCGTGGGACACGAAGGCTCCTGTGGTCAGAGGTGGTTGCTGTGGTAGCTCCACACCTCACTACGGGAGCCTTCACCTACGTGTGCAGGACACGCCCTGGGTGCTCAACCTCCGTGGATAGAACAGCTA
>CAWHNR010000040.1:0-133982 GCA_963830575.1 uncultured Actinomycetota bacterium
GCGGTCAGCGCCCCGTCGTACCCCCACGGCGTGGTGGACCCCGTGACCGAGGTGGCTGCCGCCGCGGCGGCCCGCGGCGTGCGCTGCCACGTCGATGCCTGCATCGGTGGCTGGGTGCTGCCGTACGCCGCCCGGCTCGGCCGGCCCGTGCGGCCGTGGACGTTCGCGGTGGACGGGGTCACCAGCATCTCGCTGGACCTGCACAAGTACGCCTATGCCCCCAAGGGGACCTCGATCCTGCTGCACCGCACCCCCGCGCTGAGACGACCGCAGTTCTTCGCGAATCCCCTGGACGCGCTACATCCCGAAGGTGGAGGGCGCCGAGGACATCCACTACGTGGACCGCCTGCTCGCCCAGCTGGAGGCGAAGGCAGGGCTGACCAAGCCGCTGATGATCCACGTGATCCTGGAGACCGCCCGCGGCGTGGCCAACCTCGAGGAGATCTGCGGCGCCTCGCCGCGGATGCAGGGCCTGTCGCCTCGGCCCGGCCGACCTCGCCGCCAACCGGCGGATGAAGACCACTCGCGTCGGCGGCGGCCACCCCGACTACCTGGTGCGCGCCGACCCGTCGCCGACGATCCCGACGCGCCGCGGGCCACGTTCCAGCAGGACCTGTGGCACTACACGCTCGCCCGGATGGTCGACGCCTGCGTGGCCAACGGGATCCTCCCGTTCTACGGGCCGTTCGGCGACATCAAGGACGTCGTCGCCTGCGAGGACCAGTTCCGCAACGCCTACCTGCTCGGCTGCGTCGGCGCGTGGAGCCTGCACCCGGTGCAGATCGAGATCGCCAAGCGGGTGTTCAGCCCGCGGCCCGGCCGACGTGGCCCACGCCCAGCGGATCATCGACGCGATGGGCGACGGCACCGGCGCGCTGATGATCGACGGGAAGATGGAGGACGACGCCTCCGTCAAGCAGTGCAAGGTGGTCGTCCAGCTCGCCCACGAGCTCGCCGACCGCGATCCGGAGCTGGCCGCCGCCTACGGGTTCGCCGTCGTGAGCGCCGCGTCGATCCGCCTGCGCCCGCGCCGCTCCGTGCTGTACATGCCGGCGGCCAACGAGCGGGCGCTGGAGAAGGCCAAGGCGCATCCCGGCCGACGCGATCATCTTCGACCTCGAGGACGCCGTCGCCCCCGACGCCAAGGCCGAGGCCCGCCCGAAGGCGTCGCCGCCGCGGCCGGTCGGGCGAGTACGGCAACCGCGAGCTGACCATCCGCTGCAACGGCCTCGACACCGAGTGGGGCGCCGACGACATCGCCGCCGCCGCCACATCGGGCGCGTCCGCCGTGGTGATCCCCAAGGTCGGCTCGGTCGCCTACGCTCGACGAGGTCGTCGGCACGGCTCGACGCCGCCGGCGCGCCCGGCGGAGATGACGATCTGGGCGATGATCGAGACGCCGACGGCGATGTTCGACGTGCGCGCGATCGCCGCCCACCCGCGGCGTCAACGTGCTGGTGATGGGCACCAACGACCTGGCCCGCGAGCTGCGCGCCGGCCTGCTGCCCGGCCGCCACCCGCTGCTCCCCCACCTCGCCACGGCGCTGCTGGCCGCCCGCGAGGCGGGCAAGGTGATCCTCGACGGCGTGTACAACGACGTCAAGGACCTCGACGGGTTCCGCGCCGAGTGCGTGCAGGGCTGGGAGATGGGCTTCGACGGCAAGACGCTGATCCACCCCGGCCAGGTCGAGTCGCCAACGACGTGTGGGCCCCGAGCGAGGACGACGTCGACGCACGCCCGCGCGGGTGATCGACGCGTTCGAGGAGGGCGTCGCCGCCGGCAAGGGCGTCGTCACCGTCGACGGCCGGATGATCGAGAACCTCCACGTCGCCAACGCCCAGCGCGTGCTGGCCACCGCCGAGGCGATCGCCGCCGCTCGGCGGTCGACCGGCGCCCACGCCACGCTGGGCGACGTCGTGACACGCTGATCGCCGACGATCGGCGCCGCGAATTCGCCTGATCGCCTGCACCAGCAGGGGTCGTCCCCGTCCGCCCTTGGTCTCGGCCGACCCGGCATTCAGCGACGGGAACGGCGGGGCGAGGAGACGAGCCATGAGTCGGAGTCCCTGGCCCGTGGCGGTGCTGCTGCTCGCGTTCGCGCGTGTGGACCGCGGTCGTCCACATCGGGATCGCCGACGGCAGTCGGCACAGCGCGTGGACCGCCCAGTCCTTCGGCAGCTGGCCGGCGACCGTCGACGCAGTCGACGGGAGCTCGAACATCGCGTACCCATGCGCGCCTCGTTCGCCGCGCCGGCCGACCCGATGGCCGCGGAGCTCGTCCCGACCCTGATCGGCAGGCCGCGATCGGCACGCGAGATCGACTCGGCGACTCGGACAACATCAACGGCACGCCGTTCGTCGCGCCCATGGCGCCGGCGCGGTCGCCGCCGATGTCGGTGTACGTCGCCGGTCCGGTCGACGCCGCCCCGTTCGACCAGTTCCAGCTGGCGATCTACTCCGACGACGACGGCGGGCCGGATCGTCCGCTCGCCGTCAGCCGCGACCGGGCAGCTCGTCGGCGACGTGTGGAACACCGTGCCGCGTCGCGCGCGACCTGCAGCCCGGGCACGGCCTACTGGTTGATGTTCAACACCAACGGCCGAGCGCCGTGCGGTGAACAACCCGACGTTCGACGCCGGGTGCCGGCGACCCGATCGACGACCGTCGTCCAGGCCCACCGAGCGAGCGCTCGACAGCTCGCCACCAGCCGGCCGACCTCCGTCGACGACTCTGCCGATGACGCTGGCCGTCGGCGTCGTCTGCTCGCCCGGCTGGCGGCGCGACGGCTGGCAGGTCGTCGCCATGGTCGCCGGCTACGTGGTGATGCTGGCGATCGGCCTGTTGCGTGCGCGACAGCTGTTCGCTCCGTACTCGGCAGCTACCCCAGCGGTCACGCGCTGCGCACGCGTCTACCTGGCGATGTCGGTGGCCTGGATCGTCCGCCGCCGGTGGCTCACGCCGCTCGGTGGGCGTCGGCGCGCGGCCGGTCGTGTGCCTGGCCGCGATCTACGAGCGCGGCCACTACGCCGAGGAGTTCATCGGCGGCCTCCTGCTGGCCTGGCGCGTCGCCGGCCCTGGCGGCGTCGTGCGCGCCGACGTCGACGCCCGCCGGCGGCCGCCGACGACGGTCCCCCGGCGACGACCGCACCGGCGGGCACCACCACCGCGCCCGACGGGCGCGGTCGCGGTCAGCGGGCCTGCCGGCCCGTGCGGTGGTCAGGCGTCGGCGACCAGCGCGCTGAGCGGACGCTCGGCCGGCTCCATGTCGGGACGGTCGATCTCGTGCGAGCCGGCTGAGGTAGGTGACCGAGACGTAGCCGTCCTCGACGTGCCGCCGTCGGTGTCCGGCGGCAGCTCGAGCGCGTCGCCCCACTCCATCGCCACCTTGAACGCGCCGTCGTGGCCGACCTTCGGCTCCAGCTCGGCCTTGGCCAGCGGTCGCGGCGGCTCGAGCCCGACCGCGGCGCGCCGCCAGCCGCTTGATCTCGTCGAGCGGGCAGTTGGGCACGTTGAGGTTGACCACCACCGGCGTCGCTCGGCAGCGTCGGCGACCAGCCCGCCGACGAACGCGCTCGGCGACCGCCGCCGCGCGTCTCCCACTGCTGGCCGAGGAGCATCTCGTCCCAGCCCTGGCCCTCGACGCCGAACGCCGGCGACGGCCTGGCTGACGGCGACGCCGGAGATGCCGCCGTTGCGGCCGGTGAGCGCGGCCCCGACCGTGCCCGAGTGGTACACCGACCGGCCGACGTTGGCGCCGGGGTTGATGCCGGAGACGACGAGGTCGAACGGCGCGCCGAACGCGCCGAGGCGGGCGAACATCACGCACAGCGCCGGCGGGCCGGTGACCGACCAGGCCTCGTCGATGCCGTCGACGTGCACGCGGCGCGACCTCGGGCTGGATCAGGTGCAGCGCGCCGAGCGCCGCGCCGGCGCCGGAGTACTCGCTGTCGGGGGCGATGATCACGACCTCGCCGTGCGCGGCGCATCGCCCGGGCGAGGACGTGCAGCCCGACCGAGTCGATGCCGTCGTCGTTGGTCACCAGGATGCGCACGGCACGGAACGTACCCACCGGTGCCGCCGCCGGCCTCGGTCCGCGCGGCGACGGCGTCGGGCGCCGGCGCGAGGTGCGTTCGGTCCGACGCGTCGCGCGATACGAACGAGACGCTTGGCCACGACCGTACTTCCTCGCGACGCCTACGCCGACGACCGGGCCCACGTCTTCCACTCGTGGTCGGCGCAGGGCGCGCTCGACCCGCTGGTGGTCGCCGGCGCGCGAGGGCAGCTGGTTCTGGGACGAGGACGGCAACCGCTACCTCGACTTCTCCAGCCAGCTGGTCAACGTCAACATCGGCCACCAGCACCCGAAGCTCGTCGCCGCCATCAAGGAGCAGGCCGACACGCTGTGCACGATCGCCCCGTTCCACGCCAACGAGGCGCGCAGCGAGGCGGCCCGGCTCATCGCCGAGCTGGCCGCCCGGCGACCTCGACATGGTGTTCTTCACCAACGGCGGCGCCGAGGCCACCGAGAACGCCGATGCGCATGGCCCGGCTGCACACCGGCCGGCACAAGGTGCTGGCCACGTACCGCAGCTACCACGGCGCCACCGGCGGCTCGATCACGCTCACCGGCGACCCCCGCCGCTGGCCCAGCGAGCCGGGCATGCCCGGGCGTCGTCCACTTCTGGGGCCCGTACCCGTACCGCTCGGCGTTCCACGCGACCGACCGAGGCCGAGGAGTGCGAGCGGGCGCTCGCAGCACCTGCGCCGACGTGCTCATGGTCGAGGGCGCCGCACACCATCGCCGCCATCATCCTCGAGACCGTCGTCGGCACCAACGGCATCCTCGTCCCGCCGCGACGGCTACCTCGCCGGCGTGCGCGAGCTGTGCGACCAGCACGGCATCGTGATGATCGCCGACGAGGTGATGGCCGGCTTCGGCCGCTGCGGCGAGTGGTTCGCCGTCGACCACTGGGACGTCGCGCCCGACCTCATCTGCTTCGCCAAGGGCGTCAACTCGCGGCTACGTGCCCGCTCGGCGGCGTGGTCATCAGCCGGCACGATCGCCGACACGTTCACGCGACCGCGCCGTACCCCGGCGGGCTCACCTACTCGCGGCCACCCGCTGGCCTGCGCCTCGGCCGTCGCGCAGCATCAACATCTTCAAGGAGGAGGGCATCGTCGAGCACGCCCGCATGCTCGGCACCGACGTCATCGGCCCGGCGCTGGCGAAGCTGCAGGCCAAGCCACCCGTCGGTCGGCGAGGTGCGCGGCCTCGGCGTGTTCTGGGCCATCGAGCTCGTGCGCGACCGCGAGACCCGCGAGCCGCTCGTGCCGTTCAACGCCGCCGGCGCCGACGCCGCAGCCGATGGCCGAGCTCGTCGCCGCGTGCAAGGCGCAGGGCCTGTGGCCGTTCACCCACTTCAACCGCATCCACGTCGTCCCGCCGTGCAACACCAGCGACGACGACGTGCGAGCCGGCCTCGCCGTCATCGACGAGGCGCTCGACGATCGCCGACGCGCTCGTCACCGGCTGAGGCGGTCGGCGCCGCCGCCACGCACGCGGGTCGCCTGATCGTAACTCCGCCGATGAGCTCCTGGCGACATCCCGGCCGATCCGGCGCCGTCGTCTACGCCGTGCCGCGGCCGTCGTCGGCACGCTCACGCCGGTCGTTCAGCCGGCTGCAGGTCGAGCGCCAGCGCGGTCGGCGCAAGGTGGCCCGACGGCTGCCGGCCGGCGGGATGATCGTCATCTCCAACCACACCAGCTACGCCGACGGCGTGCTGCTGGCACTGGCCTGCCGGCGGCTCGGCCGCTCGCTGCGGCTGCTGGCCACGTCCGGCGTGTTCCGGCGTCCCGCTCGTCGGGCGGCTCGGCGCAGCGGCTCGGGTTCATCCCGGTCGAAGCGCGGACACCACCGACGCGCCGCAGTCGCTCGACGCCGGCTGCGGAGGCGTTGCGCGCCGGCGAGGCCGTCGGGCTGTACCCGGAGGGGCGGATCACCCGAGATCCGGCGCTGTGGCCGGAGCGGTCCAAGACCGGCGCGGTCCGGCTCGCGCTGGCACCGGCGCGCCCATCGTGCCGGTGGCGATGGTCGGCGCGCACCGACGTGGTCGGGCGCAAGCGGATCGTCACCGGCGGTGCTGTTGCAACGTGGTCCGCCGGCCCGAGGTGCGGATGCGTGTCGGCGCGCCGATCGACGTGCGCCGGCTGATGAACATCGGCGCGACCACCGAACCGACCGCGGCCGAGGTGCGCCTCGCCGCCGACTGAGGTGATGGCCTCGGCTCGTGCGCCTCGTCGCCGAGCTGCGCGGCGAGGAGCGCCCCCGACCGCCGGCGTTCGCCCGCAGCGCCGACCCGTCCTGGACCGTGGGTTCAAGCGGCGCCCGGCGACCCGAACCTCGCCAACAGGGCCCGACCGGCCGGCCGTGAAGTTCGAGCGGCGCCCGGCGACCCGAGGCTCACGGACGGGCGGGGGCGTCAGGGCGCTCGATGGCAGGGAGGCCGTCGATCGAGGTCGGGCGTTCTTCGATCGCCCGGTACGCGATCAGCTGGGCCTCGGCTTGCCCTCGGCCCACTCGGTGAGCTTGGTGCGCTGGCCGACGAACTCGTACAGCGGCACGCGAGTAGCCGCAGCTGTCGCTGACCCGGTCGGCGTGGACGAGGATCACCGCGCGCGCGCCGGGGCGAGCCGAACAGCACCGGCGACCGCGGATCGTCGAGCCGAGCGACCTCGCCGCGTCCGTGCACGCGCACGATCCGCGGCGGGCCCGTCGAGCGCCGTCCACATCAGCGTGATCCGCCCGTTCTCGCGGACGTGGGCGATCGTCTCGACGCCGCTGCCGGTCAGGTCGAGGTAGGCGACGGTCATCGGGTCGAGGATCCGCAGGGAGTCGAGGCCCTTCGGCGACACGTTGACGTGCCCGTCGGCCGTCAGCGGCGCCGTGGCCACGGTGAACATCTGCTGGCGGGCGATCCACGCGGCGACCGGTGGGGTGATCGAGGCGTGCACTGACGACATGCGTCAGTCTGGTCGGCCCGGTCAACCGCGCGCTGCGCAGTTCAGCCGGGACGGTCCACGTGCCGTTGCTGCGCAGCAGGTCGGCGAGGTCGCCGGGGCCCTTGCGTGCCGACGGCCTCGGCGAGCTGGGCGCCGACCATCGCGCCGTAGCCGGCCGCGGTCGACGTCGCGGAACACGCCGAACGGCGTCGGCGAGTGGTCGTCGTGTGACAGCCGGGCCAGGGCGAACGCCAGGCTCGGGTCGTCGCGCGTCGGCGTCGTGGACGAGGAGCGCGTCCTCGCCGACGTCGGCCACCTCGACGATGCGCAGCTGGCCGTCGGAGCCCATCATCACGCCGCGGTGGCCGTCGTCGCCGAAGCGGATCGGCTGGCCGTGCGACGAGGTCGATCATCATCTCCTCGCGGGCGCTGCTTCCCGGTGATCGTCGTCGAACGCGCCGTCGTTGAACACGTTGCAGTTCTGGAAGATCTCGACGAACGACGCGCCCCGGTGGTCGTGGGCGGCCTTGAACGTCTCGCATCATGTGCTTGCGGTCGAGGTCGTGGGTGCGGGCGACGAACGACGCCTCGGCGCCGAGCGCCACGCTGAGCGGGTTGAACGGCGGGTCGACCGAACCGATCGGCGTGCTCTTGGTGACCTTGCCGAGCTCGGACGTCGGCGAGTACTGGCCCTTGGTCAGCCCGTAGATCCGGTTGTTGAACAGCAGGATCGTCAGGTTGACGTTGCGCCGCAGGGCGTGGATCAGGTGGTTGCCGCCGATCGACAGGCCGTCGCCGTCGCCGGTGATGACCCACACGTCGAGGTCGGGGCGGGCGACGGCGACGCCGGTGGCGATCGCCGGGGCGCGCCCGTGGATCGAGTGCATCCCGTACGTGTTCATGTAGTACGGGAAGCGGCTGGAGCAGCCGATCCCGCAGACGAACACCGTGTTCTCCGGGGCCACGCCGAGCTCGGGCATCAGCTGCTGGACGGCGAGCAGGATGCCGTAGTCGCCGCAGCCGGGGCACCAGCGGACCTCCTGGTCGCTGGTCCAGTCCTTCTTCGTCGTGAGGGGGACGAGCGGTGTCGGTCATCGACTGCGAGCCGGCCTCGCGCGATGGCGACTTCCAGTTCGATGGCGGTGAAGGGCAGGCCTCCTCCTCGCCCTCGATGAACATCGTGACGCTGACCGGGAGGTCGTCGTCTGCCGCACCGAAGACGCGCAGCGCCCCCAGGTGCGCGGCGATGCCGGCCTTGTCGTCGGCCGCGCCGCGGGCGTACAGCCGGTCGCCCCGCTCGGTCGGCTCGAACGGCGGGCTGTCCCAGTCGGCGTGGTCGTTCTCGGGCTGGACGTCGTGGTGGGCGTAGAGCAGGACCGTCGGGGCGCCGTCCGGCCCGGGCTTGTGGGCGATGACGGCGGGCGCGCCGCCGTCGGCGCTGACGATGTCGACGGAGGCGAACCCCTCGGCCCGGAACAGCTCGGCGACCGCCTCGGCGCTGCGCTGCACCTCGCCCGCCCGCGCCGGGTCGGCACTCACGGACTCGATGCGGACGAGGTCCTCCAGGTCGCTCCGGATCCCCGGCATCAGGTCGGTCACGCGCTGGCGGATGGTGCTCGGTCGGTCATGGTCGGCCACGGTAGTCCCGGCGACCACGGTGGTCGAGGTGCCGCGACGAGGCGCGACGGCCTCGGCCTCCACCGCTTCCGAGGCCCGGAGTCCGGAACGCCACGGCTCGAGGCTCGTCGCTCGACTCGCTCCTCACGCCTCGACCTCCGTCAGGGCGGCAGGTAGGGCGAGAGGTCGGTGCGCTCGCCGGAGGCGATGAGGCGGGCCTGGTGAGCGGCGTCGGCCTAGGTGAGCGCACCGGTGGCGAGGGCGATGAAGGTAGCGGCGTCGGTCTCGACGACGGCGGGCGGGGTGCCGCGGGTGTGGCGGACCCCCGGCGATCACCTGGACGGCGGCGTACGGCGGCACGCGGACCTCGACCGACCGGCCCGGCGCCTGCTCCTCCAGCAGCGCGAGGAAGTGCTTGACCAGCAGCTTGAGGTCGGCGCGCTCGGCGGTGCCGGCGTCGACCCTGGCGAGGGCCGCCGCGACCTCGGCGGCGTCGGCGCGGCGGAGTCGGGCGGGCACCCGCGCCAACCTACCTACCGCGGGTCCTCGTCGCGGAGCACGGCCAGGTAGTCGGCCAGGCCGGCGGCCGGCGACCAGCCGGTGGCGCGGGCCCGGGTGGTGTCGAGGCACGAAGTGGTGGGCGAGCGTGTCGACGGCGTACGGCGTGAGCAGCGGCTCGCGCCCGGCGAGGCGCGCCGCGCGCCTGGAGCACGTGGGCCGCCCCGCCGACGACGCCGCAGCGGCAGGTGGCCGACGCCGACCGGCCGGCCGAGGGCCGCCGACAGGACGGCGGTCAGGGTCTCGTCGCGGCTCGCCGAGCCGGCGTCGGCGACGTTGTAGGCGCCCGGGCGCCCAGTCCAGGGCGGCGACGCACGCGGTGGCGAGGTTGTCGACGTGGGTCAGCGAGAGCTCGACGTCGGGCCCGGGGAGGCAGCAGGCGGCCGCGGCGCACCGCGCGGCTGCAGGCGCGGCAGCAGGTGGGCGTCGCCCGGGCCGTAGACGGCGCGCGGCCGGAGCACGACGGCGCCGGCGTCGAGGGCGAGCCGGTCGCCGGCGGCCTTGGTGCGCCCGTAGGCGTTGAGGTGCCCCGATCGCCGTCGGGTGGTCCTCGGCGACGCACGACCGGTCGAGCCGCGGGTCGTAGACGCTCGAGGAGCTCACCCGCACGACGGTCCGGCCGGCGGTGGCGAGCAGCAGCCGCTCGGCGCCGCCGACGTTGACCCGCTCGAACTCCGGCTCGTCGGTGCCGGGTCGCGGGTCGCCGACCGCGGCGGCGAGGTGCACGACCGCGTCGCAGCCGCCGAGGTCGGGGACGTCGGTGGCGGCGTCCCAGCGCCGCCACTCCCCCACCGCCGGCGGGCACGTCGGCCGAGCGCGACGACGTCGTGACCCCGCGCCGACCAGCAGCCGCGCCACGGCGCCGCCGCAGAACCCGCTGGCGCCGGTCACCGCCACCCTCACGGCGCCACGACCAGCTCGCGCCAGGCGGGCAGGGCGGCGTCGGCGGTCGGGCACGGGCCCGGACGACGCGCGGCGCGAGCGGCGCGAGCATCGCGAGCACGTCGTCGAGCTGGGCCCGGGCGAGGCCGGCACCGGGACACGCGTGCGGCCCGGCGCCGAACACGAGCTGCTGCGTCGCCGCGCGGTGCCGGGTCGAGTGCACCGACGGGTCGCGACGGTGGGCGTCGACGGCGTGCCGGACGACGAGGAGCAGCTGGTCGTCGGGGGTGACCGGTCGTCCCGCCGACGTCGGCCGCCGCGGCCGGCACGCGCGGCAGCAGCGGGGTCGGGCGCGAGCACCCGCAGCAGCTCGGCGACCAGCACGGGGCGCAGCGCGGTCGTCGGCGCGCGTCGCGCCACAGCCCTCGTCGGCGACCCAGGCGACCGCGCGCGGCAGCGGTCGCGTAGGTCGTGTTCACCGCCGCCAGCGCCAGCATCTTGCCGAGCGGGTCGACCCGGCCGCCGAACGCGTCGGCGAGGTGGTCGCGGTAGCGGCGTCCGGGCGCCAGCGACGGGCAGCTCGGCGGCGGCCGCGGACGACGCCGTGAGCCGGGCCGCGACGGGCGAGCTCGCGGCACTCGGACGGCGACGAGGTCGAGGCCGAGCAGCGCGGCCGTCGTCCGGCCCGGCGACCTCGTCGGCGAGCCGGCAGACGTCGAGCTCGCCGCCGGCCGCGCAGCAGGTCGGCCGCGTCGTCGAGGACCGGGCTGCCAGGCCGGTCGCAGATCGGCCACGCCGCGCGAAGTCGAGCCGCTCCGCGAGCGAGCGGCGCGACGCGCGGTGCTCGCTCGCCCGTCTCGTCGAACAGCGCGCCCTCTCCCTCGTGCTTGCGGATCGCGCCGCCGGTCGTGCGGGCGTCGGTGCGGTCGAGCGGCACCTCCGTCAGCACGGTGCGGACGTCGTCGGCGCCGCTGACGACGACGCGGGAGCCCAGGCGGCGCACGGGTTTGCCGGCGTTGGGCGGCCAGCAGCCCGAAGAGCAGCGGGTGCGACGCGAGGTAGACGCGGCGGTCCCGGCGGCGGGCGCGCGTCACCGCGCACCCCGGACGTGGACGTCGTCGACCGTGTCGGGCACGTAGCGGCGGTCCCAGTACCAGAGCAGCGTGTTCCGCACGCCCCACGCCGCAGCCGGCGCAGCGAGTTCTCGACGACGACCTCGTCGGCGCGCGACCACGTGCGGGGTGACGCGGCGGGCCCGGTTGAGCAGCTCGACGTCCTCGGAGCCCACCTCGAGCGCCTGCCGCGCGGCGCCGCCCGCGCGCTCGTAGACGTCGGCGGTGATCGCGAACGAGTGCCCGTGGGTGAGCACGTAGGGCGCGAGGTAGTCGGGCCCGCGGTGCGCGCCGCGGTAGCGGCCGTAGACGCGCGAGCAGCCGCTGCACCGCGGGCAGCACGAACCGCTCGGCGAGCGTCGGGTGCTCGTCGCGGCGCGGCACGCTGGCGCCGGCGACGACCTCGGCGCCGCGGGCGAACCGGTCGCGGATGCGGGCGACCCAGTCGGGTCGCGGCAGGGCGTCGGCGTCGGTGCGGGCGATCAGCTGGGCCCCGTGGGCGATGGCGAACCGGACGCCGGCGTCGACGGCGCAGCCCACGCCGCGCTCGCGACTCGGCGACGACGTGCACCGGGAACGGGCGCAGTCGCGGCGACAGCGGCTCGACGACGTCGACGGTGCCGTCGGTCGAGCCGTTGTCGGCGACGACGAGCTCGAAGTCGCCGTCGTCCTGCTGGGCTGCCAGCGCGTCCAGGGTCGCGCCGATGCCCGTCGGCCTCCTGGTAGGCCGGCACCACGACCCAGAGCACGCGGTCGTCGGGCGGCGCCGGGCGCGACCACTCCTCGACGACCGAGGCGATCGACAGCGCCCGCAGCACGGCGCGCACCGACAGCGCGACCCACAGCGCGGTGGCGACGAGCGTCGCGACGGCGCCGAAGACCGCGCTGCGGCCGGGCATCGTGCGGTCGAGGTAGGCAGCCGCCGACGGTGCCGAGCAGCAGCACGACCGCGGTGGCGACCGACCGCGGCGCACGGCCGTGCGGCGCCGGCGACGGCCGCCGGGCGTCGGGCCACGGCAGCAGCCACATCAGGCCGACCGACGATGCCCGGCAGCAGCAGCGCTCCGAGCGACCTCGCCGGCCGGCACGGGTGGGCATCGCGGCGACGACCACCACGGCGAGCGGTGGCGGCGGCGTAGCAGGGCGCCGGCGAGCCAGACGTCGCGCAGGTTGTCGAGCGACCGGGTTGCCCGAGCCGTTGTCCTGCCCGCAGACCGCGCGGAACGCCGTCCGCAGGGCGCGCACCGAGCGGATCGAGAGCCACAGCACGATCGCGCGCCGACACCCAGGTCAGGCTGCGGTCGAGGTCGGCGGCCGCGGCCTCGTCACCACGTCGGCGACCTCGGCGGGCAGCGTCCGGTCGGCGGCGCGTGCGCACGCCCGTCGGCGACCGTCGACGCCGTCGGTGCCGGCCCAGCCGAGCACGGTGCCGACGAGCAGCAGCACCGGCACCAGCCCGACCAGCAGCGAGTAGGTCGCCGAGCCGGCCAGCGCGTCGCCGTTGGCCCGCGTGTAGCGCCGGTGCGAGGCCATCAGCAGCTCGCGCCAGCGCCGCTCGCGGCCGCGGCCTCGCGGTGCTCACGTGACGCATCCTCGGCGGTCGCGGCGCGGTCGGGCTTGCGCGACCGGCCGCTGCGTCGGGATCCGGGCGACCACGACGTCGTCCGGGCCGGGCCGGCGCCGAGGGCGGCGACCGGGCCGCGCAGGAGCCGGCGGACCTCGGCCTCGGAGACGCCCGGGCTCGGGCTCGACGACCAGCACCAGCCGCTCGTCGAGGTCGTCGCCGGGGACGCCGACCAGCAGCGCCTGGGCGACGCCCGGCACCTGGAGCGACGGCTCGTGCAGGCCGGGATAGATGTTCTCGGCGCCGCGCAGCACCATGTCCTTCAGCCGGCCGTGCAGCACGACGCCGCGCCGCCGACCGTCGACGGTCGCCGCGGTCGCCGGTCGCGCACCTCGTCGAGCGGCGGCGCCGCCGAGGTAGCGCGCGGCGGCGCCGGCGCCCGGCCACGAGCACCTGGCCGGTCGGCGTCGGTGCGCGCGGTCATGCCGGGCACGAGGTCGCCGACCAGGTCGCCCTCGCCGCCGTCCGCGACGTAGGCCGCCTTGGTGCGCGCCTCGACGGCGGCGACCGGGAACGCCTCGGTCAGGGCGTAGACCCCCCACGCCTGCTGGGCTCCCGGCGTCCCGCAGCCGCTCGAGCAGGCGGGCCGAGACCGGGGCCGAGCCGGCGAAGACCCGGCCGGTGAAGCGGGTGCCGGCGTCGAGCAGGTCGCGCGCCTGCGGCGGGGTGACGTAGGTGAGCTGCGGCGCGCAGCGCCTCGATCGGTGCGGCGGTCGCGCGCGGGTGGCGACGGGCGCCCCGGCGAGCAGCGCCGGCGCCATCGCGAAGAACGTCGACGCCGACCACCGGTCGCCCCGGCCGCGACGTCGGCGAGGTCGGTGACCGGCGCGAGCCCGCCGAGAGCGAGGCGGTCGTGTGCACGACGGCGCGCGGGTCGCCGGTGGTGCCGGAGGTGAAGACGACCAGCGCCTCGGCGTCGCCGTCGCCGGCGCGGTCGGGGGAGCGGCCCGGCGGGGAGCCGGCGCGGGAGCACGAGCACCGGGGCGATCGCGTCGAGCGGGGCCAGGCGCAGCCCGGCCCGGCGGGCCAGCGGCGCGGCCCAGCCGGCCGCGGCCCGCACCAGCGGGTCGGTGACGACGACCTTCGCCTCGGCGGCCCGCAGCCGCGCGGTCAGCAGGTCGGGCGGGACCGCCGGGTCGACCAGCGCGACCCGCAGCCGCAGCCGCAGGCGGCCAGCACCACGGCGAGCGCCGCCGGACCCGGGCGTACGGCGAGCGCGACCGTGTCGCCGTCCTCGAGGCCGCGGCGCGTGCAGGTGCGGCGGCGACGGCGAGGGCCCGGTCGGCCAGCTCGCCGCGGGTGACGCGTACGCCACGGCGGCCGACGAACGCGGGGTCGTCGGGCGTCGCTCGCAGGCGGGGCAGCAGGTCGTCGATCATCAGCGCGGCGTCACCGCGGGTCGGGGCCCGGCGTCCGGGGCCCCGGTCGAGGTACCACCGGGCCGCGCCGAGCACGCCGTAGGCGTCGGATCCGGCGCATCGAGTTCTCCGAGACCATCGTGCGGCGCTGCTGGATGCGCGGTGGTGCACCGGCGCACCCGGTTGAGGAAGGTGCGGTCGGTGGGCGAGGGCAGCCGCGGCATGCCGCCGCAGCGCAGGTAGAGGTCGGCGGTGATCGCCATGTTGTTGCCCGCGTGCATCTGGTAGGGCACCAGGTAGTCGGGCCCGCGGTTCTTGGCGCGGTAGCGGCCGAACGCGGCGGCGGCCACCACCATGCCGCGGAACGCCGCCCGCGCGACGGGCCCGTTCTCGTCGCGCCGGGCGACGAGGTGGCCGCAGACCAGCTCGGCGCCGCCGGCGAACCCGCCGCGGAGCTCGGCCACCCAGTCGCGGCCGGGGCAGGCAGTCGGCGTCGGTGCGGGCGAGGTGGGTGGCGCCGGCCGCGATCGCGTACCGGAAGCCGGTGTCGACCGCGCAGCCCACGCCCTTCTCGGGCTCGGCTCAGCACGTGCACGACGAACGGCACGCGTGCGTCGCGAAGTCCCGGGCGATCGCCGCGGTGCGGTCGCGGGAGCCGTTGTCGACCACGACCAGCGTGAAGTCGGCGTCGGTCTGCGCGGCGAGCGCGGCGAGGGTCGCCGGGAGGGTCGCCTCCTCGTCGTAGGCCGGGCACGACCACCCAGAGATCTGCCCTGGGCTCACGACTTCTCCCACAGCGTCGCCATCACCGAGACGCCGCCGCCGAGGCCGAGCAGCAGCACCCTGTCGCCGGGCGCGAGGCCGGTCCCACTGCCGGCTGAGCTGCAGCGGCAGCGTGGCCGAGGCGACGTTGCCGTGGGTGTCGACGGTGACGTCGAGCAGGTCGCGCGGGACGCCGGTGACCTCGCAGAAGCGGTCGACGTACGGCACGGTCACCTGGTGCACGAGGACGGCGGCGAGGTCGTCCGAGCTCCAGCCCCGCGTGGGCGAGGGTCGAGTCGACGATGGCCGGGCCGATCTTCTCGAAGACCCGCTTGCAGCTCGCGGCCGGCGCCGGTGAAGTAGGTCTTGTCGTGGTCGCGCGGGTGCCGGGAGCCGCCGCCGAAGATGCCGCCGACCGCCCAGTGCTCGCTGTGGGTCTCGGTCTCGGTGCGGCCGAACCCGCCGGTCGCGACCGGCTCGACGACGACGGCCGCCCCGGCGTCGCCGAAGGTGTAGCCGGCGAAGTGGTGGGCGGCGTCCTGGACGTCCTCGACCTGCCAGCGCGTCGAGAGGCGTCGGCGTCTCGCCGGTGACGACCAGCGCGGTGCGGGCCCGGCCGGCCTCGATCATCGCGCGGGCCAGGTCGAGGCCGTTGACGAAGCTGTTGCAGGCGTTGGTCACGTCGAGGCAGTGGGCGCGGCATGCCGAGCGCGTGGTTGCACGACGTGGGCGGTGGCCGGCTCGACGAAGTCGCGGCTGGCGCTGGCGAAGAGCAGCAGGTCGACCTCCTCGGCGTCCCGGCCGGCGCGGGCCAGCGCACGGCGGCCGGCGTCGATCGCGAGCGTCGAGGCGAACTCCTCGCCCTCGACGACGACCCGGCGCTCGCGGATGCCGGTGATCCGCTCGAGCAGCCCGTCGGGGAGCGCGAAGCCCGAGGCCTGCCTCGACGCGGGCCTGGACCTCGGCGGTGGTGCGCACGGTCGGGGGGAGCACGTGGGCGGCGGCGGTGATGCCGACGCGGGGCGCAGCACGTGGGGGCTGCTGGGAGATGGTCACGGGCGATCCTCTCGGACGGGGTGCGCCCGAGGCTAGGTGAGCCGGCGCCCCCGCGGGTGAGTACGGCTACGCACTTCGCCGCCGCTGAGGGATAGTCCCGGGACTTCGGGTTGCTCCTGGGCCGGATCGGCAACCCAAAGTCCCGGGACTATCCCTCGGCGGCCTCCCGGAAGTGGTCGGCGACCCGGGCGCACCGCTCGCGCAGCTCGGCCGGGGACTCCACCGCGAACGGCGCGCCGACCTGGGCCAGCACCATGACCGGCCACTGGAGGTCGTCGACCTTCATCACCAGATTCGCACTGCTCCGGGCCGCTCGCGACGGCGAGCTCCTCGACCTCGCCCCAGTGGCCCACGGCGAACCGGACGGCGCTCGCCGGCGCCGCGACCCGGACCCGGACCTCGTACCGAGCGGGGATCTGCCGGAACCCCGCCTGCACGAACGCGAGCGCGTCGCCGCCGGGCAGCTCGCGCGGGCGGAACCGCTGGCCCGTGGTGGCGGCGGCGGAGATCCGGTCGACGCGGAAGGAGCGCCAGTCCTGGCGGTCCCTGTCGTAGGCGACCAGGTACCAGCGCCGGCCCAGCGAGACGAGGCGGTGCGGCTCGACCCGGCGGTGGGTGACGTCGGCGCCCTTGGCGGCGTGGTCGAAGGTGAGCGGCTCGTCGTCGCGGCAGGCCTGGGCGAGCGTGGTGAGCACCACGGCGTCGACCGTGGGCCCGCCGCTCCACGGCGTCGGGGCGTCGGTCTGGCTGGCGAGGGCGTCCATCCGGCGGCGGAGCTTCGGCGGCATCAGCGCCATCACCTTGGTGAGCGCCTGCACCGAGGTCTCCTCGAGCCCGCCGACCGACCCCGCCGCCGCCGTCCGCAGCCCGGCGGCGATGGCGACCGCTTCGTCGTCCTCGAGGACGAGCGGCGGCAGCTGGCTGCCCGCGCGCAGCTGGTACCCGCCGGCGACGCCGCGGGTGGCGTCGACGTGGTAGCCGAGGTCGCGCAGCCGCTCGATGTCGCGGCGGAGCGTGCGGCCGCTGACCTCGAGCCGCCCGGCCAGCTCGTCGCCCGGCCAGTAGCGGTGGGTCTGCAGCAGCGAGAGCAGCGAGAGCATCCGGGCGCTGGTCGACATGTCCCGACGATATCGCCATTGCGGACACATACTGGCCGCAATTCGACGCCGCTCGGGGTGACCTCCGAGAGGGATAGTCCCGGCCGTTTCGGCCCTCGACCTGGCCGAAAGAGGGCCGGAAACGGCCGGGACTATCCCTCCCGGCCCCCTACGCTCCCTACTCATGAGGGAGGTCGTGGGTGACGAGCGGCTCCAGGCGTCCGACGTCCGGACGACGGTGGCGCAGCTCGAGCGGCGGATGACGGCCCGGTTCCCGGGGCGCGGCATCGTGGACCTCTCGACGCGGCTGCTCGCCCTGATCGACGCGGTCGAGGAGACGGCCCCCGACCTCAACAACGGGTTGCGGCGCGCGCGGCTCGTCTCGCGTGTCCTGGCCGCCGGCGTCGCGATCGCCACCGCGGTGGCCGTCGGCGTGGTGCTGCGCGACGGCATCGAGGGCGACATGCTGCGCGGCGTCGCCTGGGTCCCGCTGGTGGAGTCGATGATCAACGACGTCGTGTTCGCGGCGCTCGCGATGTTCTTCCTCTACTCCTTCCCCGAGCGGATGCAGCGCGGCCGGGCGTTGCGCCTGCTGCACCAGCTCCGCTCGCTCGCGCACGTGGTGGACATGCACCAGCTCACCAAGGACCCCGAGCGCTACAAGCCCGACTGGCGGCCGACGTCGGCGAGCATCGACCCGGGCCTCGCGACCCCCCGGGACATGGAGTACTACTTCGAGTACTGCTCCGAGATGTTCAGCCTCATCGGCAAGGGCGCCGCCCTGGTGGCCGAGGAGTCGCGCGACACCGTGGTGCTCGACGCCGTCGCCAACATCGAGCAGCTCACCACCAGCCTCAGCCGCAAGGTCTGGCAGAAGATCTCGCTCCTCCCCAAGGCCTGAACGCTGACCTGTCCCGAGAACGGGACAGGTCGGCGTCAGGCGATGGTGTCGAGGACCTCGAGGGTGCGGGTCCAGGCCTGCGAGGACGGGTCGATGACGACGAAGTGGTCGCCGTCGACCTCGACGAGCTCGGCCGTCGCACCCGCCGCCGTCGCCGCCTCGACGTAGAGCACCGACTGGCTGAGCGGCACGATGTCGTCGGAGGTGCCGTGCACGCACCACACCGGGACGTCGAGGGGCAGCTGCTGGGCGGGGTCGTACTTCTCGTCCGCGGACGTCGGCGCGTGGCCCAGCAGGGCCGCGGCGGCCCCGCTGCCGAGGTCGTCGCGGTCGGCCGCGACGAGGTCGAGCACCCCGGCCTGGCTCACCACGTGGGTCACCGGCACCCGGTCGGACCAGCCGTGGCTGCCGCGGCCGGCCGCCCACGCGGCGAGGTGGCCGCCGGCGGAGTGGCCCAGCGCGACCACCGTCGAGGTGTCGACGTCGAGGTCGGCGAGCGTGTCGATCGCGGCGGCGACGTCGTCGAAGGTCGCGGGTGCGCCTCCTCCCCCGCCGCTGCCGTCACCGACCCGGCGGTACTCGATGTTCCAGGCCGCCCAGCCGGCGTCCGCGAGGGCGACGGCGAGCGGCGCGCCGTAGGTCTGGGCGTCGTACTGGGCCTTCCAGAAGCCGCCGTGGATCACGACGACCACGCCGCGCGGCGTCCCGGTGGGCAGGTACAGGTCGCCCCACTGGCTGGGGTCGTCGCCGTAGGTGGTGCGGCCCTCACCGGGGCCGTCGGGCTCGGGCACGGGGGCGTCCTCTCCACAGGCGGTCAGCGTCGGACCGAGGGCCGTCAGGGCCGTGAGCGACAGGAATCGGCGGCGGTCCACACCACCAGTCTTGCCGACGGCACCCGGGAGGCACCCCGCGGTCAGGGCGAGACGACCAGCGTGACGGTCTCGACGAGCTCGTCGACCGTGACCGGCGGGTGGGGCGGTGCGGCCGACGTCTGGTAGGTGATGGTCACCGGCGGGGCGGCGGTGGTGTCGCGGGTCGCCGTGACGACCCAGTCGCCCGCCGGCAGGTCGAAGACGACGTCGTCGCTGTTGCCCTGGGTCGTCTTCGCCGCGATGACCGCTGTCGAGGTCTGCCCCGGAGCCGCGGTGACCGTCACGGTGGCCGGCGACTGGTTGGTCGCCCCGGGCACGGTCACCGTGAGCTTGCCCAGCTTCTCGACCAGCGTGATGGTCGCGGCGACCGGCGCGGCGGCGACGTCGACGTCGTTGCCGCCCGAGAGGCTCGCCTGCGGCCAGAACACCGTGTTGTACGGAGCGGCGCCGTCGAGGGTGAGGTCGTAGCTGCTCGGCGGCACCCAGAGCACGACGACGGTGCCTCGCGTGACGGACTGGTCGTAGCCGATGCCCGAGACCCGGAGCCGGAGCGGCGTCGCGTCCGTGTGGCCGGCCTGGGCGGTCGAGGTCGCCGTGATCGTCAGCTGCGTCTCGGTGATCTTGAGCGCCGCGGTCACCGCCGCGGTGTCCGACTTGCTGCTCGACACCAGCACGTTGCCGGTGCAGCCCGCACCCGAGGCGCCCGAGACGGCGACCGTGCCGTGATGACCGGGCGCCTTGTCGACCACCAGGTCGTAGCAGCCGAAGTGGACGTTCGACCACGTGAAGCTGGTGTTGCCGGTGCTGGTGATCGCCTGCGACAGCTCGGAGACACCGAGCCCGGGCGTCACCGGGACGAGCCGGACCGTCGTCCCGGTCAGGTTGTCCGACTGGCTCGTGGTCGTCAGGTTCACCGTCACGTTCCGGGCCACGTGCTGCAGCGCCACGTTCAGCGCCGGGGCGGTGCCGACGTTGTGGTCGAGCAGGAACGGCAGGCTGGTGCCGTCGCGGTAGCCGGCCTTGGTGATGACCACCCGCACGTACCCGTCGGGCACGTTGGTGAAGTCGAAGGTGCCGGGAGCCCCCGTCGTCCCGCTGACCAGGGCGCCGTTGGTCCCCGTCATGGCGCCGGCCGTGCAGCTCGCCGGGTCGGACGAGGTGCACTTCTCCACGACCACGGCGGCGCCACTGAGCGCCGCGTTGTCCTCGGTCCGCGTCACCGTGCCGCGCACGTGGTTGGCGATCCTGCTGACGACGTACGTGTACGTCGTCGCCCGGACGTCGACCTGCACCGTGGAGGTGATGAGGCCGGCCCCGCTCACCTCGAGGGTGTAGGAACCCGGGGTCGCGTCGGCGAAGTCGTACACGTTGCTGTTCGCGCTCGAGGTGGAGGGGATGTCCGTCGGGTCCGCCAGCAGCACCACGGTGGCGCCGTTGACCGCCTGGCCGTACTGGTCCTTGACCACCACCTTGAAGCTCACGGACCTGATGTACATCGTGATGTCGCGGGTCACGTCGCTGCTGCCCGGGACCGCGACGGCCACGCCGTCGAGGGCGGTGCCCGGCACGCCCGCCGGCTTGTCGAGGTAGTACCCGGCGGCCTGCGGCTGCAGCAGCCAGGTCCCCGTGTTCACGCCCTCGATGGCCGTGGTGCCGGTGATGCTGAAGACCCCGGCCGCGTCGGTCGTGCCGCGCAGCTGCTTCGAGGCGTCGACGCTCGTGCAGTAGGCCACGCCGCCGCCGGTGGTGCCGGAGGCGGTGCACGGGCTCGCGAGGACGACGACTCCCGTGAGGTCGTCGGCCGTCGTGGTGCTGCCCGGCTTGCCCACGATCCCCGACAGCTTGCCGCGGAGGGTGGCGAGCCTGGTCAGGACGACCTCGCACGTGGTGGTGGCGCCCGCGTCGATCACGACCGACGAGGCGGTGGCCCCGTTGGCACGCAGACAGCTCGTGCTCGAGGACGTGAACGCGTACCCACCGGCCCGCACGCGCAGCGAGTAGGTCGTCGCGCCGGGGGTCAGGCCGTTGAAGGGGTCGGTGGCGAGCCCCGCGGCTCCGGTGTCGCGGGTGCCGAGGTCGGTGGTGCTCTGCAGCAGCGTGACCGAGGCGTTCGGGATCACGGGGCCGTTGGCGGCGGCCACGGGCTTGACCACCAGCGAGCCGAGGCGCTGGACGGTGATCGGCCCGATCACGCAGGCGCTGACGACCTGGCAGGTGAACTCCGGGAGGGGGGCGACGACGTAGCCGGGGAGGCTCGCCGAGACCGTGTAGGTGCCCGGCCGGATGAACCCGCTCTGGCTGTAGCGGGTGTCGTTGAAGACCAGCCGACCTCGTAGCCCCGCGTCGGTCGGGTCGTCCTCGGCACGCAGGGTGATGCTCGAGGTCGAGGTGCTGGTCGAGGACACCGCGAAGGTCATCTGGTTCCACGGGACGGCGCCGTTGCTCGCGTCGGTCACGTTCACCAGGCCGCTGACGGGCACGCGGCTGGGTTCGAGGCTGAAGGCGTTGACCTGGTCGATGAGCGGCCTGTTGGTGACCAGCAGGGTGTCGTAGCCGGGAGCGCCGACCCGCACCAGCGCCGCCGTGCTCGACACGAAGGCCTTGACCGCCTTGCTCGACAGCGGGTCGGCCGTCGACGGGCACTGGCTCGCGTCGCCGTCGAACAGGTCGACCGCCGCGGTCTTGATGACCGCGACGCAGCCGTCGGCGTCGGCCGTCATCACCGTGGTCCGCTCGTTGACCGGCGCGTTCCCCTCGTAACGGACGGGACCGGTGACGTCGACCTGGGCGCCCGGGAGGTTGGTGGGGGTGCCGCTCAGGTTCGAGGTGACCTTGATGACCAGCTGCTCGATGCGCTCGACCATCGGCAGCACGATGCGGCGCTCCTGGTTGAGCTCGATCGTCACCTCGACCTGGTCGGACTCGCGCTGGGGCTCGATCGGGACGGGGTCGGAGCCCGGGTCGGGTCCCGGGCCCGTGGCCGGGATGCTCCTGGCGAGGAGCTGGTAGGTGCCCGGGTCGAGGCGGAAGAACTCGGCCACCCCGTCGGCGGCCGTGACCTCGTCGCCGTCGAGCGAGACCTTCGCGTCGGCGGAGGCGAGGGCGCCGCCGTCGCCTGCCTCGAGCGCGACACCGATGATCCGCCCGAGTCGGTTGAGGGTCGCGTCGTAGGTGACGGCGCTGCCCGGCGGTGCGGTGACCGAGGACCCCTCGACCGGCACGTACTCGTCGTCCTTGGAGCGGACCACCATCACGTACTCGCCCCGGCGCGGCACCTCGATGCTGTAGGCACCGACGCCGTTCACCAGGGCGCACACCGGGCCGGTCTGCACCGGCTCGGGTGCGGCGACCGCCGTGGTGCAGCCGGCGGCCTCGGCCGCGGCGCACGTCTGGGTGAAGCCGGCGCCGGCGTAGTCGGCCGACGGCACCGCCCACACGCAGGTCTTGTCGTTCGGCCGGTCGATCCCGGCCGAGATCATCCCCTCGACCTTGGGCCGCGGGAACAGTCCGACGGTCGGGGCGACCACCTCGTCCAGCGGCACCTGCACGGTGATGGACGTCGTCTCGTAGTGCGGCGCGCTGATCGTCACCTGGTAGACGCCCGGCGGCAGCCCGGTGCGGTCGTGCGGCTTCGTCTCGTCGTCGAACGGGAGCGTGTACTCCTCCGTCGGCCGGAACACGGTGCTGATCGGCGTGACGGTGCCGTCGTCGGCCACCAGCTCGGTGCTCGCCGTGAGGCACTGCTTCTTCAGGCCCGTGCCGGGGGCGTCCTCGCAGAAGACCGGGTCGCCGGTGCCCGCCTCGACGACGCCACCGCGGATCGTGCCGGTCTCGGGCACCCCGTTGCCGCTGGTGACCCGGATCCTGGGGAACGCCGGTGTCTTGTCGCCCGCGGTCACGACGACGGTGAGCACGTCGGCGCTGAACCCGAACAGCGAGGTGGTGAGGGCGTAGGTGCCCGGTACCACCTCGTTGAACTCGAACCCACCGGTCTGGGACGACGTCGCGGTGGTCTTGTAGGTGTTGGTGTCGTTGGCCAGCACGAGGCCGGCGCCCGCGACCTGCAGGCCGTCCGGGTTGGCACCGACGATGCGGACCCCGCCGACCACGCGGCCCGCCGAGGAGCGCATCTTCGCGGTGATCCGCTCCGCCGGCTCGCCCTTGGTGATCTCGACGTGCTGGGTCTGGGTCTGGTAGCCGTCGCCCGAGATGGTCACGGTGTAGTTGCCCGGCACCAGGCCCGGCACCTGGAAGTCGCCCTCGAGCGCGTCGCTGGCCTCGGTCGCGGTGAGGGTCGTCGCGGTGCGCGAGACGCCCTGCGTGTCGGTGACCTCGATGGCGAGGCCGCCGATGCCTCCGGAACCGCCGGCCACCCGCTTCTCGTCGACGCCCGAGGCCTCCTTGGCGTGACCGAAGAGCGTCGTGGTGCCCTTGCTGAGCCGGAGGTCGACCCGGCCCGCGCCCTCGGCGTCCAGCTTGGCCAGCTGGGACTCCGTCGCGTACCCCTCGGCGCTCACCTCGACGACGTAGGCCCCCGGGTGTGGCCAGGCCGTCGACCTCCCACGTGCCGCGGCCGTCGCCCTCGCTGCGGGTGCTGGTGGTGATCGTGTTGACGCCGTCGCTCAGCGTGACGCTCGCCCCGCCGATCGCGCTGCCGTCGGTGCCCGACACGCGACCGCTGAGCGTGCCGTCGCCCGGCACCAGCTCGACCTCGATCGGTGCGGCGGGATCGATCCGCGCGGCGTCGACGACGTACTTCTGCGTCTCGAACCCGAGCTTGGAGAAGGTCAGCAGGTAGAAGCCCGGCGCGCGGACGTCGGCGAAGGACCAGATGCCCTCCTCGGTCGTGGTCTGCCCGCGGTCGGGCGCCACCCGGCCCGGGACGCGCACGAGCAGCGACTCGGCGGGCACCTTGCCGTAGGCCGCCAGCTCGATCGGCAGGTCCACCGCGGTGGCGTCCTCGACGGCGGCACTGGTCAGCGACTCCTGCGACAGCGACACCAGGACGCCGCCCGGGTCGGTCCCCGTGACGGTGCCGGCGAGCATCTGCCCCTTGGCCGAGGCGGCGGTGGTGGTCTGGTCGACGTCGACCTTGCTGCCGCGGTCCTCGCCGCCCGGGCCCCCGGACCCGCCCGAGCCGTCGGAGCCGTCCGGACCCGTCCGACCCGCCCGACCCGTCCGAGCCGTCGGACCCGTCCGAGCCACCGGACCCGTCGGACCCGTCGCTACCCGTCGCCGTCGGCGAGGGTGGCGGTGTCGGAGGAGCCGTTGCCGTTGACCCGGTCGGCCAGCGTCGGGATGAACACGATGGCCGCGGCCGCCCACACCGCGACGACGGCGAGGATGGCCGCCCCGCGGACCCAGGCGGGGCCGACGAGGGGACGCTGCCGCACGCTGCCGCGCACCCGCTTGACCGACTCGGCGGTGCTCGCGGTCACCGACCACGCGTGGTCCTGGGTGGCGCCGACCCGGCGCGGCCGGGTCGCGACGAGCTTGCCGCGCACCTGGGCGGTGCCGCCGGCGGGCACGGTGACGCGCCGGGCGCGCAGCCGCACCTCGAGCCCCTTGGCCCCGGTGCTGTCGAGCTCGACGTCGACGGGCGAGGTGCCCTCGTTGCGGAGCGTGAGCAGCATCCGCTCGCTGCGCACGATCGTCGCCTGCGCCGGGGCGACGTCGAGCTCGAGGCGGGCACGGGGGTTGACCACGAGGGTGCACTCGGCCATGCCCGTGGGCGCCGAGGAGGCCCGCTCGAGCGACGGGTCGGAGGACGGGAGCAGCGACTGCACCGTCACGACCAGCGGGTACTGGGCGGGCAGGGTGCCCGCGGTGGGGGTGAGCACGAGGGGCACCATGGTCGTCTCGCCCGGCCCGAGCACCGGCGTCCGCTCCGGTGCCGGCAGCCAGGCGGAGTCGACGCCGACGGCCAGCACGACCAGCCGGCGCGGCTCGCCGGCGGTGTTGGTGACGAGCACGTCGATGCTCGCCCGCGACCCGGCACCGACCCGGAGGACGGATGGCATCTCGACCGCGGGGGCCGGTTCTCGCGGGGGCTGCCCCGGTAGCTGGTGGCTGGTCATGGGCGCACCGTGACGTCCTTCCCGGTGGCCTCTTCACTGGTGGAGAGGGCGACGTTCCTCGAGCCGATGGGGGTGCTGCCGCGGGTGCGGCGCACCTGGATCACGTAGGTCTCCGGCGCGTCGATGTCGTAGAACTCGTAGTACCCGAGGACGGGCGGGCCCGACTGCGGCGTGAGCGTGCGGGTCGTCGTGGTGCGGTACACGACGCCGGGGTAGTCGGAGGCGCGGAACAGCTCGACGACGTACCCGTCGGGCACCGGACCCGTGCCCGTCCCCGAGCCGGGGATCCTCACCTGGCCGGAGATCAGCGCCGGGGTCCGAGAGCAGCACCGGGTAGGGCAGGTCCTGGCCCGCGGTCAGCGTGAGGATCTCCGAGGTCGCGGTGATGCCCGGCCGTCCGACGCTGAGGGTGTAGGTACCGGGCACGATGCCCTCGATGCGGTACTCCCCCTCGTCGTCGCTGGGGCGCGTCGCGGTGACGACCCGGTACGTCCGCGCACCCGAGCTCAGGGTGACCGTCACCTCGCCGGCGCCCTGGACGACGTCCAGCCGGTTGACCTGCGTGACGAGGCCGTGGAGCACCGCGGTCGAGGACTTCAGCACGGTGGTGATCTCGCTGACCCCGGCACCGGCCCCCGCGTTGCCACCGGTGACGACACCGTTGGCGTCGAGGGTCACGGCGATCGTCTGGGAGGCCAGGTCGGGTCGCGACAGCGTGACCGTGTAGCTGCCGGGGACGGTGACGCCCCCGACCTCCCACGAGCCGAGCTCCGCCCCGGTCGTGCCGGTCGCGGTCTGGATCGTCTGGGTGCCGTCGGTCACGGTCACCGTCACCCCGGGTGCGGGGTCGCCGTTGGTGTAGACGGCCCGGCCGCTCAGCGTGCCCGCGTCGGAGCCGAGCGTCATGGTGACGCCGGTCAGCTCCTGCTTGTCGCCGAGCGTGAGGCTGAGGGTCTGGGAGGCGTACTTGTCGGCGGTCGCCACCAGCGTGTAGGTGCCGGGCGTCGGCAGCCGCAGCAGCTCGAAGCTGCCCTCGTCGCCGTCGGTGAGCGTCAGCGTCGAGACGGTGGTCGCCCCCGAGCTCGCGGTGACCGTGACGTTGCCGAGGGGCTTGCCGTCGGCGATGACCTCGCCCTGGATGATCCCGTTGCCCTCGACCAGGTTGATCTCGACGTTCTTGCGGTCCTCGCCGGCCCGCACGTCGACGGTCTGGACGGCGGGGGCGTACCCCTCCTTGGTGACGACGAGCTCGTAGACGGCGGGCGACGGCACGTCGCCGAGGCTGAAGGCCCCGTCGGAGCCGACGGGCGCGGTCTGCACGGTCGCGCCCGAGCTCGGCGTCCCCGGCACCGAGACCGTCACGCCGCTCGCGCTCGTGGTGGAGGTGGCCGGCGTCCGCAGCGTGATGCTGGCGTCGGCGACGTCGGTGCCGAGCACCCGGCCGCTGATGGCTGCCGGCACCCCGCCGAGGGCGACGTCGAGACCGTCGACCACGTTCGAGGCCTCGAGGGTGATCGGCTCGGCGTTGTCGGGGTCGAGGGCCTGCGGGAACCAGGTCTGCACGAAGTCGGCGCCGCGGAAGGTGAGCTTGTAGTCACCGGCGGGCAGGCCGCCCAGCTTGTACTGGCCGCCCTGGTCGGTGGCGTCGTTGGCCAGCGGCTGGGTCGGGTCGTCGGCTGCGTAGACGGTGACCGTCACCCGGGGGACGGGCGCACCGGTGGTCAGGTCGCGCACGGTGCCGGCGAGGCCGGACCCGCTGGCGTCGCCGCCGCCGCCACGACCGGCGTCGTCTCGCGCGGCAGCGATCTTGAGGGCGAGCTCGCGGTCGGCGGTCGACTGGTCGACGATGCGCGAGAGGGCGATCGTGATCACCGTCGCGAACACCGTGACGGCCACGAGCAGGCCGAGCAGCGACAGCGCGCCGCGGGAGAACTGGGCCTTCTGCACCAGGGTCGCGTTGGCGAGCACCTCGGAGCCGGCGGGCACCGACGGCACCTTGGACCGGCCCCGGCGCCGCGGCTGCGGCGCGACCGGGGCGGTCGACGTCCCGTCGACGAGGTGCAGGTCGATGACGCGGACGACGGGCGCCCCCAGGACCGGACGCCGGCCGCGGGCCTCGAAGTTCACGACCGCGTGCTCGCCGGGGGCGAGGTCGAGCCTCGCGGGCTCGAACGAGTAGTGCAGCCCCGCCTCGGCGTCGTCGGCGGCCAGGCGCCCCGACACGGCGGTGTTGCCCGTGTTGTCGACGAGCAGGCTGAACCGGCCCGTGCGCCCGGCGGTCGCCGCCGGGGGGTCGACGGAGACCCGCAGGTTCGGCGCCCGCGGCACCTCGAGCACGACCTCGGCGACCTCGCTGGTCTCGGGCGGGGTCAGCTCGCGCACCTGCACGGCCATGCGGCGGTCACCGGCGATCAGGCCCGTCGGCAGCGTGATGGTGGCGACGAGCGTGGCCGTCTCGTCGGGGAACAGCGAGAGGTCGGCGTCGTCGAGCTCGACCCAGGCCGGGTCGACGCCGAGCAGGCGCACGCGGTAGCCGCCGATCACGGTGCCCGGGTTGGTGATCGTGATCAGCACGTGCTGGGCGACGCCCGGCTTGGCCTCGAGGCGCGCCGGCGTGACGTTCAGGCGCATGTCACCGGTCCTCCTCGAGGAACAGCCTGGTGCGCGCGACCTTGCCGGCGACGACCTCGACGAGCGCGGTCATCTGGGCGCGCCCCGGCGCGGTCACCGTGACGCTGTACCAGCCGGGCGGCAGCGACGGGAGCAGGAAGCCGCCCTGCGCCAGCCCTCCGCCGGCCGAGCTCGAGGTGGCGGTGTTGGTGGTGGTCCCGTTGGTGGCCGTGACGGTCGCGCCCACGAAGCCCACCGGCCCGTCGTCGCTCGGGCCCTCGACCACGCCCTCGATGGTCCCGACGAGGGCACCCATCTGGAGCCGCACCTCCTCGCCCGGTCCCTCCTCCTCGAGGGTCACGGGCAGCGTCACCGGGGCGAAGCCGTCCTTGGTGAAGGTGAGCGCATAGGTACCGGTCGGCAGGTCGTCGAGCACGAACGTGCCGGCGGCGGCGCCGTCGGTCAGCGTGGTGGTGGCCGGCACCGAGCCGTCGACGGCGGCGGTGCCGCCGACCGAGACCGACACCCCGCCGAGCCCCTGCTTGTCCGGTCCGACCACCGTGCCGGTGATGCTGCCGGTGCCGGAGGCCAGCGACTGGTCCTCCTGCAGCCGGCTCTCGCCCGCGCCCAGCCGCACGATCCGGCTGCGGGTGCCGAACCCCTCGGCCGAGAACGAGATGAGGTAGGTGCCCGGCGTGGGGAGGTCGGCGAGGGTGTAGACGCCGACCGCGCCGGTGGTCGGGGTGATGACGGAGACCGCCTGGCCGCCGACCGACGTGGTGACCGTGACGCCGCCGACCGCGGCCTTGCCGTCGGTGACGACGCCGGAGATCTGGCCGCCGCCGGCGCTGAGCAGGACGTCGGGCTGGACGCGCGACTCGCCGCCCGCGAGGGCCTGCACGATGGTGGCCACCTGGTAGCCGTCGGCCCGGAAGCTCAGCTCGTAGGTGCCGGGGGCGGGCAGGTCGTCGATGCGGTACCGGCCGCCCGCCGTCGTCGTGACCGGCCTTGCTGAGCGGGGTCTCGCCGGTGAGCATCCGGGCGGTGACCTCGACGGGTACCTCGCCGAGCGAGTCGCCCGGGTCGACGACACCGGCGAACGAGCCACGCAGGCCGTCGATCACCACGCCCGTGCTGTCGTCACCGCTGCGGGTCGGGGCGACCTCGCTCGCCCCCCGCGGAGACGGGGCACCGTCCTTGCCGGCCTTGAACCAGGTCGTCCGGTAGCCGTCGGCGCTGAACCGCAGCAGGTAGTCGGTGGGGAACAGGCCCGCGAGCGTGTAGCTGCCGTCGGCCTGGGTGGCGCTCGAGCTCACCGCGACGAGCTTGCCGCCCCGGCCGCGCCGGTAGGCGTCGACGAGGATCCGCCCCACCGGCGAGCCGTCGCTCGTCGCGGTGACGAAGCCGGAGATCTGGCCGCCGACGCCGGGCGGGACCAGGCCGGAGCGGCTGAGGGTGCCGACCGGCTCGACGGCCGCCGCCGCCCGGACGTCGCCGGAGGTCGGGACGTCGGGCGGGAAGTAGCTGGCCGGTGCCGACTTGGGGACGTCGTCGCCCGAGAACACCTCGGTGAGCCCGAGCAGGAACACCGCAGCCCACACGCCGATGATCGTCATGAGGATGCCCGCGGTGAGCAGGCCACGGCTGACCAGCGGCCGCTGGCGCAGCTGGAGCGTCGTGGCGGCCCCGACCTCGCTCGCCTGCTCGACGTCGTCGGGGCCGGAGGCGTCGAGGCGGCGCGCGCCGATCTCGACCTGCACCGTGCGGTCGACCACGGCGCCGGTGAACATCCGCGGCCCGCGGACGACGGCGATCGAGGCGCCGACGGCGCCCGGCTCGATCCGCAGCACGGGCGGCGTCAGCCGCGTCGCGACTCCCCGCTCGGCCGGCGGCGAGGCGAGGCTGACCTCGAGCGGCACGTTGCCGCTGTTGCCGACCTCGAGCACGAAGCGGCCCGACCGCCGGGCCCGGACCATGCGCGGCGTCGCGCGCAGGGTGACCGCCGGGCGCGGGGCGACGTCGAGCTCGACGTCGACGTGCGCGACCGCGCCGGTGCTCCGCGAGACCACCTCGGCCGTGAGCGGGTGCCGGCCGGCCTGCTGGGTCTCGGGCAGCGTGACCACCAGCTCGAGGCGGCCCTCGGCGTCGGGGAACAGCGGGAGCCGCTCGGGGACGCAGCGCACGTGCGCGGCGTCCAGGCCGATGAGCCGGGCGCTCAGGCCGTCGATGATGGTGCCGGTGTTGACGACGTCGACGGGGATCGTGACGGTGGATCCGGGCTCGGCGGAGACCAGTCGGTCGGCGGTGGTGACCCGCATGACCTTCCCCCGCAATGCCCTGGTGTCAGCCCGTCCCGGGCGTGGCGCGACACGTGTGTGGTCGGGAGCCGAACGGCCCCTGATCTCCGGATCATAGGAGCCGTGGGGCGCTTCGGCACGGGAAAGGTCGACATTCTCCGAAACCCTCGGGGTATCGGGCCCGCGGCTGTCTAGAGTGACCGCGTGCTCGACCGGCTCAGCGTCATCACAGGGGCGCTGGCCGCCGCGCTCGAACGACGCGAGGGAAGCGACACCCGGGGCCTCGACGCCGTCGTCGCGGCGCTCGTCGCCGACCACGGCGCGGGCCGTCCCGTGCTCGCCGACGACGCCCCGGCCGACGCGATCTCGGCCCTCGCCGAGGGCTTCGACCTGACCCCGCTCGACGAGCGGCTGCTGGCCGTCGCGGTCGCGGGCGACCTCGACGCCAACGTCGCCCTCGCCTACGGGCTGCTCGCCGGGACCGGCGCTCCGGCCTGGCCGACGGTGGGGCTCGCGCTCGAGCTCAGCGGGGCCGGCAGCCTCGACCCGGCCGCCCGGACCCGCCTCAACCCGCTCGCCCCGCTCCGCCTCCACGGGCTGCTCGAGCTGCGCGGCGACGGGCCCTGGCTGGCGCAGCGCCTGGTCGTGCCCTCGCGGGTCAGCGCCCACCTCGCCGGTGACGACACCCCCGACCCCGCCCTGGTGGCCTGCCTCGACGACGAGCACGCGGTCGACCTGCCCCCCGCCGGCGACCTGGCGGCGGCCCTGCGCCGCGGCGTCCGCCTGTGCTGGGTCCGCTCCCCCCACGGCTCCGCGGGCGCGGCGGTCGCCGTCTCGGCGGCGCGGGAGGCGGGAGCCGAGCCGCTCCTCGTCGACCTCACCCGCGTCGCGGACCCGCACGACCTGGCCCCGACGGTGCTGGCGGCCTGCCTCGAGGCGGGTCTGCTCGGGCAGCCGTTGGTCCTGGTGGGGGCCGAACGGCTGCTGCCGGTCGACGCGCCGCCCATGGTCGACCTGCTCACCACCTGCGTGGTCCCGGTGGTCGGCGTCGCCACCCGTGGCTGGGACCCGGTCTGGTCGGTCCGGGTGCCCTACGTCGCCGAGGCGCCCCGGCTCGACGTCCCGGCACGCACCGCCGTCTGGGCCGAGGCGACCGAGGCGCACGACGTCGCCCTCGACCTCGAGGACCACCGCTGGGCCGACGTCCTCGCCATGCGCCTGACCCCGGGCCAGATCGTGCGCGCCACCCGCGACGCCGCAGCTGACGGCGACCGTGGCGGGCCGCGGGGCCGACGTCGGCGACCTGCGCCAGGCCGTCCGGCGGCTCGCGCGCGCGGCCGACAGCACACCGGTGCGCACCACCGCCACGTTCGACGACCTGGTGCTGCCGGCCACCACCCTCGACGAGCTGCGCCGGCTGGTGTCGTGGGCACGGCTGCGCGACGAGGTGCTGGCGCAGGGTCCGCTGACCGGCGCCGGCGGCAAGGGCACCGGCATCGCCTCGCTCTTCGGCGGCAGCCCGGGCACCGGCAAGACCCTCGCGGCCCACGTCGTCAGCGACGCCCTCGGTCTCGACCTGATGCGGGTCGACCTGTCCTCGGTCGTCGACAAGTACGTCGGCGAGACCGAGAAGAACCTCGAGCGGATCTTCCACGACGCCGAGAGCATGAACGTCGTCCTCTTCTTCGACGAGGCCGACGCGCTGTTCGGGTCGCGGTCGGCGGTGAGCGACGCCCGCGACCGCTACGCCAACCTCGAGGTCTCCTACCTGCTCCAGCGCATGGAGGACTTCGACGGCATCACGATCCTGGCGACCAACCTCCGCGGCAACCTCGACGCCGCGTTCAGCCGGCGGCTGCAGTTCCTCATCACGTTCCCCGACCCGGACCCGCCGACGCGGCTGCGGCTCTGGCAGCGGCACGTCAGCCACCTCGCCGCGCTCGACGAGGCGGACCCGCCCGACCTCGAGCTGCTCGCCGAGCACGCCGACCTCGCCGGTGGCGACATCCGCAACATCGTGCTGTCGGCCGCCTACGAGGCCGCCGAGCACAACGCGGGGCGGGTGGCGATGCGGCACCTCGTCGACGCGGCGCGTCGCGAGTACGGCAAGCTCCGCAAGCGGCTCCCCGACCAGCTCGGCTGATCGGACCGCGGTCGCCGGCGCGGGTCCCGGCCTGCGATACGGCCACGGGTTTCTGCGATCGCCCACCCGAAAGGGCGAACGGAGCGTTAGATTGCCCTCAAGCCGGCGACCCCACCACCGCCGGCCCAGGGGGAGGGCCCGCCATGACGACTTCGCGCACGTCCGATCGCAAGCGCCCGGAACAGGCGAAGGACGCCTCCGGGCAGTCCGGCGCCCGTCACCAGCACGACGCCTCGTGCCACCACCTCGACGCGCCCGCGCCGCTGGCGGGACTGGCCCGGTCGGCCGAGAACGCCACGGGCGACGTGAGCGGCGGCAAGCCCGCCGACGACGCCCTCACCACCACGCTGCGCCGCCGGGCCGGGGGCGGACGTCCGCTCGACCGGGGCGTCGCCGGCGACCTGGGCGAGCGCATGGGCGCGGACTTCAGCGGGGTGCGGGTGCACGCCGACAGCGAGGCCGACACCCTCGCCCGCTCCGTCCAGGCCACGGCGTTCACCCTTGGCTCCGACGTCTACTTCCGCCAGGGTGCCTACGCCCCCGGCACGTCCACCGGCCGGTCGCTGCTCGCCCACGAGCTCACCCACGTCCGGCAGCACCAGGAGGGCAGCAGCAGCGGGGGACGCAGCGGCGTCACCGTGGGCCGCACCGACGACCCGGCCGAGCGCGAGGCCGAGCAGGTGGCCCGCACCGTCTCGTCCGGCGGGTCCGTGCGCCGCAGCACGACGGCGTCCGGGACCGGCGCACCCGTCGCCCGCCGGAGCACCTCGGCCGACGGCCTGGTGGTCCGCCGGCTCTTCGGCCTGTTCGGGGCCACCGGGGTGGGGCAGATCCGCGAGCGCGAGCTGAAGTCCGAGGACGAGGTCATCCCCTCGGAGTTCATCGAGCTCGTCGGGGCGGTGAAGAAGGTCCAGGGCACCGAGAACAACGACCTCGGCTACGCCAGCGGACCGCTCGGCATCGTCGGAGGCCTCAAGGACACCGTCGGCGGCGGCATCTCGATGCACAAGGGCCGCAAGCACCTCGAGGACGACGACTCGATCGTGCACAACCTCGGGGCCCAGGAGATGCAGACGGGCACCGAGGACGTCCTGCTCGGTGGCAGCGGCATGACCGGCGGTGCCGGCGGCATCATCGGCGCCGCGACCAAGGAGATCCCCGGCATCGACGTCGCCACCAACTTCTCGGCGGCCGCCATCAAGGGCAAGCGGGCGACCGAGGACGCGGTCACCTCCGGCAAGCTCGGCAGCGAGAAGGTGCGCATCAAGCGCGAGGGCGACCGGTTCCTGCCGCCCGCGGTGCGCGCCAAGCGGTTCGGCACCTTCGTGGCCTCGTTGAAGAAGGGCTCGGGCTACAAGCGGGACGACCTCAAGCGCTGGCACGACGTCCACAAGCAGTGGGTCGTCTTCTGCGCCACGCTCGGTGCCGGCTACGACACCACCGAGCCGGAGCCGGACGCGGCCAAGGCGCTCAAGGGCGCGACCGTCGTCCCCGGCGCCGGCTTCAACCCCCTCACGTCCGCGTGGGGCGCCAGTCCCACGCCGCAGGAGCTGCGGTTCCTCGAGTGGATGCAGACGAGCAGCATCAAGGAGTTCGGCTACGGCACCGGGGTGCGCGACGAGTTCGACGAGGGCGTCCGAGGTGGGACCGAGACCCCGTCGGAGGAGTACAGCGGCCTGCGCGACACCGGCAAGGTCGCCAGCTTCGGCCAGCGCCGCAAGGGCGAGACCGCCACGGTCGGCGCGATCGAGACCGCCGGCCACGTGCTCGACGGCGCCGGCACCCTCACCGCCGCCGGCGACATGGGGGCCACCAAGCTCAGCGGCAAGGTGCTCAAGTCGGGCGCCGCGGCGTACAAGGGCGTCAAGGGCCTGGTCAAGCGCGCCCGCCGCGTCGGCAAGCTCGCGGAGGCCAAGAACGACATGGCCTACGGGGGCAAGACCGACCGTGGCCTGGGCTGGAAGGTCAAGCAGTTCTTCGGTGGCAACGTGGCCGGCTCGATGGAGAAGTCGAAGACCGCGGCGTCCGAGGCCCTGGCGAACACCCAGCACGACGCCGACCACCAGACCGCGCTGACCGACTGGCAGCAGAACAAGCAGGACTACGACGCCCAGCAGGTCAAGATCAGGGACCGCGCCATGGAGCAGGCGCGGGTCGACAAGATCAGGCTCCCGAACCTGAAGCGGGCCGCGCAGTCCAAGCTCGACGCCAAGAACCCGCTCATCCCGCCCGCGAGCCGGCTCGCGGACCCCGGCCCGGCTCCGGTCAACCAGCGGAGCCACACCGGCAAGAGCGCGCAGAACATCGACCAGGCCACCCACGACCGGCTGGTCAAGCGGCTCACGCTGCAGTGCGAGCGACGCATCGACGACCTGCTGCGCTGCCTGGTCTCGGACAAGAAGCCGGTGCGCGACCGGGCCAAGAACATCATCCACATCCTCGCCGAGACCAACCTCGCCGGCGCCCTGTCGAAGATCAAGGACGCCGACCTCGACCAGATGTACGCCGACAAGGTGTCGACCGACGCGACGGCCGTGGCGCGGCAGAAGAAGCGCATGGAGGCCCTCAAGGTGATGATGACCAACCAGCTCAAGGGGATCGGTGGCTGACCGCGCATGACGGCCGAGCTGATCGACCGCGTCGTCGCCCACCTCCGCGACAAGGAGTGGGTCGTCGACCGTGACCCCGCGCCCGGCGGGTTGCGGCTGGCGCCGTCCGACGGCGAGGCGCCGTGGCCCGTGGTGGCGCGCGTCGGCCCGGACGACGCCCAGGTGGCCGTGTACAGCCTGTGGCCCGACGACGTCGCGGCCGACCGGCGCGACGCCGTGATGCGGCTGGTCACCGAGGCCAACCTCGACCGCGACATCGGGTGCTTCGAGCTCGACCTCGACGACGGCGACCTGCGCTTCCGCACCTCGGTCGACCTGGGCGACGCCGAGCTCGACGACGAGCAGCTCGGCGCCGTCGTCTCGATGCTGCTGCACCACAACCTCTCGGCGATGGACCAGTGGTGGGACGCCCTGCAGGCCGCCGCCGGGGCCGGCGGGGCGCAGGGCTGACCATGTTCATCCGGCACGTCGACACCGCCCTCGAGGCCCTGGTGCGCACGCGCCTGCCACTGCCCGAGGACCTCGGCGACGTGTCCTTCGACCCGCCCACGGCCACCTGGTCGGCACAGCTGACCCGGATCACCGTGAACCTCTTCCTCTACGACGTGCAGCGCAGCAGCCAGCCGCCGCAGCCCGTCGCCCAGAAGCTCAACGAGAACGGCACCCGCGCGCTGTTCCGTCGCGGCCAGCCGATGGTGCAGCTCGCCTACCTGGTGAGCGCCTGGGCCGGCAGCCCGCGCGACGAGCACCAGCTGCTGGGCGACATCGCCAGCCTCGTCGTCGGTCTCGACGCGCTGCCGGCCGACGTGGTCCCCGACGACGTCCGGTCCTCGGTGCAGCTCACCACCGGCGACGACCGGAACGCCCCCCGCGAGCTGTGGTCCTCGATCGGCGGTCAGCTCCGCGCGAGCCTGCTGCTGCGGGCCACGGTCGCCTCCGAGACCTACGACTGGGAGAAGGCCGCACCGGCGGTCGAGCGGATCGAGGCCCTCGCGCGGCGCAAGGAGCGGAGCGATGGCTAGTCCTCCCGTCGCCCGCCGTGCCCGCGCCCGGGGGGTCGCCGTCCGCGCCGCGGCGTTCGTGGCGCTCGTGCCTGCGCTCGCCGGGTGCGGCCTCTTCGGTGACGACGACCCGGCCGAGTCGACGTCGGTGTTCGACGTCGGGCCGGGCACGTGCCTGAAGGGGCCGACCACGGTCGAGGCCGACCTGACCGAGGTCGACGCGGTCCCCTGCGAGGAGTCGCACACCCAGGAGGCCTACGCCGTCACGGAGTACGTGCCTCCCGCAGGCGCCGCCGCGACGGGCGGCGAGGACGTGTACCCGGGCGAGGAGGCGCTGACCGACTACGCCGACCGCGCGTGCGCCGAGGAGTTCGAGTCCTACGTCGGCGTCAGCTACCTCGACTCCGAGCTGTTCTTCACCTACCTGCTGCCCTCCCCCCAGAGCTGGGAGGAGGGCGACCGCGACGTGCTGTGCGTCGCCACCGACGCCGGCCGCCCGCTCGAGGGCTCGGTCAAGGGGAGCAAGTCGTGAGCGTGAGAGGCGGTGGGCCGTGCCCACGCAGGTCGTAGCCGGGGCCCAGCTGATGTGCAGCTTCGGGCTCGCACCCTCGGCCCTCGTCGTGCTGCCCGTCGGCCGCGTGCTGGCCGGCGGTCCGCCCGCGGCCTCGATCGCGGACTGTGCCCCGATGGTCAACATCCCGCCGTTCGGCATGTGCTCCTCGCTCGCCAACCCGACGGTGGCCGCCGCGACCGCGGCCGCGCTCGGCGTGCTGACGCCCATGCCCTGCGTCCCGGTGCCGGCAGGCACCTGGACCCCCATGGCTCCGCGATGCCTGATCGGCGGCAAGCCGGCCCTGGTCCAGGGGTCGGTGCTGACGTGCGCCTTCGGTGGCGTGATCCAGGTCCTCAACCCGGGGCAGGTGAACGTCCAGACCTCCTGACGCGACTTCCCCCACAGTCGACAGCGCTCCGAACGAGGCTGCCACGCTTCGTCGCGCCCCGAGAATCTGGCTCAACCACGGGCTTGTGAACGATCCCCGCACAACCTGGGACCAATTTCCCGTTTTGCTTGCGAGGACCGTCGAAGCAGGGGCAGATTGCGCTTTGTCCACATCGTCTCTGAACAAGAGAGCTGGTTCGACCCATGCCCACTTACACCGCGCCCGGCGTCTACGTCGAGGAAGTCGTCTCGACCCAGAAGGTCCTCAGCGCCGCCCCGACGGCGGTCGCCGCGTTCGTCGGCTTCACCGAGCGTGCACCGACCGACGACCCGAACGACCCGCAGGGCCTCGCCCCGCGCCTGGTCACCAGCTGGAACCAGTTCGAGGCGCTCTACGGCGGCTTCGCAGCGGGCTGCGTGCTGCCCCTGTCCGTCTACGGCTACTTCGCCAACGGCGGCTCCATCGCCTACATCTGCCGGGTGCCCAACAGCGAGCCGGCCGGCGAGCCCGCCCGCGCCGCGCTGCCCGCCAGCGACCGCGCGCTCGGTCTGCCCGTCGCCGTCGAGAGCCTCGAGCCCGACGCCGACATCACCGTCGAGATCTCCACCGACGACGCCGGCGACGGTGACGACGGCGCCACCTTCACCATGACCGTCCTGGAGAAGGGCGAGCAGGTCGAGCAGTTCCCGGGCCTCGACTTCTCCGCGGGACCAGCAACGTGGCGACCGCGGTCAACGGCACCTCGACCCGGGTCAAGGTCGAGCTCCTGCTCGAGGACGACGTCGACCTGGCGAGCCAGCTCGAGCTGGTCCGGCCCGGCGTCTACGCCCTCGAGAAGGCCGCGCCCGTCCCGGTCGCCGTCAACGGCCGCAAGTTCGCCGGCTCCGAGTCGGCCCGCGCCGGCATCGGCGGCCTGGCCGTCGCCGAGGACGTCACGATGGTGTGCGTCCCGGACCTCGTCACCGCCGCCACCAAGGAGGACGGCACGATCGACCTCGGGCTGTGGAAGGCCGTGCAGACCTCGCTGATCACGCACTGCGAGCAGAACGGCAACCGGATGGCGGTCCTCGACGCGCCTCCCGGCATGACGCCGCAGCAGATCAAGGAGTGGCGCAGCGACGTCGCGATGTACGACTCGGCGTACGCCGCGCTCTACTACCCGTGGATCAAGGTCGAGAACCCGATCGGCGTCAACGGCGACAGCGAGGTCTTCATCCCGCCGTCCGGCCACATCGCCGGCGTCTGGGCCCGCACCGACGAGACCCGCGGGCGTGTGGAAGGCCCCGGCCAACGACACCATCCGCGGCGTCCTCGACGTCGAGCGCACCATCACCCAGAACGAGCAGGCGCTGCTCAACCCGATCGGCATCAACTGCATCCGGCCGTTCGGCACCCGCGGCATCCGCATCTGGGGCGCCCGCACGCTGGCCTCCGACACCGACTGGCGCTACATCAACGTCCGCCGGCTGTTCAACATGGTCGAGTCGACGATCCTCGAGGGCACCCAGTGGGCCGTGTTCGAGCCCAACGACGTCGCCCTGTGGGAGGGCGTCAAGCGCACGCTCAACGCGTTCCTGCGCGGCCTGTGGTCGGCCGGTGCGCTGTTCGGCCAGAGCGTCGACCAGGCGTTCTACGTCAAGTGCGACGCCGAGACCAACCCGCCCGAGTCGATCGACGCAGGGCCTGCTGGTCGTCGAGGTCGGCATCGCTCCGGTGAAGCCGGCCGAGTTCGTCGTGTTCCGCATCAGCCAGAAGAAGCAGATCGGCGAGCTGACGGCCACGTCAGCCACCGACCAGCACGAGTAGACGGAGAATCAGCATGCCCAACGAACTGATCAGCACCGACCCGATCATCGCCCAGAACTTCTTCCTCGAGATCGACGGCAGCGTCGTCTCGATCCTCTCCAGCGTCGGCGGCCTCGACGTCGAGATGGAGGTCGTCACCACGCAGCAGGTCGGGCGCCAACGGCAAGATCCAGACCGTCAAGACCCTGGGCCAGGCGCAACAAGGCGCCCGACCTCAGCCTCGAGCCGGATGGCCCCGCCGGACATGCACGCAGGACAAGCTGTGGGGCTGGTTCAACGACATCCGCGACAAGGGCATCCTGCTGCAGCGACCGCACCAACAACCGCAAGAACGGCTCGATCGTGATGTACGACTCGACCAACGTCGAGATCGCCCGGTTCAACTTCACCAACGGCTGGCCCAGCAAGATCTCCACCGACCAGCTGTCCGTCGACTCGAACGACCCGGTCAAGGAGACCATCACCCTGACCATCGAGTCGCTCGCGCGGGTCAAGTGACCGTCTGACGACCCAGTACGAGTTCACGCTCCCCCGGGGGTACGTGGACCGCGAGGGCAGCACTGCACCGCGAGGGCATCATGCGGCTGGCGACGGCTCGCGACGAGCTGGAGCCGCTGCGTGACCCACGCGTGCAGGGCCCCGACGACCCGCGGCTGACGATCTTCGTGCTGGCGCGGGTGGTCACGACGCCTCGGCACGCTCGACCTGGTCACCTCCCACGAGATCGAGGGCCTGTTCGCCGCCGACCTGGCGTTCCTGCAGGACTTCTACGGCGTCATCAACTTCGGCAACCAGGAGGAGTACGAGGCGCTGGTCGCCGCCCAGCAGGCCACCGCGCTCGTGGGATCCGCTGCCCGCGCGCCCGGCGGCCGCGGCAGCTCCGGCAGCTCCGGCAGCCGAGCCCGAGCCCGCGGCGGAGGCGGCCGACGCCTCGCCTGCAGCCTCGGAGCGTCCGAACCTGCGGCGCGCCGTCGAAGAGATCCCGCCGCGTCCGGTAGCGAGGGACGCTCCTCGATGATGCGCTACCCGACCGACGCGCTGTGGCAGGAGATCGCCTACCTGGCCTACCACCTGCACTGGCGTCTCGACGACCTGCTCGACCTCGAGCACATGGACCGGGTGCGGATGGTCCGTGCGGTGGTCGCCCTGAACGACCGAGCGTGGGAGGCGGTGCGTGAACATGCCTGACCTGACCGGTACCCTCTCGGTGGCGACCTCCCGGTCGCCACCCGGTTCCTCTTCGAGCTCGACGGCGTCGAGATCGGCGTGTTCGCCGAGGTCCGCGGGCTCGAGGTGACCGTCGGCGTCCACGAGTTCCGCGAGGGCGGCCAGAACGGCTACTCCCACCAGGTCCCCGGGCGGCATGACCTGGCCGAACATCGTCTTCAAGCGCGGCCTGACCGAGAGCAACGCCCTGTTCGACTGGATGGCGAAGAGCTCGGGCGAGGGCTTCGCGGCGGAGAAGAACAAGCTGACCCGGTCGACCGGCGCGATCACCGCGATCGGACGCCCTGGGCACCCGGCTGCGCGCCTGGGAGCTGATCGACGTCTTCCCGGTGCGGTGGAAGGGCCCGGAGTTCGCCGTCGGCAGCACCGACCCGCTCCAGGAGGAGCTCGAGATCGCCCACCACGGCTTCCGGGCGAGGACCCAGACGTGAGCGGCGACCCGACCGACGACGACACCCGCCTCGGCCACGAGGTCGCGCAGCGGTTGCGGCTCCCCGGCCCGCCGCTGGGCCGGCCGCTCCCGACCCGCATCGGCAGCCTCGCCTCCTCGTTGCAACGGTTCGCGGCCTCGGTCTCGCGACCCGTCGACGTCCGGCAGTCGCTGCGCGGACCCGGGAGCAGCGCCTCCGAGATGCGTCCGCCTCGGTGGTGGGTGCCGACCGAGGAGCCCGAGGCTCCAGCGACCGGCGCCGCGGTGACGTCGTCCACGGCCGCCGCCGTCGTGAGGCGCTCGCCCGCGGCGTCGTCGTCCGTCTCCGGCCCGTCCGCGCCGGCCGCGCAGGCCGCGTCGTTCGCGCCGTCGCGCCCCTCGTGGCTGGCCGCCGCCGGCCCGTCCCCGACCACCCCGCTCCCCGAGCGCGGTCTCCCCCGCGCTGCCCGCGCCGTGCCCGTCGAGGGCAGCTACACGCCCGGCGGCATCGTCGAGAGCCTGCGCCCCGCCACCGTCCAGGTGAAGCGGCACGCCGAGGTGTCCGCGAGCGGCCCGATGCTCACCGCGGCCGACCGGCAGAAGCTGTCCGCCGGCGTCGCCCGACGCAAGGCCGCCGCGCGGGCCGCGACCCCGACGACGACCAGCCCGACGCCGACCAGCCGGACGACGACCGCCGTCAGCGCACCGGCCCCGGCCGCCAGGACGGCGACCGTCCCGCCGGCTGCCTCGCGTCCGCCGTCCGCTCCGTCAGCGACGTCGGCTCCGCCCGCTGCACCAGCCCCGTCTGCCCCGTCTGCTCCGTCCGCGACGTCGTCGACCTCGCCGGCCGGCTCGGCACCGGGGACCGCTCCTCCTGCCGTCGTGCGACGGACGACGTCCGACGAGGCCCCGTCCGGCCCGGCCGGCCCGTCCGCCCCGACGGCAGCACCCACGTCGGCGACGCCGACGGCGACGTCCGCGCCGGCCTCGAGCTCCTCCGGGGCTGCGGGCATGCCGACCACCTCGTCGCCCGGCGGTGGCTCCCCCAGCGGGTCCGGGTCCGCGTCGGTCCCGGTGTCCGCGCCGACCTCCACTTCCCCGTCCGGCTCCTCCTCGGCCTCAGCCCTCGACCTCGGCGCCCGCCGCGGCCCCGGCCCCCTGGCAGCTCGCGGCCTCGCCGTCGCGCTTCGGTACCGCGCTGCGACGGGCCACCCCCACGTCGCTCCGGCCCCGCTCCCCCCTCCCCCGCGGGCACGCCGGGCTGGCCGGCGCGGACGCCGCGATGTCGCTGACCATCGCCCGCACCACCGCCTCCCCGATCTCGGCCGCGACCGTCGGCCTGCTCGAGCGCGCTCCGGGGCTCCCGTCCCCGGTCGCGCCCACGATCCGCCGGGTCACCACCCCGACCGCCCCGGTCGTCCGGGCGCCCACGGGACCGACCTCCTCGTCGGCGCCCGCCACCACGGCTCCGGCGAGAACAGGCCCGTCCACGCAGGTACGACGCGCGACGGCGACGGCACGGCCGCGACCACGACTCCCCCTGCTCGGGCCACGGGCCCCGCGGGTGCCCCGTCGGCTCCTGCCGCCACCACGACGACCCCGGCGGCCCCCGCGTCGTCGGCGACCGACGCGACCGGTCGACCGAGCGCGCCCGGCACCCGTCACAGCCGTGCCGCTGGTGGTCTCGGTGCCACCGCGGCCCGGCCGGGCTCGCTGCTCCGCTCGGCGCTGCCGTCCCTGTCGTCGCAGCCGTCCCAGCCGTCCCTGTCGTCGCTGTCGTCGCTGCCGGCGGTGGCGGCCCCCCGGACCACGACCGACCGCGCGACCGCCGGGCCGACCGGACCCGTTGCAGGCGGGCCGACCCCGGGCGGGACCGCCGGCCCCGACGCCCTCCCCACGTCCGCGACCGGCGCGGACGACGCGGCCGCTCCCGAGCCGGCCGCCCTGGCGACCGCCCTGGGCCGGACCCTCCGGCGCTCCTGGCGCACCGACTCGACCATCACCCCGGCGACCGACCTGCGCAGGGCTCCGGCGGCCCCGGTCGCCGGAGCCGCCGGTCGGCCGGGCGAGGCACCGGCCCCGCGCCCCACCGCCAGCGACCGGCCCGGCCCGGCCGCGCCGTCGCGCCCCTCGGGGGCGCCGGCGGGTGCCCAGCCCGCAGCGGGATCGGCGGGGCGAGCACCGAGCCCCTCGACGACGACCCCGATCGCGACGGCCCCGACCGCGACGACCCCGGCAGCGACGATCCCGCTACCGACCGCCCCTGGCACGACGCGAGTAGCCGGGACGACGCCGACGGGCGCGCCCGCCGCGACGGGGGCCCTGGCTCGCCGCACGACCGCCCCGGGCGACGTCGTGCGTCGCAGATCGGCAGGCGTCCCGGTCTCCTCAGGCGCCGTCCCGCCGGCCACCGTGCCGGCGGCCGTGGGCATGCCCGACCAGCTCGTGCTGCGGCGTCGTGCCGGCCACGGTCGCCGCGACGCCACCCTGGCGAGCGGGTTCGGGCACGACGCGCCCATCACCCCTGCCGACCCCGCGCGGGCCGCCGGCCGCCCGGCCCCGGGCGTCGCCGTCCCCGGCGCCGTGGCCCGGCGCGTCGCCGTTCCGGCCGACGGCGGCGACGCAGCCCTGCGCCCGGTGACGTCCCCGGGCGGCCTCTCCTCGACCATCGCACGCAGCACCGCCCAGACCACGACCCGGACGACGACGACCCCGGCCACGACCCCGGGAGCGGCGACGCCGGGGGCGCCTGCAGCCGCAGCGACGACGTCGACCGGCACCGGACCCGGACCGGCCGCCGCGTGGTCGCCCTCCGTCGGCCTCGCGAGGATCCGCCGCTGGGCCACGGCAGCCCCGACCCGCCCCGGACGCCGGTCCGCCGCCCCCGCCGGTCCCACCGGCGACGGGACCTCCGCCCCGGGCGCCACGCTGCGTCGGACGCCGGCCCCGCCCGCCGGCCTCGGCCTCGGCCGGCAGGCTGCTCCGGGCGCCGCCGCGCCCGTGCTCCGGCGGCGCCGCTCACGACCGGGGGGTCGTGGGCGTCCTCGCCGACCCTGCGCCGATCCCCGAGCGCGTCCGGCGCCCCCGGAACACCGTCGCGATCCGCGTCCCCCACGCCATCGGCCCCATCCGCCGCGTCGGGACCACCTCCCCCCGCTGCCGCCGGCGCCGACCGGCCCTTCGGCGAGGTGGCGGCGTCGCCCTCGCACCGTCTGCTCCGCAGCCTCAGCGTCGCCCCGCCACGGATCAGCATCGCGCCGGACCGGCCACCCGCGCCGGGCGCACCTGCCGCCGCCCTCGCCGACGCCGTGCTGCGGCGCTCGCCCGACCTCGCCCGCCCCGCCCCGTCCCCGGCAGCCGGGGGCGGCAGCCTCGTCGAGCGCAGCGCACACCTCTTCGACTCGACGACGCCCGACGTCGTCCGACGACTCGCACCCGGAGGAACCATGGACGACAGCCCGTCGACCGAGCTCGTGCCGACGGGGGGTGGCGGAGCCCGGCGCCGAGGGACCTTCATCGGCGCGCACCGCACCGCCGACCCGTGGCAGAGCGACCCGGTCACCGAGACCGAGAGCCCGGACGCCGCCCTCGACCGTCTCGTCGACGCGGTGGTCGAGCGGATCGAGGAGCGCGTGATCGAGGAGCTCGAGCGGCGAGGCCGCCGGCACAGCTGGGGAGTGTTCTGATGGCCGAGCTGGAGAAGGCGTTCCTGGAGATCGAGGGCGGCGAGCGCGTGCCCTGCCTCTACAACCCCGAGACCGTCTCGATGGGCCGGCGCAACAGCTGGCTGTCGAACCCCATGCCCGGCAAGGGCGTGCCGTCGCTGCGCTACGGCGGTGCCGGCGGCGGCTGGCTGCGCCTCGACCTCGAGTTCGACACCACGGCCGAGGGCACCGCCGTCACCAAGCACACCGGCAAGATCATGGGCCTGATGGACATCAAGGCCGACCTGCCCGGCACCGACGAGGCGACCAACAACGCCCGGCCGCCGACGGTGGTGTTCCACTGGGGCGACCTCCACTCGTTCAAGTCGGTGGTGGCCGACCTGCAGCTGGCCTTCACGTACTTCTCCTCCGGCGGCGTGCCGCTGCGCGCCTCGATGCAGCTCGAGCTGCAGCAGTACGAGCCGTCGCAGGCGTTCGGGCCGCAGAACCCGACCTCCGGCACGCCCAAGCCCGGCCGGGTGCACCGGGTCCAGCCGGGCGAGACGCTCGACCGGATCAGCGCCCGCTACTACGGCGACGCGACCCGGTGGCGCCTGCTCGCCACCGCCAACGGCCTGGAGGACCCGCTCTCGCTGCGACCCGGCACCCTCCTCGACGTCCCGCGGCTGGAGTCCTGATGCCCATCGGAGCGATGGCGCCGCTGGTGATGGTCAACGGCATCGCGATGACGGCGTCGGCCGACGCGGACGCCCTGGTGTCCATCCGGGTCGACCGCGCCTTCGGACTGGTCGGGCGGGCGACGCTGCGGTTCCGCGAGGTCAACTACAAGATCTCGGCGTCCGACAAGTTCAAGATCGGCACCGAGGTCGAGGTCTCGGTCCCGACCAACGACGTCGACCGACCGCACGCAAGATCTTCAGGGGCGAGGTCACCGGGCTGGCGCTGGAGCAGACCGCGGGCGGGGCGGTCGAGCTGACCATCACCGTCGACGAGCCCACGTACAAGCTCGCCGGCGCCTCGCAGCAGCAGACGTTCCTGCAGATGAGCTACGGCGACATCCTCGGCAAGATGTGCACCGAGCACGGCTGCAGCCGGCATCTCGCTCCCCGCACGATCCATCCCTACACCCTGGTCACCGGCACCTGGATGGCGTTCCTCGACGACGTCACCCGCCGCACGAACACGCGGTGGTACCACGACCCGGTCCGCGGGAAGCTGTCGTGGTGACCGCTGCCGACGCCAGCCCCGGCCCGTCGGTCGCGACCCTCGACATGAACGAGAACCTCGAGCGCTTCTCGGTCCGCTCCACCTCGCTCGGCGCCACGAGCGTCGCGGTCTCGGGGTGGGACGACAAGCAGCAGAAGGGCACCAAGGCCACCAGCAAGGCGGCCCCCGACAGCGCAAGGAGTCGGAGTTCGTGAGCGGTGGACCGGGCCGTGGCAAGAAGACCAGCGCCGTGCTGCTCCTCAGCGGGACGCCCTCCACCACGACGCAGGAGGCGCAGCTGCTGGCCGACTCGCGGTTCGAGGAGGCACGCGCGTCCGCGGTGACCGCGAGCGGCACCACGCTGGCGAACGGCAAGATCGACCTCGGCAAGCTGGTGACGGTGCGGGGTGCCGGCCGGCCACGGGGACCTACGTCGTGACGTCGGTCGAGCACCTCTACGACCGACGCGGCTTCAGGACGACGTTCACGGCCGGGTCGCACCGGCCCTCGGGCATCGTCGACCTGCTCGACGGCCGCAACGGCGGCGACTCGGGCTTCGTCCGGCACCAGGTCGTCGATCGGCAAGGTCAGCAACAACAACGACCCGGAGAAGCTCGGCCGGGTCCAGGTGGGTTCCCGTCGATGGAGGGCACCAACGTGGAGTCGACGTGGGCCCGGACCATCTCGCCGGACGCCGGGAAGGGCCGCGGCTTCGTGTTCGTGCCCGAGGTCAACGACGAGGTGCTCGTCGCCTTCGAGCACGGCGACACCCGGCGCCCGATCGTGCTCGGCGGCCTCTTCAGCGCCAAGCAGACCCTGCCCACCAAGGACCAGAAGAACGTCAGCTCGGCGCGGCGTCGACCACCGCCGGATCACCTCGCGCAGCGGCCACGTCATCGACCTCGACGACAGCACGGGCAAGGAGCAGGTCCTGCTCGACGCACAAGGCCGGGCACCAGTTCCTGCTCGGCGACGACAAGGTCGAGCTCACCTGCGGAACCTCCCGATCACCGATCAGCAACGGCGACGCGAAGATCGAGATGAAGGCCAACGGCGACATCGACATCGAGGGCCTGAACATCAAGATCAAGGGCAAGGTCAACCTCGACGTCGAGGGCCTCCAGGTCACGGCGAAGGCGACGACCAAGATGGCCCTCGACGGCGGGGCGCAGGTCGAGGCCAAGTCCAACGGCATGACGAGCGTGAGGCTCGAGCGGCATCACCGAGGTCAAGGGCGCGATGGTGAAGATCAACTGATGACCATCCAGCCAGGCCGGCTCGCGGCCACCCGACGACGACGGCTCGTTCGTGGGCCGCGGGTTCGGCTGGCCGCTGGGCGTCGACCACACCGGCTCGATCCGGCTCACCGACGGCGTGGCCGACCTCGACTCCTCGATCCGCATCGTGCTGATGACCGCCCCGGGCGAACGGCTGATGCGGCCGCAGTTCGGCTGCCGGATCTGGGACCTGCTCTTCGAGCCCGTGACCGGCAACCTCCTCGGGCTCGTCAACGAGGGCGTGCGCGACGCCCTCGCCCAGTGGGAGCCGCGGATCGCCGTCGAGGACGTCGTGTCCGTGGCCGACGAGGACAGCCACTCCCTGATCCGGGTCGAGGTCGTCTACCGGGTGAGGTCGACGAACGACCGTCGCAACCTCGTGTTCCCCTTCTACGTGATCCCCCACGACGCCGAGTAAGGACCGACCGATGCCGCTACCCACCCCGGGCCTGGACGACCGGACCTTCCAGGACATCGTCGACGAGGCCAAGCGCCTCATCCCGCAGTACTGCCCCGAGTGGACCAACCACAACGTCTCCGACCCGGGGGTCGCGCTCATCGAGCTGTTCGCCTGGATGAGCGAGATGGTGCTGTACCGCGTCAACCAGGTCCCCGAACGGCTCTACACGCACTTCCTCAACATGGTCGGCATCGAGCCGTTCGCCCCGTCGGTCGCCCGCTCCGACGTGACGTTCTGGCTCTCGGCGGTGCTCGACGCGCCGGTGGTCGTGCCGTCCGGCTCCGAGGTCACGACCGTGGCGAGCACCTCCGGCGACGGCGACTCGATCGTGTTCAGCACCGTCGCCGACCTCACGATCGCGCCGCCGCGGCTGGCCGCGGCGATGACCGTCAGCCACGGCGGCTCACGCGTGCTCGACGTCTGGGACGACGTCCGCCTCTCGGCCACGGGCGCCGTGGTCTTCGCCTCGCCCGAGATGACGCCGGGAGACACCTTCTGCCTCGGCTTCCGCGACACCCTCGCCGGCATGGTGATCCGGCTCGACGTCGAGGCCGAGGCCGAGGGCATCGGGGTCGACCCGACCGCCCCGCCGCTGTCGTGGGAGGTGTGGAACGGCGAGGGCTGGCTGCCCTGCACCGTCTACGAGGACAGCACCGGCGGTCTCAACCGGGCCGGGTCGATCGCCCTGCTCGTGCCGGTCGAGCACGTGCCGCTCAGCATCGGCAACCTGGCGGCGTACTGGTTGCGCGCGCGGCTGCTCACGCCGCCCGCCGGCCGGCCGCAGTACCAGGCGTCGCCGCGGGTGCGGGGCATCACCGCCTCCGCGCTCGGCGGCACCGTCACCGCCGAGCACGCCGAGCGGTTCCCCGGCGAGCAGATCGGCCGCAGCGACGGCGGCCCTGGCCAGACCTTCGGGGTCTCGCGCCACCCCGTGCTGCCGCGCGTCGACTCCGAGGTGGTCGAGGTCGTCGACGGCGACACGGCCACCGTGTGGACCGAGGTCGAGGACTTCTCCGAGTCCGGGCCGCGCGACCGTCACGTCGTCTGGGACGACAGCACGGGCGTCGTCCACTTCGGGCCGCGCGTGCGCTACCCCGACGGCTCGGTGCGCCAGCACGGTGCCGTCCCCCGCGACGGCAGCACGATCCGGGTCACCGCGTTCCGCTCCGGCGGCGGCGCCCGCGGCAACGTCGGGGCCCGCACCCTCACGCTGATGCGCTCCTCGGTGCCCTACGTGAGCGGCGCCGTCAACCTGCTGCCCGCCACCGGCGGCGTCGACGCCGAGACCGTCGCCGAGGCCAAGGTCCGCGGGCCGCTGACCCTGCGCACGGGCCAGCGCGCGGTGACCGCCGGCGACTACGAGCGCCTCACGCGCGAGTGCTCCACCGAGGTGGCGCGGGCGCGATGCCTCGACGCCGGCCGCGGCAACGGTGCGGTCTCGCTGCTCGTCGTCCCGCAGGTCGTCGGCCCGCCGGCGATGCACGAGATCGACGACTTCGCGATCTCGCCCACCCTCATGCAGACCATCACCGACCACCTCGACGAGCGCCGGGTCATCGGCACCGCGGTCGAGGTGTCGACGCCCTACTACCAGGGCGTCTCGGTGGTGGCGCTCGTGCACGCGACGCCCGGCCGCCCCGACGCGCTCGTGCGCCAGCGCGCCAACGACGCCCTGTGCCGCTTCATCAACCCCCTCACCGGTGGCGTCGAGGGCACGGGCTGGCCGTTCGCCGCCGACCTCAACGTCGCCACGATCACCCAGCTGCTCGAGTCGGTCGACGGCGTCGAGCGCGTCGAGGAGGCGCTGCTCTTCGAGTACGACCTGCGCTCGGGCACCCGGCTCGGCTCGGCCAAGGAGGTCATCCGCCTCGACCGGCAGTCGCTGTTCCTCTCCGCGCGGCACCAGGTGGTCGTGCGGTGACGATCCGCCCCGTCACCTCGACGTTGCCGCACCCGCGGCAGCGGCCGCGGCGCGACCCCGACTGGATGCTCAACCAGCTGCCGGTCGCGCTGGTGTCGCACGACTTCTTCGCGCGGTTCGTGCGGATCTTCCAGGCGCTGGGTGACCGGCTGCTCGAGGACGCCGACGGCATCGACCACGTCGTCGACGTCAGCGTGGCTCCGCCGGAGATGGTGCGGTGGATGGCGGGATGGATCGGTCTCGGCACCGTCGACGACTCCCAGCCAGAAGCGCTGCAACGCCGTATCGTGAGCGTCGCGGCCCGCACGCTCGTCTGGCGCGGCACCGCTCGCGGACTGGGGGACTACCTCGAGCTCGTGAGCGGCGCTCCCGTCCAGGTCGAGGAGGGTGGTGGCGTGTGGCGGGCCGGCGAGGCTCCCACCGACACGGCCTGGGTCCGCATGCGCACCCAGGGCACCGGGCTCCTCGACGAGGCGGAGTTCGTGACCGTGGTGCGTGACGAGATCCCTGCCCACGTCCGCATCGAGCTCTTCGTGGGCGACCGTCTCGTCTGGACCACCGACACCCCGACCGATCACCAGGGCCCGAAGGGAGGCGCACCGTGACCGACACCATGCCCGGATCGCCGCTGGGCGCGACGCCCGACCCCGCCGACGTCCCGGCCACGCAGCCCGTGCCCGCGCTGGAGAAGCACGACCTCGCGGCACCCGCCGCCCCGCCGGCCGCGACGCCGGCGTCGGAGGTGCGCCGCGAGAGCGTCGTGTGCCCCGAGTGCGGCCAGGTCGCCCCGGCGGCCCTGACGCGCCGCGACTCCGGCGACTTCTGCACCCGCTGCGACTTCCCCCTGTTCTGGACGCCGTCGGAGATCCAGCTCGGCGACGACCAGCGCACGAGCGCCGAGTCGCTGCGCCGGCTGCCCGGCACCGCCGGCCGGGTCACCGTCGCCTCCACGCCGTGCCCCCACTGCCACGAGGCCAACACCCTCTCGGCGACCTCGTGCGTGCGCTGCGGGCTGCCGATGGTCGTCGCCCCGGAGCCGGCCCCCGTCCACGTCGCCCCGGCGCCGCCGCCCGAGCCGGCACCCGAGCCCGTGAAGCGCACGCCGTGGTGGCTCTGGCTCCTGCTCGGCCTGACCGCCGCGCTGCTCGTCGCCCTGGTCGTCTGGTACGTCGCTCGCTGACCGCCGCGCACCACGGTGGTCGAGGTGCTCCGACCGAGGAACGAGGGAGGAGCCTCGGGACGGTGGTTGAGGTGCTCCGACCGAGGAACGAGGGAGGAGCCTCGAAACCCCCGCAGCCGACGCTGCCAACGCACCCCAGGCTGCCCACGGATCACGCAGACCTGACGCTGCAGAGGTCTCGAGGCCGCTCCCTCGTGCCTCGGCCCAGCACCTCGACCACCGTCGGCGGCGCGGTCAGAGCACCAGGACCAGCACGAACAGCGCCACCATCGCCGCCAGCCCGCCGAGCGTGAGCAGCACGCCCACCCACCCGAACACCGTCAGCCCGCCCTGCAGCTGCCCGTCGGGGCCGGGGTGCGCCGAGAAGGGCAGCTGGCTCACGCAGATCGCGTCGTCGGGCCTGCGGGGCGCCGCGAGGACGACGCCGCCGTCGTAGGGCGCGCCGGTGACCACGTGCTCGCGCTCGACGCCGTCGATGCGGTAGCGGATCGTCGTCCGCCGGCTCTGCCCCGTGTACGACGTCCACCGCGACGCCCAGCCGCGCGCGACGCGCACCGGCCAGTTGGTGTAGCTGCTCGAGCCCATCGTCTCGGTGGCGCCGACCACGGTCGCGACCTCGCCGTCGCGCAGCATCGGCACGAGTCGCTGGTAGCGGGCGTAGCAGCGGCTGCCGACGACGGCGACGCCGGCGGCCAGTCCGACCAGCAGCGTCCACGGGTAGATCACCCACAGCGCGATCGGGCAGATCGCCAGCATGTACAGCACGAACAGCTCGGTGGGCCCGGCCGCGGTGGCGCCGACCCTCATCGTGAGCGGGACCCGGCGCGGCGCGGCGACGAGCCGGTCGACGGTCTCGGGTCCGGGGAGGCTCGCCGCCACCGGCTGGCCCCGGCCGTAGAGCGCGCCCGAGCGCGTCCTGCAGGCCGAGGGCGCTGAACGTCGTCTCGAGGTGGCCGAGCAGCCGGGGGTCGAGGACCGAGGAGAGGTCGACGGCGCTCGCCCCGACGACCTGGCCGTTCACCATGACGACCGGACCACCCGTGCGCAGCGCCTCGGTGATCCGGCCGGTCCCGGGCTCGACGTCCTGGCCGTCGACCGTGACCACCGGCGGCTCGGGCACCGACGCGCCGGGGACGTACGGCTGGTACACCGGCGCCGTCGTGACCGCCGGGTCGTCGACGGCGCCCCGGACCTTGGCCAGCTCGGCCATCGCGTGCGCCAGCTGCTGCTCGAGGTCGGCGACGTGCGCGGGGTCGGTCGGGCCCGCGGCGTCAGGTGTCGTGGTCACGAGGACAGGCAATCGGCTGGAGCCGTCCACGGCAAGGCCTCACGGCCTCGGGCGGTCAGGCCATGGCCGCCGGGAGCGTCGCCATCCAGGTCGAGCGCAGCTCGAGCAGGTTGACCGTCGAACGGCACCCCGTCGACGACCGCGAGCACGTCGCCGCCGGTGGTGCCGAGCTCGGTGACGCGGCACGCCGTGGCGCCCGGCCAGCTCGGCGAGCGCGGACGACGTCGCCCTCGGCGACGGTGACGAGCACCCGGCCGGCCGACTCGGAGAACAGCGCGACGAACGGGTCGCCGTGCACGTCGGCGAGCGTGACCGCGACGCCGCACATGTGGCGCAGCGAGGCCTCGACGAGGGCCTGGGCGAGGCCGCCGTCGGAGAGGTCGTGGGCCGAGGTGAGCAGGCCGACGCCCTCGTGCAGCAGCTCGGCCAGCCGCTTCTCGCCGGCCAGGTCGACCACCGGCGGCAGGCCGCCGAGGTGGCCGTGGACGACGTGGGCCCACTCCGAGCCGCGACAGCTCCTCGCGGGTCTCGCCGAGCAGGAGCACGCGGTGGCCGGGCTCGTCGCCCTCGACCGACGGCCACGCGGACGGCGTACGGCGGGTGACGTCGTCGACGACGCCGAGCACGGCGACGACCGGGGTCGGCAGGATCGCGGTCTCGCCGGTCTGGTTGTAGAGCGAGACGTTGCCGCCGGTGACCGGGATGCCGAGCTCGAGGCAGCCGTCCTTGAGGCCGCGGCAGGCCTCGGCGAACTGCCACATCACGCCGGGGTCCTCGGGCGAGCCGAAGTTGAGGCAGTCGGAGATCGCCAGCGGCACCGCGCCGCCGGTGGCGACGTTGCGGTAGGACTCGGCGAGCGCCAGCTGGGCGCCGGTGTAGGGGTCGAGCTTGGCGAAGCGGCCGTTGCAGTCGGTGGCGACCGCGACGCCGAGGTTGGTCGACTCGTCGACGCGGATCATGCCGCTGTCGCTGGGCTGGGCGAGCACGGTGTTGCCGCGGACGTAGCGGTCGTACTGGTCGGTGATCCACGACTTGTCGCACAGGTTGGGGCTCGCCGCCAGCCGCAGCAGGGTCGCGCGCAGCTCGTCGCCGGACGCCGGCCGCGGCAGCGCCTCGGCGCCGTCGGCCTGCAGCGCGTCCTGCCAGTCGGGGCGGGCGAACGGGCGGTGGTAGGTCGGGCCGTCGTGGGCCACCGAGCGCGGCGGGACGTCGACGACGCGCTCGCCGTGCCAGTCGATCTGGAGGCGGCCGGTGTCGGTGACCTCGCCGACGACGACGGCCTCGACGTCCCACTTGGCGCAGATGGCCATGAACGCGGCGACGTCGTCGGGCTCGACGACCGCCATCATCCGCTCCTGGCTCTCGCTCATGAGGATCTCCTCGGGCGCGAGCGTCGAGTCGCGCAGCGGCACCCGGTCGAGCTCGACGTGCATGCCGCCGTCGCCGGCGCTGGCCAGCTCGGAGGTGGCGCACGACAGCCCGGCGCCGCCGAGGTCCTGGATGCCGGCGACGACGCCGGCGGCGAAGAGCTCGAGGGTGCACTCGATGAGCAGCTTCTCCATGAACGGGTCGCCGACCTGGACCGCGGGCCGCTTGGCCGGGCCGTCGGCGTCGAACGTCTCGGAGGCGAGGACCGAGACGCCGCCGATGCCGTCGCCGCCGGTGCGGGCGCCGTACAGGATCACCTGGTTGCCGGCGCCGGACGCCTTGGCGAGGTGGAGGTCCTCGTGGCGCAGCACGCCGACGCACAGGGCGTTGACGAGCGGGTTGCCGAGGTAGGTCTCGTCGAAGACGGCCTCGCCGCCGATGTTGGGCAGGCCGAGGCAGTTGCCGTAGCCGCCGACGCCGGCGACGATCCCGGGCAGCACCCGCTGGGTGTCGGGGGCGTCGAGCGGGCCGAAGCGCAGCGGGTCCATCACCGCCACCGGGCGGGCGCCCATCGCGAGGATGTCGCGCACGATGCCGCCGACGCCGGTGGCCGCGCCCTGGTAGGGCTCGACGAAGCTCGGGTGGTTGTGGGACTCGACCTTGAAGGTCACCGCGTAGCCCTGGCCGATGTCGATGACGCCGGCGTTCTCGCCGATGCCGGCGAGCATCGCGCCGACCGGCGTCTCCTGCGGGATCTCGGAGAACTGCTTGAGGTGCACCTTCGTCGACTTGTAGGAGCAGTGCTCGCTCCACATCACCGAGTACATCGCCAGCTCCGACGACGTGGGCCGGCGCCCGAGGATCTCGCGGATCGCCTGGTACTCGTCGGCCTTCAGGCCGAGGTCGGCCCACGGCTGCTCGCGCCCGGGGTCCTCGGAGGCGGCGGCGACGGTGTCGAGCGAGGACGGCGGGGTCTCGGGCACGCGCCGAAATCTATCGGGCGGCCAGCATCCCGTCGGCGACGACCTCGAGCAGCGGGCGGACGGCGGCCGCGTCGAGGTCGGACTGGTCGGCGACGGCGGCGACGCCACCGACCAGCCGGCAGACCTGGACGGCGTCGACCTTGTCGCGCAGGGCGTGGGTCTCGGCGAGCCGCTCGAGCACCCGCTCGGTGGCGCCCGACAGCACCTGGCACTTGCTGCGGATCGGCGACTCGGGGTTGCCCATCGCCGTGGTGATCTTGGCCGGGCCGCCCTTGTGCAGGCTGATCAGCTCGACGTAGGTCTCGAACCAGCGCGAGCAGCAGGTCGCGGTCGGGGCCCTCGAAGGCGAGCACCTTGTCGGTGCGTCTCGGTGACCCGGTCGACCCAGCTCTGCATGATCGCGTCGATCAGGTCGTCGCGGGTCGGGAAGTGGCGGTAGAGCGTGCCGGCGCCGACGCCGGCGCGCTTGGCGACCAGGTCGAGCGAGGCCTCGTAGCCCTGCTCGCGGAAGACCTCGCGGGCAGACCTCGACGATGCGGTCGCGGTTGCGCTTGGCGTCGGCGCGCACGGCACTCCTCCCGAAATGTTCCGGCGACTTGCTAACCGGAGACTGTCTCCGTATTGTCGTGCATCGAACCGGAGAACGTCTCCACTATACGTCCACGTCGGCTGACGCAAGCCAGAACAGGACTCGCACCGCCTCATGTCACAGCACACGCTCAGACCCTGCCCACACCACCGGCGCACGACCTGCCCGACGACCTGCCCGCCGACGCCACCAAGGCCGCCGCCGGCATCGCCCTCGTGCTGGTCGCCCAGCTCATGCTCATCCTCGACGCGACCGTCGTGAACGTCGCGCTCCCCCACATCGACGCCGACCTCTCCTTCGGGCCGGCCGGCCTCTCGTGGGTGCTCAACGCCTACACGCTCGCCTTCGGCGGGCTGCTGCTGCTCGGCGGCCGCCTCGGCGACGTCTTCGGCCGCCGCCGGATGTTCGAGGCCGGCCTGGCGCTCTTCACCGTCGCCTCGCTCGTCGGCGGCCTCGCCCAGACGCCCGGCATGCTCGTCGCCGCCCGCGCCGCCCAGGGCGTCGGCGCCGCGCTCGCCGCGCCCGGCGTCCTGGCCCTGCTCACCACCAGCGCCCCCGACGAGGCCGCCCGCAACCGCGCGCTCGCGCTGTTCGGCGCCGTCTCGTCCGGCGGCATGTCGATCGGCCTGCTGCTCGGCGGCTGCGCTCACCGACCTCGGCTCGTGGCGCTGGACGATGTTCATCAACGTGCCGATCGGCCTCGCCGTGCTCGCCCTGACCCGCCGCTACCTCGACGAGACCGCAGCGCCGTCCCGGCCGCTTCGACGTCGTCGGCGCGGTCGACCGCCACCGGTGGCGCCGTCGTCGGTCGTCTGGGCGCTGATCCAGGCGCCCGAGCACGGCTGGACCTCGGCCCGCGTCATCGGCGGCCTCGTCCTCGGCGCCGCGCTCATCGCCCTGCTCGCCCGCACCGAGCGTCCGCGTCGCCCACCCGATGCTGCAGCCCGGCCCTGCTGCGCGACCCGCGCCGCGTCGGCGGTCTCGCCGTCATCGCGCTCGTCGTCGGCGGCCAGCTGTCGATGTTCTTCCTCGCCGTGCAGTTCATCGAGGGCGAGCTCGGCTTCGGCCCGATGGAGTCGGGCCTGGCCTTCCTGCCGCTGACGCTCGGCATCTTCGCGATGTCGCGGGTCACCCCGCGGCTGCTCGCCGCGTCGTCGGCGCGACGCCGATGATCATCGCCGGCGCCATCGGCCTGGCCGGCCAGCTTCGCCTGGCTCAGCACCCTGTCGGCCGTCCGACGGCTACCTGGTCGGGGCTGTTCGGCCCGATGCTCCTCAACGGCCTGTCCGCCGGCCTGGTGTTCATGCCGATCACCGTCGCTCGTGCTCACCGGCGTCGACCCCGAGCACGCCGGCTCGGCGTCCGGCCTGCTGCAGACCTTCCAGCAGCTCGGCGGCGCGATCGGCCTGGCCGTCATCGTCTCGGTGTACGCCGTCGGCGCCGTGCCCGGCGAGTTCCTGCCCGGGCCCGGCGCGGCCTTCCTCACCTCGGCCACGTTCGCGGCGCTCGCCCTGGTCACCGGCGCCGTCCTGCACCTCCGCGGACGCCGCCCCGTCGCCGTCCCCGAGGTCGCCCTCGAGGGCGCCTGACTCCCACCCCCACGCTGACCCGTCCCACGCGTGGGACGGGTCAGCGTCATTTCCGCTGACCCGCCTGACATGTGGGGCGGGTCAGCGTCATCTCCGGTGACCCGCCTGACATGTGGGGCGGGTCAGCGTCATCTCCGGTGACCCGCCTGACATGTGGGGCGGGTCAGCGAGGGATGCCGGCGAGCTCGCCCTCGGGACGGACGGTCTCGACGAGGGTGCGGACGGCGTCGTCGCGGGTCGCCTCGTCGCGCGAGTAGACCGTCACGCCCCAGGTGCCGTTGCGGTAGAGCAACGCCGACTTGTAGTCCTTGCCCGACACCGAGTCCCAGCGCAGCAGGTCACCGGCCACCGTGGGCGAGAGACCGGCGTCGCCGGTGTAGTAGGTGATGCCGGCGTCGTGGTCGTCGAACTCGGAGAAGTTGAAGCGCAGCCGGTCGGACCGGTCGAGGTACGGGCAGCTGTAGTGGTCGCGCCGTGTCGGGTCGAGGTGCTCGGGGGACGGCTCGCAGCCCTCGCCCTCGAAGTCGAAGGCCGGGAAGACGTAGGCGCGCCCCTCGGCCCCGGTCGCGGGTCGGCACTCCTCGATCGCGTCGACCTCGGTGCCGTCCCAGCAGGTCGCCGGCACCGGCACCGACGTCGCCGTCGGGTCGTCGGTGGGCTCGTCCGTCGGCTCGTCGGTCGGGTCGCTGGTGGGCTCGTCGGTCGTCTCGGTGCCGGGCCCGGACGTCGGGCCCGTGCCGGGCTCCTGCCCACGGTCGCGAGCGGCGGCGGTCGGGTCGTCGTCGTTCCGCAGCACGACGAAGGCCGCCGTCGCCCCCGCGCCGAGCAGCACCACCGCGACCAGCACGGCCAGCCACACCCGACCGCGTCCCCGCGGCGGGGGCGCCGCCTCGTACACCGGGGGCGGTCCGGGCGGCGGCTGGTACGACTGCCGCGGGTCGTGGGCCGGCTGCTGCTGGTACGTCGGTGGCGCTACGGAGGGAGGGGGCGTGGACGGCCGGGAGAACGGCGGAGGTGCCGAGGGCGGACCCGCCACCACGGTCGCCTCCGAGGTCGGCGTCCCGCACGTCGGGCAGAAGCGGCGGTCGGCCGGCCCCGGCGTGCCGCAGCCCGTGCAGACCGTCTCGGGGTGGTCCCCACCAGCTGTCACGACGTCCCCCATCAGGCTCGGTGAACGGCAGCCTAGGACCCCGGGGGCCGATACCGTGAGTGCCATGCGCCGCTCCCGGCTCGCCCTCGGGGCGGCACTCCTGCTGCTCGTCGCCGGGTGCGGTGGCGATCCCGAGCAGCCCGGCGCCGGACCGGGACCCTCGGCGTCCACCACGACGCCCACCGACGTCCGCCCCGGGCGGGCCGAGCCGCACGCCGAAGCCGGGCGGCCCGAGCGAGACCCGGACCCCGAAGCCCAGCCGGACGCCCTCGCCCACGGAACCGCCCGACGAGCCCGCCGAGCCCGCAGCCCCCTTCGGCGGCCGGCACGTCCTCGCGATCTCGGTCGACGGGCTCAACCCGCGCGCGCTCGACCGCCTCGGCCGCGCCGGCGCGCCCGCTCTCTGGTCGCTGATCGACTCCGGGGCGTCGACCCTCGACGCGCGCACCGCGGTGGAGCGCACGGTGACGCTGCCCAACCACACCGGCATGGTCACCGGCCGGCCGGTCGCGCTGGCCAACGGGGGCCACGGCATCGACTACAACAGCGACAAGCCGGGCGGCATCGTCCCGGGTGCCCGCGAGGGCGAGGTCGAGTCGATCTTCACCCTGGTGCACGACGCGGGCGGCTCGACCGCCGTGTTCGCCGGCAAGGTGAAGTTCGACCTCTTCGAGAACTCCTGGCCGGACGCCGTCGACCTCTCCGTCATCGACACCTCCCTCGCGCGGCTCGGGGACGCCGTCGCGCGCGACCTGGGCGCCGAGCAGCGCACCTTCACGTTCCTGCACATCGCCGACCCCGACGAGGTCGGGCACCAGCGGGGGTGGCTGTCGCCCGCCTACCTCGACGCCGTGCGCGCGGCCGACGCACTCGTCGGCCGCCTCCTCGGCGTCGTCAGGAGCACCCCGGCGCTGCGCGACGGCATGGTCGTCGTGCTGACCGCCGACCACGGCGGCGAGGGGCGGCAGCACAGCGACACCACCAACCCCGAGAACTTCACGATCCCGTTCGTCGTCGCGGGCGCGGGCGTCGCGCCGGGCGACCTCTACGACCTCTCGCCGGGCCTCCTCGACCCGGGCGACCGGCAGCCGTCGTACGACGGCGCCCAGCCCGTGCGCAACTGCGACCTGGCCAACGTCTCCGGCGTGCTGCTCGGCCTCGGCACGGTGCCCGGGAGCCGGTGCCTCGCGGCGTCGAAGCTGCCGCTGACCGCCCCAGCGGCCTGACCCGCCGACGGAACTACAGCCCTGTAGTTCACCCGACTCGTGTTACTGGTGTGATTTCTGGGGCTAAAGTGAGGTCCTCTCGACGGACCTGACACCTCTTCCCCTGGAGCTCCGCCCATGAGTCGCCCCTCTCTGCCCCGACGACTGCGCGCCGCGACGACGGCCGCGGCCACGGTGGTCGGCACCCTCGCCCTCCTCGCCACGAGCGCCCCCGCTGCCCCCGCCGCCCACTCCCCTGCCGCGGTCCCGACGTCCGCGACGTACGCGGCCGCCGCGACGAAGGCCGAGACCCGGCCGACGCCCGTGACCCCGGGCGACTTCAGCGGCTACGGCTTCGACCAGTGCCTGGCGCCCACCCAGGCCGCGATGGACACCTGGCTCGAGCGCTCCCCGTACCTCGCGGTCGGCATCTACATCTCGGGTGACTCGCGCGCCTGCCGCAGCCAGCCCAACCTGACGCCGGAGTGGATCCGCACCCAGCTGCTCAAGGGCTGGCGGCTGCTGCCCATCACGCTCGGCCCGCAGGCCTCGTGCCAGCCGCGCTTCCCCCGCTACCGCGACGACTTCAAGATCGACCCGTTCGCCGGGGCCGGCCGCTACCCACGCGCTCGCGAGATGGGCCGGGTGTCCGGCGCCAGCACGGTGGACGACGCCACGGCGCTCGGCATCCCGGCCGGCAGCACCCTCTGGTACGACCTCGAGGGCTTCGACTCCACCGACACCGCCTGCCGCGAGTCGGCGCTGGCGTTCCTCAGCACCTGGGTCACCACCGTGCGCAAGCTCGGCTACGTCACCGGCGTCTACTCCAGCGCCGGCTCGGGCATCAAGGTGATCGACGACGCCCGCGTCGAGCGCCCCGGCGCGTTCGCGCTGCCCGACCGCATCTGGATCGCCCGCTGGGACGGGCTCGCCAACACCTCCACCAGCTACATCCGGCCCGACGGCTGGCACCCCGGCGGCCGCGTGAAGCAGTACCGCGGCGGCCACGACGAGGTGTGGGGCGGCGTCCGCATCAACATCGACACCAACTACCTCGACATGGGACGCGGGTCGGTCGCCACCGCCGAGTCGCACTGCGGCGGCGTCCCGATCTCGTTCCAGGTCTACCGCACCCTCGAGCCCAACCGCAGCGGCTACGTCGCCCCGGTCAGCCAGGTCAAGGCGCTGCAGTGCCTGCTCCAGGAGCGCGGCGTCTACACCGGCGAGATCGACGGCCTCTACCGCTCCGTCGTCCCGGCGGTGCGCACCTGGCGCGCGGCCGCGGGCCTGCCGGCCACCAAGACCTGGTACGCCAACAACTGGATGACGCTGCTCAGCTTCGGCCGGGTCCCGGTGCTCAAGGTCGGCTCGGCCGGCGTCTACGTGCGGCGCGTGCAGCGCACCCTCAACGCCGCCGACCTGGGGGTCAAGGCCCGCGCCGTCGGGGTCTTCAGCCCCGCCACCGTCGACGCGGTCAAGGCCTACCAGAAGAAGGTCGGCCTGCCCGCCACCGGCATCGTCGACTCCGCGACCTGGTCGAAGCTGCAGCACGGCGTCTCCTAAGGGCGGCGGGTCAGCGCGAACCCTCGATCACCACGGTCTCGGGCTCGTCAGGCTGGTTGACCTCGACGAGAGCCCCGAGGGCCGCACCGCCGCCGACCACGAGGACGACGAGCGCCGCGACGAGAGTGCGGGGCAGTCGCCTCCGGGGTGGTGCAGGCTGCGCTGGTGGCGGCGGTGGCACGGGGACCGCGGCAGTGGCGGCCGGCGTCCTGGGTGCCGCGGTCTCCACGGTCGCCGTGACCGGCTCGCCGCACTCCTCGCAGAACCGGGTTCCCGGCCGGAGCGGGTGACCACACTCGGTGCAGAACGCCATCTCAGAGCGCCGCCCGTCGAGTGAGGCGGACCAGGCCTGCGACGGCGCCGACCAGCAACAGCCCGGCGAGCGCTCCGCCTCCCGAGGCCAGCCACAGCGAGGGGCGCTTGAACCAACGCGTGCCCGGCGGGTCGAACACGGGGAGCTCTGCGGACGCCTCCGGGCCGGTACCGCCGTCGCGGGAGAGGGGCTCGACGGTGAGCTCGTGGGGGGCACCGTCGTAGTCGATCGGCACCCGGACGTCGTCGCGCACCCCTGCGACAGTGCGCACCGGGTCGCCGTCCAGCAGGACGACCCAGCGGAGGGGTGGGGCGTCACGGTCGACGTCCCACGTGACGTGCAGGCCGACGTGCTCGGGGTACGGCGTCGCCTCGACGCGCAGGTCGCGGGCGGCCTCGAGCTCGACCGGCGCGACCTCGTCGGGCTCGGCGTTCACGACCACCGACGCCGAGGCGTTCGACGAGCGACCCTGCGAGTCGGTGACCACGACTTGCATCAGGCCGGTGTAGGCAGTGTCGAAGGTGTGGTCGTAGGTCGGGTCGGTGGTCGTCGCGTCGGTGACACCGTCGCCGTCGACGTCCCAGCCGTAGGAGACGACCTCCCCGAGGACCGCCGCGGAACCTGAGGCGTCGAAGCGGATCGAGCGACCGACGGGCGCCACGTAGGTGCCTTGGTCGAGGACGGCGACCGGTCGGCCGGCGATGTAGTCGAGAGCCGACGACAGGGCGGTGGAGGTGCTGCTCGAGCTGCCTCCCTTCTCGACGAGGAGCCCCGACGTCTGGTCCGCCAGGGCCCGGTACGCCGCACTGCTGCGCACGACCGGGAACACGTTCACCGGGTCGATCTCGAGCGACCTCTGCTGCACGTCGGCCAGCGTGGAGCCATCGGTGAGGTCGGGGTCGTGGAAGCCGGCGTCGCTCAGGACGACCGTCGCCTTGGCCGCACCGAGCGCCCAGTCCAGGCTGTCGAAGGTGTGCATCAGCGCGTGCATCAAGCCTTCCGGCGTGTCGCCGCCCCCGTCGACGTCGAGAGCCTGCAAGCCTCGTTGGAAAGCTCCGAAGTCGCTGGTCAGCGGCACGACCACCTCGACGGGGACGTCGTCCTCGGCGTCGCGGTACTGGACGAGCGCGACGCGGCCGTCGAGTGCGCTGATGCGTCGTCCCTCCTTGCGCGCGAAGGCGACCGCCTGGTCGATGTCGTCCTCCATCGACGACGTCGTGTCGATCACGAACGCCACGTCCCGCCCCGTCGCTCCGGGCGAGGACGACGCGTCCTCGAGCGGGTCGTGGACCAGGTTGCGCAGGCCCAGTCGGTCGACGGTGCGGTCGGCGAGACAGGCGGTCGCGGAGGCCTCCTCGCGGCGGTCGGCACCGCTGACGCACCTCACCGGGAAGTCGACGGCGTCGATGTAGGCCCTGGTGTGGATCGGCTCGCCGGTCTCGTTGTCGAGGTCGAAGATGCTCGAGCCCTGGCCGCAGACGATGTCGCGCCTGAAGCAGACCGAGTCCGTGACGTCGACGAGGCCGTCCGGCACGGGGCTGCGGTAGCCGGTCAGCCCCTGCTCGTTGGCGAGCGAGCCGTCGACGTGGGTCAGCGACTCGGGGTCGCTCGGGTCGTGGTTGGGGTCGGCGAACAGCGCCACGCTGGCGACCTGGCCCGCGATCCGGTGGGACGGCCCCAGGTACCGGACCTCCTGGGACCCGAACCTGGTGGTGTAGCGCTCGATCTTGCCGCGGAGGTAGGAGCTCACGACGTCGGCGCCCTGCGAGTAGCCGGCCAGGACGTAGCGGGTCCGCGTGCCGCACCGGTCCCACTGCGCCTCCAGCGCCCGGTGCAACGAGCGGATCCCCGCGGTCACCGAGCGCGGGTAGCCGTCGATCGCCCACAGCAGCTTCTTGGGCAGCAGGCCCGTCTCGACCGGGACTGCCGGGTAGACGACGGGGGCCCAGCTGAGACGCACCTGCGCGCCGACCCGCTGGTTGACCTTCTCCACGAAGTCGTAGAGGAAGGGCGTTCCGGTGTCTGGCGAGAACTGCCTGATCGGGTCCTCCTCCCCGATCGTCGTCTCGACGAGCTCGAGGTGGCGGCCGGCAAGGATGCTCGAGCCGTTGGTCCGCCCGTCGATCGGGTCGAAGGCGTCCCACGTGGCACCGAAGCTTCCGGCGTCCTGCCCTTGCGGCGCCTCACCCGACCCCCGGACGACGTAGACGATCACGTCGGCGCAGGTCGCGTCCGTCGTCGCGACCGCTGCGACCGTCGCCACCGCGACCGACCGGGCCGGCCGCGGAGCCGCTGCCGACGGGGTCGTCACGAGAGCGGGCAACGCAGCGGCGGCGACGAGAGCGAGCCCCGACGCTGCACCCAGCCGCCTCACCCGCCGAGCCCGCGCAGCTCGGACGCCGCGCGGAACCTCTGCAGCAGGTTGCGAGCGGTCTCGTCGCGCAGCTTCTCGTCGTAGGAGTAGATGGTGACGCCCCAGCGCGCACCCTCGTAGAGCAGCGCGGTCTTGTACTCACCCCGGGCGGTCGAGTAGTCCCACCGCAGGAAGCCACGGGCCGGGTAGGGCGCGAACCCGGCCTTCTCCGCGTGGTAGGTCCGGCCCCAGTCGTTGCTGTCGAACTCGGAGAAGTTGAACCACACGTTGTCGGTACCGTCGCTCGGGCAGTTGTAGTGGAAGCGGTGGGTCGGGGCGAGCCGGACCGGCGTCATGATGCAGTTCTCGCCTGCGAAGTCGAAGCCTGGAGCAATCCAGCGCAGCCCGGCCGGACCGCTGGGGGCAGGGCACAGCGACAGGGCAACCTCGGTGCTGCCGTCCCAGCATCGCGCGGGCGCCGGCTCGGCGGATGCCGTGGCGCTGGGGGCGTCAGCGGGGTCGTCGGTGCCGCCGGGGTCGGCAGTCACGGTGGCCGTGGGCACCGGGTCCGCCTCGCCATCAGATCCGTCTCTCCCCCCGTCGTCCGGGGCGTCGCCGTCCGGGTCACCCCCCACGTCGCCGCGTTGCCCGTCGTCGGCGCGGTCGGGAGCCGATGTGGCGTCGTCCCTGCCGAACGCGAGGAAGCCCACGACCCCCGCGCCCGCGAGCAGCAGCACGAGCAGCAAGGCGACCAGCATCGCGCCGCGACGGCGACGCGGTGCCGACGTGGGCGCGACGTGGGGCGTCAGTGTCACTGGCCGCTGAAGGGCAACGGTCGGCGGGGCGATGGATGCCGGTGCGACCGGCGGTGGACCCATGGGCGGGGGCGGCCCGGTCGGCGGCTTCCGCAGCGACACCGCGGCCGCCACCTCGGGTGGGTTGGCCGTGCCGCACCCGCCGCAGAACCGCTTGCCCGGCACGTGTGCCGCGCCACAGGTGGTGCAGCCGCCGGGCGCCACGACGGGGGGCGGCTCCGTCGCCGGTCGCGTCGCGGCCCGGGCGCTGCCGCACGTGGTGCAGAACCGTCTGTCCGCCGGCCCGGGCACCCCGCAGGTCGGGCACGGCACGAGGTCGGTCATGGTGTCGCCGTCCCCTCAGTCGCAGTAGTCGCTGTAGCGGCACTCGAAGAAGTCGTCGTCGCCGGTCTCGATGGTCGTGAGCAGCTCGTCGAGGACGTCGGAGGGGAACGACTCGATGACGGTCGAGGCGTAGCTTGAGACCGTCGCCACAGGGTCGAGCTGGTAACCGCCGTCGACCTCGCGCATCAGCAGGTACGCCGCGTCGATCCCGAGGTCGTCGAGGAGGTTCTCGGGCACGCACCCGCTGTCGCCGTAGCCCTCGTCGTCGCGGGACTCGAGGCAGGTGTCGTAGAGCGACACCTCGCCCCCGCCCTGGAGTTCGCCGTACTCGTACCCGTCCGCGGAGAACGTGGCCTCGTCGATGGTCACCCTGACCAGGCCGTCGTCGAGCTCCTCGACGTCGAGCTCCAGCTCCTCCTGGGTGACGTCGGCGCTCAGGCCGTAGTCCTCGAGGTAGCGCTCGACCACCTGGGCGTAGGGACGCAGCCCGACGGCGAGGTCGGCCGGGAGCTGGTCGACGACGCTCCCGACGTCCCCGTCGTCGACAGCCTCGACGAGGTTCGCGACGACGTCCTCGGGCGTCGCACCGACGACGGGCTCGGACTGCTCGGAGACGGCATCGAAGTCGGGCCGCCGGAGATCCTGGTCGTAGTAGTTGTTCTCCTGGTAGACCAGGTCGGCTGCGGTGCCCAACAGGCTCACATACCAGCGCCCGTCGCGCTCGATCACGGTCAGGCCAACCTCGTAGTCGGCGTCGCGCAGCTCGTCGGCGAGGTCGACCGTCTCCGACTCGCCGTCGGGGAACTCGTCGGCGACGAAGTCGAGCCTGTCGGGCAGGCCGCTCGGGTCGTAGGACGCCGTCATGGTGCCGTCGGTCAGAGTCACCCGGACGACGTCATCACCCAGCTCGTCCACGTCGAACTCGAGGTCCTCGAACTCGAGGTCCACGGCCTCGGACAGGGCGTCACCGGTGATGAGACCCTCGGTCTCGAGCCGGTCGCGTGCCGAGGCGTAGACGTCGTCGAGACCATCGACCTCGCCCGGGTTCACCACGGCCAGCATGCCGACGCCGTCCTGCTCGGCGACGGCGGAGATGAACTTCTCGGCGGCGATCTCGGGCGAGTCCGCCCCACCGTCGTTCGGCCCCAGCACCTGCCAGCCGACGACGCCGGCACCGGTCAGTGCGAGCGCGAGCGCCCCGACGCCGACCAGCTTCGCGGCACGGCCTGTGCGTGGCGTGGGCGCCAGGGTGGCGGGGACGGCGTAGTCGGGTTGCGCCTGCTCCCCATCCGGGGCGGACCACGACGGGGGCGGCGTCCAGGCCGGCGGCACCGGGGCCTCGGGCCGCGCCCACGTGGGCGCGGCCGTCGTCGCCGGCGCCGCGGCGACGGACGGGTGCGCGGACGGCGTGGCGGGTGCGTCGTCGAACGCCTGGCCGCACCCGACGCAGAACCTCTGCTCGGGCGTGCTGCGCCGGGCGCCACAGTCGCCGCAGAACTGTGCGGTCACGGGACAACCTCCGGGGTCAGGGCGGGCTCGGTGGCCCTCAATCGTTCGAGGAGGGCGGCGCCCAGGGCGAGTGCGCAGCCGGCGAGACTGGTCCAGCCGCCAGGGCCGAGCCGGCGCAGGTCCCACGCGACGAGGCCGTGCAGGGCCAGGGCCAGCAGGACGACGCCACTTGCGGCGAGCGCCAGTCGCGCCACGGTGGCCCCCCCGCCCGCGAGCCCGGCGAGAGCGACCAGCACGAGACCGGCGGCGGGCAGTACCAGCAGCAGCCAGGCCGACCACGACGGTGCTACCGAGTCGACCGCGCCTCGGCGCACGAGGCGGAAGCCGTCGAGCTGCGAGGACGCCGACAGGGCGCCGACCGACGTCCACGGGACGAACAGCTGCGTCACCCAGCACAGGCCGGCGCCGATCCACGACAGCGAAGCAGCGACGTGGTCGCGGAAGTGCAGACGGGTCACGGGCGGCCTTCGGGAGCAGGGATCGGCACACTCTAAGCGGCAGGACGCCGGGCCCGCGTGGGATTCGCCCATCTAGACGGACCCGACGTGCGACGATCTCGCCCGCGGCACCACGGCCGCGACCTGCGACCGACCTGAGCACGAGGTGAGTGGTGACGACCGACCGACCGAACCGGTTTTGCGGAAGCTGCGGTGCAGCACACCCCGCCGCTGCGGCGTTCTGCAGCGAGTGCGGGCAGCCGACCGGCGCCCCCACCGGCAGCCCCAGTTCCAGCACCGTCGACATTCCGGCCGGCCCTCCTGTCGCACCCCCCGCAGCACCTGCCCCCACCTGGACCCCACCAGCCCCCACCACGCCGCCGCCCGTGTGGACGGGCGCCTGGGCCCCGCCGTCCACCGACGCCCGGGTCGACGTACTGGGCAGTGCGCAGCCCGGTCCCGGTCGTGGCCGCCGGGCCCTCGTCCTGGCCGGCGTGGTCGGCCTCGTCGTGGTCGCCGCCGGCGTCGCGGCTGCGTACCTCCTCACGCGCGGAGACGGCGACGTCATCGTCGGGGGCGGGTCGATGCCGGCCTCGGTGACCTCCGAGCCCACGGAGGCCTGGAGCGAGTCGTTCAGTCAAGGCATCGAGCTGGTGGCGATCGGCGACATCCTCGTGGTGGGCGACCCGGAGGACGGCACCTTCGCCGCGCTCGACGAGGACGGCGAGGAGATCTGGAGCACCCGCACCGTCGACGACTACTCCTACCCGCGGGCGGTCCCCGGTGACGACGAGCACGTGCTGGGCGCTGCCTACGAAAGCTCCGGGGTCGCCATGTACTCGCTCGACGACGGCGAGGAGCTGTGGCGCGACGACGAGCTCGGGTACGTGGCCGGGACCGCGGACGGCCGCGTGCTGGCTCACCGGGGCGGCTTCGAGGAGGGCGACTCGGTCGACCTCGTCGCGCTCGACGCGGACTCCGGCGAGGAGCTGTGGGCCTTCAACGACGTCGACGGCAGCGCGGTCGCCGATGGTTCCGTCTACGCCTTGTCCGACGGCGAGGTCGTGCGCCTCGACCCGAAGACGGGTGAGGAGCGCTGGTCGCGCGACCTCGACCTCGGCGCCGACGACTACCCGAGCCTCATCGCGGTCGATGAGTACGTCGTGGCCTTCACCTACGGTGCCGGCGCCGTCGCCTACGACGCCGACGACGGGACCGAGATCTGGACCTACCGCCCGCGCGACTCCGACGCGTCGGTGATCGTGGGTGCCATGAGCTCGGGCCGCGTCTACGTGAACGAGACGACCTACGACGACGACGTGACCGAGGAGAAGGTGACCGTGTTCGACGCGGACGGCGAGGTAGGGGAGCTCGACAACGACCGCGACGAGAGCTTCTACGCCACCGCCTTCAGGTCCGACGGTGAGGACTACCTGCTGAACCTCGGTGACGGCAGCCTCTTCGACGGCGAGCTCGGCCGGATCGGTCGCTACGACGGCCAGCTCGCAGTCGCCGACGGTGGCATCTACAGCCTCGAGACGGGCGAGCTGGCCTTCTACGAGCTCGGCGAGAGCACCTCCGCGTGGGAGATCGACGTCGAGGAGGCTGTCGACGAGACCGAACGTGCGATCGCCGGCGACGGCACGGTCTACGTCCAGATCGGTGACACCGTCAGCGCCTACCGCTGACGCCGTGCCAGGCCCGACACGCGATAGATTCCCGCGCATGCCGAAGTTCTGTGGGAGTTGTGGGGCCGCCAACGAGGGAGGCGCGTTCTGCGGTGCCTGTGGCCGCCCCCTCGCGAGTGACCACGCGCACGACGAGCCCGCGGCACCTGACCCTGCCGCGTCGGAGTCGTCGGCCGAGGTGACACAGGTGCGCGCACCCGCCGCGGCCATGCCTCCGCCGTCGGCCCCACCCGCGTCACCGTCCGTCGGGCCGCCGCCTGTCCAGGCGCCGCCGACCGCCTTCACCCCACCCCCGTCGGCACCGTCGGCGCCGTCAGCGCCACCGACGGCCCAGCAGCACCACCCGATGCCGCCGGCCGGCATGCCGCCAGGGCCACCGAGCAGCTATCCCGTCTTCGCGCCCGCCAAACCTGCCGCGCCGCGCGTCAACCCGTTCGTCGGGTGGCCGCTCGGCGACTACCTGCGCGACGCAGCGGCGGCCTTCTTCCTGCTCGACCACGCTCGGCATGCCCTGGAGCATCACCGAGGACGACTTCCCGTGGGCCAAGGGCGGCGACCAGTGGTGGGTGCTGCTGTCGGTGCTGCTGTCGCTGGCCTCGCTGGCGGTCCCGTACCTCGCCAAGGCGCGGGCGGTGCCCGGCTGGCACGAGCGGCATTACCGGATCGCCCGACTGGCCCTGAACGCTCCCCTCGCCCTGAGCGTGCTGGCCTCCCTCGTCCTCGCCCTCGTCGACGCCAGTGGTGACACCTTCGAGGGGGCGGTCGGCACCGGGGTGACGTTCGCCCTCGCCGGCATCGCGTTCGCCGTCCAGCCCCGCCAGGCCGACGGGCCGACGATGCCCACCCAGGACGCCGTGTGGAACCGGGGCGTGCGGTTCGCCGTCCTTGCCGCGGCCGCATGGATCCCGCTGCAGTGGGCTGCGTGGCTGGTGCACGCGATCGTCGCGGACGAGGACATCTTCGACCCGGCCGCCTACGTCGTGCTCGTGCTGGTCGGACTGCTCGTGCTTCCGCTCGCGGTCGTCGGCTGGCCGGCCGTTCAGCTCGGGCGCAGCGCCCACCCTGGCCCGGGGTCGGTGGCTCCCCGCCGGGTCTTCGTCACCAGCAGCGCGACCGTGCTGGTCATCGCGCTCTTCGCGCTCGCCTCCGACGGCGACGGGCTGTTCAGCTGGCCGCCACTCTCGGAGTGGTACGGCCTCGGCTCGCTCCCGGCGGGCGGCATGCTGCTGCTCGGTGTGGCGATGCCGTTCGCCGTGTCCGGTCCCTACCTGCGGGCGACCGCTGCACGGTCGAGCCGGTCAGCGGCTGGATCAGCACCGCCCCACCGCGCTGCTCACCTCGGCCGCCGGCAGCGCGTCCTCGCCGTGAGCCTCGTGCTCGACATGGTCGTGAACGAGGACGTCGCCGCCACCACGGTGGTCGTCATCGTGCTGCTCGGCGTCGCCGCCGGCGCGGCCGCGTTCGCCTCGCGCCTCCCCGCGCAACGGCCCCGCGGTCGCGGCCGATGCTGCTCGGTCATCATCGGCGGCATCGTCTTCATCGGCCTGCTGAGCATGGGCCTCCTGAACTCCGAGGACGTCGGCGCCGGCTACTGGTACGTCATCACCGGGTGGTTCGTGGCAGCCCTGGTCACCCTCCCCGTCCTCGCCGCCTACGCCGTCACCGCCCCGGTCCGGTCCGCGCGTCCTTCGGACCGCTCGTCGCCGCGCCGCCCGCCCAGCAGGCGCCGCCGGGCTACCCGCAGCAGGCTCCCGGCTACCCCGCGAGCCGCCGAGCCCCACGGCGCAGTACCCGACGGTCCCGCCGCCGGGCCCGACGCCGCCCCCCGGCCACGATCCGGCCCCGGCGCTCCTCAGTACCGGTGGCCAGCGGACCTCGCAGACGGTGCGAGGATCGCCCCGCTCCTGAGGCCGGACGATCCTCCGCTGTTCAGTCCCTGCGCTTCCCGGACGAGCCTCGCAACGGGAAGGTGCTGCGCGGATGCGTCGCGACGAGGCAGCAGCCGGGCAGGTCAGCCGGCCGGCGGACCGACCAGCAGCGCGACGCCCAGTGAGCGACGGCAACCGCGACGAGCCCGGCGAGGGCGCCGCGCACGGGGTTGCGGAGCAGCCAGGCGACCGGCCGGTCGACCGCGCGCTCCGGCGTCCCGGCGAGCAGGCGCCAGTCGCCGAAGGCGCCGCGGCGCTCGACGAGGACGTCGAACAGCACCGTCGCGAACGGCGGCACCGAGGAGAGCAGCGCGAGCAGCGAGCGGCCCACCGACCAGCGCTGGTCGACGGCGACGACGACGCGCGGTCAGGCAGTAGGCGACGAACACGACGCCGTGCACCATGCCGAAGACGCGGACGCCGAGCTCGGTGGTCTCGGTGACGTACTTGAGGAACATGCCGGTCAGCAGCAGCGCCCAGGTGACGGCCTCGGCGACCGCGACCCGGCGGAACAGCGGTCCGCGGGTCTCACGCGAACGCGGCGGCGGCGAGCGAGGTGAAGAAGCCGAGGCCGTCGGTGCCGGCGCCGGTGAGCTCCTCGACGGCGTGCTCGGGGTGCGGCATGAGGCCGACGACGTTGCCGCGCTCGTTGGTGATGCCCGCGATGTCGCGCAGCGAGCCGTTGGGGTTGAGGTCGAGGTACCGGGCCACGACGCGGCCCTCACCCTCGAGCCGGTCGAGCGTGTCGGCGTCGGCGACGAAGCCGCCCTCGCCGTTCTTGAGCACGACGGTGATCTCCTCGCCCTCGGTGTAGGACGACGTCCACGGGGTCGAGGCGTTCTCGATGCGCAGCCGCTGGTCGCGGCACACGAACTTCTGGTGGTCGTTGCGCACCAGCGCACCGGGCAGCAGGTGCGACTCGCAGAGGATCTGGAAGCCGTTGCAGATGCCGAGCACCGGCAGGCCGCGGCCGGCGGCCTCGACCACCTCGGTCATCACGGGCGCGAAGCGCGAGATCGCGCCGCAGCGCAGGTAGTCGCCGTAGGAGAAGCCGCCGGGCAGGACGACGGCGTCGACGCCCCGCAGGTCGTGGTCGCCGTGCCACAGCGCGACGGCCTCGTGGCCACCGATGCGGACGGCGCGCTGGGCGTCGACGTCGTCGAGCGATCCCGGGAAGGTGACGACCCCGACCTTCATCGCAGGGCACCGTCGACGTGCACGGTGAAGTCCTCGATCACCGGGTTCGAGAGCAGCCTCTCGGCCATGTCGCGAACCTGGGCCAGGACGTCGTCGGTCACCTCGCCGGCGACCTCGAGCTCGAAGCGCTTGCCCTGGCGGACCTCGGTGACGCCGCTGAACCCCAGCCGGGGCAGGGCTCCGAGCACCGCCTTCCCCTGGGGGTCGAGGATCTCGGGCTTGGGCATGACGTCGACGACGACCTTGGGCACGCGCCGATGCTACCGACCGTCGGGCAGACTCTGGGCATGAGCATGCCCTCCCCGTCGGCCCGACGTCCGGGCCTCGCCTCGCCGCTCCGCCTGGAGTTCCCCCAGTCGCTCGCGGTCTACGACGACTACGAGCAGGCCCAGCGCGCGGTCGACTTCCTCAGCGACGAGCACTTCCCCGTCGAGAACTGCATGATCGTCGGCACCGACCTCAAGCGCATCGAGCGCATCACCGGGCGGCTGACCACCGGCCGCGTCGCGATGGGCGGCGCCGCGTCGGGGGCCTGGTTCGGCCTGTTCATCGGGCTCGTCATCTCGCTGTTCTCCGAGGAGGGGACGTTCGGCATCATCGTCTCCACGGTGCTCTTCGGCGCGCTCTTCTTCCTCATCTACGCCCTCCTCGGGTACGCGATGACCCGCGGACGCCGTGACTTCCAGTCGGTGACGACGGTCGTCGCCACGCGCTACGAGGTGCTGGTCGAGCACAAGGTCGCGGCCCAGGCCCGCGAGGTGCTCGCCAAGCTGCCCGGCGCGCTGCCCGACCCGTTCGCCTGACGGCGGCGCCTGACCGCCGACCCGGCCTCCCAGCGGCTAGCGTCGGTGGCATGAGACGTCCCGGGACCAGCTTCCCCGCCCTGCTCGCTCTCCTCGTCGCCACGGTGCTCGCGATCGCTCCCGCCACGGCACCGGCACAGGCGGCCACCGGGTCGGGGCACGACCCGGCCGGCGACGCGCCCGCCCAGCTCGACCTGCTCCGCATGAAGGTCTCCAACGGCGAGCGCAACTTCGTGGTGAAGCTGTACCTCACCGAGCTGGCCCCGCGGCGCACGTCGGCCTACGCGGTGATCAGCTCGCCGGGCGGGGCCCGGCCGTACTACGTCGCCGGTTGGACACAGGCGAAGGGGGAGGAGAGCGGGACGTACTTCTACCGCTTCGACGACGACGGCATGAAGCGCGTGCGGTGCCGCGGCAAGCAGGTGCGGCTCAGCGGCAGGGCCGACCGGTTGACGATCCGGATCCCCCAGCGGTGCCTCCGGGCGACGCCCGACCGCGTGTGGGTCTCCGCGATCACCGAGACGCGTGCCGCGAAGGACGCCGACGACATCAGCCCCGTGCGGGTCGGCCGCGGCCCCGTCGCCGGTCGCTCGACCTAGGGTCCAGGCGTCCGGGGGCTACCGGCCGTCCCGGCTGCGCTGCACCACCACGATGCCGAGCGCCAGCCCGAGACCGGCCACGACCGGGCCGATCGTCGCCCAGGTGCGGCTGCCGGTCATGAAGCTGCCCTCGAGGTAGCCCAGGCCCTGGAACGTCCAGACGGCCCCGACCACCACCATCATCAGCGCGATCCCGAGCCCGAGCGAACGTCCCACCACCTGCGGCCGCCCTACGACAGCTCGCGCTTGAGGATCTTGCCGGTCGCCGTCATCGGCAGCTCGTCGACGAACTCCACGACGCGCGGGTACTTGTAGGCGGCCATCTGCTCCTTGCCCCACGCCACCAGCTCGTCCTCGGTGATCTCGGCGCCCTTCTCGCGGATCACGACGGCCTTGATCTCCTCGCCGTGGCTCTCGTGCGGGACGCCGATGACCGCGGCGAGCGAGACCTCGGGGTGGGTGATCAGCACCTCCTCGATCTCGCGCGGGTACACGTTGAAGCCACCGCGGATGATCATGTCCTTCGACCGGTCGACGATGTAGTACCAGCCCTCGCTGTCGCGGCGTCCGAGGTCGCCGGAGCGGAACCAGCCGTCCTTGATGACCTCCTCGGTCGCCTCGGGCCGGCCGTAGTAGCCCTTCATGATGTTGTGGCCCTTGATCGCGATCTCGCCGACGGCGTTCTCGGGGTCCTCGCCGGGCTCGATCTCGTCCCAGGAGTCGTCCTGCAGCAGCTTCATCTCGACACCGGGCACCGGCGTCCCGATGGAGCCGACCTTGACGCCCTCGCCCAGCCGCGAGAAGGAGGCGACGGGCGAGGTCTCGGAGAGGCCGTAGCCCTCGAGGATCGTGACGCCGAAGCGCTTCTCGAAGTCCTTGTGCACCTCGACCGGCAGCGCCGAGCCGCCCGCCACGGCGACACGCAGGTTCTCCTCCAGCGCCTTGACGTCGACGCCGGAGTCGTCGAGCGCGCCGAGCAGGCCCCAGTACATCGTCGGGACGCCGGCGAAGAAGGTGACCTTCTCCTTCGCCATCGTCTTGAGCGCCGGGTCGGCCTCGAACCGCGGCAGCATCACGACCGTGCCGCCGTAGAGGAAGCCGCCGTTCTGGATGACGGTCTGGCCGAAGGAGTGGAACAGCGGCAGCACGCACAGCAGGGTGTCGGGGTCGTCGGCGCTCGCACCGAACAGGTCCTTGCCCAGCGCCGCGTTGTCGCGCATGTTGCGGTGCCGCAGCTCGGCCCCCTTGGGCTGACCGGTCGTGCCGGAGGTGTAGAGGATGACGGCGGTGTCGTCCTCGTCGGTGGCGACCGTCTCGTAGGTCGTCGGCTGCGAGGCGATGCCCTGGCCGAGCGTCTCGGTGCCCTCGATCGGGCTCTCGGCGGCCGGGTCGGCGGTGATGACGAAGAAGTGCTCGCAGCCCTCGGCGTCGTTGAAGCCGGCGAAGCCCTCGGTGCCGATCGGCAGCTCGGCCGTGCCCTGGAAGCAGAAGTAGGCCTTCGCGTCGGAGTCGCCCAGGTGGTAGGCGACCTCCCGGCCCTTGAGCAGCACGTTCAGCGGGACGACGGACGCACCGGCCTTGAGGATGCCGTAGTAGACCAGCGTGAAGTAAGGGAGGTTCGGGCAGCTCAGCGCGACCTTGTCGCCCTTCTCGATGCCGCGCGAGGTCAGGAGGTTCGCGACCTGGTTGGCGACGGCGTTCACCGCCGCGTAGGAGAGTCGCGTGTCGCCGAAGACGATCGCGGTGCGGTCGGGGTGCGCGGCGGCGGTGTCCTCGAGCAGGCTGGCGAGGTTGTAGTCGGTCACGGCGTAACCGTACTCATGCGGAGGTGACGGCCGCCACGGTCCCGAGGTCGACGACGGCGGCCGCCGCACGGCGCAGCCCCTCGTCGGCGATCTCGCCGCCCTGCAGCCCACCGAGCCCGCTGGTGAAGGTGGCCGCGACGTACGGGTAGGCGACCATCCGGCGGTAGCTCTCCCACACGGCGTCCGCCGGGAGCAGCGGGACGCGGTGCCGCGCGACCTCGGCGCGGTAGTGCGCCAGCAGCTCGCGCTCGTGGGCGCGTCGCAGCGCGGTCGGCAGCCCGAGCACGAGCGCGTAGGCGACGTCGCGCAGCCCGGTGCCGCGGCGCACGCACTGCCAGTCGAGCAGCCCGACGCTCGGCGAGCCGGGGGCGTCGAGCAGGAACAGGTTGCCGGGGTGCGGGTCTCCGTGGAGCACGCACTGCGGTCCGCGCTCGAGCTGGTGCGCCCAGCCGGCGTACGGAGCCGAGCAGCGCGTCGCCGCCGGGGACGACGAGCTCGGCGTCCCGGGCTCTCGCACCCGGCGGGTCAGCGCGGGCAGCGCCCGGCAGACCAGCGGGAGGAGGACGTCGTCGGCGTTGGTGCGCAGCCACCGGCGTCCGGTGGGCTCGGCGGTGCCGGCGTGCAGCCGCGCCAGGGTCGGTCATCGCCCCGGCGGCCTGGTCGACGGTCAGCGGCGTGAGCGTGTCGACGAAGGTCGCGCCCGCCGCTGTGAGGTCGTCGAGCACCAGCACGAACCGGCCGGTGCGAGCGTCGAGGTCGACGGCGAGGGCCGTCGGCGCCGGGATCCGCAGCCGCGGGCGCAGCTCGGCGTAGAAGGCAGCCTCGACCTCGGCGAGGCGGGCGAGCCCGCCGAAGGCCCGCGCGCCAGCGCCCGACGCCGGGGTCTTGACGAACACCGACGCGGGGACGCCGTCGCCGGTGAGCGCGTAGCGGCGACGGTCGGTGGTGCCGCTGGTGCCGTCGAGCGGCGTGACCGTGTCGACCCGGCGCCCCAGGAGGCGGGTGAGGACCGCGGCGTCCACCGGCGGGGCGCTGCCGAGGCTGCCGCGCGCGAAGCGCACCAGCTCGCGGGCGACGTGCCCCGTCGTCGTCGACCGTCCCGTCATGCGCTCACCCTCCCAGCACGTTGCAACCTTCTGTCGACGAATCGCGTCCTGGGTACGTTGACCCGGAAACCGTCCGTGCTCGACCGCTCGACCGCTGGACCGCTCGACCGCTCGACCGCTCGACCGAAGGAGACCCGATGAAGAAGTCCCTGCTCGCCGCTGCCGCTCTCGCCTCAGTCGCAGCCTCCGCCGTCCTGATGCCGGTCACCCCGGTCACCGCAGCCCCGTCACCCGGGGGCGACCGCGTGGTTCACGTCTCGCAGGTCCCGGCAGCCGAGCGTGGCAGCGACCCCGGCGTCGCCCTCGTCGACGAGCAGGCCCGCGTGATCAGGGAGGGCTCGACCGAGGTGGCGATCCTCGACCAGGAGCTCGGGCCCGACTCGGCGCGCGCGGCCGGGCCCGGGCGCTACGTCGTGCAGTACGGGGGCCGCCTCTTCGCCGCCGAGTCCGGGGAGGCACCCCGGTTCCTGGCGAACCACGCGGTGCGCAACTACCAGGTCGACGGTCCGGGCCACGACCTCGTCGTCTACTACGAGGGCAGCTCGAAGGGCCGCTGGCTGACGGTGCGCCGCATCGACGACGGCAGCCTCGTCGACCGCAGGCCCGTGCCGGGCCGCACGTTCCCGCTCGCGTTCCGCAAGGGCGAGGTGTGGTTCGCCCGCGGCGACCGCGTCGTCACGTGGAAGCCGGGCACCGACCGGGTCCGCCCGACGGGGCGTGCCGGGCTCCGGCGCCCCCGACGCGATCGACGTCCTCGTGGGGGCCGCGGTGCGGGACGAGGGGGACCGCACGATCGTCTACTCGCTCCGCGACGTCGCCCACCCGTACGCGTGGGAGACCCCCGCCGGTGCCATCGCACTCGGGTGGTCGCCGTCCGGAAGGTTCATCGCCCTCGGCCAGGCCGGGAACGACGTCGCCGAGCTGCGGAGCATCGAGATCCGCAACGCCCGCACGGGCCGGCTCGTCCGCACGTACGTTGCCGGCGACGTCAACCCGTTCCGCCCCGCGACGTTCCGGTGGGAGACGGGCTCGGCCGCCCTCGTCGCCGTCCGCACGGGCAGCGAGCGGTCGGCGCTGGTCCGGCTCCGGGCGAGCGGCACGTGGGAGCGGGCGAGCAGGGTCGTCATCGGGAGCCTGTGGGGGCTGTACCCCGTCCTCGCCCCGAACGGGATCTCCCTCGACGAGTACTGATCCCACTAGGTTGCGCGCATGGCTGTCGACCGCGCTGCGCTCCTCGTGGGCACCCTCCGTCTCGCCTCCGGCGTCTCGTTCCTCGTCGACCCGGTGAAGGCCAACAAGCTCTGGGCGACCCCGAGCCGCCGGTCACGACGACCAAGCTGCTGCTGCGCTCGATGGGCTACCGCGACGCCCTCGTCGGCGGCCTGCTCGTGGCGGCGGCGCTGCGCGGCCGCGACACCAGGGGCTGGTTCCTGGCCTCCGGCGGCGCCGACGTCTCCGACCTCGTCGGCGGGCTCGCCGTGCACGACGAGATGACCCGCTCGCAGCAGGCCATCGGCCTCGGCGGGGCTGCGGTCGGCATCGGCGTGGGGTTGTGGGGCGCGCTGCGGCGCCGCTCCTGACCGCACCGAGTCGTGTGCCTGAGATCAGGTCCTGGCACGGTGCGAGGCACACGACTCCCGAGCTGCCGCACCTCCTCCCACAGCCCGATGAGTCGTGTGCCTGAGACCGGGTCCGGGCACGGTCTCAGGGACACGGCCCGCCCGGTCGGAGGAGGTCAGCGAGACGAGAGGATCGCAGCAGCCCGCTTCAGGTCACCACGGATCGCAGCCGGTGCGAGCCGGTCGACGACGAGCCCGAACGGGCGGGCCAGCCCGCGCGCCTGGACGTCGACCATCGAGTCGACGTCGCAGAACGAGCCGACCGGGGTGAAGGTCAGCGTGAGCGTCGGCGGAGAAGCCGCGCCAGGTGCCGCGCTCGGACCAGCGGTGCGGGGCGGTCGGCGTCGGTGAGCTCCATCCGCGGGCGGACGCCGGCCTTGGTGACGTCGGTCCAGGTCTGGCCGACGACGCCGTTCGGGCCGACGACGTCGGCGACGCGCCTTGAGGCTCGACTGCCACTCGGCGCGGTTGGCCGGGTCGACGAGGTAGTCGTAGGCCTCCTCGCAGCGAGACCTCGAAGCGCACCGGCGCGCCACGCTACCAGCGCTCCCCGGTGAGCAGCTCGTAGGCCTCGACGTAGCGCGGCGCGGGTGCGCTCGACCACCTCGGCGCGGCAGCGGCGGCGGCGCCTCGCCGGAGGCCCTGTCCCAGCCGGACTCGGGCGAGAGCGCCCAGTTGCGCACGATCTGCTTGTCGTACGACGGCTGCGGCGCGGCCCGGGCTGCCCAGCGTCGGCCGGCCAGAACCGGGAGGAGTCGGGGGTGAGCACCTCGTCGCCGAGCACGACGGTGCCGTCGGGGCGGCGGCCGAGCTCGAGCTTGGTGTCGGCCAGGATGATGCCGCGCTCGCGGGCGAGGCCCTCGGCGCGGGCGTAGACGGCGAGGGTCAGGTCGCGCAGCGTCGCGGCGGCCTCGGCGCCGACGGTGCCGGCGACGGCGTCGTAGGACACGTTCTCGTCGTGGTCGCCGAGGTCGGCCTTGGTGGCGGGGGTGAAGATCGGCTCGGGCAGCCGGCTGCCGTCGACCAGGCCGGCCGGCAGCGGCGATGCCGCAGACCTCGCCGGTCGCGGCGTAGTCGAGCAGGCCGGAGCCGGTGAGGTAGCCGCGGGCGACGCACTCGACCGGGAACATGTCGAGCCGCTCGCACACGACCGCGCGGCCCGCGACGGCGGCCGGCACGTCGGTCGAGACCACGTGGTGCGGGCACGAGGTCGGCGAGCTGCTCGAACCACCACAGCGACATCCGGGTGAGGATCTCGCCCTTGTCGGGGATGGTCGAGTCGAGCACGAAGTCGAAGATCGAGATCCGGTCGCTGGCGACCATCAGCAGGTGGCCGGCGTGCGGCCCCTCGTCGATCTCGTAGAGGTCGCGGACCTTGCCGGAGTGGAGGTGGCTCGGCCCCGTCGATGGCCGGCGCCGCCGGGATGTTCGAGCACGCGGCCAGCCTAGTGCGCACCGGGCGTGACGGGCATTGCCTACTAATTCGCTGACTTACGCTTGATTCAGGTGGCCGCGCGACCCCGACCCGACTTCCTCATCGTCGGCGCGCCCAAGGCCGGCACGACGGCGCTGCACGCCGCGCTCGCCCAGCACCCCGACGTGTTCGTGAGCCGACCCAAGGAGCCGAAGTACTGGCTCTGCGACGACGCCCCCCCGCCGCACTGGGGCGGCCCCGGCGACCGGCACTCGCAGCAGGAGTGGGTCTGGCGCGCCGACGAGTACTTCGCGCTGTTCGACGCGCGCGCCGCGACGACCAGGTCCGCGGCGAGAGCACGCCGTTCTACCTGTGGAGCCGTGGCGCCCACCGCCGGATCGGCGAGGCCCTGCCCGACGTGCGGATGATCGCCGTGGTGCGCGACCCGGTCGACCGCGCCTACAGCAACTGGATGCACCTGTGGTCCGACGGGCTGGAGCGCGAGCCCGACTTCGTGACGCGCCTTCGGCCTGCAGGACGAGCGGGTCGGCGCGGGCTGGGCGCCGTTCTGGCGCTACCGCGAGCTCGGCCTCTACGGCGAGCAGCTCGCGCACCTCTACCAGCTACGTCGACCCGCGAGCGGGTGCTGGTGATGCGCTACCGCGACATCGTCGACGACCCCGCCGGCGCCGTCGACCGGGCGTGCCGGTTCATCGGCATCCGCGAGGGCCTGGTCGCCACGATCCCGCGCGACAACGCCCGCAGCTACGCCGAGCCCGGCTGGCGCACCGCGGATCCTCGGCCCCGTCGTCCGCGCCGGCGCCGCGGCCGGCCAGTTCGTGCCGCCCCAGGTCTGGCGCCGCGCCAGCGTGCCGCTGGTCGCGCGCCTCAGCGGCCGCGGCGGCCACCGCCCGCAGCTCGACCCCGACGCAGCGCGCCGGCTGATCCACGTCTTCGCCGACGACATCGCCCTGCTGTCGACGCTCACCGGCGAGGACTTCTCCGACTGGCTCTCCCCCGTCTCCCGCGGCTCTTTCGACGAGCGGGCCGCGCGCTGAGCGCCGGTCGAGTCGCGCGGACGCGTTCGACACGCGTGCGAAGACGTCGCGAGCGCTGACTCGAGCTACCTCGGACGACGGTGACCAGGTCGTGCGCACCGTCGGGGCGGGCGGCCTCGACGTAGAAGCGGGTGCGGCCGTCGGGCAGCGGCGACGGCAGCGGCGTAGCGCCAGGCGCCGTCGGAGTGGGGTGAGGCGATGGGGCCGACCGAGTCGTCGGGACGAGGCGGTTGCCGTCCCAGCGGGCGACGCCGGTGGTCTCGTGCCAGTTGGACGCGGCGTCGGCGCGGCCGTCGTAGAGGACGCGGAGCGGCGGTCGGCGTCGCCGGGCAGGACGGCGGTGACCCGGGCGCCGCGCTGGTCCCACTCGCCCGGGCGACCGGCGAGCACCTCGCCGCGGTCGGTCCAGACGAGCCCGTCGGGGCTGGTGAGGCGGCGCGTGGTCATCCGGTCCTCGTGGCCCGGCTCGGTCGAGGGGGTGGCAGCACAGCCACATGTCCCAGCCGTCCAGGCGGCGGGGCCGTGGGTGACGACGGGGTCCTTCACCGCGACGGCGGTCGTCGCCGGGCAGCACGACCTGCCGCTCGCCCGGCGGCAGCTCCCCGGGCGTGGGCGCGGTGAGGCTGTCGACCCACCAGTGCTTGGAGCCGTAGGTCGCGCAGGAGAGGTACAGCCGCCAGCCGACGCCGGGCACGGGCACCAGCACCGGCCGCTCGAACGACTCGCAGCCGAACGCCTCGCGCTGCACCTCGGCCACCGGCTCGAACGGCACGCCGTCGGCGGAGCGCGCGACCACGACCGAGACCCCGCGGCCCTCGGTGAGCGGACGGCGAACGCGCCAGGTCAGCCAGAACGTGCCGTCGACCAGCACCGCGCTCGCCGCGCCGGACCAGTTGCCCGGCCCGGACCCCGGCGCGGGCACCACGACCTCGGCGTCGTCGGTGGTCGGGAGGGGGATCGTTGACGCATGACCCCATCATAGTCGACCCGATCGGTCGAGATTGATGTCACGCGCTCAGCAGCCGCAGGTGTAGTAGGTGACGTCCCAGTGGTTGCCCTCGTCGGCGTAGACGTTGCCCGACGCCGCCTGGTACTGCGGGGCGCCGTCGCCGCGCGGGCCGATGTAGGTGTAGGTGCCGTGCACCCAGCAGGTGAGGCACGTGGTCCGGGAGAAGTCGAGCTTGTAGCCGTTGTAGTGGCTGTAGGTGCCCGCCGGCGTGGCCGACCTCGGTGCCGCCGGTGATGGTGAGCCCGCACCCGCTGGCGCGCCTCAGGGTCTTCGCGCCGTCGAGCGTGGCCTGGCGGATGCCCGCGAACGAGGTGCACGTGGAGTTGCTCCGGGTCGTGCAGCCGCCGGACGACGTCCAGGAGATGCCGGCCGCGCGCAGCTGCGACGCCGCGTCGGCCTGGGTGACCGCCGGGCCGGGCCGGCGGTGGCGACCAGGCCGACGAGACCGGCCACCGTCAGGGCGAGCGCTGCGAGGGTGGACCCGCGCGCGGCGCAGGCGGGGACTTCCCGAGAGAGTGGACATGCCGGTCACGCTGCCACGCCGGCCCGCGCCCGTCATCGGGGATACCCCGCGCCCCCCGGGACCCTCCGCAGGCGGCCGAACGCCGGGTGGCAGGCTTGGCCATGCCGGAGCAGCAGAGGAGGTCTGCGCCCGGATCGCCGCCGCCACGGGGCCCGACGGACACCTGCCATGCCGCCCCGGGCGGCTGGGACATCTTCCCGTGGACCGTCGTCGACGGCGCGATCGCGCCCGCAGGGCTGCCGCCGCCCGCCGACGAGCCGCCGCGCTGGGGCGAGTCGGAGGACAAGCCGTGCGGCGCCTGCGCCCGGGCTTCGAGCCCGAGACGCGTCGTGTGGGAGGACGAGAACTGGGTGCTCACCCACCCGGGCGCGCCGTCCGGCCTGCCGCTGGTGCTCAAGCTGCACACCCGCGAGCACCTCGACATGGGCAAGCTCGACGACGAGCTGGCCTCCCAGCTGGGCCGGATCACCAACCGCCTGGTGCGGATCATCGAGTACCTGCCGCACATCGGCCGGGTGCACGTCGACCGCTACGGCGACGGGGCGGCCCACCTCCACGAGTGGTTCGTCGCCCGCACCGAGCGGCTGACCCACGTGCTCGGCTCGCCGGCCCTCGACTGGGACGAGATCATCCCGCCCGGCCCCGAGGACGTCTGGCGCGCCGACCTGCACGCCGTCGCCGTCAAGCTCGCGAACTGGGGCGGCGACGCCCGCGCCTGACGCCCGGGGCGGCTCAGCGGGCTGCAGCCACCACTGCAAGCGGCGCGTGATCCACGGCAGCAGCACGTAGGTCATCAGCGGCGTCATCACCAGCACGGTACGAGCACCCGCAGCGGCAGGACGACGTCCGCGAGGAGCTCGCGCCCGGCGTAGTTGGCGGCGAGGCTGAGCGGGAAGAACACGATGAAGATCGTGACCGTCTGCTTCCACCGCGGCGGCGGCGTCGGGTGCGGCCGCACCGGACTCGAGCACCGTCGAGGTCGGCACGTCGAACCAGCCCTCGATGCCGGTGCGCTTCTCGACGCGTTCCTCGACGACGCCGAGCCCGGGGCCGCCGAGCGCCACCACGCGCGCTGCGGGGAGTGCTCCCACTGGTCGAGCGACTACTGATCGGCGAAGCGGTAGAGCATGTGCCACTCTCCGAGTCCGCCTCGGGCGGACCCAACCGGCGCCGAGGAATCCGGGGAACCGCTCGGCCAGGGGGATCCCGGCGTTCAGCCAGCTCATCATCTCGGGTTCGTGGCCGGCGGCGAGATGACGGGTGATCGCGACGGTGACGGGAGCGGTCATGCGCGGCGCTCAGAGGATCGCGCCCGGGGTGAGTACGCCGCCGCCGTCGGGGTAGCGCGCCGGCGACGGCGTCGACCCGCGACGGCAGCACGGCCTGGGTCTGGGCGACCGCGGCGCCGGTGAAGGTGATCGGGTCGGCGACGAGGCTGGCGAGCTGGTCCTGCGGTGAGGCCGAGCCGGGGGTCGGCGGCGAGCTTGGCGAACACGTCGTTGTCGGCCTGGCCCTGGCGCATCGTCGAGGGCGGTGCCGACCGCCGCCTCCTTGATCGCCTCGTGCGCGGCCTCGCGGCCGACGCCGTTGCGCACCGCGGCCATCAGCACCTTGGTCGTGGCGAGGAACGGCAGGTAGCGGTCGAGCTCGCGCTGGATGACGGCCGGGAAGGCGCCGAACTCGTCGAGCACGGTGAGGAAGGTCTGGAACAGCCCGTCGGCGGCGAAGAACGCGTCGGGCAGCGCGACGCGGCGTACGACCGAGCAGGAGACGTCGCCCTCGTTCCACTGGTCGCCGGCGAGCTCGCCGACCATCGAGAGGTAGCCGCGGGTGATCGACGGCGAGGCCGTTGACCCGCTCGCAGGAGCGGGTGTTCATCTTGTGCGGCATCGCCGAGGAGCCGACCTGGCCCTCCTTGAAGCCCTCGGTGACGATCTCGTTGCCGGCCATCAGCCGGATCGTGGTGGCCAGGTTGGACGGCGCCGGCGACGAGCTGGACGACCGCGGAGAGCACGTCGAAGTCGAGGGAGCGGGGGTAGACCTGGCCGACGCTGGTGAGCACCCGGTCGAAGCCGAGGTGCGCGGCGACCCGCTGCTCGAGGTCGGCGAGCTTGTCGGCGTCGCCGTCGAGCAGGTCGAGCATGTCCTGGGCGGTGCCCATCGGGCCCTTGATGCCGCGCAGCGGGTAGCGGGCGAGCAGGTCCTCGAGCCGCTCGACGCCGATCAGCAGCTCGTCGGCGACAGTCGCGAACCGCTTGCCGAGCGTGGTGGCCTGGGCGGCGACGTTGTGCGAGCGGCCGGCCATCACGGTGGTCTCGTGCTCGGCGGCGAGCCGGGCCAGCCGGGTCAGGGTGGCGACGGCGCGGTCGCGCAGCAGCTCGAGGGACTGCTGGAGCTGCAGCTGCTCGACGTTCTCGGTCAGGTCGCGCGAGGTCATGCCCTTGTGGATGTGCTCGTGGCCGGCGAGGGCGCAGAACTCCTCGATCCGCGCCTTCACGTCGTGGCGGGTGATCCGCTCGCGGGCCGCGATCGAGGCGAGGTCGACCTGGTCGACGACGGCCTCGTAGGCCTCGACGACGCCGTCGGGCACGTCGATGCCGAGGTCGCGCTGCGCCTTGAGCACCGCGATCCAGAGCTGCCGCTCGAGCACGATCTTGTGCTCGGGGCGACCAGATCGCGGCGAGGTCGGCGCCGGCGTAGCGGGTGGCCAGGACGTTCGGGACGCTCACAGCGTGCCATTCTCCCGGTTCGCCTGTCCCTGACGGACCGGCCCGGCGGTGTCAGATGCCCGCGGCGATGTCGGTGCGGTGCTGGGCGCCGGCGAACTCGATCGCCGCGACCCCGTCGTACGCCGCGGCGCGGGCCGCCGGCGACGTCGTCACCGGTCGCGATGACCGCGAGCACCCGGCCGCCGGCGGTGACCAGGTCGCCGTCGCCGATGGCGGTGCCCGGCGTGGATCACGTGCACGTCCGTCGAGCGCCTCGGCCTCCTCGATCCCGGTGATCACGTCGCCGGAGGACGACGACTCCGGGTAGCCCGCCGCTGGCCATCACGACGGCGACGGCCGCGCCCGCCTTCCAGGCGCGGCGGCGGCCACCTGTGCCAGGGTGCCGGTCGGCCGCGCCCATCAGCAGCGGGGACAGCGGGGAGTCGAGCAGCGCGAGCAGCGGCTGGGTCTCGGGGTCACCGAAGCGGGCGTTGAACTCGACCACCCGGGTGCCGCGCGAGGTCAGCGCCAGCCCGGCGTACGAGCAGCCCGGAGAAGGGGGTGCCGCGGCGGGCCATCTCGTCGACGGTCGGCTGGAGCACGTCGCGCAGCACCTCGGCGACCAGGTCCGTCGGGCGCCCAGGGCAGCGGGGTGTAGGCGCCCATGCCGCCGGTGTTGGGGCCCGCGTCGCCGTCGAAGATCCGCTTGAAGTCCTGGGCCGGCTGCAGCGGGTAGACGGTCGTGCCGTCGGTGATCGCGAAGAGCGAGACCTCGGGGCCGTCGAGGAACTCCTCGATCACCACCCGCTCGCAGGCCGCCGCGTGGGCGAGCGCCTCGGCGCGGTCGTCGGTGACGACGACGCCCTTGCCGGCGGCGAGGCCGTCGTCCTTGACGACGTACGGCGCGCCCGAACGCGTCCAGCGCGGCCGCGGCCTCCTCCGCGGTGGTGCAGACGTGGGCGCGGGCGGTCGGCACCTCGGCCGCGGCCATCACGTCCTTGGCGAACGCCTTGGAACCCTCGAGCTGGGCGGCCTCGCCGCACGGGCCGAAGCACGGAGATCCCGCGCTCGCGGACGGCGTCGGCGACCCCGGCGACCAGCGGCGCCTCGGGCCCGACCACGACCAGGTCGACGCCGAGGCGCTCGGCCAGGTCGGCGACCGCCGCGCCGTCCATCGGGTCGACGTCGTGCAGCGTGGCGACGGCGGCGATGCCCGGGTTGCCCGGCGCGGCGTGCACCTCGGTGACCGCCGGGTCGCGGGACAGGGCGCGGGCGAGGGCGTGCTCGCGGCCGCCGGTACCGATCACGAGGGTCTTCACGGGGTGGCAAGGGAGCACTAGGCCCGCATCACGCGCCGAGGTGCCGTCGGTGGAGGCCGCGTCAGGCCGACAGGCCGTGCTTGGCGAGGAAGGCGAGCGCGGCGTCGGCGACCTCGCCCCAGTGGCTGTCGATGATCAGCGAGTGACCGACGCCGGGGATCTCGACGATCTCGGTCGGGCGTGCTGGGTTCTTGGCCTGCTTCTTGTACGCCGCGTTGGCCATCGAGCGGCACGATGTGGTCGTTCTCGCCGGTGACCACCAGCATCGGGCCGCGTTCGGGGTTCTTCTTGTCCGCCTTGGCAGGACCACGGGTTCAGGTTGGCGGTCGCCGCCTGGAAGAGCGGGCGTCCGGGCGCCGGGGTGTGCATCGTTCGTAGAGGTGGCGGGCCTCCTCCTCGGTCACGGCGTTGGCGAACCCGTAGCGGAACTGCTCGAAGGTCAGGGTGACGGTGCGGCCGTGGTTGCGCGGGTTGCCGAGCACCGGGAACGACGCCTTGAGCGCCGAGAACGGCAGCGGGAGCACGCCCTTGCTCGGGGCCGGGTCGATGGTGACGGTGCCGGCGGCGAGGCCACGGCCGGCGATGATCTGCACCAGCAGCCCGCCGAAGGAGTGGCCGACGACGATCGGCTTCTGGTCGAGGCCGGCGATGACCTCGGCGACGTGGTCGGCGACGTCGGGGACCGACGTCCGGCGAAGCGAGTCGGCGTTGGCGTGGGCCTCGGCGAACGAGGGTCTGGTCGTGGGGCCAGTCGACGGCGACGGTGGCGTAGCCGCGCTGCTCGAAGCGGGCGCGCCAGGCGTCCCAGCTGCTCGGCCAGCAGCCACAGGCCGTGGACGAAGACGACCGGGCGGCGTCCGGATGCGTTGGCGGCGGCGACCTCGGCGGCCTCGCGGGCGGTGACGGTGCTGGTGGCGGTGGTCGTGGTGTCGGTTTCATCGTGATCGTCCTTCCGATGGTAGAGAGAACGTTCGTTCTCGTTGGTGAGCTCGCAGCCACGGACCACATCCCGTCAAGACCGATCGTTCTTTCTGTGATCTGCGACCTACGCTCGGCGCCATGCCCGACGCCCGCACCTCCGAGCCCCGCGAGCGCCTGCTGCGCACCGCGGCCGGGCTCTTCTACCGCGAGGGCATCACCGGCGTCGGGGTCGACCGCGTGCTCGCCGAGGCCGGCGTCACCCGGGCCACCATGTACGCCACTTCCCCGGCAAGGAGGCGCTCGTCGTCGCCTACCTCGAGCTCGAGGACGCGACGATCCGCGGCTACTTCGCCGCGGCCGCGGCCGCGGGGGGCACCCCGCGAGCTGCTCGACCTGGTGATCGACGGCGTGGCCGACGACGCCGCGCGCTACCACGACCGCGGCTGCCCGTTCATCAACGCCAGCGCCGAGTACGCCGACCCCGACAGCCCCGTGCGCGCCGTCGTCCGCACGCCACCGCGACTGGTTCCGGGCGACGCTGAGCAGCTCGACCCGGCCGCCGGGCTGCCCGACCCCGAGCGGCCGCCGCGGCCCTCGTGCTGCTGCGGGACGCCGCGCTGGTGGGCTCCTACCTCGACGGCCCGGACGCCGTCGGTCCGGCCTTCCGGGCGACCGCCCGGGTTTGTCGCCGGACCTCGACAGACGCAGTGATCTCTGCGTGACCTCGGCACTCCCTCACGTCGGCGACCTCTTCGGTCGCTACCGCATCGACGCCGAGATCGGGCGCGGTGGCATGGGCGTGGTCTACCGCGCCACCGACACCAGCATCGGCCGCCCGGTCGCGCTCAAGGTGGTCGCCGCGGCGCTCGGTGGGTCGGCGGGAGTTCCCGGCGCCGGTTCGAGCGCGAGGCCGCGGTGCTCGCCCGCCTCGACTCGCCCCACGTCATCGCCATCTACGACTACGGCAGCCATGACGGCTGCGCCCTACTCGCCACGCAGTTCGTCGCCGGCGGTGACCTGGGCGCGCTGCTGCTCGCCCGCGGCCCGATGCCGCCGCTGCTCGCGCTCACGCTCGCCGCCCAGGTGGCCGACGCCCTGCACGACGCGCACCGGGTCGGGGTCGTGCACCGCGACGTCAAGGCGACCAACGTGCTCCTCCGCGACGCCGACGCGGGGTCGCCGGGCGACCTCCACGCCTACCTGTGCGACTTCGGCATCGCGCGCACGGCGCGCCGGCGGGGACGGGCTCACCGACGGCCGGGTCGGTCAGCGGCACCTGGACCTACCTCGCGCCCGAGTGCGGCCGCGGCGCACCGGGCTCGCCGGCGTCCGACGTCTACGCCCTCGGGCTGCCTGCTCTGGGCGACCCTCACCGGCGGACCGCCCGTTCCGCGGCACCGACGTCGAGGTCGCCGTCGCCCACCAGCAGGCGCCGGTGCCACAGCTCGCGGGTGGCGACCCTTCGAGCAGCACGTCAACAGCGTGCTGCGCCGGTGCCTCGCGAAGGACCCCGCCGACCGGTACGCCGACGCCGACCTGGCGCGCGCCGACCTGCTGGCCGGGCTCGCGCTGCCACTGCCGGCACGGATCGCGTCGACGGTGCCGCCGTCGCAGCGCCCGACGATGCCCCCCTCCGCCCGCCCTGCCCCGACGCCGACCCCGGCGCCGGCACCGCCGCGCCGGCGTCACGCCGTCGTGGCGCTCGGTCCTCGCGGCGGTGCTCGCCGTGGGCGGCGGTGCGGTTGCCGCGGTCACGCTCGGCGGCGGGGGTCCCGCGCCGCTGCCGCCGCCCAGGACGGCAACACCGACGACGCCGACCTCGGCGGCGACCCCCCGACGTCCGCCCCACCCGAGGACGAGCGCCGCGACGAGGGCGGCCCGATCACCGGCGACCTCGACGGCGACGGCGTCGGCGAGGTGGCCGTGGAGTTCTACCACTCGGTGCCGCAGGACGAGGGGGACGTTCGACACCTTCAGCGACCTGCACCGTCTTCACGCCGGTCGGCGACCGGTTCGAGCAGGGCCCGACCGAGCGGCTCGGCTACGAGGCCGGGGACCAGTACCCCAACTCCTTCACCGGCGACTTCGACGGCGACGACGTCCTCGAGCAGCTCGCGGTGAAGATCTTCGACGAGGCGGACCGGCGGATCCGGCTGGTCGGCACGCTCAGCGGCGGCGACGCAGATCGCGCGACGACGTGGCGATCGCCGGCGACCACGCCGTTCGTCCACGTGGCCGACCTCGACGGCGACGGCGCCGACGACCTGCTGCTCCAGTACTACGAGCGACTCCGAGGTAAGGCACCGACGACGTTCGCGGCGTCGTCCGGGGCGACGACGGCACCTTCGGCGACGCCGAGGTCGCTGGCGACCGTGCCGCTCAGCTCGGCGAGGCGACGTTCGGCGCCGGCGACCTCGACGGCGACGGCCGCGGCGACCTCGCCGTGCTCGCAGGACCTCGGCAGCGCCAAGGACTTCGACCGTCGCTACGGGCTGACCGTCTGGCGCGGCGACGGGCAGGGCGGCACGACCGAGGGCCCGACCACGACTTCGTCGACCGCGATCGGCCCGGCACCTGCTGGCCGCCGACGTCGACGGCGACGAGGACGACGAGGTGGTCATCGGCGACGGCGGCAACCCGGCACGACCGTCGACGTGCCTCGACCTGCGCGACGGCGAGTTCACGAAACCGCGCTCTGAGCCGCCTCGGCCAGTTCCGAGGGCACGCTCGCCGGCGTCGTCGGGGGCTCCCGACGTCGACGGCGACGGCCTCGACGACGCGGTGGTGCCGTGCGCGAGGTCGCCGACCGCGAGGCGCGGCTCCTGGTCGCCCGCTCGGACGGCGACCGGTCCGTCGGCCGCGGGGTCTGGGCGACCTGGGACAAGGAGTTCAGAAGCCGGCTAAGTACTTCGACTCGCTCATCGATCACGGCGGCAGGACTTCGTGACGGCCGGCCGCAGCGACCTCCCCAGGTCGGCGACGTCGGCCAGCATACCGGCTCGAGGACGTCATCGGGGTCGGCGGCATGGGCGGTCGTACGGCGCCACCGACCTGCGCCTCAACCGCCCGGTCGCGCTCAAGGTGGTGCTCGGCCAGCTCGCCTCGTCCGACGAGTTCGCGCCGGCGCTTCCAGCGCGAGGCCGCCACCCTGGCCCGGCTCGACTCGCCGCACGTGATCGCGATCTTCGACCACGGCGAGCACGAGGAGCTCCCCTTCATCGTGACCCAGTACGCCGCCGGCGGCGACCTCGGCCGGCGCGCTGCGCGAGCGCGGCCCGCTGCCCGTCCGGCCTGGCCGCGCTGGTCTGCTCGCAGGTCGCCGACGCCCTCGTCGCCGCGCACGGCGTCGGCGTCGTGCACCGCGACGTGAAGCCGGCCAACGTGCTGCTCGCGCGACGACCCGGCGCATCGACCGGCTGCACGCCTACCTCTGCGACTTCGGCGTCGCGCCCTCACCGACACGCGGCGGCCTCACCGCGCCCGGCGCCGATCGCCGGCACCTGGAACTACCTCGCCCCCGAGCGCAGCCCACGGCGAGCCCGGCACGCCCGCCAGCGACGTCTACGCCGTCGGCTGCCTGCTCTGGGAGGTGCTCACCGGCCGGCCGCCGTTCGCCGGCACCGACGTCGAGGTCGCGATGCAGCACCTGCGCGCCGGCGTGCCGCAGCTGCCCGGGCACCGACGAGATGACGCTCGAGCTCAACCGGTGCTGGCCGGCACCCTCGCCAAGGCGCCCGACGCACCGCTACCCGTCGGCCGCGGCCCTGCGCGACGACCTGCGCGACGTCTCGCGGCGCGCTGACCCCGGCCTCTCCGGCGACCGGCGGTGCCCGCGATCGCCTCGACCGCACGCGGCACGCCGGCGGCCGGCCGGTCGCGGCCGCCGTCGTGGCGCGGCGCTCGTCGTCGGCTGGGGCCGGCCACCGCGGACGCACTCACCCGGCGATCGCGGTCGACGACCCACCGACGACCCGGACCCGACCTCGGCCGCCCCGGCCCCCGACCCGACGACGTCCGCGACCACCGACGCCGGACCCGGTGGCCGGAGCCGGTGGTCGGCGACCTCGACGGCGACGGGCTCGGCGACGTCGCCTGGGCCGACTTCGACCGCACGACCGTCGTGCGCCTCCGACCGGCGACGGGTGCGGCGACCCACGCGGCGCAAGATCGACGGCCCAGACGTCGCTGCTCGGCGACGTCACGGCGACGGCGACGCCCGACCTGCGCATCGATCGACGCTCCGCCCCGAAGATCATGCGTCGACCCCGCTCGTCGAGGGCGACGAGCCCAGCGGGTGACCTCGCCGCTCGACGTCCCCAGGTCAGCGACGACAACAGCTCGACCCGGACTACCTCGCTCGCCGACGTCGACGGCGACGGCCGGACGACGTCGTGGTGGCGCACGCCCGACGGCGGCGAGGGACCGAGCTCACTCGTCGCGCTCGACCGCGGCGACGCGACCGTTCGCGCCCCCGAGCGTGGTACCGCAGAGCGACCTCACCCGGTCGAGTCACACTGGGCCGTCGCCGACTTCGACGGCGACGGCGACGACGAGCTCGTCTACGGCGAGCCGCAACGACTACGAACCGACCAGCGCACGAGGTTCCGTCCTGCTCAAGGCTCGACCGGCGGCGCGCTCGAGCCCGACCGGCCGCTCGTCGGCACCGATCCCCCGCGCACGTCCGCCGAGCACCTACATCGCCTCGCCGAGGTCGGCGTCGGGGACGTCGACGGCGACGGCCGCCCCGAGCTCGTCGGCCTCGACACCTAACCGGCACCGGCGCCGATCGCCTGGCACTGGGACCGGCCGTCGGCCGGTGCGTCGCGCGACGGCGTCTTCGGCCGCAACGGCGGCCTCGACGGCGACGACCGGCGGCGCTCTACGGCACCCTCTCCGACGTCGAACGGCGACGGGCCGCGCCGACTACGTCACCATCGACATCGCTCGGCGACGGCGTGCGCGCTCACCTCTCCGACGGCACTTCCGTTCACCGAGGACCCCGCCTTCGCGGCTCCGGCAGGACGTCGGCGACGGCCGACCGGTCGACCGGGTCGGCGCTGGGCATCTACTGACGGTGGTCGAGTAGGTCCGACCTGAGGACACGTGGCTGAAGTCGCGCAATCTGCGTCGAAATCGTGACGGATCCGATGCGCAAGCGACTCGGCCAGAACCCTGAGGCCTCACCTAATTGCGCGGTTCTGACGCGGTCGGTCGCAGACCGGCGTTGAGGCCTGGTCAGATCAGCGCGTGGCGCATCGATGCGTCGCCGCGCGCGACGGCCCGACGCCGACGACGGAGATCCGGGCGCCGGACATCGTCTCGACGGCCTCGACGTAGGCCCGCGCGTTGGCGGGGAGCTCCTCGAAGGTGCGGCAGTCGCTGATGTCCTCCCACCAGCCGGGGAGGTACTCGTAGATCGGCACCGCGTGGTGGAAGTCGCTCTGGTTGACCGGCATCTCGTCGTGGCGCACGCCGCCGACGTCGTAGGCCACGCAGACCGGGACCTGGTCGAGGCCGGTGAGCACGTCGAGCTTGGTGAGCACGAAGTCGGTGACGCCGTTGACGCGCGCGGCGTAGCGGGCGATGACCGCGTCGTACCAGCCGCACCGGCGGGGCCGACCGGTCGTCGTGCCGTACTCGGCGCCGACCTTGCGCAGGTGCTCGCCGGAGTCGTCGTGCAGCTCGGTCGGGAAGGGGCCCTCGCCGACGCGGGTCGTGTAGGCCTTGACGATGCCGATGACCTGGTCGAGGCGCATCGGCGGGATGCCCGAGCCGGTGCAGGCGCCGCCCGAGGTCGCCGAGGACGACGTCACGAACGGGTAGGTGCCGTGGTCGACGTCGAGCAGCGTGGCCTGGCCGGCCTCGAGGAGCACGACCTCGCCGCGGTCGAGGGCCTGGTTGAGCCACAGGCCGGTGTCGCAGACCATCGGGTACAGGCGCTCGGCGTAGGAGAGCAGCTCGGCGACGATGTCGTCGATCGTCGGGGGCGCGGCGGTTGTAGACCTTGGTGAGGATCTGGCCCTTGAGGTCGAGGGCGCCCTCGACCTTCTGACGCAGGATGCCCTCGTCGAAGAGGTCCTGGACCCGGATGCCGATGCGGTTCATCTTGTCGGCGTAGGTCGGGCCGATGCCGCGGCCGGTCGTGCCGAGGCGTCGCGAGCCGAGGAACCGCTCGGTGACCTTGTCGAGGGTCTTGTTGTAGCTCGGGATCACGTGGGCGCTGGCGCTGACCTTGAGCCGGCTCACGTCGACGCCGCGGGCGACGAGGTCGTCGAGCTCGCGGAAGAGCACCTCGACGTCGATGACGACGCCGTTGCCGATCACGGGCGTCACGTTCGGGGACAGGATGCCGCTGGGCAGCAGGTGCAGGGCGTACTTCTCGTCCTCGATCACCACCGTGTGGCCGGCGTTGTTGCCGCCGTTGAACTTCACGACGTGGTCGACGCGGCTGCCGAGCAGGTCGGTCGCCTTGCCCTTGCCCTCGTCGCCCCACTGGGCGCCGATGATCGCGATCGCGGGCATGCCTGACTCCTTGCGCAAAATGACGGGAACCCCGGGCAACAGCGTCCGGGGCTCTTGCGTCGGCACGTTACCAAGAACCAGCACGTCGTCGTCAGTTACCGTCCCTCACGTGGACCCCCTCCTCGTCATCACCAACAAGGACGCCGGGACGTCCGACGAGGAGTCGCTGCAGCTGGCCCTCGACGTGCTCCGTCCCCACACCTCGGTCGAGGTCGAGGCGACCTCCGAGCCGGGCGAGCTCGACGGCGTCCTGCACCGGGCCGGGTCCCGCACGATCGTCGTGGCCGGCGGCGACGGCAGCCTGCACGCGGTGATCTCGGCCCTCTACCGGCGCAACGAGCTGGGCAAGAACACGCTCGGCCTGCTGCCGCTCGGCACCGGCAACGACTTCGCGCGCGGCACCGGCCTCCCGCTCGACGTCGCCGAGGCGGCCGAGGTGCTGGTGCACGGCGCCCCGAGGCCGATGGACCTGCTGGTCGACGAGGTCGGGCAGATCGTGGTCAACAACGTGCACGTGGGCGCGGGCGCGGCGGCGAGCCGGCGCGGTCACCGGTGGAAGTCGCGGCTCCACAGCGTCGGCGTCGGCAAGGTCAACCTCGGCAAGCTCGGCTACCCCATCGGCGCCCTGCTCACCGCCTACAACCCGCCGGTGCTGCGGCTCCGCGTGGAGGTCGACGGCGAGGTCGTCGTCGACCTCGACGAGGAGGTGCTGATGGTGGCGGTCGGCAACGGCAGCTCGGTCGGGGGCGGCACCGAGCTGACCCCGGACGCCGAGCCCGGCGACGGCCGCGCCGACATCATGATCTCGCGCTGCACCGGCCCCCTGGCCCGCTTCTGGTACGCCGCCCGGCTCGGCCTGGCCTCGCACCAGTCGCTGGAGGAGGTCGACTACCTCCACGGCACCCAGGTGACCGTCAGCGGCGAGGAGTTCTGGATCAGCGCCGACGGCGAGATCTACGGACCCGAGCGGCACCGGTCGTGGCGGCTGCAGCCCGCGGCCTACTCGCTCCTGCTGCCTCGATAACGTTGCCCGTGTGGCACGAGGCAGGAGCGACCAGGGCGCGGACCCGACCGACTGGGTGACGCGGGCGGCCGACGACGCCATCCGGCACGCCGGCGCGGACGCCGAGCTGATCACCTGCGCCTCCGGCGCCTCGCCCTCGGGCCCGGTGCACCTCGGCAACCTGCGCGAGTTCCTCACCGTGCACTTCGTCGCCGAGGAGATCCGTCGTCGCGGCCTGCCCGTGCGCCACCTGCACTCCTGGGACGACTACGACCGCTTCCGCAAGGTGCCCGCCGGCGTCGACCCGTCGTGGGCCGAGCACGTCGGCCGTCCGCTCTCGGCGGTCCCCGACCCCGGCGGCTGCCACGCCTCGTGGGCCGAGCACTTCAAGGAGCCGCTGGTCGCCGCGCTGCACGAGATGGGCGTCGAGATGGAGTCGGTCTCCCAGACCGAGCTCTACGCGGCCGGCACCTACCGCGAGCAGGTGCTGCACGCCGTCCGGCACCGCGACGAGATCGAGGCCGTCATGGCCCGGTTCCGCACCAAGAAGGCGGTAGTCGAGGGTGAGGACGACGTGCCCGTCGAGGCCGACGTCGACGAGGCGGCCGACGGCACCGGCGCCCTGGCGCGCTTCCCGTTCAAGCCCTACTGCCGCGAGTGCGGGCGCGACACCGTGACGCTCACCGCCTACGACGACGAGACCACCGACCTCTCCTACACCTGCCAGTCGTGCGGGTTCGAGGGCGTCACCAACCTGGCGACCCAGAACGAGGGCAAGCTCGTCTGGAAGGTCGACTGGCCGATGCGGTGGGCCTTCGAGAAGGTCGACTTCGAGCCCGGCGGCCCCGACCACGCGACGCCCGGGTCGTCCTACACCGTGGGCAAGGAGCTGGTCGGCCCGATCTTCGGCTGGCGCGCGCCGTCGTTCGTGGCCTACTCGTTCGTCGGCGTGGCCGGCATGGCGAAGATGTCGTCGTCCCGCGGCGGGGTGCCCACTGCGGCCGACGCGCTCGAGATCCTCGAGGCGCCGATGGTGCGGTGGCTCTACGTGCGACGCCAGCCGCGCCAGGTGTTCAACATCGACTTCGGGGCCGAGGTGGTGCGCCTCTACGACGAGTGGGACGCCCTGGGCAAGAAGGCCGCCGACCCCGCCAAGCGCGACGGCGCCGTCCTCGCCTGGGAGCGCGCCTCCTCGACCGCCGCGGCCGGCAGGCTGCCGACTCCCCCGGTGCCCGTGCCGTTCCGGCTGCTGTCGGGGGTCGCCGACGTCACGGCCGGCTCGCTGCCGCTGATCTCGCGCACGGTGGCGTCGTCCGGCTTCGCCCACGACTCGGTGGCCGAGCTCGAGCCTCGGCTGTCGAAGGCGGTCACCTGGATCGGCAACCAGCCCGAGGAGGAGCGCACCACGGTGCGCGACGGGCCCGGACGTCGACCGCCTCGCCCACCTGTCCGAGGACGAGGAGCTCTGGCTCGCCCAGCTCCTCGACCGGATGCCCGACGAGCTCGACCTCGACGAGATCACCTCCCTCGTCTACGGCGTCCCGAAGCTGTGCCGCGGCCTCGGCCTCGACGACGCCCCGACCGACCAGGTGAAGGCCGACCAGAAGCAGTTCTTCGGACTGCTCTACGAGCTGCTCGTGGGTGCCCAGCGCGGCCCGCGCCTGCCCACCCTGTTCCTCGCCCTCGGCTCCGCCCGGGTCCGCGAGCTGCTGGGCACCGACGCTGGTTGAGGAGCTTCCGCCCACGGTGACTGCGCCACGGTGGTTGAGGAGCTCCCGCGCCCGCCGGTGAGGAGCTCCCGCTAGCCCCGGTGGTTGAGGAGCTCCCGCTAGGGAGCGCTCTCGAAACCTGGTGAGGTCCATGGCTTCCCTCGGCAAGCATCCCGGCTCAGCGGTTTCGAGACGGTCGCTAGCGCGACCTCCTCAACCACCGTGGGGTGACGGTCGCTGGCGCGACCTCCTCAACCACCGTGGGGTGAGGTGACGGTCGCCAGCGCGACCTCCCCGACCCCCGTCCCGGCCCCAAAACGTTGGAGACCGACCAGCCGGGGTCTCGACGGCGCCGACTCCCCACCACGAGCGTCGGCGCCGACCCCGGCAGCACCCGCCTCTCGGCGGTGCACGTGGTCGGTCACTGCCTGTCTCAACGAGGTGCTGTGACGGCCGTTACGGGCGGGCGCGGCCCGGACTAGCCCAGCAGCTCGGAGTAGGCCGTCGGCGAGGAGTCGCGGAGGAACTCCGAGCAGCGCTCCCACTCGTCGGTCTCGCCGATGGTGCGGGCGGCCTTGGCGAGCAGCGAGAGGCACACCAGGAAGCCGCGGTTGCCCTCGTGCTCCCACGGCACGGGGCCGTGGCCCTTCCAGCCGTTGCGGCGCAGCATGTCGAGCGAGCGGTGGTAGCCGACGCGGGCGTAGGCGTAGACCGTCACCGGGTCGACCTCCTGGGCGACGGCCTCCGAGGCCAGCGCGGCCCAGGCCACGGGGGACGCCGGGTGGGCGCGCACGGCGTCCACGGGCGAGGTGCCCGACGACAGCGCGTCGGCCGCCGGGTCGTGCGGGAGGTGGGTGGGCGGAGGGCCGGCCATCAGGTCGCCGAAAGAGCTCATGGGAAGGATTGTCACAGGCCCGTGGTTCAGTGGGATCGTGACCCAGACCCAGAAGCCCGCGACGACGGCGAACGACGTCGAGCAGAAGGACCCCTGGCCCGCACTCTTCGCGCTGTGCCTCGGGTTCTTCATGATCCTGGTCGACTCGACCATCGTCTCGGTGGCGACCCCGGCGCTCATCGAGGACCTCCAGGCCGACGTCAACGACGTCGTCTGGGTGACCAGCGCCTACCTGCTCGCCTACGCCGTGCCGGTGCTCATCACGGGCCGTCTCGGCGACCGCTACGGGCCCAAGCGCCTCTACCTGGCCGGCCTCACCGTGTTCACGCTCGCGAGCCTCGCCTGCGGCCTGACGGGCTCGATCGAGGGCCTCATCGTCGCGCGCGTGGTGCAGGGTCTCGGCGCCTCGATGATCACGCCGCAGACGATGGCGATCATCACGCGGATCTTCCCGGCCGAGCGCCGCGGCAAGGCGATGGCGCTGTGGGGTGCCACGGCCGGCGTGGCGACGCTGGTCGGCCCGATCCTCGGCGGCGTCCTCGTCGACGCCGCCGGCTGGGAGTGGATCTTCTTCATCAACATCCCCGTGGGCATCGTCGGCTTCGCGCTCGCCTGGCGGCTGGTGCCCACCCTCGAGACCAACAACCACCGCTTCGACTGGCTCGGGGTCGCGCTGAGCGGCGCCGGCATGTTCCTGCTCGTCTTCGGCATCCAGGAGGGCGAGCAGCTCGGGTGGGACGCCACCATCTGGCTCCTGATCGGCTCGCGGCCTGGTGGTCTTCGGCCTGTTCGTGCTCTGGCAGTCGCGCAACACCAAGGAGCCGCTGGTGCCGCTGGGGCTCTTCGGCGACCGCAACTTCTCCCTCGCCAACGTGGCCATCACGGTGATGGGCTTCTCGATCACGGCGGTCGCGATCCCGCTGATGCTCTACGCCCAGCTCGTCCGCGGCATGAGCCCCACCGAGGCCGCGCTGCTGCTGGTGCCCATGGCCCTGATGACGATCCTGCTGGCGCGCTTCGTCGGCGGCCTGACCGACCGCGTCCACCCGCGGACGATCGTCACCACCGGCTTCGTGGCGCTGGCGGTCTCGCTGGTGTGGCTGGCGCAGGAGATGACCCCCGAGGCCCACGTCTGGGAGATCCTGCTGCCGATGGCGCTGTTCGGTGTCGGCAACGCGCTCGTGTGGGCGCCCAACTCCGCGACGGCCACGCGCAACCTGCCGATGCACCTCGCCGGCGCGGGCGCCGGGGTCTACAACGCCACCCGTCAGCTGGGCGCCGTCCTCGGTGCGGCCGGCATCGCCGTCCTCATCGACGCACGCGTCGCGGCCCAGGGCCTCTCGTTCGAGCCCGACCAGGCGCGCGCCGGGTCGAGCCTGCCCGAGGCGGTCCAGGGGCCCTTCGCCGACGCCATGGGCCAGGCGATGTACCTGCCCGCGGCTGCCTTCCTCCTCGGCCTGCTCGCCGCGGTGTTCTTCGAGCGGCCCCAGCACGCGGGGTTCGGCGGAACCGTGCCGGCGCCCGCCGCGGCGGCCGAGTAGCCCGGCCCGCCGGGGCGGGGCTCGCCGGCGGGCTCAGCCGCGGCCGCCCGGAACAGCGGCTGGCTGGGCTTGCACACGGTGCCGTCCGCCGGCAGGACCCGCTTCACCAGGTAGTCGGCCATCGTGTCGCTGATGCAGGCCGAGCCGCCCAGGGCGCCGTGGCCCCACGAGTCGTACAGCACGAACACCGAGTCGTCGAACAGCGTGTTGGCGCGGCGGGCGCCGCTGACCGGGGTGGCCGGGTCGTGGCTGTTGCCGACGATCAGCAGCGGGTAGGCCGTCCGCGTCTGCCACGGCCCGCGGAAGGCGTCGGCCGGGGAGCCGACGCTGCTGCGGGCACAGGACGAGGACGCCCAGGTCCAGAGCCGGCCGAACCACGGCTCCCGCTTGTCGGCGATCTTCGAGGCCGCCTCCCACGCACGCGGCGACTCGGGGTTGCGGCTGTCGCTGCACGCGACCGCCTGGAAGACGACGTCCAGGGAGACGTTGCGGACGGTGCCCCGCCGAGCGGGCTCGGCCGCCGCGGCGGGCAGGGCCGAGGAGGCGTACAGACCACGGGCCTCGAGCTCGTCACGCGCCTCGACCAGCTCGTCGTAGCGGCTCAGCCCCGAGACGTCGACAGCGGCGGGACGCCGGGCCGAGGCGCGCGTCGACAGCTGTGCGTCGAGGTCGGCGACGAACTCGGCGATGTAGGAGACCGACCCGTGGTCGTAGAGGACGCCGAGCGCGAGGCCCACGATGTTCTGGTACGTCACGCGGTAGTCGCCGTCGGTGAGGACTCCCTGGTCGGCGGCACGGAGGACCCGGTTCCACTTGCCCAGGGACCCAGGTGCGAGCGGGCATCGCGGACGACCCACCCGGTCGCACTCGCTGAACGCCGCGGTCAGGGCCTCGTAGGCGCCGCGGCCGCTGTGCAGGCGGTAGCTGAACGGGCGGCGGGTACCGGCCCGGGACGTGCCCGACCAGGCGATCGGGTCGAGGACGCCGTCGATCACCAGCGCGCGGACCCGGCTCGGGGAACATCGCGGCGTAGGTCTGGCCGAGGTAGCTGCCGTAGGAGATCCCGTAGTACGTCAGCTTGCTCTCGTGCAGCGCCCGGCGGACCAGGTCCATGTCGCGCGCCACGTCGGCGGTGCTGGCGTGGTCGACGAGCGGCGAGGCGTTCGTGTGGCAGGCGCGGCGCAGGCCGTTGTCGAACGCGACCGTCTGGCGCACCTGCTTCGGCGTCCGCGGGAACTCGACGTAGCCGCCAGGGATCCGGACCGGGCCGCGGCACACGGTGCGGCCGCTGCCGCCGGTGCCGCGGGGGTCGACGCCGACGATGTCGAAGCGGGCGTCGACGTCGCGCCCGAGGGCTCTGCCCACGAACGTGGTGAAGCCGCCGGCGGACCCGCCCGGGCCGCCCGGGTTGACGAACAGCGAGCCGATCCGGCGCCCGGGCTTGGCCGCCGTCACACGGGTCACCTCGAGCGGCGTGGTGGCCCCGTGCGGGCGGTCGTAGTCGAGCGGCACCTTGATGGTCGCGCACTCGAGCCGGTCGATCACGTCGCGGCGCAGCCCCTGCGGGGCGTCGTCGAAGCACGAGCCCCAGCGCAGTCGCGGCACCGTGGCGCGGGCGACCTTGCGGTCCTCCACACCGGCGCCGTAGCCCTGGACGGTGGCCGGCAGGCCGGCGGCGGGGCGGGCGGCGTCCGGGGGGACGGCACTGCCCGGCGACGGCGCCGCGAGCGCACCACCGCCGAGCGCGACCAGCGAGGTCAGGGTGACGAGCAGGGTGCGACGACGAAGCACGGCGACTCCCGGTGAGATGGGTGGGGCCGCCCATCATGCGCCACCCGCCTCCCGGAGGCGAGCAGCCCCACCCGACCGGGCCTGAATTGCCGTTCAGGCCGGGGGCGGACCGCCGACCTCCTCGACGAGTCGTCCGAACTCGGCGTAGCTCTCGACCAGTCGCGGGGTCTCCCAGGTCTTCTGGGCCATGATCCGCAGCCGCGGCGCGAGGGCGTCGGCCTCCTCGGCCGGCGTCGCGAGCGTGGGGTCGTCGTTCCAGAGGTGCAGCTTGGCCCCGACGAGGCCGTCGTCGTCCGGGTCGAGCTGTTGGTAGGGAGTCGCGAGGGTGCCGTCGAGGTAGGCGGCGCCGCGGAAGCGGTGCACGCGCCAGCCCTCGTAGAACCCCCGGAGGTCGGGCACCGGCTGCGGGTCGGCCCGGTAGAAGAGGTAGGTCGGGTAGAAGCTGCAGTTCATGACGCGGTAGCCGTCGGCGCGCAGCTGGGCCGGGGACGGCAGCGCGGTCTGGTCGCCGAGCGGGCTGACGTCGGTCCACCACTCGCAGACGACGTCGCGGTCGAGCCTCGCGACGTTGCCGCCGCCGATGCCGTCGGCCCAGGCCCGTGGTTGCTTCCCGTGCCGTCGCACCAGGGCCGCCAGCTCGTTGACGAAGTCGATGGTGCCGTCGTGCGCGTTGGCGGCGAGGCCGTGGCGCGCCTGCCCGTAGGCGAGCAGCTGCGGGTACCGCTGCAGCTCGACCGGGTTGAGGAACTCGTCGCCCCCGAGGTGCCACCAGCGCCCCGGGAACAGCGGCAGGTACTCGGTCACGAGGTCGCGGGCGAACCGCCGGGCGGCGGGCTTGGTGTAGTCGAGCTTGCCGGGGTTCGGTTGCCCGAGCGGGTCGGTGAGCTGCAGCTCGGGGTGGTGACGCAGGCCCTCGGTGAGGTGGCCCGGCAGGTCGATCTCGGGCACCACGGTGACGTGGTGGCGCGCGGCCAGCGCCACCAGGTCGCGCACCTCGCGCTTGGTCAGCACCCCCCGGTCGGAGTGCACCCGGGGCCGCTGGTCGCTCTCGATCCGCCAGCCCTGGTCGTCGGTGAAGTGGAGGTGGAGGTAGTTGAGCTTGAGGTACCCCATCTCGCGGATCCGGTCGGCGATCCACGCCGCCGGCAGGTGCTTGCGCCCGCAGTCGAGCATCACCGCCCGCTGGCCGTACCGCGGGCGGTCCGAGATGTCGCCCCGCGGCACGGACGTCGACCGCGCCAGCAGCTGCAGGAGCGTGCGGGTGCCGTAGTACACGCCCGCGGCCGAGGGCGCGACGACGCCGACGGCGCGGTCGACCGACAGGCGGTAGCCCTCCCGACCGAGCCTCGGCGGGCCCGATCGCGCCAGGCGGATCTCGCCCTCGCGCGGCGCCCGTCCGTCGACCTCGACGACCACCCGGCGTCCGGTGAGCGCCTCGAGCTCGCCGGCGAGCAGGTGCGCGGTGTCGAGGAGCCCGGCGTCGTGGGCGCCGAGGACGATCCGTGGGTGCCGCGGCAGCTCGTACCGACCGGCCCGCGGCCGCCAGCCGCGGACGGCCGGGATCGTGATCGGCCGGTCCTCGCGCGCGCCGGACGCCGCCGGGTCGAGGCCGGGGAGGGCGAGGGAGGCCGCGCCCGCCCCGGAGGCCAGCAGCAGGCGGCGTCGGTCGAGGGCGGTCACGCCCCGCTCAACGACCGGCGTGTGACCGCCGTTACGCCGCGGGGGTCAGAGCGTCTTGCCCGCCGACCGCAGGTCCTGGCAGGCCTGCACCACGCGTGCGGCCATGCCGGCCTCGGCGGCCTTGCCCCAGGCGCGCGGGTCGTACAGCTTCTTGTTGCCCACCTCGCCGTCGACCTTGAGGACGCCGTCGTAGTTGGCGAGCATGTGGCCGGCGACCGGACGCGTGAAGGCGTACTGGGTGTCGGTGTCGACGTTCATCTTCACCACGCCGTAGTCCACGGCCGCGCCGATCTCCTCGGCGCTCGAGCCCGAGCCGCCGTGGAAGACGAGGTGGAACGGCTTGCTGCCGGCCTCGAGGCCGAGCTCGGCGACGACCGCCTCCTGCGCCTCCTTGAGCACCTCGGGGCGCAGCTTCACGTTGCCCGGCTTGTAGACGCCGTGCACGTTGCCGAAGGTGAGTGCGGTCATGTAGTAGCCGCGGTCGCCGTGGCCGAGCGCCTTCACCGTCGCGATGGCGTCGTCGGTGGTGGAGTACAGCTTGTCGTTGATGGCGTTCTCGACGCCGTCCTCCTCGCCGCCGACCACGCCGACCTCGATCTCGAGGATGATCTTCGCGGCGATGCACTTCTCGAGCAGCTCGCTGGCGATCGAGAGGTTCTCCTCGAGCGGCACGGCCGAGCCGTCCCACATGTGGGACTGGAACAGCGGCGCCTCGCCACGCTGCACCCGCTCGATCGAGAGGTCCAGGAGCGGGCGCACGAACCCGTCGAGCTTGTCCTGCGGGCAGTGGTCGGTGTGGAGGGCGATGTTGACCGGGTAGCTCTTCGCCACCTCGGCGGCGTAGGCCGCGAACGCGACCGAGCCACTCACCATGTTCTTGACGTTCGGCCCGGACAGGTACTCGGCGCCGCCGGTCGAGACCTGGACGATCCCGTCGGAGCCGGCGTCGGCGAAGCCCTGCAGGGCGGCGTTGAGGGTCTGGGAGGAGGAGACGTTGATGGCCGGGAAGGCGTACTGGCCCGCCTTGGCCGCGTCGAGCATCTCGGCGTACTTCTCAGGGGTCGCGATCGGCATGGTCGAACCCTAGTGCCCCTCCCGCGCGTAGCCTCAGGACCATGAGACGAGCCAGGACCCTGCACGCGACCCGGCGCTCGTCGGTCGTGGCTCTCGACCCCGCCACGACCTGGGACGTCGTCGCGTCGGGCGAGTCCGGCCCGCAGTGGTACGTCGACGCCGCACCGTTCGCGTTCCGACGTGTCGTCGACCGGCTGGCGCTCGGGCCGGGCCACAAGCAGGCGCCTCCCGGTCGCGCCCGGCTCGCCCAGGGCGACCGGGTCGGCTTCTGGACGGTCCTCGACGCCGACCACCGCGCACGGCGGCTGCTGCTCGAGGCGCGGGTGAGGGCTCCCGGTCGGGTCACGCTCGAGGTCACGGTCACGCCCGACAGCGAGGGCAGCGAGGGCAGCGAGGTGGCGATGAGCATCGAGCTCGCTCCGCGCGGGCTGCTCGGACGCGCCTACCTGCTGGCCGACCTGCCGGCCCGCGAGGCGGTCGCCGAGCTGACGCTCCTGCACCTGCTCACCGTGCTGCGCCGCCAGGCACCGGCGTGGACCGGCACCGTCGACCGGGTCTGAGCGTGTCGGGCCGGTGGAACCACGCCGGCCCCGCCGTCGTCCGAGTGGCGTGGCCCCGCATGACAACCGATCCCCGCGCCCGTCCGTAGACCAGGCATGAACCCGTCCGACATGAACGACGACACCGAGCACTTCGACCTCGACCTGGGCGAGCTCGGCGCGGGCCCGGCGCACCGGCCGCTCGAGGACCGCCTCGCCGCCGGACGCCGCGCGCTCCGCCGCCGCCGGGCCGGCACCGGCCTGGCCTCGGTCGCCGTCATCGCGGTGATCGGGACGACGTTCGCGCTCGTCTCGGGCCCCGGCTCGCCGCTCGGCGCCGACGACAGCACCAGCGTCGCCGACGGCGGCCCCGACGCGCCCGCCCCGACCGACGAGATGTGCTCCGTGCCCGGCGCGCCCGGTGGCGGCACCAGCGGCTACACGGGCTCCGGCACCACCAGGTCGGTCCCCGCCCTGCCGGGCGAGCCGGGCGACCCGCAGCTGAGCCACGACTCCGTCGAGGCGCCCGACGTCCCTGACGACCCGGACGCCCCCGACGCCGCCGACGCCGCCGACGCCCCGGACGCCACCGCTGCCCCGGACGCCACCGGCTCCGGGGGCGGCACCGACCCCGGCGCGGAGGTCACCGAGGCGCCCTACCCGGGCGTGCCCGGGGACACCGACCCCTCCGCCCTGCCGGTCGAGCCCGTGCCCGACCTGGTGTGCTGCGCCTCGGTCCCCGTCCCGGCCGAGCCGGGCCTCGAGGAGCCCCTGCCGCCGGTCGGCACGATGGAGCCCGGCACCGCCGAGCCCGACCGCGAGGGCCAGGAGTCCGGGCTCGGCTCGGGGTCGGGAACGAGCCGGGGCACCGACGACGACGCCGAGCCCGACCCGGCCGGTGACGCGCCCACCGCCTCGGTCGCGCCGATGCCCGGCTCCGCCGACGACGGGTCCGGGCTCCTGGTCGACTGCGCCGGCTTCCCCGACGAGGGCGTCTCGAGCAGCGGCACCGGGTGGGGCAGCGCCGACGGACAGCTCGGCGGCACCTACGTCGGCCCGCTCGGCCAGGACGAGTCGGCCACCCGCCTCGACGCCGGCCAGCTCGCCGACCTGACCTCCGACGGCGAGCTCGTGCTGGCCGACGGCGTCGAGCTCACCGACCGGGTCGAGAACCCGCTCGGGCTCGAGGACCCCGACCACTCGCTCGCCGTCGCGGTCACCGACGGTGACGACGCGACGACCTGGCTGCTGCTCACCTTCGACAAGCTCGGCAAGGACTGCGGCGAGTGGTCGTTCACCTCGACCCCCGCCGAGGAGGGCTCCACGCTCCAGGAGTGGGTCGACGACACCTCGGTGGGCTCCGGGCCCTACGCCTCCGACCGACCGACGTGCGTCGGTCCGGCCGGCGCCGGCAGCGGGAGCGTGGGCAAGCCTTGACGGGGACGTCGCGGCGCGATGCCGAGTACACCGACTTCGTGCTGGCCCGCCAGGCGCACCTGAGGCGTGTCGCCTACGCGATCTGCGGTGACTGGAACCGCGCCGACGACGTCCTCCAGACGGCCCTGGTCAAGCTGTACGTCGCGTGGCCCCGGCTTCGCCGCGACGGCCGCGAGGAGGCCTACGTGCGGCAGATCATCGTGCGGGCCGACATCGACGAGCACCGGCGTCCCTGGCGCCGCCAGGAGACGCCGGGCCTCGAGGGCTTCGACCTGGCCGCGCGCCCGGGGCTGGCCGTCGAGGAGCGGTCGGCGCTGGTCGACGCCCTCCAGTCGCTCCCACCCATGCAGCGCCGTGCGGTCGTGCTGCGCCACTGGCTCGGGCTGTCGGTCGAGGAGACCGCGACCGAGCTCGGCGTGGCGACCGGCACCGTCAAGAGCCACACCTCCCGAGGCGTCGCGGCACTGCAGCGCGCCCTGGCCGGCACGCCGGAGCAAGCCGCGACGTGACCCCGGGGCGACTCGCGCGTTGTCCGACACGTGCCCCGAGTCGCGTCCCGCCTCCTGCCCCTGCTCGCCACCGCCGCCCTCGGCGCGGGCCTGCTGTCCTCCGCGCCCTCGACGGAGGCCTCACTTCCCACCGCCGGCCCGGTCGAGGTCGACTTCCGGCCGCAGCTCGTCACGGTCGACACCCCGACCCGGCTGGCGAAGCTGCAGCTGCAGAAGCTCGGGCTCGACCTGACTGAGCACGCGGGCCACGACTACGTCGAGGCCGTGCTCCACACGCCGGCCGACCTGTCGCTGCTCGAGGGAGCCGGCTTCACCTACGACGTGCGGATCCCCGACCTGGTGGCGCGCGGGGTCGAGATCGCGAACCTCGACGCCGCCTACTCGGCACGCGTCGCACGGTCGCCCATGCCGTCGGGACGCACGGGCTACCGGATGCTCGCCGACTACAACGCCGACATGACCGGGCTCGCGAAGAAGTACCCGACGCTGGTCAAGAAGTTCGAGCTCAAGCGCCCGAGCCTCGACGGGCGCCCGATCTACGGCGTCGAGATCGGCCGCAACGTGAAGGCCGCCGTCAAGGGCCAGCCGGCGTTCCTGCTCATGGGCGTCCACCACGCCCGTGAGTGGCCCGGTGGTGAGCTCGCGATGGAGTTCGCGATCGACCTCGCGAAGAGCTACGGGAAGAACCCGCGCATCACGGGCCTGCTGGACAAGGCGCGCGTCATCATCGTCCCGGTCGTCAACGTCGACGGCTTCGACTACTCGCGCACCGACGGCGAGTACGTCGACCTGCGCGAGCTCAACGGCGTCGACCCGCTCGACGGCAGCGGCAGCGTGCTCGGGACTCCCGGCCGGGCCTACATGCGCAAGAACTGCCGGATCGTCGACGGCCAGGACACGCCCGACGGGACCTGCCGCGCCCTGCTCGCCACGCCCGGCGGCTACGGCCACGGCACCGACCTCAACCGCAACTACGGCGGCTTCTGGGGCGGTCCCGGCGCGGCCGACCTGCAGGCGGACCCGACGTACCGCGGCGGGTCGGCGTTCTCGGAGCCGGAGACCCAGGACGTCCGCGACCTCATCCGCAAGCGGAACATCACGATGATGATCTCCAACCACACCTTCTCCAACCTGGTGCTGCGGCCGAACGGCGTGAACCCGACGACCATCGGGTCCGACGGCATCCCCGTCGGCGACGCTCCCGACGAGGCCGCGATGAAGGCCCTCGGAGCCAAGTTCGCCGGCGCCAACGGCTACGCCAACATCCACGGCTGGCAGCTCTACGACACCACCGGCACCACCGAGGACTACAGCTACAACGCCACCGGCGGGTTCGGCTACACCTTCGAGATCGGGCCCAACGAGTTCCACCCGCCGTACCCCGAGGTCGTCGACGAGTACCGCGGCGCCGGCAGGTACGCGGGCAAGGGCAACCGCGAGGCCTACCTGATCGCCCTCGAGCACGCGGTCGACCGCCGCTACAGCGGCGTCCTCACCGGACGGGTGCGTCCGAACATGCGGGTCCGCCTCCGCAAGGTGTTCCGGACGCCCACCTGGGAGGGGTCGTTCCGCGACTTCGTCAACACCGGCATCAGGACCGGGAAGGACGGCCGCTTCACCTGGGTCGTCAACCCGTCGACCCGTCCCGTCGTCGAGTCGCGCACCTACCGGCTGCTCGACGACGAGCCGTTCGCGAGCAAGACCTTCACCGGCACGCTGCCCGCTCCACTGGGCTACACCGACCACGAGTACGTCGTCCGCAAGGCCGCCGACGTGTTCGACATCGAGCTCGACTGGCCCACGCCCGACGACCTCGACCTCGAGGTCTACAAGATGGTCGGCGGCAAGCTGGTCGAGGTCGCGAGCTCGGGCAACACGGTCGGCGAGAAGGAGAAGGCGAGCGTCAACGACGCCACGCCGGGGACCTACGTCCTGCGGGTCATCAACTACTCGTCCGTCGCCCCGAGCTACACGCTGACGGCGTCGCTCTTCGACTCGGTCACCAAGCACACCCCGGGCAAGCGCGAGGCCTACCTGCTCACCTGCCACCGGTTCGGCAAGGTGGTCGCGTCGCAGAAGGTCTTCATCGACCGGGGCCAGGTCAAGCACCTCGACCTGAGCGCCTGCCGCAAGCGGACGTAGCCCCCTCGACGCCGACCCGTCGCACATGTGCGACGGGTCAGCGTCGATCCGGCCGTTTCGGGCGCGGACGGCGGGCCGGCGGGTTAGGTTCTGCCTTCCTCGACCCACCAAAGGACGTCTCGTGACCCTCACTCCTCGGGCGGAGGAGTGGAAGCGCGGCTTCCGCCACCTGCAGTGCGCTGACGTCACGAGGAGCTGAGACTCACCCGCGCCACTCGCTCGCCGCCGTCGAGGTCGGCGTGCTCACGGATCCACGTGTGCATGGCGATCGCGGCGGCGGCGCTGGCGTTGATGGACCGGGTCGAGCCGAACTGCGCGATCGAGAACGTCCCGGCGCACGCCGCGCGGGCGGCGTCCGAGAGGCCCGGCCCCTCCTGGCCGAAGAGGAAGCACACCCGGCGGGGCAGGCTCATCGTCTCGAGGTGCTGGGAGCCCGGGAGGTTGTCGATGCCCCACAGGGGCACCGGCTCCGGCAGCGCGGCGAGGTAGGCGGCGAGGTCGTCGGCCGTCTCGTGGTGGCGCAGGTGCTGGTAGCGGTCGGTGACCATCGCGCCACGGCGGTTCCAGCGACGGTTGCCGACCACGTGCACCTCGGCCGCGAGGAAGGCGTTGGCGGAGCGGACGATCGTCCCGATGTTGAAGTCGTGCTGCCAGTTCTCGATCGCGACGTGGAAGTCGTGGCGCCGGGTGTCGAGGTCGGTGCGGATCGCCTCCATCGTCCAGTAGCGGTAGCGGTCGACGACGTTGCGCCGGTCGCCCTCGGCGAGGAGGTGCGCGTCGTAGACCTCGCTGCCGGGGCCCGACGGCCACTCCCCCGGCCACGGTCCGACACCCACCTCCGCGGGCCCGTGCGGCATCGGGTCGTAGGGGGCGCGGCGCTCCTCGCCCGTCGGGGTGTTCTCAGGGTCCCCATAAGGCACGCGAGCGACCCTACGGCAGGTACGGTTCAGTCGTGATCGTGGACGTCGTGGCCCCCATGCTGCTGGGCATCAAGTGGCTCGACCCCGAGTACCTGCTGGGCGAGTACGGCGAGTCGTTCATCTGGCTGAGCCTCGTCATCATCTTCATCGAGTGCGGCCTCTTCTTCCCGTTCCTCCCCGGCGACACCCTGCTGTTCGCGCTCGGGCTGTTCATCGCCGGCGGTCAGATCCACGTCATCGGCGTCGAGAACGAGGGGGTCGAGCTCGTCCTCGCGCTGGTCCTGCTCACGGGCGCGGCCTTCCTCGGCAACGTCGTGGGGTACGAGATAGGACGCAAGGCCGGGCCGCCGCTGTACGAGCGCGACGGCCGCCTGCTCAAGCGGAAGTACTTCGACAACACCTCGGCGTTCTTCGAGAAGCACGGCAACAAGGCGCTCGTGATCGGCCGGTTCGTGCCGTTCGTCCGCACCTTCATCACCGTCGTCGCCGGCGTCACGATGATGGAGCGGGCCCGCTTCTTCAAGTGGAGCCTCGTCGGGGCGGTGCTCTGGATCATGAGCATCACCCTGATCGGCTACTTCCTCGGCGCGGCCTTCCCGGTGATCGGCGAGAACATCGACTACGCCGCCATCGCCATCGCGGTCTTCACGATCGCCCCGCTGCTGTACGAGGGCATCAAGCACCGCCGTGAGCTCGGGTTCGACGACGACGACGACGCGCCCACGGCCGACGACCTGGGTACCGTCAAGCCGTAGGGCTCCCCGTCATGGCCGTCGACGTCGTCCCCGTGACGGTCGAGCTCTGGCACCTTCTGCGCGACGTCCGGCTGCGGGCCCTGGCCGACAGCCCCGACGCCTTCGGCAGCACCCTCGACCAGGCCCGGGCCCTCACCGACGACGAGTGGCGCACCCGGGCCGCCGGAGGTGGGCGCACCCTGCTCGCGCGTCGAGGACGACGTGGGAGTCGCGATGGGCGGCGCCTTCGCCCCGGCCGACCGACCGACGGTCTACGTCTGGGGCATGTGGGTCGACCCGGCCGCCCGCGGCCGCGGGCTCGGCGGCCTGATCCTCGACGCCCTCGTCGACTGGTGCCGCGACCCCGCGTCCGCCGGGACGACGTACGACGAGGTGCGGCTGCACGTCACCGAGGGCAACGACGACGCCCGGCGCCTCTACGTCGGGCGGGGGTTCGAGCCGACCGGCACGTGGGAGCCGCTGCGCGAGGGCTCGCCGCTGCGCATCGAGGAGCTCGCCAAGAGACTTCCAGTGACGAGCGACGGCGACCACGGCACCGTCAGGACCTGACCGGCACGTCAGGTCGCGCCTGGCTGCTGGCGCGGAAGTTGACGCTGATGCGAGGGCCGGAGGGCCGGGTCTGCTTCGGCACGGAGTGGCGCCAGTCGCGTTGGCACCGCCCGCCCATCACCACGAGGTCGCCCGAGACCGGGGTGAACGCGGTGCTGGCACCCCCGGCAGCGGGCCGGACCAGGAACCGGCGGGTGGCACCGAGCGAGAGCACCGGGACCGTGCACTCGACCCGGCGGCAGGAGGCGGCGTCCCCGTGCCAGCCGGTGCTGTCGCGGTGGTCGCGGTAGAGATTCATCCAGAGCCCGTCGTAGACCACCCCGTAGTGCCGCGACAGGGCCTCCGCCACCACCCGCAGCACCGGGTGCGGTGCGTCGCGGAGGTCCGCGACGTCGATCGTGAGGCGCGGCTCGGCCACCCGGCCGGCCGGCATCCACCGCTCGCGCTGCTCCCAGCCCGGCGCCGCCAGCAGGTGGTCGAGGAGCTCGGCCGAGCCGGTCAGCCAGCCCGGCACGTGCTCGACCCACGAGTGGTCGTCCAGGCGCGTGCGCTGCGCCGAGCCGAAGGTCGGATCGACACCGAGGTGGCCGTCGTCGTCGAAGAGGGACGGCTGACCGAGCACGCCACGAGCCTAGGTCGGCGACCGTCGCCCGAGGCCACCCCGCGGGAGACCTACACGGCGTCGAGCTGGGCGCGCGTGAGCACCGACCGCACCTCGAGGCCGACGTCGGCCAGCGGGTTCTCGCCCTCGGGCGAGCGGTCGATGGCGCAGACCACGACCTCGACCGTCGCGCCGGCCTCACGCAGCGCGTTCGTCGCGTCGCGGACGGCGCCGCCGGTGGTGATGACGTCCTCGATGAGGGTGACCCGCAGGCCGGCGAAGGGCGGGCCCTCGGCGAGCTTGGCGGTGCCGTAGGCCTTGGCCTCCTTGCGCACGAAGAGGGTCGGGATGCCGGTGATGCCGCTGACCGAGGTGGCGATCGGGATGCCGCCCATCTCGAGCCCCGCGAGCAGCTCGGTGTCCTGCGGGAGGAGCTGGATCATCTCCCGCGCCACGCGCGCCAGCAGGAGCGGATCGGCCTCGAACAGGTACTTGTCGAAGTAGGTGTCGGAGACCTGGCCGGAGCGCAGCGTGAACTCCCCGCTGAGGCGGCAGGTGGCGTTGATGTCGGCGGCCAGCGAGTCGTCGGTGGTGGTCACGGTGGCTAGCCTCTCACCGTGGTCGCCACTCGTCTGCAAGGCATCCCCCCGACCGTCTTCGGGCAGATGTCGGCGCTCGCCGCCCGCACCGGCGCGGTCAACCTGGGCCAGGGGTTCCCCGACGAGGACGGCCCCCCGGACGTCGTGGCCGCGGCCGTCGCGGCGCTCGAGTCCGGCGCCAACCAGTACCCGCCCGGCATCGGCGTCCCGGCGTTGCGGCAGGCGGTGGCCGACCACCAGCGTCGGCACTACGCGATCGAGCTCGACCCCGACACCGAGGTCGCGATCACCACCGGGTGCACCGAGGCGATCGCCGGCGCCCTGCTCGGCCTCGTCGACCCGGGTGACGAGGTCGTCGTCCTCGAGCCCTACTACGACAGCTACCTCGCCATGCTCCAGATGGCCGGGGCGGTCCGGCGCCCGGTGACGCTGCGGTCGCCGGACTTCAGGCTGGACGTCGACGAGCTGCGGTCGGCGGTCACGCCGCGCACGCGCTTCGTGCTGCTCAACACGCCGCACAACCCGCTCGGCCGGGTCCTCGACCGGGGCGAGCTCCAGGCCGTCGCCGACGTCGCGATCGAGCACGACCTCACGGTCATCACCGACGAGGTCTACGAGCACCTCGTGTTCGACGACCACGAGCACGTGCCGATCTCGACCCTGCCCGGCATGGCGGCACGGACGCTGACCCTGAGCAGCGTCGGCAAGTCGTACTCGTTCACGGGCTGGAAGGTCGGCTGGGCCACCGGCCCCGCCGCGCTGGTGGGCGCGGTCGTCGCGGCCAAGCAGTGGCTGACCTTCACCTCGGGTGCTCCGCTGCAGCCCGCGGTCGCGCACGCCCTCACCCACGCCGCCGACTACCCGGGACGCCTCGCGGCCGACCTCCAGGAGCGCCGCGACCTGCTCGTCGCCGGCCTGCGAGACGCGGGGCTGCCCACCGCCACGCCCGAGGGCACCTACTTCGCGACGTCCGACGTGCGCGACCTCGGCTGGGACGACGGCCTCGCGTTCTGCCTCGCCCTCCCCGAGCGCGCCGGCGTCGTCGCGATCCCCGTCCAGGCGTTCTACGACGACCCGCGCGGCGACGGGCGCCACCTCGTGCGCTGGGCGTTCTGCAAGAAGCGGGACGTCCTCGCCGAGGCGGTCAGCCGGTTGGCGGCCGCCGACCTCGGCGCCTAGCGCGTCGACCCGCCTCACATGTGGGGCGGGTCAGCGGTGACCCGCCCCACATGTGGGGCGGGTCGGCGTCAGGAGTGGCGCTGGGCGGCGAACCAGGCGCCGACCTCGCCCCGCAGCAGCAGCACGGCCGCAGCGATCGCGGTGGCGCCGACGAACAGCGGGACCACGACGAGGATGCCGATGATGCTGGCGGCGGCAGCGGCGAAGGCCGAGACGATGAGCGTGATCCGGGCGCCGTTGCTGCCCCGCAGGGCGAGCGTGGCGAGCACCACCGCGACCAGGGCCCACACCACGAACACCACCAGCAGGCCGATGAGCAGGCCGAGCACCAGGTCGACGTCGACGTCGGCGTAGGCCCGGTTCTTCGCCATCTCCTCCGCGACGTCGGCCTCGAACGTCGACCGGTCGGCGAGAACCACCAGCAGCGCGACCGCCATCGTGGCCGCGGTGATCACCGAGGTGACGATCGTGACGATGCACGCCGTGACCAGGGCCTGCGGACGAGGTCCGGGGGCGGACGTCGGGTGGGCGGTGGGCCAGCCGCCGGCGGCGGATGCGGCGGTGGCCGGTGCCGGCGACGGGGCGGCGCCCGCGGACGGCGGTGCGACGGGTGGTCCCGAGCGCGACGGGCGCGCGGCGGGCGGGGCCCTGCTGCGGTGCGGGCTCGCGCCCGGCGAACCAGTCGCGGGCCGGCTGGGTCCAGAGCAGCGCCGTCGCGCCGGCCACGAGCATCGACAAGAAGCTCGCCGGCGCCAGTCCGGCGACGAGCACCACGGGAGCCAGCACGCTGAGGGCGACGCGGGCGCTCCTGCTGCGCTGCATCGCCTGCCAGCCCAGGATCGCCATGGCGACCGCGGCCCCACCGGCCACGACGCACAGGACGCGCATCAGCGACTGCACCTGGTCGGCGGTCAGTCCGAGGCCCCGGCCGAACGGGTCCGAGACCAGGTCGTCGGCGGCCTCCTGCGCCTCGATCGACCCCAGGCTCGCCATCTGCTGGAACGCGAACAGGACGACGAGCGCCGAGCCGACGACGATCGTGCCGCAGATGAGCGTGACCTGGCGCGGGCGGGCGGGCTTGGCGTCGGTCACGCCTCCATTGAACCGGACGGCCGGTGGCACTCGACCCGACGGTGGTCGAGGAGGCCGACGGTGGTCGAGGTGCGGGGCCCGAGGAACGAGGGCCGCGCCTCGAGACCTCCGCAGCGTGGAGGTCGAGGAGGCCGACGGTGGTCGAGGTGCGGGGCCCGAGGAACGAGGGCCGCGCCTCGAGACCTCCGCAGCGTGGAGGTCGAGGAGGCGACGGTGGATCGAGGTGCGTGGCCCGAGGTCTCGAGGCCCCTCGCTCGTACCGTCGCTCGCGGCACCTCGACCACCGTTCGGTCTCGAGGCCCCTCGCTCGTACCTCGCTCGCGGCACCTCGACCACCGTTCGGTCAGGAGGACCGCAGGACCAGGCCGCCCTCGCCGCCGACGTCGACCGTCACGGTGTCGCCGTCGGCGACCTGGCCGCTGATGAGCAGCTTGGCCAGCGAGTCCCCGATCGCCGACTGGATCAGCCGGCGGAGCGGGCGCGCACCGTAGGCCGGGTCGTAGCCGGTGTCGGCGAGCCAGGTCTTGGCGGCGTCGGTGACCTCCACGCCGATGCGTCGCGCGGCCAGCCGGCGTCCGAGCAGCGCGAGCTGCAGGTCGACGATGTGGGTGAGCGCCTCCAGCGTGAGCGCCTCGAACAGCACGACCTCGTCGAGGCGGTTCAGGAACTCCGGCTTGAACGACGACCGCACCACGCCCATCACCGACTCCCGCTTGAGCTCGGGCGAGAGCGTCGGGTCGACGAGGTAGGTCGAGCCCAGGTTGCTGGTGAGGATGAGGATCGTGTTGCGGAAGTCGACCGTGCGTCCCTGGCCGTCGGTGAGCCGGCCGTCGTCGAGCACCTGCAGCAGGATGTCGAAGACCTCGGGGTGCGCCTTCTCGACCTCGTCGAGCAGCACCACCGAGTACGGACGCCGGCGCACCGCCTCGGTCAGCTGGCCGCCCTCGTCGTAGCCGACGTAGCCGGGAGGGGCACCGACGAGCCGCGCGACCGAGTGCTTCTCGGAGTACTCGCTCATGTCGATGCGCACCATGGCGCGCTCGTCGTCGAAGAGGAAGTCGGCCAGCGCCTTGGCGAGCTCGGTCTTCCCGGTGCCGGTGGGGCCGAGGAACAGGAACGAGCCCGTCGGCCGGTTGGGGTCGGCGATGCCGGCGCGCGAGCGGCGGACGGCGTCGCTGACCGCGACCACGGCGTCGCGCTGGCCGATCAGGCGCTCGCCGATGACGTCCTCCATCTTGAGCAGCTTGGCCGTCTCGCCCTCGAGCATCCGGCCGGTGGGGATGCCGGTCCAGGCCTCGACGACCTCGGCGATCTGCTCGGCGCCGACGGAGTCGCCCACCAGCGGGTCGAGCTCGCCGGTGTCGTCCTGCTCCTCGGCCTCGGCGATCTGCTTCTCCAGGGCCGGGATCCGGCCGTAGAGGATCTCGGCGGCGGCGCCGAGGTCGCCCTCGCGCTGCAGCCGCTCGGCCTCGATGCGCAGCTGGTCGAGCTGCACGCGCAGCTCGCCCTCGCCCTCGCGGGACGCCTTCTCGCGCTCCCACCGGGCCTCGAGGGCGCGCAGCTCCTCCTCCTTGTCGGCGAGGTCGGCGCGCAGCACGCCGAGCCGGTCGACCGAGGCGGCGTCGTCCTCCTTGTCGAGGGCGAACTCCTCCATCTTGAGCCGGTCGACCTGGCGCCGGAGCTGGTCGATCTCCTCCGGCGAGCTCTCGATCTCCATCTTCAGCCGGGACGCCGCCTCGTCGACCAGGTCGATGGCCTTGTCGGGCAGCTGGCGCCCGGTGATGTAGCGGTCGGAGAGGGTGGCGGCCGCGACGAGCGCGGCGTCGGTGATGCGGACCTTGTGGTGCGCCTCGTACTTCTCGCGGATGCCGCGCAGGATCTGGATGGTGTCCTCGACCGACGGCTCGCCGACGAAGACCTGCTGGAACCGGCGCTCGAGGGCCGGGTCCTTCTCGATCCGCTCGCGGTACTCGTCGAGCGTGGTCGCGCCGATCATGTGCAGCTCGCCGCGGGCGAGCATCGGCTTGAGCATGTTGCCGGCGTCCATCGCGGAGTCGCCGCCGGCGCCCGCCCCGACGACGGTGTGCAGCTCGTCGATGAAGGTGATGACCTGGCCGCCGGCGTCCTTGATCTCCTCCAGGACGGCCTTGAGCCGCTCCTCGAACTCGCCGCGGAACTTCGCGCCCGCCACCATCGCGGCCAGGTCGAGGCTGAGCACGCGGCGACCCTTGAGGGAGTCGGGCACGTCGCCGTCGACGACACGCTGGGCGAGACCCTCGACCACGGCGGTCTTGCCGACGCCGGGCTCGCCGATGAGCACCGGGTTGTTCTTGGTGCGGCGCGAGAGCACCTGCACCACGCGGCGGATCTCGGCGTCGCGGCCGATCACCGGGTCGAGCCGGCCGTCCTCGGCGGCCTGGGTGAGGTCGACGCTGTACTTCTCCAGGGCCTCCCAGGTCGACTCGGCGTCCTGGCTGGTCACCCGGCGGTTGCCGCGGACGGCGGTGAGGCCCTCGCGCAGGGAGGTCTCGTCGAGCCCGGCGGTCCGCAGCACGTCCTGCGCGGACGACGCCGTGCCGGCCAGGGCGATCAGGAGGTGCTCGGTGGCGACGAAGTCGTCCTTCATCGACGAGGCGAGGTCGATGGACCCCGCCAGCACCCGGGTCAGCGCCGGGCTCGTGGCCGGTCGCTGCACCGTGGCGCCGCTGGCCTTCGGCAGGGCGGCGAGGGCGGACTCGGCGGCCGCCGAGAGCTGGGCGGCGTCGACCCCGGCCTTGCCGACCAGGGTGCGGGCGCTGCCGTCGGCGTCGCGCAGCAGCGCGACCAGCAGGTGGAGGGGCTCGATGGTGCTGTGGCCGGAGGTCGTCGCGGCGAGCTGCGCGGCCTCGATGGCCTCACGGCTGCGGGTGGTGAACTTCTCGGCGGAGAACTGGCTCATGGTGGTGCTGGCTCCTGCGCTGTGGTTCGGTGGTCCAGGAAGATGCGGATTCGGTGGTACCCACGGGGTGAGTACACCACCCTGAACGATCACGAAGTTGAGTCTGTTCCACTCAACTTCGCCGAGGTCCGGCGGCGTGGACGAAGGAGCGAGCCGGTGGTCCAGACCAGTGCGCCGTCCTCGCGCAATGCGCCGCGAGCGGTAGCCGTGCGCCCTACCGTGGACGGCAGGACATGCCGCCGGGGAGGGTGGCGTGGGGGAGGAATGTCGCGGTGACAGCGATGTCGACCGCGGTCGGTGCGAGCCTGCTCGCACACGGACTGCACTATGCCATGGTGCTGGCCGGTCTCTGGGGACTCGCCGCACTGCTGCTTCCGCACGCCCTCGACCGTCTCGCCGTCCCGGGCTCGCGGCCGGCGCCGACGGCGCACGACCAGCGGGTCGCCGCCCTGCGCGCCGCCGTCGCGTCCGGCGCCCCCGGCATCCCGACGCTCACCGTCGCTCCTCCCGTCGAGCCCGAGCCGACCGCGACACCGGCGTTCTCGGTGCCCCTCGCCCTGGTGTCGAGCACCGCCGCGGCCGGCATCCACGCCGCGGTCGTGCCGCCGCACCTGCGCGGCGAGGTGGCCGCTGGCGCGTTCCTCCTCGCCGCTGCCGTCGTCCAGCTCGCCTGGGCGGCCGCCGCCCAGCGCCCCACCGCTCGCCTCCTCGCGACCGGCGTCGCGGTCAACCTCGGCCTCGTGGCCGTGTGGCTCGTGAGCCGCACCACCGGCCTGCCCTTCGCCGGCGCCCTCGGCATCGACGCAGGACGGCACCCCGTCGGTGCCTGGGACCTCACCTGCGTCGCCTTCGAGCTGCTCGCGGTCGCCGCGTGCTGGCGGGTGCTGCGCGACGGCGTCCCGGCCCGCTGCCCGGGCTGGTTCGACTGGCACCCGACCTCGCGGGCCGCCGTCGGCGCGGCCGCCGTCTCGCTGGTGCTGCTGACCCTGGCTGGCGCACACTCATGAACCACGACCACACGCACACCACCACTCCGGCCCCCCACGAAGGCAGGACCCCATGACTTGGCAGATAGGGATGGTCGCCAACGCCATCATCGCGGTCGCCTACTTGCTCATCTGCTTGGCGATCATCATCCCGCTCGCGAAGAGCAACCAGCTGCGCACGAACCCGCTCGGTGCGGCGACGTCGGCGATCTTCTTCACCTGCGCGGTCCACCACGGCACGCACGCGGTGCACATGTTCCTGCCCTCGATCGTCGACGGCGACGAGCGCGGCCTGGCCATGCGGGAGGCCTGGGGCTGGCCCCTGACCATCTGGGACATCGTCGGGGCGGCCGTGGCCGTCTACTACTGGACCCTGCGCCGCAACTACAGCTCCCTCATGGAGGGAGCCCAGCTCTTCGAGGACCTGCGCAAGCGCGAGCAGCAGGCCCTCGAGCTCAACGACTCGGTGCTCCAGGGCCTCGTCGTCTCCAAGATGGCCCTCGACCTCAACGACGTCGACAAGGCCAAAGCAGCGTTGGGGACCTCGATCGAGTCGGCGAGCCGCATCATCACGAACCTGCTCGGCTCCGAGCACTTCGCCATCCAGCTGCTCCGCAGCGCCCCTGCCGTCGTCGACCTGAACAATGCTGCGAAGGCCGACGAGGCAGCGACCGCTGCATCCCATGAGGAGACGACGCCATGAGCGCACTCGCCACCACCCGCCCGTTGCGGGTCGTGATCATCGACGACACCGAGGACCTGCGCGAGCTCCTGCGCATCGCGCTCACGCGCGGCGGGTTCGAGGTCGTCGGTGAGGCGGGGGACGGCAGCCAGGGCATCGACGTCGTCCGCCTGCACCGCCCGGACGTCGTGCTGCTCGACCTCGCCATGCCGGTGATGGACGGCATCGAGGCGCTGCCCTCGATCCGCCGGCTGTGCCCGACGGCCAAGATCGTCGTGCTCTCGGGCTTCGGCGCCCAGCAGATGTCGGCCCGCGCCGTCGCGGCCGGCGCCGACGGCTACGTCCAGAAGGGCGCCCCGCTCAACACCATCCTCGACTACGTCCGCGACATGTCGGCCGGTGGCCGGCGTCCCGCGCGGCGGTCTCTCGGTCGTGCCCGTCACCGAGGCCTCGGCCGCCGCGGGCCCGGGACCCCACGCGGACAAGCTCGAGAAGGAGGCGCCGATGAGCGTCGTCTCACCGCCCCCGTCCGGCGGGCCCACCGGCCCCGCCGGGGCACCCGGGAACGTCTCGGCCTGGGAGGCGCTGCGGGTCGCCCCGTACGGCGTCGTCGAGCTCGCCGACGAGCCGCTCTTCCGCATCGTCCACGCCAACCCCATGGGCGCCCGCCTGCTCGGCACCGACAAGCCGGGCACCCCGCTCGCCATGGTCGCCCCCGAGCTCGCCTCCCTCGTCTCCTACCACCGCCTCGACTCCGACGCCTCGTTCGAGACCGACCTCGAGGGCGGCCGCGTCCGCGCCTCGCTGCGCCGCACCGGCTGGTCGGTCCTGGTCTTCCTCGACTCGACCGCCGAGGACGTCGGCCTGCTGCGCCGCGCGATCGCGACCACGGCCCACGAGGTGCGCGGTCCCGTCGCCGTGCTCTGCGGCATCGCCGAGACCCTCACCTGGGACGCCGACCAGATGTCGCAGGACCAGAGCAAGCGCCTCATGGACTCCGTCGCCCGCCAGGCGCGGATCCTCGACCGGATCACCGCCGACCTGCTCACCGCCGCGCAGATCCAGCGCGGCACCCTGCGCATCGACCTCCAGGTCGTCGAGCCCCGCTCGCTGATCCTCGGCGCCATCGAGGGCCGCTGGGACGTCGAGGTGCTCATCGACGACGACCGCGAGCTCCGCGCCGACCCGCTGCGCCTGGAGCAGATGCTCACCAACCTGCTCAGCAACGCCCACAAGTACGGCGCCGCCCCGTACGTCGTCCGCGTGCGCCCCGAGGGCGCCCACGTCTGCATCGACGTCATCGACCACGGCGAGGGCGTGCCCGAGGAGTTCCGCGACGACCTGTTCCGCGAGTACGCCCGCGCCCACGGCGCCGTGGCCACCGGCACGGGCCTCGGCCTCTACGTCGTCCGCACCCTCGCCGCCGCGCAGAACGGCACCGTCACCTTCGCCCCCGGCCCCGAGGGCGGCTCGGTCTTCACCATCAAGCTCCTCTCCTGCTGACGGCCGACGCCGGCGAGGAGGTCGCGCACCGCCGAATGCCCGACGTCGACCTCGACAGTCCGACGTCCAGCCGTTCAGTCTCGACAACGCATCGAACCGCACTAGGGTCGACCCATGAGCTTCGACTGGGCCCCGTACCAGGCCGTGCTGTTCGACCTCGACGGCGTCATCACGCCGACGGCCGAGGTCCACATGCGGGCGTGGTCGCAGATGTTCAACGACTTCCTCGACCGGCGCGGCGGTTCCGAGCCCTACACCGACGCCGACTACTTCGAGCACGTCGACGGCAAGCCGCGCTACGACGGCGTCCGCGACTTCCTCGCCTCCCGCGGCATCACGCTGCCCGAGGGGACGCCGGAGGACTCGCCCGACGAGGAGACCGTGTGCGGCCTGGGCAACCGCAAGAACGAGGCCTTCGGCCAGGTGCTGCGCGACGAGGGGGTCGAGGCGTACCCGGGGTCGCGGCGCCTGATCGAGCAGCTGCGTGCCGCCGGCACGCCCATGGCGATCGTGTCGTCGTCCAAGAACGCCCCCGACGTGCTCGACGCCGCCGGCGTCACCGAGTTCTTCACCGTCGTGGTGCACGGCGGCGTGTCCGCCGAGCGCGGGCTGAAGGGCAAGCCGGCCCCCGACACGTACCAGGAGGCGGCCCGCGAGCTCGGGGTGCCGGAGAGCGGGCCGTCGTCGTCGAGGACGCCACCAGCGGCGTCGCCGCGGGCGCGGCCGGTGACTTCGCGCTGGTGATCGGCGTCGACCGCGGGCGTCGGCCACGACGCCCTCACGGCCGCGGGCGCCGAGCTCGTCGTCGACGACCTCGGCGAGCTGGCCGCGGAAGGGCCCGCGTGAACCGCCGGCACCACCACCACGGCGCGAGCCACGTCGCGCCCGAGGCGGTCGACCCGCTCGACCGCAGCCGGTTCCCCGTCGACGAGTGGCGGCTGGTCGAGACCCGCTTCGAGTCCGCGGACCTCGGCACCACCGAGTCGGTGTTCAGCGTCGGCAACGGCTACCTCGGCCTGCGCGGCAACTACGAGGAGAGCCGCGACTTCCACGCCAACGGCACCTTCGTCAACGGCTTCCACGAGACCTGGCCGATCCAGCACGCCGAGGAGGCGTTCGGGTTCGCCAAGGTCGGCCAGACCATCGTCAACGCCCCCGACGCCAAGGTGATCCGGCTCTACGTCGACGACGAGCCGCTGGAGCTCTCGACCGCCGACCTCGTGGGCTACGAGCGGTCCCTCGACTTCCGCACCGGCGTGCTGAAGCGCCACGTCGTCTGGCGGACGCCGAGCGGCAAGCGGGTGCAGGTCGACAGCACCCGCATGGTGTCCTTCACCCAGCGCCACCTGGCCGTGATGACCTTCGAGGTCACGCTGCTCGACGAGGGCGCGCCCATCACCATCAGCTCCCAGCTGCTCAACCGGCAGGACGCCGACCGCGGCGCCGCCGTCGAGCTCGCCAAGATGGCCGCCGGCTTCGACCCCCGCAAGGCCAGCAGGTTCGAGGGTCGGGTGCTCGAGCCCCAGACCGAGCCCTCCGACGCCGACCACGTCGGCGAGGGCCGGCTGTCGCTGCGCTTCAGGTGCGCCCAGAGCGGCATGACGATCGCGATGGCGGTCGAGCACGACCTGCAGACCGCCAGCTCGTGGAAGCAGTCGATCGAGGCCAACGGCGACATGGCCAAGGCGATCTTCCACGTGACCGCGGAGGCCGGCGTCCCGGTGCGGCTGACCAAGGTCGTGGCCTACCACACCGCCCGCGTGGTGCCGACGATCGAGCTGCTCGACCGTTGCTGCCGCACCCTCGACCGGGTGCGCGAGGAGGGCCTCGACAAGCAGCGCCACGACCAGGCGGCCTGGCTCGCCGCGTTCTGGGAGCGCAGCGACGTCCAGATCGGCGGGCAGCCGGCCCTGCAGCAGGCCGCGCGCTGGAACCTCTACTCCATCGCGCAGGCCTCGGCCCGCGCCGACGGCCTCGGCATCTCGGCCAAGGGGGTGACCGGGTCGGGCTACGGCGGCCACTACTTCTGGGACACCGAGATCTACGTGATGCCGTTCCTCACCTACACCAACCCGTCGGCGGCGCGGAACGCCCTGCGGTTCCGCCACGGGCTGCTCGAGTCGGCGCGGCACCGCGCCCGCCAGCTCGCGCAGAAGGGCGCGCTCTACGCGTGGCGCACGATCAACGGCGAGGAGGCCTCGGCCTACTACGCCGCCGGCACCGCGCAGTACCACATCGACGCCGACATCGCGTTCGCGCTCAGCCAGTACGTCGGGGCCACCGGCGACTACGAGTTCCTCGACACGCAGGCGGTCGACATCCTCGTCGAGACCGCACGACTCTGGGCCGACCTCGGCTTCTGGCGCGACGAGGACGGCGGCACGTTCCACATCCACGGCGTCACCGGGCCCGACGAGTACACGACCGTCGTCAACGACAACCTCTACACGAACGTGATGGCGCGCTACAACCTGCGCCGCGCGGCCGCCGCGGTGCGGTTCATCGAGGCGAAGCGCCCCCAGAACTACCAGGCGATGGCGGCGCGGGTCGGGCTGCTCGACGGCGAGGTCGACCAGTGGCAGAAGGCCGCCGACGCGATGATGATCCCGTTCGACGACCACCTCGGCATCCACCCGCAGGACGCGCACTTCCTCGAGCGCGAGATGTGGGACCTCGGCCACACCCCGGTCGACAAGCGCCCCCTGCTGCTCAACTACCACCCGCTGGTGATCTACCGGTTCCAGGTGCTCAAGCAGGCGGACGTCGTCCTCGCGCTGTTCCTCCAGAGCGACCAGTTCACGCTCGAGCAGAAGAAGGCCGACTTCGACTACTACGACCCGATCACGACCGGCGACTCGACGCTCTCGGCCGTCGTCCAGTCGATCATGGCGGCCGAGGTCGGCTACCACGACCTCGCGCTGCGCTACTTCCACGCGGCCCTGTTCGTCGACCTCGCCGACCGTCACGCCAACACCGCGGACGGCGTCCACGTCGCCTCGACCGGCGGCGTCTGGAGCGCCCTCGCCGGCGGCTTCGGCGGCTTCCGCGACCACGGCGAGGGCCGCTGGCAGCTCGACCCGCGCCTCCCCGACGGCTGGGACTCCCTCACCTTCAGGCTCACCCTGCGCGGCTCCCGCGTCCGGGTGACCGTCACCGAGGACTCGCTGCACCTCGAGGTCGAGGACGGCGAGACCGAGGTCTGCTTCGACGTCCGCGGCGAGCAGGTCGCCGTCGCCCCCGGCTCCCCCGCCGTGGTCGAGCTCGACGGCCACGGCCCGCGCCTCGAGGGCGAGCCCCCCAACCCCGCCGGCACCCGCCGCGCCGACGGGACCGTCATCACCGCCACGGTGCCCTCCGGCGAGTGACGCCTGAGGCCGGGGCGCCGTGGAGGTCGAGGAGCTCCCGCTAGGGAGCGTCACGAGACCCCCGCAGCATCACCGCGGCCCGACCCGTGCAGGTCGAGGAGGCCGGCCACGGCCGTCACGAGACCGACCCGTGGAGGTGGAGGAGCTCCCGCTAGGGACCGTCACGAGACCACCGCAGCATCACCGCGACCCGACCCGTGAACGTCGAGGAGGCCGGTCACGGCCGTCACGAGACCGACCCGTGGAGGGCGAGGCGGCCGGCCCACCACGGATGCGGGGCAGACCGACCAGATCAGGTGTCGCCTCGCGGAAGGCGACGGTCGAGCCGCTCTCGAGCGGCTGCCGTGCCCAGGACGACGAAGACCGCCGCGACCACGCCCCACAGCACACCCGAGGCGACGAGAACCGCCCGCGGGACGTCGGCGGTGGGCTCCGCCACCAGCTCACCCATCCCTCCGACGAGGACCAGGATCCCCGTCAGGAAGGCCAAGCCGATCCCGAGCCACCCCACCCACGTGGGACGCCGCACCAGGATCGCGACGAGGACGAAGCACGTGGCAGGGGCCAGCGGGGCCGAGATCGCCGTCCCGCGCGACAGCCAGTCCTGACCCGCGTCGGTCCCCACCACGTCGCCGAACTGGGAGGGCCAGTTGACGGCCACGGCCAGCGCCGCCGCGAGGCAGTTGGCGATCAGCACGACGAGCGCGAAGACGGACAGCCGGGTGTTGGCCGACGCCTCGGCCGCACGCGTCGGGACGGTCAGGTCGAGCTGAGGACGGGGGTTCACGGCGATTGCCTCCTGGCGAGATGGATGGTCAGGAGGACCCTGCCGCCCGCCCCTTGCGTCAGCCTTGGGTCCGGCTGGTGCCCGGCTACAGCTGTGCGATCACGCCGGCCGCGTGAGGATCGGGAGGTCGGGCCGCCGGGCGGCGGTCAGGAGCTGTGACCGACCGCCTCGCCGTCCCCGGGCGTCCCGTGCTCGGGGAAGGGCGCGGCCGCGGCCTCCTCCTCGACGAGGCAGGTGCGGCAGAAGTCCTCGCCGAAGGGGGTCAGGTGGATCGAGCGCCGTACCACCTTCGCGAACTTCACCGAGTGCATCGCGGCGAGCACGTCGGGCTGGGCCTCGACCACCTGGTACTCCATCGGGTCGCGCAAGGACTCGCGGGAGAACCAGATCAGGCCGAGTCGGAACAGGTTGTTGAGGTAGGAGGGCACCTGGTCGACGTAGCGCAGGCCGGCGCGGGGTCCGATCATCGTGAGGCCCGGCGCGATCAGCTGCGAGCTGCACCATGCCGACCGGGCCCCCGGTGCGGACGTCGACGCTCGGCTGCGGGCCCTTGCTGAGCAGCAGCACCAGGATGCGGGCCTCGTCGGGGGCGAGCTCGGTGAGGATCCGCTCGAAGGCGGGGTGGCCCTGGTCGGTGTTCCACACGTCGCGCGAGCGGTGCATGAGCTCCTGCCCGAGCTCGCGCAGCGACGGCTGCTGCGACTCGGCGCGCGAGGAGGCCACCTGGCCGTTGATGGCCTCGCTCATCTGCTCGGGCACCATCCCGCCGAGGGTCGCGCCGGCCGAGACCAGCGCCTTGCCCATCGGGGTGCCGGACGACGCCGCGCGGGCGATCTCGCCGACGACGGCGATCGCGGCGCCGGCGTCGCGGGCGAGCGCCGCCGCCTCGTCGCGGTTGGTGGCCGCCCGGCCGAGCCGCAGCCAGGCCTTGGCCGACGTCCTCACGCCCCACCCCGCCGTGTGCAGGGCGGCCGAGCCCGCCACCCGCGCGAGGCCGGGGATCGAGTCGCGCCCCGCCTTCAGCTCGAGCATCCGGGCATCACGAGCCTCGGACATCTAGTGACCTCCCTGCGCGCCGAAGATCGCCAGGTGGAGGAACCCACCCGCAGCACCCATGATCGCGCCATGGGCGTAGAGCATCCACTCGTCCTCCTTGATGGCCGAGCGCATCATGTCGACGAAGTCGCGCGGCGGCAGCTCCTTGGTGCGGGTCGCCACCAGCGCACGGATCTTGCCGGCCTGCCGGGCGCTGAACTCCGGGTCCTTGAACGGGGTCAGGGTGCGCCCGACCGCCTCCTGGGCCACCGAGTCGCGGATCGTGTCGAAGCGGGTCGAGCCCATCGCCACGCGCAGCGCGGCGCGCGCCGGTCCGGCGGCCTGGTCGATGGCCGGACGCAGCGCGGTCGCGAGCATCTGCCGGGTCCGGTCGCCGCGGGGCCCGTCGAGCAGGAAGTCGCCGATCCGCTCGAGGGTGATGACGTCGTCCGCGATGATCTGGGCGTAGACCTCGGCCGCCTCGTTCTGGCGGCGCAGGAACAGGCCGTGCCAGGTGATGCCGAGGATCTTCTTCTTCTCCGGCGGCTCGAAGATCAGCCACATGCCGAGGGCGTTGGTGATCCACCCGACGACGATGCCCAGCACCGGCAGCAGCCAGGCCTGGTGGGCGATGCTGTCGATGATCGCGACCGGGACGCCGAGCAGGAACCCGAAGATGAAGCCGAACCTCACCATCATGTCCAGCTCCTTCTGACCGAAGTCGCGGAAGATGCGGACGACGAGGCCAGGGTTCTCCTGGAAGTGGTCGATGACCATGATCTTGGGGTCGAGCAGCTGGTCGATGTGGATGCCGATCTCGGTCGTCACCCGACCGACGACGCTCGGCAGCTGGGCCTGCACGCGCTGGTAGACGGCGTCCTTCACCGGCTGCGGCAGGTCACGCCACAGCCGCGGGTGCTCGGCCTCCATCACCTGGCTGACGAGGTCGGGGATCTCGGGGCGGAACACCGTGACGATGTGCTCGGCGATCTGGTCGGGCTCGAGCTGCTGGTAGAACTCCGAGGGCGTGCCCAGCTTGGCGATGGCCTTGTCGACCGCGATCGAGCCCATCTTGGCGGCGCGCGCCGGCACGATCCCCTGCCAGCCGAGGCCGCCCTGCAGGACGCCGGGCACCTCCTGGATCTTGCGCGGCAAGATGGTGGCGAGCTCCTTCATGCCCGGCACCTTGATGCCGTGGAAGCGCAGCGGCGCGAAGAGCATCACCAGCCCGGACCAGTTGATCAGCCAGCCGATGATCCCCGTGAAGATCGGGATGCTGACGAAGGCGAACCAGTCGAGGTCCTCGGCCCAGTGCCGCACCGGGTCGATCAACCAGTCCATGCACAGCACCCTTCGTCGCGCGCGGTCCCATCACCACCCGTCAGGGTGGAGAGTAGTGGCAACCGTCACCCCGTGGCGGCGATGCCCGTCACACGGTGACGCAGGTATCTCCGCGGGACGTCAGCAGTCGACGTCGACGGTGTAGGACTCGTCGTGAGAGTCGATGCACCGGGCGTCGGCGACCTGCGCCTCGAACACGTCGCTGGACGCGCCGCCCACCACGGAGGACCCGACGCGACCGGTGAGGCCGTCGCCGCTGGTGCGGAGGCCGTAGGAGTTGAGACCGCCCCCGGTCAGGCCGCCCGTCATCCGCACGTGGTCGAAGTAGGCGTTGGCGGTGGGCGCTCCGGTGGCGTCGAGGTTGACGCCGTAGGCAGCCGTCCCGCCGAACCTCGCCACGAACGAGCTGTCCCGCACCTCGACAGGGCCGGTCACCGAGCTCACCAACAACCCCTGGGTCGTGCCGTTCGAGTCCGCCTCGACGTCGACCCCGTCGACCAGGGCCGGTCCGGCGATCGTCATGCCGATGGCCGAGGAGGCGCCCGACACGCTGATGGTGACGTTGTCGAGCTGGGTGACGTCGGTGGCGACCGCCGGCGCCAGCACCCGCAGCCCGTCGGTCTTCGCCTCGATGGTCACGTCACGCACCACGGACGCCCGCACCGTCACGCCGGTGCGGGCGCTGACTGCGACGTCGTCCACGACGGTGCCCGACGACGTCCCGGCGTCGACCCCACCGCCGGAGGAGGTGCCGGCGTTGAGGATCGACACCGAGCGCAGCACGGCGTGGTCGCCGAGTCGCACGACCGACAAGAAGCTGGAGGTCGAGGTGTTCTCGAGCACCGTGAGCGGACCCTGCCCCACGACGGTCACGTAGGTCGGCACCTGGAACGAGCCGTTCGCGGTGGTCAGGGCGTAGTGGCCCGGGCCGAGCACCACCGTCCTCGGCCTCGTCGCGGTCGCCGTCGGCAGGGCCGCGAGTGCGGCGACGAGCGTGGCGCCGTTCTTGGCCGGGTCGCCCTTGGAGCTGACGACGACGCTGAACGGCGGCAGCTCGAGCGCGCCGCGGAGCGACTTGCGCGCCTTCGGCGAGATGTCGTTGAGGGCCAGCGTCTTGTTGCGGACGTCGGCGGACTTGACCGAGTTGTCCTTGATGTCGGCCGAGGTGATCTGGGCCGCGGCGTAGGCCGAGCCGCTCAGGGCGACGAGCAACGCGGCGTAGGCAGCGATGGTGGTGTGTGAGGGAGCGCGCATGCCCCGGACCGTACTGCTTGCCGCAGCCGCCCGACAGCACCGAGGATGACGCGTCCGCTCCCGCGCTCCCGGAGGTATCCCTCATGCGCCGCCCGTCCGTCATCCTCGTGCTCGCCGCCGCCCTGCTCGTGCTCGGCTTCGACTACGCCACCTTCGCCGCGACCGGCGACAGCCTGCTGCTCGGCAAGGCGAACTCGGCGAACAAGACCACCTCCGTCCAGAACACCGGCGCCGGCCCGGCCCTCTCGCTGAAGAACAAGGCGAGCGCCCCGCCCCTCGTGGTGAGCAGCGGCACGAAGGTCGTGAGGCTCAACGCCGACAAGCTCGACGGCAAGAACGCCTCCGACCTCGGCGTGAGGAGCGTGGTCTACAGCGCGCCGTCGGTGTCGGTCACCAACGCGACCGAGGTCGACTTCGCGCTCGACGCCGTCCCGGCCGGGAGGTACCTGTTCGCCGCCAACGGCACCGTCTCGCACAGCTCGAACGGGCTGGCGTGCGGCCTCTTCGACAACACCGACCGGATCGGCGGGGTCATCGGCGCCCCCGAACGCCTCCGCCCAGTACGACCTCGGCATGACGGTCGTCGTCCAGGTCGGCGCGGTCAACCACCTGGCGTTCGCGTGCGACGGCGGCGCCGCGGCCAACTTCACGACGATCAGCGGCACGTCGGTCCAGTTCTCCTTCACCCGCATCGACTCGGTCGCGACGAGGGTCACCGCCGGGGCCATCCCGTCGAACTGACGCCGGGTCAGATCGCGAGCAGCCCGACCGTGACCACGACCCCGAGCGCGAACAGCCCGAGCCCGACCTGCAGCAGGTACAGCCACCGCGCCACCGCACCGGTGGCGTCGGTGGCGACCGGCCCGTCCGGTGGGTCCGACCGACGCTGCCGACGCAGCGTCCAGGCCAGGGCGACGCCGATGCCGAGCAGCGGCGCGAGCGTCGGCCAGTAGCGCGGCCCGCCCAGGTGCACGAACGGCTGGGCCATCAGCGAGATGACGCCGAGCTTGAGCAGCACGAGCTGCAGCTGCTCGTCGAGCGAGCGACGGGTCACGAGCCCGAGCAGCACCAGCATCGCCAGCAGCATCGGGTACAACGTGGCGTAGGTCAGCACCTCGGTGAGGGGCACGAGGTCGTACGGAGCGCCCTCCCACCGCAGCAGCGTGGCGAACCGCGCGGGCTTGCCGAACTGGCGGCCGGTGTTGATCACCACGTCGCGCGCGTACGAGGTGGAGGTCAGGTCCTTCAGCGCGTAGGCCGACATCTCGTCGGCGATCTCGACCTCGCTGACCCCGGTCGCGCGGCCCTGCTCGCGGGAGTACCGCAGCGGGGAGAACCAGATGCTGCTGCCCGGGTCGCACTCGCCCAGGCAGATCTCGTCGGGGTCGCCGAAGGTGTTGGCCCGCACCGTCGGCACCGACACCGTCGTCAGCACCCGCGCGTCGAGCGAGGCCGACGCGGCCAGGCTCCACGGCAGGAGGACGGCGAAGAACGCGGCGCCCGCGGCGACGTAGGTCGTCACCACGCGGCGCCGTTCGACCTCGCGACCACCAGCATCGTGGTCACGAAGGTGACGCCCAGCACGGCGACCACCACGATGCTCACGCTGGAGCGGAGGTACACCGCGACGATCGCGAGCAGGCCGAGGCCGGACGCCGTCCCGCCAGGCTGGTGGTCTGGTGCTGGCGCGCGGCGCGCACGAGGTCGACGGCGCGGCAGAGCATCAGCACCACGACCATGCCGGCCGCGGTGTCGCCCCAGGCCGCCGCGCCGTAACGGCGTAGATCGGGACCAGGCCCGGGAACACCAGCAGGGCGAGGGCCGGCGGACGGCCGAAGGTGCGCCGCACCCGGAGCACCATCACGCAGGAACAGCACGGTCGAGAACAGCGCGAGGTAGCCGCGCACCAGGGCGATGGGCGCGTCGGGAGCGACGAGGAACAGCGGCGCGAGCACGAGCGACATGCCCGGCATGAACCACCCGCTGCTCACGACCATCCGCTCGAGCTCGGCGGTGCTCGGCCCGCCGAACCAGGCCAGGTCGCGCACCGCGTTCGAGAGCGCCCGTCCCGAGTCGAGGTAGTACGCCTCGTCGCCGTGCGCGCCGTGCCCGGCGATGCCGACGAACGCGAAGACCCGCATCGCGACGGCGGCGACGAACAGCACGACGAGGCACGCGGTCGGCCCGGGCCGCGGACCCCAGCGGCCCGGAGGCTGGTCACCGCGCTCGTCCCGGGGGTCTCACGAGCGGTCCGGGAGGTCGGGAGTGAACCGCTTGGTCGAGTAGACGTTGTCGCAGTCCGGGCTGTCGCTCTGCCTGACGGTCGGCGGCAGGTCGAGCACCAGCTCCCCGCGGACCGGGCGTCGTCGGCGACGCCCTCGAAGTCGCGGCCCGCACGTGGACGTCGTCCCGACACCTGCCGCCGCCACCTGCGCCTCGAGCCGCGCGACGGCGTCCACAGCGTCGAGCTCGTCGAAGTGCAGCACGACCCGACGCCGGATGCCGGGGCGCCGACCGTCTCGCCGTCGCGGCGCAGCACGTAGGCGAAGTCGGGGACGACGCCGCCCGGGAGCGGGTAGCAGCCGGTGGTCAGGCCGTCGGGCGGCAGGAGCGGGCGGTAGGTGCGCGTCACCTCGGCGTTGCCGAACACCGGGCTCACGAACACGACCACGAGCCCGACGACGGCCGCCACGAGGGTCGCGCGGTGCCGTGCGCGGGACGGGACGGGGCGACTCATGGCAGGGGCAATCTGAGGAGCCCGTGTGCTGTACCCTGGCAGCGCCCGCGTTTCCGGCGCTGCGGCTGGCCGCCCGTAGACTCCCGCGCATGGTGGGCGGCGCGAGGAACTGGCTCGCGCGACGGCCCCCCGGGTGCTCGGCGCGGTGGTGGTCGTGCTCCTCGCGGCCGCCACGACCGCCGGGTTCGTCGAGCGGTGGTTCACGCCGGACGACGCCCCCTACCTCCTGCTCACGCGCGAGACCGGGGACCACCCGATCGCCGTCGCGGCTCTCTTCGTGGCGTGCGTCGCGGTGTACACGGTGCTGTTCCGCTGGCTGTGCACCGTGGCCGACGCCTGGCGCGCCGGGGCGGCGTCCACCCCTGTCCGTGGACGCCGGACCCCCGGCTCGGGCCTCCCTCGACTGGACGTTCGCTCGCTGGTGGCGCATCGCTCTGGTGCTCGCTGCCGTCTGGCTCCCGTTCTACGTCACGTCGTTCCCGGGCCAGCCGAACCCCGACGGCGCGAACATGTTCACCGAGTTCCTCTCCACGCGCTCGGACTTCGCGGGACGCCCCGACGACGCGACGTTCGACCAGACCGCGCCACTGGAGGACTACCCGACGTCGTCCTACCTGATCGGCGACGGCGACCGGCTGTGGTCGAACCACCACCCCTTCTACCTGATGCTGGGCTATGGCTCGGTGTGCCGGGCGAGCAGCCGGTGTTCGGCAGCCTGCTCCCGGCGATCATGCTCATCTCGTTGTCGGGGCTCGTCACGCTGCTGGCCTTCGGGCGCGCGCTCCAGCTGCTCGGCCGACTGGTCACTAGCTGGCGGCACCGTGGACTCGCCCTCCTCCTCGTCGCGCTGAACCCGCTGATCGCGTTGTGGAGCCTGGCCCAGCACAAGAACCAGCTCTTCTGCGCGGCGTTCGTGTGGTGGCTCGCGCTGCTCGCCCAGCTGCTGCACCGCGGCGACGACGCGCCGCCGCTCGACCGGCGCTGGTACGTCGAGCTCACCGGGGTCTCGCTGCTGATGGCGGTCAGCGTCCAGTTCGGCTGGATGGTCCTCGTCGCGCAGGCAGTCGCCCTGCTGCTGGTGAAGCCGCGGCCCGTGCGGGCCGCGCTCGCCGTCGCGGTGCCGGGAGTGCTGGTGATGGGCACCATCGCGATGCTGACGGCGGGCGGCGTCGTGATCGCCTCCGACCCCATCGAGACCAAGGGCTTCCAGCTGCAGGAGCTGGGGTTGATCCTGCGCGAGCACCCCGACGTCCTCACGACCGAGGAGCGGACCGACCTGGAGCGCATCTTCGACCTCGACGCGATGGTCGCGGAGTTCGACCCGTCGAGCTCGGACCCGGTGAAGTCGACCGGCCCGCTCGAGCGCAAGACCGACGTCTTCCGCTACCAGACGGTGCGGCCGGAGGACTGGGAGACGTTCAACGCCATCGTGCTGCGGGTGATGGCGCGCGAGCCGGGCACCGCGCTCGACGGGCTGTTCCTCAAGTCCTACCGCTACCTCGACCCGCTCGACGAGGGCACCGACTGGTACCCGCCGTGGTCACCGAAGTTCGACCGCTCGATCGAGAGGCACCGTCTCGCGCCGGTGGCGTTCAACCGGACGCCGCGCTCGTGGGTGCGCGACCGTGCGTGGGACTGCTACGAGTCGTTCCCGTGCCGCCCGCTGCTCTCGCACGGGCTCCGCACCGACGCGCTCGTGCTGCTCCTGGCGGCCGCGATCGCCGTGCGGCGCCGCTACGCGTGGCTGTGGGCGCTCCCGTTCGTGTTGCAGCTCGCCATCGCGGGGGTGTCCCCGCTGAGTGCCGGCGGTCGCTACGTGCTCGCATTCACCTACGGGTTGGGCGTGGTGGTGCTGCTGCTCGCCGCGCCCGACCGGACGTCGTCCGACCGGCCGGTCGAGGCCGCGGCCGAACCGGTGAAGACGTAGCGGTAGCCCAGGAAGTTGCACACCATGCCGACACCGATCGCGATGATCTTCGCGGCCGGCTCGACGAGGTCGTCCGACAGGTCCGGCGCGACAGCGCCGGTTGCGGCGATCACGCCGAGGATCACCAGCGACTGCACGAGCAGCCCGGAGAAGAGCGTCACCGTCACGAACCCGGCGTAAGCGCGGACGCCCGCCGACTCGGCTCGGAACACCCACGAGCGGTTGATGAAGAAGCTGACCGTCATGACTACCACCGTCGAGACGACGTTGGCGACCACCGGGACGACGTCGAGCCCGACCGCCAGCGCGGTGAAGATCGCGATGTCGAGGCCGGTGTTGAACAGCCCGACCACGAGGTAGCGGTGAGTGCTGCTCACCGCTCGTCGAAGGCAGCGGGGAACTGGAGGTAGAACAGCCGACGGGTCTCGAGACGTCCCCGCAGGACGGCGTTCATGACCATGCCGATGCCGACGAGCAGGGCTCCGAGCACGACGAGCGAGGAGGCCAGGAACGCGGTCGGGAACCGCGGGACGAGGCCGGTGTCGAGGTAGTCGACCACGACCGGGATGCCGAGGACAGGCCGAGCATGCGCAGCTGACGAGATCCGCGAGAAGAACAGGAGCGGCCGCTCGTGCAGCAGCAGGTGGCCGAGCGTGAGAGGATCTTGAAGCCGTCGCGGAACGTGCGCAGCTTGACTCCGAGCCCTCCGGCCGGTCCTTGAAGTCGATCGCGACCTCGGCCTGCGGCACCCGCAGCTGCAGCGCGTGGATGGTCAGCTCGGTCTCGATCTCGAACTCCTCGGAGATCGCCGGGAACGACTTCACGAACCGCCGCGAGAACGACGCGGTAGCCGCTGAGACATGTCGGTGACGGCTCGCCGAACAGCCGGCTCGTCACCCGGTTGAACAGCTGTTGCCCAGGCGTGCCCGGGGCGATAGCCGCCTCGGTGGTCTCGACGCGCACGCCGACGACGTGGTCGAGCGGTCCGTGAGCAGGGTCTTGATGAGCATGCGGCGCGGCCGCAGCGTCGTAGGTGTCGTCGCCGTCGATCATCAGGTAGACGTCGGCGTCGATGTCGGCGAACGCCCGGCGCACGACGTTGCCCTTGCCCTTGCGGCTCTCGGTGCGGACGATCGCGCCGGCGGCGCGGCGACCTCGGGCGGTCTTGTCGGTCGAGTTGTTGTCGTAGACGTAGATCGTCGGCGTGCGGCAGCGCCGCCCGAAGGTCGGCGACGACCTGCGCGATCGGCTGCCTCCTCGTTGTGGCAGGGCACGATGACCGCGAGCGTGGTTGTCGATCGGTCGATGGTATCGACGAGGGGCGGGTCGGCCCGACTCGTCGGCGCTGTGGGGGCGCCCACACGGTGGTTGAGGAGCTCGCGCTAGCGAGCGTCTCGAAACCAGGTGACGTCCATGGCTCCCCCTGCCGAGGCGCATTCCGGCTCGGACGTTTCGAGACGGTCGTGACCGACCTCCTCAACGAGCGTTGGGCGCCAGACCACGACCGCCTGCGGCGCGGCCGGAGGCCGCAGCACGGGCAGCCGGTTGGGCGGCTGCGGCGCCGAAGGCGCGGGCCGTCGACGGCGTCCAGCTCGGCCTGCAGCTCGGCGTTGCGGGCCGCGAGGGCGGCGACCTGGTGCTCGAGCTCGAGGATGCGGCGTACGCCCTCGATGCCGATGCCGGACGCCGTGAGGTCGGCGATCGAGCGCAGCAGCTCGACGTCGCGGTGGCTAGTAGCGGCGCCGCCGCCGCCGGTGCGGCCGGGGGTGATGAGGCCGAGGCGCTCGTAGGTGCGCAGGGTCTGCGGGTGCAGGCCGGTCAGCTGGGCCGCGACGCTGATGACGTACACCGGCGGCGTCGGGGCCGGGGGCCGGCGAACGCTCATGACGGCATCTCCGGCGTCCTCGAAGAGCGCCGGCTGCGCAGCGGCTTGCCGGCCGTCGCCCGCGGTAGGCCTCGACCGCGGCCGCGGGCGGCCTCGTCGAGGACGGCGGGCACCTGTACCTCGACGGTCGCGAGCAGGTCGCCCTTGGTGCCGTCGGCCTGCGGTGGCGCCGCGGCCGCGGACCCGGAAGGTCCGGCCGTTGGGCGTGCCCGCGGGGATCCGCAGCGTCACCGGGGCGCCGCCGAGGGTCGGGACCTTGATCTCGGCGCCGAGCGCCGCCTCGTCGAACGACACCGGCACGTCGAGGGTGAGGTTGTCGCCCGTGCGGCCGAACACCCGGTGCGGCGTGACCTTGACGGCGACGTAGAGGTCGCCGGCCGGGCCGCCGTTCTCGCCCTGCGCGCCCTTGCCGCGCAGCCGGATCCGCTGGCCGTCCTTGACCCCGGCGGGGATGCGCGCCTGGATGCTGCGCGCCGAGCTGCCGCGGCCGCTGCCGTGGCAGGACGGGCACTTCTCGTCGTAGACGAGCTGGCGGCCGCCGCACCCCGGGCAGGTCTCCTGGACGGAGAACGCGCCCCCGACACCGGCGGCGACGTAGCCGGCGCCCTCGCACTCCACGCAGATCCGCGGCTTGGTCCCGGGCTTGCCGCCGGTGCCCGAGCAGGCCGGGCAGGCGGCGTCCGAGGTCAGTCGCAGCGAGATCGTCACGCCGTCGATCGCGTCGAGGAACGAGATCGTGGCGCTGGTCTCGACGTCCGCGCCCTTCGTGGCGCGGCGCGCCTGCTGGGTGCGGACACGGCCGCTCCCACCGCCGAACAAGTCACCGAACATGTCGCCGAACCCGCCGCCCGCGCGGGCCCGGTCGCCCAGCAGGTCGTCGAGGTTGAAGGAGCCACCGCCACGAAAGCCGCCGGGATAGGCGCCGCCCCCGTAGAGCTGGCGCATCTCGTCGTACTTCGTGCGCTTGTCGGCATCCCCGACGACGTCGTAGGCCTCCGCGACCGCCTTGAACCGGTCGTGCTTCGCGGTGTCGCCCGGGTGGGAGTCGGGGTGGTTGTCCTTGGCGAGCTTGCGGTAGGCCTTCTTGATGTCGGCGACCGGCGCGTCCTTCGAGACGCCCAGGACGGTGTAGAAGTCCTTCTGGGCCCAGTCGGGCCGGAAGCCCTCGTTGTCAGCCATCCCTCCTCCTCTCCGGATGTGTGGTGGTGGTCGAGCGTGGTCCGCGCCCTGAGGTGCGAGCTTGCGAGCCTCGAAGGGTCGAGACCACTCCAGGTACCTGCTAACTATCCGCCGGATCGACGACCAGCACCTGCGCCGCGCGCACCACCCGGTCACCGATCTTGTAGCCGGCCTTGGCGATCACCTTGCAGGTGGTCACCTCGACCTCGGGGTCCTCGCCGATGTGGCTCAGCGCCTCGTGGACCGTGGGGTCGAATGCGTCGCCCGCCTCACCGAACTTCTCCAGCCCGGCCGCGGCGACGGTGCGCTCGAGCTGGTCGGCGACCGTCCGGAACCCGCCCTGCACCTCGTCGTGCTCGCGCGCGCGGTCGATGGTGTCGAGCACCTCGACGATCGGGGCGAGCGCTGCGAACGTCGCGTTCTGCTTGACCAGGTCGCGGTCACGCTCGACACGGCGCTTGTAGTTGACGTACTCGGCCTGCAGGCGCTGCAGGTCGAGGGTCCGTTCCTCCAGGGCGATCTGCGCGAGCACCAGCTCGTCACCGGCCCCGGCCGGGGCCGAGGGTCGTCGGCACCCTCGACCTCGGCGATGTCCTGCGGCTCGAGCGGACCGCCCTCCTCGACCCAGTTGTCGACGCCGCTGGTGTCCTCGGCGTGGACGTCGGGGGTCTCCGGGGACGCCGCCGTGGCGCCGTCCTCGGGCTGCTGCGGCTCGGGCTGCTGGGGGCGGCTCGGGCTGCTGGGGCTCGGTCACTGCTCGGGCTTCTCGTCGTCGACGACCTCGGCGTCGACCACGTCGGCGTCGACGACGTCGTCGTCGCCCTCACCGGTCGCACCGGTGCTGCCACCGGCGGCCGCGGCGTCAGCCTCGGCGGCGGCGTACATGGCCGCCCCCATCTTCTGGCTCGACTCGTTGAGCTTGGTCAGCCCGCCGGTGATCGCCTCGGGCGAGGCCTCGGCGTCCTCGAAGATC
>CAWHNR010000041.1:0-49890 GCA_963830575.1 uncultured Actinomycetota bacterium
GAGCCCTCGGTCCAGCGCTCGAGCTTCATCGGGCTCGGGAGGCCGAGGTTCTTGACGAGGATCTTGCCGACGGGGGTGGCCGTGAAGCCCTGGTAACGGTCGCTCATGGGAACATGTAACAACGGGTGTAACTCAGAGTCCACATTTCGTGACGTGCCCCTCATTGCCTTGGACGCAGCAGGTGACCGACCAGTATGGACGCATGATCGAACGTACCCGCCGCGTCGCCGTCATCGGCGGCAACCGGATCCCCTTCGCCCGTTCCAACGGTGCCTACTCCGACGTCTCGAACCAGGAGATGCTCACCGCCGCGATCGACGGGCTCGTCGCCCGCTTCGGTCTCGAGGGCGAGCAGGTCGGCGAGGTGGTGGCCGGTGCCGTCCTCAAGCACGCCCGCGACTTCAACCTGACCCGCGAGGCCGTGCTCGGCAGCAAGCTGTCGCCCGCGACCCCCGCCACCGACATCCAGCAGGCCTGCGGCACGGGCCTCCAGGCCGCCATCCAGGTCGCCAACAAGATCGCCCTCGGCCAGATCGAGGTCGGCATCGCCGGCGGCACCGACACCACCTCCGACGCGCCCGTCGCCATCAGCGACAAGCTGCGCAAGAAGCTGATGAAGGTCAACGCCGCTCGCGACACGAGGTCGCGGCTCACGGCGCTCGGCCAGATCCGCCCCGGCGACATCGGGCTCGAGATCCCGCAGAACGGCGAGCCGCGGACCCGCCTCTCGATGGGCGACCACGCCGCGCTCACCGCGCTGGAGTGGCAGATCACCCGCGAGGACCAGGACGAGCTGGCCGCCCGCTCGCACCAGAACCTCGCCGCCGCCTACGACGCGGGCTTCCTCGACGACCAGGTGACGCCGTTCCGCGGTGTCGAGCGCGACACCAACCTGCGCGGCGACTCGACCGCCGAGAAGCTCGCCAAGCTCAAGCCGGTCTTCGGCAAGGGCGAGGCCGCGACCATGACCGCCGGCAACTCGACGCCGCTGACCGACGGCGCGTCCGTCGTCCTGCTGGCGTCGGAGGAGTGGGCGAAGGAGCGCGGTCTGCCGGTCCTGGCCTACCTCACCGCCTACGACACCGCGGCCGTCGACTACGTGCACGGCGGCGAGGGCCTGCTGATGGCCCCGGCCTACGCCATGGCGCGGATGCTGCAGCGCGAGGGCCTGTCGCTGCAGGACTTCGACTTCTACGAGATCCACGAGGCCTTCGCCTCCCAGGTGCTCTCGACGCTCAAGGCGTGGGAGGACCCGGTGTTCTGCAAGGAGCGCCTCGGCCTCGACGCCCCGCTCGGCTCGATCGACCGCGACAAGCTCAACGTCAAGGGCTCCTCGCTCGCGGCGGGCCACCCCTTCGCCGCGACCGGCGGCCGGATCATCCCGGTCCTCGCCAAGCTGCTCGCGGAGTCCGAGGGCGGGACGGGTCGCGGCGTCATCTCGATCTGCGCTGCCGGCGGCCAGGGCGTCGTCGCCATCCTCGAGCGCGCCTGACTCCACGCCGACCTGTCCCGTCGGGACAGGTCACCGGCGCACACTGACCTGTCCCGAGAACGGGACAGGTCAGCGTCGTCTCCGGCTCGAAAGGGTGCGTCACAGTCGTGCAACTGGGAGTTACACACGGCGTACGATGAGGTCATGACCTCCGCCCCCGAGACCGACGGACGCCGACGCGCCGCCGCCGACCGCCGGCGCGCCCGCGAGGCCGAGATCATCGAGGCGACCCGCGCCGAGTTCGACCGCCGCGGGACGACCGACAACGTGCGGATCGAGAACATCGCGGCCGCCGTCGGCATCAACCGGGCGATCATCTACCGGGTCTTCACGGGCAAGGAGGAGCTGTTCGCCCTCACCCTCGTCAGCTACCTCGACGAGCTGCGCCGCTCGATGGCCGACGTCGCGGCCGCCGAGCCCGACGCGACCGGCGGCTGGCGGCGATCGTGGGCGCGTTCGTCGACTACGGCGTCGGGCACCCGGCCTTCGTCGACTGCGCGCAGGAGCTCATGCGGTACCGGGGCGACGACCTGCTGGCCGCGATCACTGAGGGCGCCCTGTTCCGGCTGGGTCGCGGCATCTCGCAGTGCCTCTCGATCCTCACCGTCGTGCTCGAGGAGCTGGGTGTCGAGGACGCCGTGCTGCTCGCCAACACCCTCTACGCCTCGGGTCTCGGCGCGCTGCAGCTGGCGCGCGTCGGCATCCTCGTCACCGAGGTCGCGCCCGGCGTGCCGACCGTCGGGTCTGTCTCGCCCGACCAGGTGCGCGCGCACCCGTCGCCTCGGCCCTGGCGCTCGCGGCACGTGAGCCGTCAGGTCGCCAGCGCGAGGACGTCGTCCAGCGTGTCGGCCTCGGCGGCGGACTTGTCGTCGCGGTAGCGCACGACGCGCGCGAACCGCAGCGCGACGCCGCCGGGGTAGCGCGTGGAGCGCTGCAGCCCGTCGAGGGCGATCTCGACGACCTGCTCGGGCCGCACCGGGACGACGTACCCGTCGCGGACGGTCGCCGGCTCGAGGGCGAGCTCGGTGAACCGCTCGGTCTGCCAGGCGAGCATCTCGTCGGTCATGCCCTTGAACGTCTTGCCGACCATCACGAACCCGCCGGGCCGCTCGGGGTCACGGGCGCCGAGGTGGAGGTTGGACAACCACCCGCGCGGCGGCCCGAGCCCCACTCGACGGCGAGCACGACGAGGTCGAGGGTGTGCACCGGCTTGACCTTGCCCCACGCCGCGCCGCGGCGGCCGGCGTCGTAGGGCGCCGACAGGTCCTTGACCACGACGCCCTCGTGGCCGGCGTCGAGCACCTCGCGCGACGAACGCTCGGCCGCGTCGGGGTCACCGGTCACCAGCCGCGGCACCCGGAACGCCTGCGGCACCAGCGCCTCGAGCGCCTCGGCCCGCGCCGAGCCCGGCTCGTCGAGCAGGTCGCGGCCGTCGAGGTGCAGCACGTCGAAGAAGAACGGCGTCACGCGCGACACCGTCGTCCATCGCCGTCCGGGGACGCCGTCTCCTGGAACGGCCGCGGACGCCCGGTCTCGTCGAGCGCCAGCGCCTCGCCGTCGAGCACGAACGAGGACGCCGGCAGCGCGCGTGCGACGTCGACCACCTCGGGAAGCCGCCCGGTGATGTCGTCGAGGCTGCGCGTCACCACGAGCACCGCGTCACCGTCGCGGTGGACCTGCACGCGGATGCCGTCGAGCTTGGTGTCGACCGCGCCGGACCCGCCGACCTTGACCAGCGCCTCGGCCACGGTGGGCGCCGAGGACGCGAGCATCGGCAGCACCGGCCGCATCACCTCGAGGTGCACCCCGGCGAGGGCCTCCTCGCCGCCGCTGAAGGCGAGCCGCACGACCGCGGTGGTCGAGCCGGCGAGCATCGCGGCACGACGCACGGCGGCCAGCGGGGCGCCCGACGCCGCCGCGACGGCCTCCTGCACCAGCGCGTCGAGCGCTCCCTGGCGCAGGGCCCCCGTCACGAGGCCCCGCAGCCAGGTCTGCTCCTCGGCGGTCGCGGAACCGAACAACGCCGTCACGGCCGCGGTCCGGGCCGCCTGCGACCCGGTGCCGGCGATCGCCGCGATGGCCTCGAAGGACTCGTCGACGCCGAGGGCGGTGAGCGACGGCTGGTCGGCCGGGGAGGGGAGGGCCGTGAGTCCGCGCCAGCCGACGCCGGTGCGGCGCTGCCGCAGGGCGCCGCCGACGTAGGAGGTGACCACCTCGAGCTCGTCGGCGCCGTCGAGGGAGACCCGGCCGAGCAGGTCGGCGATCGCCGCGACCTTCGCCTTGCGCGAGCGGGTCGCCGCGACGGCCGTCGAGGTCGCGACGACATCGCTGAGCAGCATCCCCCCAGTAAATCGGTACCCGCCAACAACGGCGCGGCAGGCAGGCCCGGGCCGCCGCCGGAACGAGAACAGGTTCTAGTCCTCGCTAGGCTGCCGCGCATGACGCTGCAGATCACGGACGACGGCCGCGTGCGCACGCTCGTGCTCGACCGGCCCGAGGCGCTCAACGCCTTCAACGAGGCGCTGTACGACGCCCTCGCCGACGCGCTGCTCGAGGCGAACGCCGACCCCGAGGTGGCGGTGGTGATGATCACCGGCGCCGGCCGGGCGTTCAGCGCGGGGACCGACTTGCTCGAGATGCACCGGATCGCCACGGACCCGACCTTCGTCCGCGGCCGCCACGGCTTCCCGGGGCTGCTCGACGCCCTCGAGGCGCTCGACAAGCCGCTGGTGTGCGCGGTCAACGGGCTGGGCCTCGGCATCGGCGCGACGATCCTGGGGTTCGCCGACCTGGCGTTCATGGCGACGACGGCCAGGCTGAAGTGCCCGTTCACGAGCCTCGGCGTGGCGCCCGAGGCGGCGTCGTCCTACCTGTTCCCCCGGCTGGTCGGGCACCAGGCGGCGGCGTGGGTGCTGCTGTCGGCGGAGTGGGTCTCGGCCCAGGAGTGCCTCGAGATGGGCCTGGTGTGGCGGCTCTGCGAGCCGGACGAGCTGCTGCCCGAGGCCCGTCGGCACGCCGCCGTGCTCGCCGCCCGCCCGGTCTCGTCCCTGGTGGCGGTCAAGCGCGCGATGACCGCGCCGCTGCGCGCGCAGGTGGCGGCCGCCCGCGAGCGCGAGAACGCCGCGTTCGCCGAGCTCATGGGCGGCCCCGCCAACCTCGAGGCCCTCGCCGCGTTCGCCGAAGGCCGCGAACCGGACTTCTCTGGCCTATAGTGGTTCGTCGAAGCACGACAGCATTTCGTCTCATGGGGAGAGTGAGAGCAGCATGGTGGTCACCACGGCGGGCGCTGCCACCGAACGGCCACGACGGCTCGACCGCGAGCGCGTCGTCGTCACCGCGGAGGAGATCGTCGACCGCGACGGGTACGACGCCCTGTCGATGACGCTGCTCGCCGGCGAGCTCGACACGCGCGTCTCCTCCCTCTACAACCACGTCGCGAACCTCGAGGACCTCCGCTCCGAGGTCCAGCTGCGCGCGATGCGCCTGCTCGGCCGCCGGGTGCAGCGAGCCGCGATGGGTCACGCCGGTGCCGAGGGGCTCGAGGTCCTCAGCCACGAGCTGCGGACCTTCGCCCGCACCTACCCGCAGCGCTACGCCGCGATGACCCGTGCCCCCATCGACCGCGAGGGCTTCTTCGTCGCGGCGGCCGAGGTGCTCGAGGCGGTCGGCGTCATGGTGCGGAGCGCCGGCGTCGACGAGCAGCGCATCATCGCGTCGGGCATGGCCATCTTCTCCTCCCTCCACGGCTTCGTGGCCCTGGAGGCGGCCGGCTACTTCGACGGCGTCCCCGGGCTCGAGGACGTCTTCGCCCAGGTCGTGCGCGGCGCGGTCACCGCGGCCCTGGGTGTGCCGACCGACGTCTGACCCCGCTCCTAGGCTGGTGCCATGACCACGGCCGGCCTGCAGCGCGTGTGGCGGCCAGACTGGCCGTGCGCGGTGCGCGGCGCGCTCTGGCCCCTGCGCCGCGGAGCCGGCGACCCCACGTTCCGCACCGACGACGCCGGCCGCATCTGGCGGGGCACGCGCACCCCCGAGGGCACCGCCACGGTGGTGATCTCGTCGCGGCCCGCCGACGGCGAGGTCCACGCCGAGGCGTGGGGGGACGGCGCCGCGTGGGCGCTCGAGCAGCTGCCCGACCTGCTCGGCGCGGCCGACAGCTGGGAGGGCTTCGAGCCGCGCCACCCGGTGCTCGTGGAGGCGCTGCGGCACCACCCGCACCTCCGCTCCGGCCGCACCGGGCTGGTCATGGAGTCGCTGGTGCCCGCGATCATCGAGCAGAAGGTGACGGGCCAGGAGGCCTTCGCCGGCTTCCGGCGGCTCGTGCAGGAGCCACGGCGAGGTGGCCCCGGGGCCCGGCGCCGAGCGCGACCTCTGGGTGCAGCCCTCGGCCGGCGTGCTGCGGAACGTCCCGTCGTGGGAGTGGCTGCGGCTCCACGTCGACCCGGCCCGCTCGCGCGCCCTGGTGACGGCCGCCCGGGTGGGGGAGTCGCTCGACCGGCTCGCCGCCCTGCCGCCCGAGCAGGCCGACCTGAAGCTGCGCTCGCTGCCGGGCATCGGGATCTGGACCAGCGCCGAGGTCCGTCAGCGCGCGTTCGGTGACCCGGACGCCGTCTCGTTCGGCGACTGGCACGTCGCCAAGGACGTCGGCTGGGCGCTGACGGGCACGCCGTTCACCGACGAGCAGCTCGAGGAGTACCTCGAGCCGTGGCGCCCGCAGCGCGGCCGCGTGCCGCTGCTGGTGGCCGTCGCCGGGCTGCGCCGCCCACGGCACGGGCCGCGGATGGCGCCGCGCGGGCACCTCCCGGCCCGCGGGGTGGCCCGCGGGGGCTGAGGACCCGCCGGGTCGGCGCGGTCGCGGCCGCGGCCGTCCTCTGTTACCGAAGCCTGGGATTGTCGTTTCCGTCGCGTAGGAGATCCGTGCCGCTCGGATCCCTACCGTTGTGGTTGTCGGAACGTCCTGGGGAGGACAGACGACACCCGGCTCGGCCCGGGCGCTGCCACGATCTGGGGGGATCGCAGCGTCAGGCGGAGGCGGGATGGAGGGAAACAGAAGGTAAGACCCGCTCGGAGATTCTGGGGAGAATCTCCTGGAGCGGGTCTTCCTGTTCCTACCGGAGCTCGCGCTCGCCCCGCACCGGCACCAGCCCCACCGCGACCAGCGGGAAGGCGGCCGCCAGGGCGAACGTGAGGGCGTAGCCGCCGTGGGTGACGGCGAGGCCGCCGAGCGGCGGCACCAGCGCGCTGGTGAGGAACTGCGCGGTGTTCTGGACGCCGAGCGCGCGGCCCGACCAGTACGGGCCGGCCCGCTCCGCGACGGCGGTGAACGCCAGGCCGTTGTCGGCCACCGTCACGACGGTCGCCAGCACGATCAGGCCGACGGCGACGGCGGCGTCCTGCGAGGCGGCCAGCCCGAGCAGCGCCATCACGGCCGCCGCGGCGACGGCGACCCAGCGGAGCGGACGGGTGCGGGAGCCGACGACGTCGGAGAGCTGGCCGGCGGCGATCCGGCCGAGCGCGGCGAGCACCTGGGTGACCGCGACGAGGGTGCCGGCAGCGGCCGGCGTCCAACCGCGGTCCTGGACGAGCCAGACCAGGGCGAAGGTCCACACCACGAACTGCGGCACGACCAGCAGCACCGAGACGCCGTGGATCCGGGCGAGGAACGGGTCCTCGCGGTACGGGTTGGGGGCCCCGCCCGCCGGTGCCGGCGGGCGCGGCGGGTCGGCCACCACGAGGGCGACGACGACCAGGGCGACCGCCGCTGACGCCGTCGGCACCCACAGCGCGGCCGAGACCCCGTGGCGGTCGGCCACGACCGCGATCGAGATCGCGGCGATCCCGACCCCGACGGGCTGGGCCATCTGCCGGATGCCCATGGCCAGGCCCCGGCGGTGGGGCGGGAACCAGCCGACGACCACGCGTCCGGAGGCGGCGTTGCAGCTCGCCGCCGCGGCCCCTCCGAAGAACAGGGCGACCGCGAGCGCGGCGGTGCTCTCGACGCTCGCCGCCACCAGCCCGGCGAGCGTCGTTGCCGCCAGACCGGCCAGCAGCGCGAACCGCTCGCCGCGCCGGTCGGTCACGAGGCCCCACGCCACCAGCGTGAGCATGACGCCGACGGTCGGCGCCGCCGCGACGACGCCGGCCTCGGGCAGGCTGAGCCCGCGCTGCCGACGAGCGCGGGGATCAGGAACGCCGGACCGTGCGCGGTGACCGCGGAGGCGGCCTGGGCGAGGGTGCTCGCGGCGAGCATCGACCAGCGGCGGGCGCTGCCGATGTCGAGCTGGTCGTCGAGCCGGGTCACGCCCCGATTCAACGCCGCCCGGACGGCGTCCGCGCGCTGGTCTCGCACCGTGGCCTGTGAGACATCCGACGTCCGTCGGCCGACCGATAGGTTGAGCACCGTGAGCAGGCGGATGTCGGTGGACGGCGTGATGACCACGCTGCGCCGCACCCTGCTCACCATCCTCGGCCTGCAGCTGGCGATCGCGATCACGATGTCGCTGGTCGACTCCTACCGCCGCCGCGGCAAGAAGCCGAAGCCGTTCCCGACGACGCCGCCCGCGACCGTCGACATCGGGGAGAGCTCGGTGACGACGTACACCTACGGCCACGACCTCTACGCCGACATGCTGGCGGCCATCGAGGGCGCCCAGCGGCAGATCCTCTTCGAGACCTACATCTGGAAGGGCGACGAGACCGGGGAGCGGTTCAAGGCCGCGCTGGCCGCGGCGGCCGACCGCGGGGTGGAGGTCTACTGCATCTACGACGGCTTCGCCAACCTCGTCGTCTCGCCGGCGTTCAAGCGGTTCCCGCCCTCGATGAAGGTGCTGCGCTTCCCCGTCTACGCCGCCGGGTGGCGGTTCTTCGACCTGCGCCGCTACGGCCGCGACCACCGCAAGATCCTGGTCGTCGACGACACGGTCGGCTTCGTCGGCGGGTACAACATCGGCTCGGCCTACGAGACGGAGTGGCGCGACACGCACGTCCGCATCACCGGTCCCGGCGTCCTCGACCTCAAGCGCGCCTTCGCGGACTTCTGGAACCTGCACCGGCGCCGCCGGATCCGCGCGAGCGAGCGACCGCTGCTGCTCGAGACGGCGAGCGACTGGGAGCCCCGGATCCGCGTGCAGCGCAACGTGCCGCGGCTGTGGATGTTCCCGATCCGCGCCATGTACATCGAGGCGATCAACCGCGCGAGCACCAACGTCTGGATGACGCAGGCGTACTTCCTGCCCGACCAGGACTTCGTCGACGCGATGACGGCGCGCCGCCCGCCGCGGCGTCGACGTCCGGCTGCTGCTGCCGCTGAAGTCCAACCACATCGTGGCCGACTGGATCTCGCGCGGGTACTTCTCCGAGCTGCTCGACGCCGGCATCACGGTGCTGCGGTTCCGCGGCGCGATGGTGCACGCCAAGACGGCCACCGTCGACGGCACCTGGTCGACCGTCGGCACCGCCAACATCGACCGGCTCAGCCTCCAGGGCAACTACGAGATCAACGTCGAGGTCATCGACGCCGGGCTCGCCAAGACGCTCGAGGACATCTTCCTCACCGACCAGGGCAACTGCGCCCCGCTCACGAGCGCCGAGTGGGAGACCCGCGACCTCCACCGCAAGTTCACCGAGGCCTTCCTCCGTCCGCTGCGCACCCTGCTGTGACCGGAGGGCTGCCGTCCGACCGGGCCGGGCCGGGCCGTGGCGGGCCTGCGCCGACGCGGCCTCCCGGTGTGGCACCGTGGGTGCGTGCCTGCCGCGTCCCACGCCCGCGACACGTTCGACGCCGTCGACCACGCCGACGGCAGCGTGCTCGGCTCGTTCCCGGTGGCCCGCGAGGACGACGTCCGCGCGGCCCTCGACGCCGCCCGGGACGTCGTGCCCCGCTGGGCGGGCGCCCGCGTCGCCGAGCGGGCCCGGCTGCTGCGGGGCTGGCGCGGCGAGCTGTGGCGGACGTCGTCGCAGCTGGCAGGCGTGCTCCACCGCGAGAGCGGTGTGCCGTTCGACGAGGCGATGGTCGAGCTGCTCCAGGTCGTCGAGCACCTGCGCTGGGTGGAGCAGAACGCCGGGCGCGTGCTCGACCCGCGCCACGCGCCGCGGGGCCGGTTCACCCCCGAGCTCGACGTCACCACGGCCTCGGTGCCCGAGGGCGTCGTCGGCGTCGTCGCGTCGGGACGGCCCTCGCTCTACGCCCTGACCTCGGCGGTGGCCTGCGCGCTCGTGGCGGGCAACCCGGTCGTGGTCGTGCCGCAGCGCCGGCTCGCGGCCACCGCGGTCGCCGTCGCCGACGCCTTCGCCACCGCGCACCCGGACGCGCCGCCGGGACTGCTCCAGGTGCTCACCGGCGACGACGAGACCGCTCTCGCCCTCGCCGGCGCACCGCTCGACCGGCTCGCCTTCCTCGGGACGCCGGTCGCCGCGGTACGGGTCGCCACGGTCGCCGCTCGCGCCCTCGTGCCGCTCGACCGTGGTCCCGGTCGTCGCGCCGGTCACCCTCGTCGCACCCGACGCCGACCTCGCCGAGGCGGCCTCCGCCGTCGCGGCCGCCGCGCGTGCGGGTGACGGGTCCTCGCCGCCCGACGTGTTCGTCGCGCCGTCGGTGATGGAGGAGTTCCGCCAGGCGCTCTCCGTCGCCACCGCCCGGTCGGTCGACCGGCCGCGCGGGGCGCTCGCCCGGGCGCTCGGCCGCCGCGGCACCGGGCCCGCGGAGCTGGCGGCGCCGGCGCTCGACGTCCGGGTGCAGACGGCGCCGGGCTTCGAGGTGCTGGTCGAGCGGCTCCGCGACCACCCCTCGGCCCAGGTCGCGGTGCACTCCCGGCGGCACGGCCGGCACCTCGCCGAGCTGCTCTCGGCGGCGGAGGTGACGGTCAACCTCGGTGCCGCGTCGCCCGACGGCCTGCCCCGGACGGCACTCGGTGCGCGCGGGTACGGCCCGTTCTCCGGCGACGACGGCCTGCGCACCTTCGCCCGCACCCGCACCACGACGGGCCGCCGGCGGCTACCCCTGCCCCTCGCCCCGGTCGAGGCGCTGCTCGCCACGCCGCCCGGGAGGATCGCGACGCGGCTGGCGCTGCACGTGCGCCACAGCCTCTGACGCCGTCGGGGCCGAGGAGCTCGCGCTCCACGGTGGTTGAGGAGGCGCGTCAGCGCCGTCTCGAAACCCGCGAGCGGGAATGGCTTCGCGAGGGAGTCATTGACGTCACCGGGTTTCGAGACGGTCGCAGGGCGACCTCCTCAACCACCGTGGGTCAGCTGTCGTGGAGCTCGCGCCGGTGGGGGTCGAGGAGCTCGCGCTAGCGAGCGTCACGAGACCACCCGAGGTCCACGGCCCGGTGAGAGAAGCCATGGAGCTCGCGCTCACGGTGGTTGAGGAGGCGCGTCAGCGCCGTCTCGAAACCCCCGAGCCGGAATGGCTTCGCGAGGGAGCCGTCGACGTCACCGGGTTTCGAGACGGTCGCAGGGCGACCTCCTCAACCACCGTGGTTCAGCTGCCGTGGAGCTGCGCCGTGGGGGTCATGGAGCTCGCGCAGGGTGGGGGTCGAGGAGCTCGCGCTAGCGAGCGTCACGAGACCACGCACCGTTCACGGCTCGGTGAGAGGAGCCATGGAGCTCACCAGGTCTCGAGACGCTTCCTAGCGGAAGCTCCTGGACCACCACCGTGTTGGTCAGTCCTCGAGCTGGAACCGCGGGAAGTCCACCGTCCCGGCCAGCCTCGCCGAGGCCCGCTCGACCGACCCGTCGAGCCCCAGCCGCAGCACCATCCAGCGGCCGCCCTCGAAGGCCGTGGCCAGCACGTGGGTCGGGTCCTCCCAGGCGACGTCGCCGAGCCGGCGCTCGGCCCCCGCGCGGTAGCGCGACGGGAGGTCCCAGCTGACGAGGAGCTCGCCGTCCTGGGCGTAGACCGCGATGTCGTCGACGTCGTACTCGTCGTCGGCGGCGAGGATCCGCCGGCCGTCGGGTGCGAACGCGAGCAGCTCGTGCTCGCAGGTCGTCCACGCCAACCGGCGGGCACGCACGAGCAGGCCGGAGCAGCTGGTGTCGCGTGCGGTGAGGCCGACCACCCGGCCGCGTGCGTCGGCGTCCGTGACCCGCTTCAGCAGCGGCACGGCGTCCTGGATGCCGTGGGACGTGGTGTACCTGGCGCGCGGTGTGCGGGCCCTTGTTGAGGAACACCGTGCACGAGGTCGTCGCCGTCTCCCGGCAGGTGCCCGACCCGATGACGGCGCCGGGCTGGTCGACACCGCTGACGGCGCCGAAGCGGAGCTGCCGTCGGCCGTGGTCCTCCAGCACGACGAACCGGCGGTGGTTGTCGAGGTAGCCGACGATGGAGTGGTCGGGGTGCTCGACCAGACCGTAGTAGTAGCCGCCCGAGCGGGACGACGTGACGGTGCCGTCGGCCGCGACCCGCTCGCGGACCACGCCGGCCTCCGAGCCGTAGGTGCCGATGGCGCCACGGCCGAGGGGCGCGAAGTCGGTCCAGCCGCTCGGGACCCGCAGTGCGGTGCCGTCGGGACGCCGCAGCCGCCACACGTCGTCGACGCGCGGGCCCTGGCCCTGGAGGTACGCCGTGGCCGGGTCGGCACCGCGGTCGAGACCGGCCGTGTGGATGCGGATCGGTCCGGCGGGCCGCGCGACAGCGGCGGTCTGCCCGCCGAGGGGGATGGCCGAGGCCGGGGGAGCGGCGACCACGGGGAAGGCCGCGGCGAGGGCGAGGGCTGCTGTGCCGAGTGTGATGCGGTTCATGCTCCCTACGATGCGCCCGCGGCGCCGTTGGTTGTCGCCCCGACGGGTTGTCGGTGGCCCGCCGTAGGCTCGCTGCATGCGTCCCACCACCGACCTCGTGCGCCGTGTCGCGCCGTTCAAGGTCATCTCCGACTACACGCCCGGCGGCGACCAGCCGACCGCCATCGCCGACATCGTCAAGCGCATCAACGGCGGCGAGCAGGACGTCGTCCTCCTCGGCGCCACCGGTACCGGCAAGACCGCGACGGTGGCGTGGGTGGCCGAGCAGGTGCAGCGGCCGATCCTCGTGATGCAGCCCAACAAGACCCTCGCCGCGCAGTTCGCCAACGAGCTGCGGCAGCTGTTCCCCGACAACGCCATCGAGTACTTCGTCTCCTACTACGACTACTACCAGCCCGAGGCGTACGTGCCCCAGACCGACACCTACATCGAGAAGGACTCCTCGGTGAACGAGGAGGTCGAGCGGCTGCGGCACAGCGCCACCAACTCGCTGCTGACCCGTCGCGACGTGATCGTGGTGAGCACGGTGTCGTGCATCTACGGCCTCGGCACCCCGCAGGAGTACGTCGACCGGATGATCCGGCTGCGCGTGGGCGAGGAGCACGACCGCGACTCCATCCTGCGACGCCTGGTCGAGATCCAGTACACGCGCAACGACATGAGCTTCAGCCGCGGCACGTTCCGGGTGCGTGGCGACACCCTCGAGGTGTTCCCGGTCTACGAGGAGCACGCCGTCCGCATCGAGTTCTTCGGCGACGAGATCGAGCGGCTGATGACCCTGCACGCGGTCACCGGCGAGGTGATCACCGACGACACCGAGCTCTACATCTTCCCGGCCACGCACTACGTGGCCGGCCACGAGCGCATGGAGCGCGCGATCCGGGGCATCGAGGCCGAGCTCGAGGAGCAGCTGGCGACGCTTCGAGCGCCAGGGCAAGATGCTCGAGGCGCAGCGGCTGCGCATGCGGACCACCTACGACATCGAGATGATGCGGCAGGTCGGGTCGTGCGCCGGGATCGAGAACTACTCGATGCACATCGACGGCCGCACCCGGGGCTCGGCGCCGAACTGCCTGATCGACTACTTCCCCGAGGACTTCCTGCTCGTCGTCGACGAGTCCCACGTCGCCGTCCCGCAGATCGGCGGCATGTACGAGGGCGACATGTCCCGCAAGCGCAACCTCGTCGACCACGGCTTCCGGCTGCCGAGCGCCATGGACAACCGGCCGCTGCGGTTCGAGGAGTTCCTCGACCGGATCGGCCAGTCCATCTACCTCTCCGCGACGCCGGGCAACTACGAGCTCGACAAGGTGCAGGGCGACGTCGTCGAGCAGATCATCCGGCCCACCGGCCTGATCGACCCCGAGGTCGTGGTCAAGCCGACCAAGGGCCAGATCGACGACCTGATCCACGAGATCCGGACCCGGGCCGACAAGAACGAGCGGGTCCTCGTCACCACGCTGACCAAGAAGATGTCGGAGGACCTCACCGACTACCTGCTCGACGCCGGCATCCGCACGCGCTACCTGCACTCCGAGGTCGACACGCTGCGCCGCATCGAGCTGCTGCGCGAGCTGCGGATGGGCGAGTACGACGTGCTCGTCGGGATCAACCTCCTGCGCGAGGGCCTCGACCTGCCGGAGGTGTCGCTGGTCTCGATCCTGGACGCCGACAAGGAGGGCTTCCTCCGCTCCGACAAGTCGCTCATCCAGACCATCGGCCGCGCGGCCCGCAACGTGTCGGGCCAGGTGCACATGTACGCCGACAAGATCACGCCGTCGATGGAGTCGGCCATCGAGGAGACCAACCGCCGCCGCGAGAAGCAGGTCGCCTACAACAAGGCGATGGGGGTCGACCCGCAGCCGCTGCGCAAGAAGATCGCCGACATCACCGAGATGCTGGCGCGCGACAACGAGGACACCCAGGCCCTCCTCGAGACCTGGGCCGGCACCGAGGCCAAGGGCCGGGCCGGGGGAGCCAAGGCCCGGCAGACCGTGCCGGTGCTCGGGGAGCGCGCCGGCAGCTACCACGCGAAGGACCTCGCCGGGCTGCCCAGCGCCGAGCTCGCGCAGCTGATCCAGGACCTCACCGACCAGATGCGGCAGGCCGCCGCCGAGCTTCAGTTCGAGCTGGCCGCCCGGCTGCGTGACGAGATCAACGACCTCAAGAAGGAGCTGCGGCAGATGATGGAGGCCACCAAATAGGTGAGGCGCGACCCAGTAGCCTCGCGCGGGTGCGCCCTCCCCGTGATCGCCCCCGTGCCCTGCCCCGACGTGTCGCCCCGACGTGTGCTCGGGCCGTCGCCGTCGCCCTCGTGACGTTGTTGCTCGCGCCGGCGGTGTCCGAGGCGCGCGTGATCAGCGGGACGCCGCGCTCCGACCGGCTGCACGGCACCGCGACGACCGACCGGATCGCCGGGTACGCCGGGAACGACCGGATCTCGGGCAAGGCCGGCAACGACGACGCCCAGGGAGGCGAGGGCAGCGACCGGGTCTCGGGCGGCCCGGGCAACGACCGCCTCGGCGGTTTCGACGGGAGCGACCGGGTCGACGGCGGCGGCGGCGACGACCTCGTGGTCGGTGGCAACGGCCGCGACCGGGTGACGGGCGGCAGTGGCAACGACGCGGTCACCGGCGGCGGGGGTGACGACCGGGTGCAGGCCGGGCCCGGGCGCGACCAGGTCGACGGCGACAAGGGCGACGACCTCATCGACGCCGGGAGCGGGGACGACTCGTGCCCCGGCTTCGACCGCGCGACGCGACGGCTCCGCTGCCGCGGCTTCCCCGCGACCGGGGGCAGCATCAACGTCACCGGTGACGAGGGCGACGACGTGATCTACCCCGGCGTCGGCGTCGACAACGTCTTCGGCGAGCAGGGCAACGACCTGATCGTCGCGCGCGCTGACGGCTCCTACGACCGGCTCTCGTGCCGCGACAGCCGGTCGGAGCCCGGCGGCGCGGGATCGGCGGGACGGTCGTGTACGTCGGCGGTCGCGACCGCCGCGACGAGGTCCGCAACTGCCGGGTGCGGGTTCTCAGCACGAGCGAGTTCAGGCGGGCCTACCCGGGCCTGCCGCTGCCCTGAGAGCCGGGTGACGGCCCGGGAACCGAAATCGGTGGCCGTCTCGTCGGTCGGGAGAGGGCGTGAACACGACCCGATCTCGACGAACTGGAGCAGTACATGAACCTCACCACGCGACTCGCATCGCTGACCCTGGCCGGAGCGCTGGGCCTGAACGCCGCCCTCGCCGTCACGGTCGCCACGCCCACCCAGGCGGCCCCGGCCCCGGGTGCAACCTGGAGGTCGACGCTCACCATCAACAAGACCGTCATCGACTCGGGCGAGAACGTGAGGCTCACCGGCAGGGTGACGCCGGGAGCCGCGGGCATCACGGTGAAGGTCCAGAAGCGCCTCGAGGGCACCACCAGGTGGGTCGACGAGAAGACGTTGAGGACGAAGACCGGAGGCACCTACTCCTACCGGGACAACCCGGCGACCGAGGGCAAGCGCCGCTACCGGGTCGTCGTCCCCAGGACCGCGCAGCACCCGCAGGGCGTGAGCCCGTCGGTGCCGCTGACCATCTTCCGCTGGCAGCCGCTCAACGAGCTCGCCGTCCGCTCGAAGTCCTACACCGGCTCGACGAGCTCCGTCAGCATCAACGGCGTCGACTACGGTCCCTCGTTCGTCGGCCTCACCTACGGCGTCGAGGGCTTCGTCGACTGGAACCTCGACAAGCGCTGCACCTCCCTCACGGCGAGGGTGGGCAACGGTGACGGCAGCGACGACCTCGCCCAGGCCGCCGTCCAGCTCGTCGCCGACGGGATCAACAGCTACGCCGGCACCTTCGCCCTGACGCAGTCGCAGGTCCGGACGGTCGACCTGACCGGCGTCTTCCGGCTCGCGTTCAAGTGGAGCTCGACCAACCCCGAGACCCCCAATGGATCGGGGGCGCAGGCCGTGCTGGCCGAGCCGATGGTGCGCTGCAGCATCTGAGCAGTGGTCGAGGAGGTCGGTGCCGACCCTCTCGAGACGCCATGGTGCGAGACCACCCTCACACCGCCACCGAGGCGGACGTGAGGGTGGTCTCGTCATAGCCTGCTGAGGGTGAGCGAGCGGGAGGGCGTGGGCCGGTTGGCCTGGGCGGTGTGGGCCGTCGCGCTGGCGACCTACCTGGTCGCCGTGTTCCACCGCAGCTCGCTCGCCGTCGCCGGGCTGGCGGCGTCCGAGCGCTTCGACATCTCGGCCTCGCAGCTGGCCACGTTCACGATGCTGCAGCTCCTGGTCTACGCGCTGATGCAGATCCCGGTCGGGCTGATGGTCGACCGGTTCGGGCCGCGAGCGGTGATGCTCACCGGCACCGTGCTGCTGACGCTCGCCCAGACGGGGTTCGCCCTGGCCGAGACGTACCCGGCCGCCCTGGCGGCGCGCACGCTCGTCGGGATCGGCGACGCCATGACGTTCATCTGCGTGCTGCGGCTGGTGAGCCGCTGGTTCCCGGCGCAGCGGGTGCCGATCGTGACGCAGGTGACCGGGACGCTCGGGCAGCTCGGCGCGATCCTGGCGGCGGTACCGATGACCGTCGCGCTGCGCGAGCTGGGCTGGACGAAGGCCTACCTGCTGACCGCCTCGCTCGGGCTGGTCCTGGCGGTCGGGCTGCTCGTCGTCGTGCGGGACTCGCCCACCACCCGTCGCGAGGTCGGCCCCAGCCTGTCGCTGGCGGCCGTCCGCCGCAGCCTGACCGCGTCGTGGAGCCACCCCGGCACCCGGCTCGGGTTCTGGATGCACTTCACGACCCAGTTCAGCGCCACCACCCTGTCGCTGCTCTGGGGCTACCCGTTCCTGGTGCAGGGAGAGGGGCGGTCGGAGGCGACGGCGGGAGTCCTGCTGAGCCTCATGGTCGTCGCGATCATGTACGCCGGCCCGGTGCTGGGCTACCTCGTCTCGCGGCACCCGTGGCACCGCTCGACGATGGTCATCGGCATCGTCAGCACGATCGTCGTCGTGTGGACCGTCGTGCTCGTCTGGCCGGGGCCGGCGCCGCTCTGGTTGCTGGTGCTGCTCACCCAGGTGGTCGGCATCGGCGGACCGGCGTCGATGATCGGCTTCGACCTGGCGCGCACCTCGAACCCGTCCGAGCGGCTCGCCAGCGCCTCCGGGATCATCAACCAGGCCGGGTTCGCCGCCTCGCTGACCCTCGTCGTCTCGGTCGGCGTCATCCTCGACTGGCGCACCCCGGGCGCGTCGACCGACTACACCCCCGAGGCGTTCCGCTGGGCGATGAGCGCCCAGTACGTGCTCTGGGGCCTCGGGCTCTCGCAGATCTGGCGGTACCGCCGCAAGGCGCGCCGGGTCATCGACCGGGCCGCGCTCGAGGCCGGCACCGCCGTCGCCTGAGGCTGTCGGACCCCACGCCTAGGTTGGTCGGCATGGACACACGGGAGCTCCAGGTCACCTTCGACTGCGCCGACCCCGGCGCCCAGGCGCTGTTCTGGTCGGCGGCGCTGCGACTACCAGGTGCAGCCGCCACCCCCGGGCTTCGACAGCTGGGACGCCGCGCTCGAGGCCTGGGGCGTGCCGCCCGAGAACCGCAACGACCGGTCGGCCGCCGTCCCGCTCGAGGGCGGGTCCGGTCCGCGGCTGTTCTTCCAGAAGGTCCCGGAGGGCAAGAGCGCCAAGAACCGCGTGCACCTCGACGTGCGGGCGGCCCCGGGGCTGACCGGCGAGGAGCGGATGACCGCGCTCGACGAGGCCGCGACCCGGCTCGTCGAGCTGGGGGCCACCGTCCACCAGCGCCACGAGCCGGCGCCGCCGATGTCGCAGGGCTTCCTCGTCATGCTCGACCCCGAGGGCAACGAGTTCTGTCTCGACTGAGACCACGGGGCACTAGCCTGCGGCGGTGGCCGTCGGACGTGAGCTCCTCGCCGTCGCGGTGGGCTTCGGTGTCGCCCTGGTGACGGCCCCGGTGGGCGTCTCGGGCGCGGTCTTCCTGCTGCCGGTGCAGCTGTCGGGGTTCGGGGTGCCCAACCCCCGGGTCACCCCGACGAACCTGCTCTACAACGTGGTGGCCGGCCCCGGCGCGCTGCTGCGGTTCGCCCGGGACCGCTCCTGGGACCGGCGCCTCGCCCGCTCGCTGCTCCTCGGGTCGGTTCCGGGCGTCGTCCTCGGGGCGGTGCTGCGGGTGCACGTCGTGCCGGGGCCGGACGCCTTCCGGCTCGTCGCCGCCGCGGTCCTCGTGCCCGTGGGGCTGGTGGTGCTGCTCACCGACCGGCCGACCGTGAAGGCCGAGGAGGTCCCGCCAGGGACCGTCACGAGACCCCCTGCTCGGCCAGGTCTGGTCACCGCCGCAGCCTTCGTCGTCGGCACGGCCGGCGGGATCTACGGGATCGGGGGCGGGTCGCTGCTGGGCCCGCTGCTCGTCGCCGCCGGCTTCGGCGTCCGGCAGGTGGCGCCGGTCGCCCTGCTGTCGACCTTCGTCACCTCGATCGTGGGGGTCGGCGCGTTCGCGGTGCTGGCCACCACCACGTCGGGCACGATCACGCCCGACTGGGCGCTCGGCCTCGCCCTCGGCCTCGGTGGCCTGGCCGGCGGCTACTGCGGCGCCCGTCTGCAACCGCGCCTGCCCGAGCGCGGCCTCCGCCGCCTGCTCGGCGTCCTCGCGATCGCCCTGGCCGTCACCTACACCGTCCAGGCCCTCCGCTGACCTGTCCCGTTATCGGGACGGGTCAGCGCCAAGCTCGCTGACCTGTCCCGAGAACGGGACAGGTCAGCGCGAGTGCTGGGCTGCGGAGCGGCCGGCGACGCGACCGGAGAAGAGGCAGCCACCGAGGAAGGTGCCCTCGAGGGCGTTGTAGCCCATCATCCCGCCGCCGCCGAAGCCGTTGACCTCGCCGGCGGCGTACAGGCCGGGGAACACCGAGCCGTCCTCGAGCAGGCAGCGGCCCTCGAGGTCGGTCTCGAGGCCGCCGAGGGTCTTGCGCGAGAGCACGTTGAGCCGGACCGCGATGAGGGGGCCGGCCGCCGGGTCGAGCAGCCGGTGGGGTGTCGCGACCCGGACCAGCTTGTCGCCGCGGTAGGTGCGCGCCGAGCGGATCGCCATGACCTGGGCGTCCTTGGAGTAGGTGTTGTCGAGCTGCCGGTCGCGGGCCTCGACCAGCTCGCGCAGGGGCTCGAGCTCGATCGCCGGGACGTCGGGGTCCGCGACCCGGTTCATGCCGGCGACGAGCTCCTCGAGCGTCGTCGCGACGACGAAGTCCTCGCCGTGCTGCTTGAACGCCTCGACCGGCCCGGGGGCGCCCTTGCGGACGCGGGAGGCGAGCAGCCTGACGTCCTTGCCGGTGAGGTCGGGGTTCTGCTCGGAGCCCGAGAGCGCGAACTCCTTCTCGATGATCTTCTGCGTCAGCACGAACCACGAGTAGTCGTAGCCGGTCGAGCGCAGGTAGCGGAGCGTGCCGAGGGTGTCGAAGCCGGGGAAGAACGGTGCCGGCAGCCGGTGGCCGGCGGCGTCGAGCCACAGCGACGACGGTCCGGGGAGGATCCGGATGCCGTGGTTCTCCCAGATCGGGTCCCAGTTGCGGATCCCCTCGACGTAGTGCCACATCCGGTCGGGGTTGATGACGTGCGCCCCGGCGTCCTCCGCGATCGAGAGCATCCGGCCGTCGACGTGCGCCGGGACGCCGGCGACCATCCGCTTCGGCGGCGTGCCGAGGGCCGCCGGCCAGGCCTTCCGCACCAGGTCGAGGTCGCCGCCGATGCCGCCGCTCGCGACGACGACCGCCTGCCCGCGCAGCTCGAAGTCGCCCACCGCCGTCCGGCTCGTCGGGCGACCGCGCTCGACGTCGGTCGGCGCGAGCAGGGTGCCCTGGACGCCGACCACCGTGCCGGCGTCGACGACCAGGCCGTCGACCTGGTGGCGGAACGCGAAGGTGATGCGCCCGGCGTCCGCGTGCGCCCGGACGCGGCGCTCGAACGGCTCGACGACGCCCGGCCCGGTGCCCCAGGTCAGGTGGAACCGGGGGACGGAGTTGCCGTGACCGTCCGCGCGCCCGTCGCCGCGCTCGGCCCAGCCGACGACGGGGAAGAACCGGTGCCCCATGGCGCGCAGCCAGGCGCGCTTCTCGCCGGCGGCGAAGTCGAGGTAGGCCTCGGCCCACGCGCGCGGCCAGCGGTCCTCGGCGCGGTCGAACTGGGCGCTGCCGAACCAGTCCTGGTGGGCGAGCTCGAGGGAGTCCTTGACGCCCATCCGCCGCTGCTCGGGGCTGTCGACGAGGAACAGCCCGCCGAGGCTCCAGAACGCCTGGCCCGCCGAGGCTCTGCTCGCCCTCCTGGTCGACGAGGAGCACCGACCGCCCGGCGTCCGCGGCCTCCGCGGCCGCTGCCAGTCCGGCCAGACCGGCTCCCACCACGATGACGTCGGCGTCCATGGCTGCACCCTAGGGGCGCGCCCGAGGCACCTCGACGCCGTCCCGGTGAATCGGCCACGCCGCGGGTCGACGCCGCGTAGCCGAACGTACCGAGATGCGTCGCCCACTCCGCGGCCACGCTCAGCTGAGCGTGACGTCGGCGCCGCGAGGTCATCTCTGTACGTTCGGCGACGGAACCGGACGTCGGCAGGCCTAGGTTGGGAGCCGTGGACGTCGAGACCATGCTCGAGCACTGCCTCGCCAAGCCAGGAGCCTGGCCCGACAACCCGTGGGACCACGAGCACCCGGTGGTCAAGGTGGGCGAGGGGGAGCGGGGCAAGATCTTCGCGTTCCTCGGCGCCGACAGCGTCGGGGTGAAGTCGGGCCGGACCCGCGAGGTCGCCGACGAGTGGCTCGAGCGCTATCCCGGCGCCGTGACGGTGATGCGCTACATCGGCCGCAGCGGCTGGAACACCCTCGCCTTCGACGGCATCCCCGACGACGAGCTCCTCGAGGCCGTCGACCTCTCCTACGAGCACGTCGTGAGCGGGTTGCCGAGGGTGCACCGGCCGGTCGGCTGGGAGGGTTAGGCGGCCGGCTGGCAGGGTGAGCGCGTGACCGGCGAGCGCGTGGACGACGTCATCCCGCTGCGCGAGGCCACCCGGGCGTGGTTCCTGATCTCGCTCCAGACCTTCGGCGGGCCGGCCGGCCAGATCGCGGTCATGCAGCGCACCCTGGTGGAGGAGAAGCGCTGGATCGGCCAGCAGCGGTTCCTGTTCGCGCTGTCGTACTGCACGCTGCTGCCCGGCCCCGAGGCGCAGCAGCTCGCGACCTACGTCGGCTGGCTGCTCAACGGGCTGCGCGGTGCCCTGGTGGCCGGCATCCTCTTCGTGCTGCCGGGCGTGGTGGCCCTGCTCGCGCTGTCGGCGCTCTACGTCGGGTACGGCGACACCACGGTGCTCGAGGGGCTGTTCCTCGGGCTCGGCCCGGCGGTGATCGCGATCGTCGTCCAGGCGGTGGTCCGGGTCGGCTCGAAGGGACTCACCCATCCCGCCCTCGTCGGCCTCGCGGTGCTGTCGTTCGTGGCCCTCACCTTCTTCTCGGTGCCGTTCCCCGTCGCCATCGCGCGCGGCCGCCCTCATCGGCTGGCTGCTCGGACGCCGGGTACCCGGCATCGGTGCCGCCAAGGCCGCCGCGGCCGGCGACGGGCCGCCGCCGCTGATCCCGGACGACGCCCTCCACGTCGAGCGTCCCTCGACGCGGCGGTCGCTCAAGGTCCTGGCGATCGGCCTGGTGCTGTGGACCACCCCGGTCGCCCTCGCCGCGGTGGTCTTCGGCCGGCACAGCATCTTCGTCGACCAGGGGGTGTTCTTCTCCGGCACCGCGGTCGTGACCTTCGGCGGCGCCTACGCCGTGCTCGCCTACGTCGCCCAGCAGGCCGTCGGCGTGTACGGCTGGCTGGCGCCGGGGGAGATGGTCCGCGGCCTCGCCCTCGCCGAGACGACGCCGGGCCCGCTGGTCATGGTCGTCCAGTTCGTCGCCTTCGTGGGCGCCTACCGCGACCCCGGCAGCCTCGACCCGTGGGCGGCGGCCGTGCTCGCCGCGCTCCTGACGACCTGGGTGACGTTCGTGCCGTGCTTCGTCTTCATCCTGCTGGGAGCGCCGTACGTCGAGCGCCTCCGCGGCAACCGGGCGCTCGCGTCGGCCCTGACCGGCATCACCGCGGCGGTCGTCGGGGTGATCGCCAGCCTCGCGCTGTACTTCGCGGTGCACACGCTGTTCGCCGACACCCGCGACCTGGGCGCCGGCATCGTCGGGTGGGAGGCGCCGGTGCTCGGGCTCGGTCCGCTGGGACGCCGTGGCGATGGCCGTGCTCGGCGGGGTGCTCGTGTTCGGTGCGAGGTGGTCGGTGCTGCGGACGCTGGGGGTGTGCGCGGCGGTGGGGCTGGCGATCGGGGTGGCGCGGTCGGTCTGACCCGACGCCGCGGGTAGACCGGCTCGCCTTGCCGCGGGCGGTGAGCCCGACGAGGCGGGCGACCACCAGCGCCACGTAGAAGACGCCGGCGACCTGCTCGAGCATGACGAGCGACCGGGCGTGGTCCTGCACGGGGGAGACGTCGGAGAGCCCGACGCTGGTGAGCGTGGTGAAGGAGAGGTAGAGGAACTCGAACCAGGGACGGTTCCCCTGGCCGCCGAAGGCGACGAACGAGTCGGGCCACACCACCTGGGCGGCGGCGTAGACGTAGGCGAACGCCCAGGCGACGACCGTGAAGGCGGCGCCGGTGGCGAACAGCTCGTCGCGCGTGACGCGGTCGTCGTGGAAGAGGTAGCGGATCATCGCGTAGGAGACGAACAGGTAGAACGGCACGTGGAAGAGCGCCGAGACGAGCACGACCCAGCCGGTGTCGTCGGCGAACGCCTCGAGGATGCTGAACACCATGGCCGGCGCGCCGAGGAGCAGCGCGACCCACGACAGCGTCGGCGTCCGGCGGACGGCGTAGGCGGCCGCCGCGACCACCAGGATCTGCACGGCGCCGAGGACGGCGCGGCCCGCGGTGCTCTCGTCGAGGAACGGGTAGGCGAGGACGGCGAGCAGCTGGAGGCCGAGCAGGAGCCCCGACGGGTGCTCGCGCACCCGCTGCAGCATCGGGCTCATCTACGCACCGTGCTCACGCCAGCCCCTTCGGCCACCGCTGCCGGCGCGCCTGCTTCTTCTCCAGCCGCCGCAGCTCCTGGCGAACGATACGGTCGCGCTCGGTGACGGTGCGGACGACGTTCAGGAATGCGAAGACGTTGATCAGCACCGGCCACGGGAAGTAGTCGTGGCCGGTGGCGAACCAGATCGCCCAGCACACCAGGCCAGAACCCACGAGGCCCCAGACGGCGGCGTTGCGCCGGTCGCGCCACTCCTCCTCGGCCCGTTCCTGCAGGTCCGTGCTGCTCAGGGTCACGAGGGAGCGCGAGGAGCGGGGCACGACGGTGCGCAGCGGCACCAGGTCGGCCACCAGCGGGGGCAGCTCGCCCAACGTGCGCGCCGCCGCGGTGGCGGAGAGCCGCTCGTCGAGCTCCTCGCGCTCGATGCGGCCGTCGGCGAACGCCGACGTCAGCACCGCCGCGACCTGCTCGCGGTCGTGGTCGGAGGCCCGGAGCCCGGCGTTGGCGGACTGCCGCGGGTCGTGCGCGAAGGACGACCACAGGTCCTCGGCCATGACGTCGTCCACCTCACCCTCGCTCCTCGACGATGCCGTCGATCGCATCCTACGAACGGCCTGCACGACGTACGCTGACCGGTGCGTCGTGACGGGGGTCACGGATCGGGGCGCCGCCACACCCTAAGGAGCACTCTCGTTGTCCAAAACGAGAACACGTTCTAGGGTCGGGTCGCCCGTGCTCGGCGCGACACTCGTGGGGAGGTGACCGGATGGCGATCAGTGCCACCGGTTTCATCCGTGCCCCCGGCGAGATCGCGGTCATGGTCGTCGAGGTCGTCAAGCGCATGTTCACGACCAGGTTCCAGTTCCGCGAGTTCGTCGAGCAGGCCTGGTTCATCACCAGCGTCACGCTGATGCCGACGATCCTGGTCTCGATCCCGTTCGGTGCCGTGATCTCGTTGCAGGTCGGCAACCTCACCGGTCAGCTCGGCGCCCAGTCGTTCGCCGGTGCGACCGCCGTCCTCGCCGTCGTGCGCGAGGCCGCGCCGATCGCGGCGGCCCTCATCATCGCCGGCGCCGCCGGCTCGGCGATCTGCTCCGACATGGGTGCCCGCAAGATCCGCGAGGAGATCGACGCGATGGAGGTCCTCGGCGTCGACCCGCTCGAGCGGCTCGTCGTGCCGCGCGTCCTGGCCACCATGTTCGTCGCCCTGATGATCATCGGCATCGTCATCGGGGCCGGCATCGGCGGCGGCTACTTCTTCACCGTGATCGTGCAGGGCAACTCCGCCGGTGCGTTCCTCTCCAGCTTCACCGCGCTCGCCACCATCTCCGACCTCTACATCGCCATCATCAAGGCCGTCATCTTCGGCGCGATGGCGGCCATCATCGGCGCCTACAAGGGCCTCAACGCCGGCGGTGGCCCCAGCGGCGTGGGCCGTGCCGTCAACGAGTCGGTGATCATCGCCTTCATGCTGCTGTTCTTCATGAACGCGGTCATCACCGCCATCTACTTCCAGGTCGTCCCGCCCGTGGGGATCTGACATGGCGACCCTCACCGACGTCGCGAAGAGCGCCGTCGCCGTCCCGCGGAAGTCGCTCGAGGGCTACGGCGACCAGCTGCTGTTCTACGTCAAGGCCCTCGCGTGGACGCCACGCGCCATCAAGCGGTACCCGCGCGAGATCGGCTCGATCCTCGCCGAGGTCACCTTCGGGGCCGGCGGGCTGGCGCTCGTGGCCGGCAGCGTCGGCGTCATCGCCTTCCTCGCGTTCTTCGCCGGCACCGAGGTCGGCATCCAGGGCTACGCGTCGCTGAGCCAGATCGGCGTCGCCAAGTTCAGCGCCTTCATCTCGGCCTACTTCAACACCCGCGAGGTCGCCCCGCTGATCTCCTCCATCGCGCTCGCCGCAACCGTCGGGTGCGGCTACACGGCGCGGCTCGGCGCGATGCGGATCTCGGAGGAGATCGACGCCCTCGAGGTGATGGCGGTGCCGTCGCTGCCGTTCCTGGTGACGACCCGCATGGTGGCGGCGTTCATCGCGGTGATCCCGCTCTACATCGTGGCGCTGAGCGCCTCCTACCTGTCGCCGCGACTCATCGTCGTCTACATCTACGGCCAGTCCAGCGGCACCTACGACCACTACTTCCTGCAGTTCCTGCCGCCGATCGACATCCTCTGGTCCTTCGCGAAGCTGCTCTTCCTGGCGGCCTCGATCATCCTGATCCACTGCTACTACGGGTACACGGCCTCCGGCGGACCGGCTGGCGTCGGCATGGCGGTGGGCCGGGCGATCCGGACCAGCATCGTGTTCGTTGTCGTGGCCGACTTCTTCCTGAGCTTCGCCATCTGGGGCTCCACGACCACCGTGCGGATCACGGGGTAGGGGAGCGACGACGATGCTGGTGAACATCCACCACGACACGCCGGGCGAGCACCGCCGCCTGGCGCTCTTCGGCGTCGTCTTCCTCACCACGATGGCGATGCTCGTGTGGCTCTCGATCGCGATCTACAACAAGAAGTTCGCCGACGTCACGATGATCACGATCAAGGCCGACCGGGCCGGGCTGCAGCTGGCCAAGTTCGGCGACGTCCGGCGCAACGGCGTGCTGGTCGGCCAGGTGCGCGAGGTCGCCCAGGACGGCAAGGAGGCCTCGATCACCGTCGCCCTCGACCCCGAGTCGGCCGCCCAGATCCCGGCCAACGTCGAGGTGCAGATCCTGCCGACCACGCTGTTCGGGCAGAAGTTCATCTCCTTCGTGCAACCGGCGGCCCCGTCGTCCGAGCCGCTCGCCGAGGACGACGTCATCCCCTCCTCGCGCGTGGAGACCAACGTCGAGCTCAGCCGCATCCTGGCCAACCTGTTCCCGCTGCTCGAGGCCGTCCGTCCCGCCGACCTCAACATGACGCTGAGCGCGCTCGCGAACGCCCTGGAGGGCCGCGGCGACCAGCTCGGCGACACCCTCGACCGGCTCGGCGCCTACCTCGACGCCATCGACGACTCGCTGCCGACCGTGCGCGAGGACCTCATCGCCCTGGCCGACGTCGCCGACACCTACGACCTGGCCGCCCCCGACCTGCTCCGGGTGCTCGACAACCTCACGGTGACCAGTCGCACGATCCTGCAGAAGCGCCAGTCGCTCGACGTGTTCTTCAGCGACCTCACCGGGCTGGCCGACACCAGCCGCACCTTCCTGGCGAACAACGAGGCCAACCTGATCCGCATGGGCGAGGTGTCCGAGCCGGTGCTCAAGCTGCTGGCGACCTACTCGCCCGAGTTCCCGTGCCTCATCAAGGGCGCCGCGCGCTACGCGCCCATCCTCGCCAAGACCTTCGCGGGCAACCAGGTCAAGCAGTACATCGAGTTCGGCTCCGCCCAGTACGAGGCCTACCACCCCGACGACAAGGCGGTGTACGGCGAGGTCGGCCACGGCCCGTGGTGCTCCGGCCTGCCGTTCCCGCCCGTGCCGATCGGACCCAACTCCTTCGACGACGGCACCGACATCGACGAGCGCCCCCCGAAGGGCGACACCCCGGTGACGCCGTCGCCCCGCACGGCCCCCGCGTGGGCCGGCGAGGCGGGCTTCGGTGCGGGGATGTCGAGCGGGTACGCCGGTTCGGCGGCCGACCAGTTCGTCGTCAACGCCCTGCTCGCCGACGAGACGGGCCGCCCCGCCGACGCCTACGGCTCCCTCGGGTCGCTGTTCTACGGGCCTGCCGTGAGGGGTGAGCAGTAGTGGCGTCCCGCAACGCGGCCACCATCTCGGCCGGCATCAAGCTCGGTATCTTCACCGTCGTCTCGATCTTCGTGACGGGGCTGCTGGCCGCCATCATGGGCAACATCGGGTTCGGCGCCGGTGAGGAGTACCGGGCCGAGTTCTCCAACGCGAGCTCGCTGGAGAAGGGCGACGACGTCCGGATCGCCGGCGTCAGCGTGGGCGAGGTCAAGAAGGTCGAGCACTACGGCGACGAGAAGGCCAACGCGATCGTCACCTTCCGCGTCAAGGCCGACGTGCCGCTGACCACCGCCTCGACCGCCGAGATCCGCTTCCTCAACCTGGTCGGCGACCGCTACCTGGCCCTCGAGGAGGGTGTCGCCGGCAAGGACGCCGAGCCGCTCGCCGCGGGCGACACGATCCCGTTCGCCCAGACCACGCCGGCGCTCGACCTCACCGCGCTGTTCAACGGGTTCAAGCCGCTGTTCACCGCGCTCGAGCCCGACCAGGTCAACGAGCTGACGATGAACATCGTGCAGGTGCTGCAGGGCGAGGGCGGCACGATCTCCTCCTTGCTCCAGCACACGGCCTCGCTCACCAACGGGCTGGCCGACCGCGACCAGCTGATCGGTGAGGTGGTCGACAACCTCGGCACCACGCTCGAGACCGTCGACTCGCGCCACGAGCAGCTCGAGCGCCTCGTCGTCGAGCTGCGCGACTGGATGGGCGACCTCGCCCGCGACCGGGAGACCATCGGCAGCTCGCTGACCAACATCAGCAAGCTCACGACGGTCGTCGCGAAGCTGCTGCAGCAGGGGCGTCCGCTCCTCAAGACCGACATCGCCGAGCTGCGCACGCTCGCGCGCCTGCTGAACAAGCCGGAGAACAAGAAGCTCGTCGTCGAGATCTTCGACCGGCTGCCCGAGTCGATGACCGACCAGACCCGGACCGGCACCTACGGCTCCTGGTACAGCTACTACATCTGCGGGTTCGCCGGCGAGATCACGCTGCCCGTGATCAGCGGCCTGCCCGTCATCGAGACGCTCAACCAGCAGCTGAACAGCATCAACTTCCACTCCACCGCCCCGAGGTGCAACCGATGACGATGCACCGGACGAGGTGGGTGTGATGGCGAAGAGCAGAGGGATCAGCGACGGCCGGGTGCTCCGCGCCGGCACCGTCTCGATCGTGCTGATGCTGCTGGTGATGGTGGCGTCGTTCAACCTGTCGAAGTTCCCCGGGTTCGGCGGTGACACCTACCGCGCCGAGTTCACCGACGCCTCGGGCATCCACCGCGGCAGCTCGGTGCAGGTCGGCGGCATCCGGTCGGGCCGCGTCTCCGACGTCGAGCTCGACGGCACCAAGGTGCTCGTCACCTTCGAGGTCGACCACGGCGTCGACCTCGGCGAGACCACCACCGCCTCGATCGAGGTGCTCAACCTCCTCGGTGAGAAGTACCTCCGCCTCACGCCCGACGGCGGCGGCGAGCTCGACGCCGGGACGCCGATCCCGCTCGAGCGCACCCGGGCCGCCTACGACATCATCGGCGTCTTCGCCGACCTCACGAAGACGACCGAGGAGATCGACAAGGAGCAGCTGAAGGACGCGTTCGACGTGCTGAGCGAGACCGTCGACTCCGCGGCGCCCGAGATCGAGGCCAGCTTCCGCGGCATCTCCCGGCTCTCCGAGACGGTCGCCTCGCGCGATGCGAACCTGCAGCGGCTCTTCGCCAGCAGCAAGAACGTGACGCGCGTGCTCGCCGACCGCAGCGACGAGCTGGTCGCAGCTCATGGGCAGCGCCGACCTGGTCTTCGCCGAGCTCGAGAAGCGCAAGGACGCCATCCACCAGCTGCTCGTCAACGCCCGCCTCCTCGCCCGTGAGCTGCGGGGCCTCGTGGCCGACAACCAGGCGCAGATCGGCCCGGCGCTCCGCGAGGTCGACGACCTGCTCGACACGCTCATCAGCCGCGAGAAGGAGATCAAGGCGACGCTCGCTGCCCTCGGCCCCTACGCCTCGATCCTCGGCAACATCATCGGCACCGGCCCGTGGTTCGACGCCTACGCCGTCAACCTGCTCGCGATCCCCACGGGCGAGTTCCTGCCCGGGGCCCCCGAGATCCTGCAGGGGGAGCCGCAGCCGTGAAGCTCGTCAAGCTCCTCTTCCGCCCCGCCACGGCGTTCGTGCTGGTGCTGGCGCTCCTGGCCGTCTACCTGCTCTTCCTCCGCGACGGCAACGGCGTCGACGACAAGCGGGTCACCGCCCACTTCCCGCGGGCGGTCAGCGTCTTCGTCGGTACCGACGTCAAGGTGCTCGGCGTGACCGTCGGCGAGGTCACCGAGGTGACGCCCGAGGGCGAGTCGGTGCGCGTCGAGATGGCCTACCAGGGCGACCTCGACCTGCCGAAGGACGCCAAGGCCGTCATCGTCACGCCCACCCTCGTGGCCGACCGCTTCGTGCAGCTCACGCCGGTCTACCCGGGCGAGGGGCCCGTGATGGCCGACGACGCCGACATCCCGCTCCCCGAGACCCTCGTCCCGGTCGAGCTCGACCGCATCTACGCCAGCCTGCGCGACCTCGCCGAGACCCTCGGCCCGAACGGCGTCAACGCCGACGGCACGCTCAACCACCTGGTCTCCGCCGGAGCCGACGCCCTCGAGGGGCAGGGTGCAGCCGGAAACCGGATGCTGCGCCGCCTGGCCGCGGCCGCCACCACCTTCGGCAACAGCAGCGGCGACCTCTTCGAGACGGTCACCAACCTGGCGCAGTTCACGACGACGCTCGCCGAGAACGACACCCTCGTGCGCGCCTTCATGGCCGACCTCGCCGACGTCTCCCGGCAGCTCTCGGGCGAGCGCGTCGAGCTGCAGCGCACCCTCGCGGCCGTCGCCGACACCGTGGGCAGCGTGCGCGGCTTCGTGAAGAACAACCGCCAGGCCCTGGTGACCGACGTCCGCAAGCTCTCGCGGATCGTGCGGACGATCGCCTCCGAGAAGGACAGCCTCGACGACGCCCTGGCGGTGGCTCCCGTCGCGATGGGCAACCTGGTGCTCGCCTACAACGTCGAGTCCGGGTCGGTCGGCTCGCGCATCGGCGTCAGCGGCAACGCCTTCAACGCCGACGGCTTCCTGTGCAGCATCGTGCAGCAGTCCGACCTGCCGAAGATCAGCAAGGACCTCGCCTGCCAGCTCTTCGCGGCGCTCCTCGAGCCGGCCGAGAACGAGCTGCCGACCTTCCCGCCCGCGGCGCGGACCGGACAGGGCGCCCCCCGCCCCGGTGCGGCGTCCGCCGACCCCGTCGACCCTGTCGCCCCCGCAGCGCCCGTGGCGCCCGTCGGCGCCCCGGCCGCGAGCCCGCCGCCGCCGTCGCTGGCCCAGCTGCTCTCGGGGGGTGCCTCGTGAACCGCAGAGCCCTTGCCGCCCTCGCCGCCGGTGGCCTCCTCGCCGCGACCCTGACCGCCTGCGACTTCGACGGCGCCTACGACCTGCCGCTGCCCGGCTCTCCGGTCGACGCCGACCACGCCTACGAGGTGACCGCGGAGTTCGAGGACATCCTCAACGTGGTGCCGCGCTCGCCGGTCATGGTCGACGACGTCACCGTCGGCGAGGTGATCGACGTCGAGCGGGTGGGATGGCACGCCCTGGTGACGCTGCGCATCCGCGACGACATCGAGCTGCCCGACAACGCGACGGCCGAGATCCGCCAGGTCAGCCTGCTGGGCGAGAAGTACATCGCGCTCCTCGACCCCACCGGCACCGCGCCCGTCGGGCGCCTGGGCGACAGCCCCGACGACCACATCGGCATCGAGCGCACCGGCAGCAACCCCGAGGTCGAGGACGTGCTCGGCGCGCTGTCGTTCCTGCTCAGCGGCGGGGGCGTGGCCCAGCTCGGCACGATCACCCAGGAGCTCAACAACGCGATGAGCGGGCGCGAGCAGAGCCTCCGCGACGTCCTGGGCTCCCTCGACAGCGTGATCGGCACGCTCGACGAGCAGAAGGGCGACATCATCGCCGCGCTCGAGTCGGTCAACAACCTCACGACCACGCTCAACCGCGAGAAGCAGACGATCCAGGACGCGCTCGACGTCACCGGACCGGCGATCGACGTCCTCGGCGACCAGACCGACGAGCTCGTCGAGATGCTCGGGGCGCTCGACCGCCTGGGCGTCGTCGGCACCCGCGTGATCAACGCCAGCAGGGAGGATCTCCTCGCCCAGCTGCGCCACCTCGCGCCGATCGTGCGCAACCTCAGCGCGGCGGGCGACGCGCTGGCTCCGGGCCTCAACCTGCTGGTGAGCTTCCCGTTCCCGAAGGAGGCCTCCGAGATCGTGCTCGGCGACTACGCCAACACCTCGATCCGGGCCGACATCAGCCTGGAGAACTTCGTGCCGGACGGCGGGGGACTCCCCGACCTGCCCGACCTGCCGGACCTGCCCGACCTGCCCGTCAGCGACGTCGTGGACCTCGTGACCAAGTGCCTCACCAGCGCCGACGTGACCTCGAAGGCGTGCCGCCGCGTGCTCGGCTCGGTGCAGCTCACCTCGAAGCTGATCACCGAGTGCGGCCGGGCCCGCTTCGAGCGGAACGCGGTCTGCCGCGCCCTCGGCCCGCTGGCCACGGTCGGTGACCTCGGTGGACAGCTCGACGACGCGTTGCCGGACCTGCCCGGCCTCGGCCGCTACACCCAGGGGCTCACCAGCGGCGACGCCTCGCCCGCCGCCGACGACGCCGCCCTCTACGGCGGCACCTCGACCGGCTCGACCACGGGAGGTGCGGAGTGACCCGCGCGACCCGGTTCCGGCTGCTCGCCTTCGTGGTGCTCTCCGCGGTGGGCATCACCTACGTCGCCGCCAACTACCTCGGCCTGGTCGACAGGATCCTCGGCCGCGGCTACTCGGTCGAGGTGACCCTGCCGACGTCCGGCGGCCTGTTCGAGGGCAGCGAGGTGACCTACCGCGGGGTCAAGATCGGCAAGGTCGCCTCGATGGACGCCACGCGCGAGGGCGTGACGCTCACGCTGGCCATCGAGGAGGACGTCGAGCTGCCGCTCGACTCGCCGATGTACGTGCACAACCTCTCGGCCGTCGGCGAGCAGTACCTCGACTTCGAGCCCGACAGCGAGGAGGGGCCCTACGCCGAGGACGGCTCGGTGCTGGCCGGGTCGGCGGCGTCGCTGCCGGTCGACGAGGCCGACCTGCTGGTCGAGCTCGACAGCTTCGTCAGCTCGGTCGACAAGCGGAGCCTGCAGGTGCTGATCGCCGAGCTGGGCGACATGTTCGCCGACACCGGCCGTCCGCTGCAGGAGCTCATCGACAGCGGCGGGCAGTTCATCGACGAGGCCTCGGCGCACACCGAGGAGACGATCCAGCTCATCGAGACCGGCCTCACCGTGCTGCGCACCCAGCAGGAGAATGGCGAGAACATCCGCTCCTTCTCGCGCGACCTCGCGCTGCTCACCACCGCGCTGCGCCAGTCCGACGGCGACATCCGCACGGTGCTCGACGAGACCCCGCCCGCCGCCCGCGAGCTGACCACGCTCGTGAAGGACCTCGGCCCGACGGTTCCCGTGCTGCTGAGCGACCTGATCACGGTCAACCAGGTCGTCGTCTCGCACATCGCCGGGGTCGAGCAGCTGCTGGTGACCTTCCCCCGGGTGATCGCCGGAGGCTTCACCGGGTCGCCGCCCGACGGCTACGGGCACGTCAACCTGCAGTTCGACTACAGCGTTCCTCCGTGCACCGACGGCTACAAGCCGCGCGACCAGTGGCGCCGGGGCGACCAGCTGGGCGACGCGCCGATCTACCCCGCCAAGTGCAAGAGCGGCGCCCCGTACGTGCAGCGTGGCACGCCGAACGTCCCCGGGACCCCGAACAACACCAGCAACCCGTCCCCGGCCCGGGCCTACTCCGGGTCCTACGACCCCGCAACCGGGCTGGTCGACGGCATGGTCGACGCCGAGGGGCGGCCGGTCCGGTTCCAGCAGGCCGGCGACCTGTCGATCCTGGGCGAGGACTCGTGGAAGTGGCTGTTCGTCGGCCCGGTGGCTGCCCAGGGAGCGACCCCGTGACGGTGTCGTGCTGAGCCGGGGCCGCCGCGACCTCGTCCTGTACGTGGTCGCCCTGCTGCTGGCGTGCGCGTGCGTCGCCGTGGGCGTGCTCGTCGTCGACGAGCACGCCGACCGCGACGAGGCCGCCGCCACGGCGCGCCGCGGCGAGCGCTACGGCGAGGTGATCGCCGCCGCCGAGGCGACGGCGGTGGCCATGGTCAACATCGACGGCGGGGACCCGCAGGCCTCCTTCGACGCGGTGGCCGCGACCGCGACCGGGAGCTTCCTGGAGGAGTGGCAGGCCGGGTCGGAGGCCCTGATCGGGCTCGTCGGCGACGCCGACGCCCGGATGACCGGCACCGTCGCGTCCTCCGCGGTCTCCACCCTCGACTCCGACAGCGCCTCGGTGATCGTCGCGACCACCGGCGACGTCGCCAACACCGCGACCGGCGGCGAGAAGGTGCTGCGGCAGTTCCGCTTCCTGATCCGGCTGGTCCTCGACGACGGCGCGTGGCGCGCCAACGAGCTGGAGTTCGTCGCGTGAACAAGCCGGTCAACCCCCGCCGACCCGCGCGGACGCCGTCCACGCGCCCGCGACGCGTCGCGGGCCTGTCGCGCCCGGCGACGGTCGCCCCCGCGGTCGAGCAGGAGGGCCCCCTCGAGGAGGTCGACGCGCCCGCCCGCGTCGAGCTCACCAAGCCGGCCTCCGAGGCGGCCGCCGTCACCGAGGCCGTCGTGGAGCCGGAGGTGCCCGACGAGGAGCCCGACCAGGAGCCCGACCAGGCGCCCGAGTCCGTCCCCGCCCCCCGGCGCCGGGGCGTCCTGACGGGCGTCCTGGTCGTCGTGATCGTGCTCCTGCTCGGTGTGCTCGTCGGCGAGCTCCTCTACCTCCGCGGCGGGGACGAGACCCGCATCAGTGCGTCGCGCCCGGTGCTCGCGCCCGACCTGACGGTGCGACGCGTCGTCGAGCAGGCGGCGCAGGAGTTCGACGTCATCGCGACGGTCGACCCCGAGACCTACGACGCCGACGTCGAGACGGCGGCGGCGCTGATGACGACGCCGTTCGCCGACGAGTACCGCGTGACCAAGGCCGACGTGAAGGACGCCGTCGTCGACGGCCAGATCACCACGGTCATCGACATCTCCACCTACGGCGTCGTCACCGCCACCGAGCAGCAGGTGGTGGCGCTCGTCTTCTTCACCCAGACCACCCAGAAGGGGGCCCGGGGCGGCGCCGTCCCGGTGCCGTTCCGCGCCGAGGTCACGATGACGAACACGAGCGACGGGTGGCTGGTCTCCGGCATCCGGACGCTGTAGGGTCCGAACTAGAACACGTTCCAGTTTCGTTGAAGGGAACCGCCATGAAGATCAAGGTCGACTTCGACCTCTGCGAGTCCAACGCCCTGTGTGAGGCCATGGCCCCCGAGGTGTTCGAGCTCGACGACGACGACTACCTCGTGGTGAAGGCCGAGGAGACGACGGACGAGACCATCGAGGACGTGAAGCGCGCCGTGGCCGCCTGCCCGCGCGCCGCGATCTCGCTGCACGACTGAGCCCTGCTCACCCCAGTCCCGACCCCACACCCCGCAGAAGGACCGACAACTCCATGAGCAACACCACCTCCCTCGACGGCAAGGTCGCGATCGTCACCGGCGCCGGGGCCGGGCTGGGTCGGGCCGAGGCGGTCGCCCTCGCCAGGGCCGGGGCACGCGTCGTCCTCAACGACCTGCCGGGCGCGGCCGACGACGCCGCCGACGAGCTCAAGGCCCTGGGCGCCGAGGTCGCGGTCGTCGAGGGCGACGTGTCGGACTCCGCGGTCTCGGAGGCGATGCTGAAGGCGGCGACCGAGGGCTTCGGCTCGCTCGAGATCGTCGTCAACAACGCGGGCATGACCCGCGACCGGATGCTCTTCAACATGAGCGACGACGAGTGGGACGCCGTCATCCGCGTGCACCTGCGCGGGCACTTCCTGCTCTCGCGCAACGCCGCCTCGTACTGGCGCGCGGCCTCGAAGGCCGCCGACGCCCCGGTCTACGCGCGCGTGGTCAACACCGCGTCCGAGGCGTTCCTGGGCGGCTCGCCCGGTCAGGCCAACTACGCCGCCGCCAAGGCCGGGATCACCGCCCTCACCCTGTCGACCGCGCGCGGGCTCGGCAAGGTGGGCGTCCGTGCCAACGCCATCTGCCCCCGGGCGCGGACGGCCATGACCGCGCAGGTCTTCGGCGAGGACCAGTCCGGCCTGCAGGTCGACCCCTACTCGCCCGAGCACGTGGCCCCCCTGGTGGCCTACCTCGCCTCGCCCGCCGCCGACGCGATCACCGGCCAGGTGTTCGTGGTCTACGGCGGCATGGTGGCGCTGGTCGCCGCGCCGGTCCTCGAGCAGCGCTTCGACAAGGCCGGGTCCGTGTGGACGCCGGACGACCTCGACGCCCAGCTCGGCGGCTACTTCGCCGACCGCGACCCGTCGGTCGGCTTCGCGGCCGACTCGATCATGAAGCTGGAGGTGTGACCGTGGCCGGTCGGCTCGAGGGCAAGGTCGCCATCGTCACCGGTGGCGCGATGGGCCAGGGTGCCGGCATCTGCCGCGCGTTCGTGGCCGAGGGAGCGCGGACGGTCGTCGCCGACGTCGCCAAGGACGAGGGTGCCGCCCTCGCCGACGAGCTCGGCGGGCTCGCCCACTTCGCCCACCACGACGTCAGCGACCAGGCCTCGTGGACGGCGCTGGTCGAGGACACCAACGAGCGCTTCGGCCCGGTCTCGGTCCTGGCCAACAACGCCGGCATCCTCCGGTTCGGCTCGATCGCCGAGATGCCGGTCGAGGAGGTCGAGCTCCTCTTCCGCGTCAACCAGCTCGGCTGCTGGCTGGGCATGCAGTCGGTCGTCGCGACCATGCGCGCCAACGGCGGGGGAGCGATCATCAACTCCTCCTCGACCGAGGGCCTCGCCGGCATGGCGAACACCGCGGCCTACGGCGCCACCAAGTTCGCCATCCGCGGCATGACCAAGGCGGCGGCCCACGAGCTCGGGAAGTACAACATCCGGGTCAACACCGTGCACCCCGGCATGATCGACACCCCCATGACGCGCGTGCACGGCGGCGACCTGGCGATGGAGTACGGCGCCTCGAAGGTGCCGCTGCGCCGCGTCGGCACCCCGGACGACGTCGCGCCCCTCTACGTCTTCCTGGGCAGCGACGAGGCCACCTACATCAACGGCGCCGAGATCGCCATCGACGGCGGCGTCACCGCCACCCACGGCTTCGGCGGCTGACCCGTGGCCAACCAGCGCGGGCAGATCGTGATGTCGACCGACGAGGTCGACACGTTCCTCACCCAGCAGCGCTCCTCGACGGTCGCCACGGTGGGCCCCGCCGGCCAGCTCAACCTGGTCGCCATGTGGTTCGACTGGCACGAGGGCCACGTCTGGATCGAGACCAAGGCGAAGTCGCAGAAGGTCGTCAACCTCCGCCGGGACCCCCGCATGAGCTTCCTCGTCGAGGCCGGCCACACCTACGACCAGCTCCGCGGCGTCGCCCTCGAGGGCACCGGCGTGGTGATCGAGGACGAGTCGGTCGTCTGGGACGTCTGCGTGCGCATCTTCGAGCGCTACAACGCCCCCTACACCGAGGAGCTCAAGCCCTTCGTCGAGGTCATGGCGCGCAACCGCGTCGTCGTCCGCCTCGACGTCGACCGCACCCGCTCCTGGGACCACCGCAAGCTCGGCCTGCCCGCCATGGAGCTGGGTGGGACGACCGCGGCGTTCCTGGAGTAGGCGGAGCCGGTAACGACCCATTCACCGGCCGGCCGGTGAATGGGGCGCTGGGACGACGTCCGGACAGTCGTCCAAGCGCCCCATTCAGCGTCCAGGCCTGGTCAGGTTCGGGCTCAGGGGAGATCGAAGAGGAATCTCGCGGATGATCGCCGCGGTGGCAGCCGGGCGCTCGAGGTCGGCCCAGACGAGACGCAGCATCGACCAGCCGGTCAGCCGGCGAAGGAGGTCCTCGCGCCTCTTCTCACGCATGACGCACTCCTCGATGGACTCGCCCGGACGGCGGAGCGCCAGGTACTTCTCCAGCCCGTCGAACTCAGCACTTCGCCTTAGCGCGGGCCAGGCGAAGTCGACGCGACCCGCGAGAGGCCGCCATGCGGATGGCAGATCTCGTACTGCGGCTCCGGCATGGGGAGGTTGTGGTCGCGGCAGAGCAGGTCGGTGCGCATCTCGCGGACGGAGTCGCTCTTGCCGTTGGTGAGCCGAAGGTGTAGTGCGAGGGCGATCGAGTCGGGCCATTCCTTCATCCGCTCGATCCCGGCCGCCAGGTCCTCGTGGGTCGCGTGCCCCGCCTGCTGGACCCAGTCAGGATGGACACGGCCGGGTCGCGCGGCGCGATGCTCGCGGCGTCGAGCGCGGTGCGGGCGTCGCTGGTGAGCCACGTGTCGTCGCGACGCGTGAGGTCCCCGACGCGCACGGTGCCCCGGTGATGGACGACGCCGGCCTGGGTGCGCTCGCCGATGCCGTACAGGTTGGTCAGGTGGACGTTGCGCAGGTCGACACCCCAGTCGGGCCCGCCGAACTCGAGGAGGGCCGACACGTGCGACCGGGCGACGTCGTCGCCGTACTGCCGTGCGACGGCGTGCGAGAGGAGCCGGTGCTTCTCGATGCGGTCGGCGTCGTCCCAGATCGCCTTCACGCAGCAGGCGCCCGACCGGATGCGCTCGAGCTCCTCGGCCTTGACCGCTCGCTTGATCGGCCCGTCGTCGTACCCGGCACGGATCAGGTCGCGCCGCAGGACGATCCCGCGTGAGTCGATGAAGTGCTCGAGCATGTCGACGAGCGTGCCCGTGACGGGAGGAGCGGCGGTAGACCGGATCGTCAGGCTGTGGATAACTCAGGCGGACGCCGTCCGGCGTCGTCGCTGCAGGCGCGGCGACGATGGCACGCCAGACCGACCTTGGACGACGTTCGAGGCGCTTGGACGATGCCCGGACGTCGTCCAAGCACCCCATTCACCGGCCGGCCGGTGAATGGGATCACCGCCGCCGGCCCAGCGGTCAGCCGCGCAACAGCAACCCGACAGCGGTCTCGAGGTGCGCACCGGTCTCGGCAGCGGTCGACCGGCCGGTGACCCAGGCGACGAGGGCGGAGAGCCAGACGTCGCCGATCACGCGGGCGATGGCGACGTCCTGGTCGGTGGGCTCGTGGGCGTCGTCGGGGTGCATGGCGCGGGTGAGCATCGAGGTGAGGAGCATCCCGACGGTGTGGATCTCGGCCGCGACGGAGGCGTCGGCGAACATGAAGGCGCGGGTGAGGGCCTCGGTGAGCTTGGGGTCGCCCTGCAGACCGCGGGTGGTGCGCTTCATCACGTAGATGACCCGGTCGGCGGCGGTGTCGCCGGGGATGCTCATCGTCCGCATCAGCTCGTCGTTGCGCTCGAACTCGCGCGCCAGCGCCGAGACCAGCAGGTGGATCTTCGAGGGGAAGTAGCGGTACAGCGTGCCGAGCGCCACCTCCGCCTGGTCGGCGACGGCGCGCATCTGGACGGCGTCGAAGCCGCCCTCGCTCGCGAGGTCGTACGTCACGTCGAGGATCCGCTTGCGTCGGTCGCGTTGCGCCGCCGACCCGAGGTCGTCGATGGTGAGGGAGTTGCTGGTCATTGAGGACCCCCATGGTCGGGTGCTGTGGAGATCGCCGTTGATCTGAGGGGAATGCGTCGGGGACGCCTGATCGTTGTTCGATCCGCCCGGCTAGGCTAGCCCCCGGTGGGCCATAATAGGAACACGTTCTACATCGCGCGGCCCTCGTGTCGCTTCACCACCGAAGGGTCGACCCGCATGCGCATCGCCATGCTGTCCTACCGCAGCAAGCCCCACTGTGGCGGCCAGGGCATCTATCTCCGTCATCTGAGCCGCGAGCTGACCGCCCTGGGCCACGAGGTCGAGGTGTTCTCCGGGCAGCCGTACCCCGAGCTCGACGAGGGTGTCGCCCTCACCAAGGTCCCGAGCCTCGACCTCTACCGCGAGCCCGACCCGTTCCGGGTGCCGAAGCTGCGCGAGTTCCGCGACCGCATCGACGTCGAGGAGTTCCTCACGATGTGCGCGGCCGGCTTCCCCGAGCCGAAGACGTTCAGCTCGCGCGTCAGCCGCATCCTGAAGGAGCGGGCGGGCGAGTTCGACATCGCCCACGACAACCAGGTGCTCGGCTACGGCATGCTCGACATCGAGGGCTACGGGCTGCCGCTCATCACCACGCTGCACCACCCGATCACCTTCGACCGGCGCATCGACCTGGCCCAGACCAAGAACCCGTGGCGCAAGATCACCCTGCGACGCTGGTACGGCTTCCTGCGGATGCAGGGCAAGGTCGCCCGCGCGGCCCGGCACATCATGACGCCGTCGGAGACCTCGGCCCGCGACATCGCGAAGGACTTCGGCGTCGACCCCGCCCGGATGCAGACCATCCTGCTCGGCGTCGACGACATGTTCGTGCCGCCGACCGCCCCGCGCGTGCCCGGCCGGATCATGGCCATGGCCAGCGCCGACGCCCCGATGAAGGGCATCGCGACCCTGCTCGAGGCGTTTGCCAAGATCCGCACCGAGCGCGACACCGAGCTGATCCTCGTCACCAAGCCCTCCCCGGGCGGGCGCACCGAGAAGCTCATCGAGAAGCTCGGCATCGGCGACTGCGTCCGCTTCGTCAGCGGCATCAGCGACGCCGAGCTGGTCGAGCTCATGGGCTCCGCCGAGGTCGCGTGCGTGCCGTCGCTGTACGAGGGCTTCAGCCTGCCGACGGCCGAGCTGATGGCGTGCGCCACGCCTCTCGTCGTCTCCCGCGCCGGGGCCATCCCCGAGGTGGTGGGCGAGGACGGCGAGTGCGCCGACATGGTCGCCCCCGGCGACGTCGAGGAGCTCAAGACCACCCTGACCGCCCTGCTCGACGACCCCGAGCGCCGCGCCCGCATGGGTGCTGCCGGACGTCGTCGCGTCGAGGAGCTGTTCAGCTGGCGGGCCGTGGCGGTCAAGGTCGCCGAGGCCTACGAGAACGTGATCGCCGACTACCAGCGCGAGCGCGGCACCACCGGAGGGAACTGAAGACATGCTGACCGTCGACTTCGAGCGGCTGGGCCTGCGGCCCGGTGACCGCGTCCTCGACATGGGCTGCGGCGGTGGCCGCCACGCCTTCGAGATGTACCGGCGCGGCGCCGACGTCGTCGCCTTCGACATGGACGGCGACGAGCTCGCCGGCGTCCTCGAGCTCTTCGGCGCGATGAAGGAGGCCGGCGAGGTCCCCGACGGCGCCGAGGCCGACATCAAGCAGGGCGATGCCCTCGAGCTGCCCTTCGCCGACGGCGAGTTCGACCGCATCGTCGCGGCCGAGGTGCTCGAGCACATCCACGCCGACGTCGACGCGATCAAGGAGCTCGTCCGCGTGCTGCGCCCGGGCGGCACCCTGGCGATCTCGGTGCCGCGCTGGCTGCCCGAGGTCATCAACTGGAAGCTCTCCGACGACTACCACAACGCCGAGGGCGGGCACATCCGGATCTACACCGACCACGAGCTGGTCGACAAGGTCACCAAGGCCGGCCGGTTCAACGACGGGACGCCGGGCGAGGCGATGGTCTTCGAGGGCAAGTCGTACGCCCACGGGCTCCACGCGCCGTACTGGTGGATCAAGTGCGCGGTCGGCGTGAACAACGAGGACCACCCGCTCGCCAAGGCGTACCACAAGCTGCTGGTGTGGGAGATCATGAAGCAGCCCCGGACCCTGCAGCTCGCCGGCAAGGTGCTCGACCCGGTGATCGGCAAAAGCATGGTGCTGTACTTCCGCAAGCCCGACGACTCCTCGACGACCTCGGACGCCGATGCCTGAGCAGCTGCCGTACGTCCGCGGCGTCATCACCGCGGGCCAGGTGGCCGAGACGGCGGCGTCACTCGTGACGATGCAGGAGCCCTGCGGCGCCGTCCCCTGGACGCCGGGGGAGCACGTCGACATCTGGAACCACGTCGAGGCCGCGATGGCGATGCTGGTGGGTGGCGAGGTCGAGGCGGCCGAGCGCGCCTACCGCTGGGTGCCCACGATGCAGCACGACGACGGCTCGTGGCCCATGAAGATCGTCGGCGGCGTCGCCGACGACGACCGCCCCGACGTCAACATGAGCGCCTACCTCGCGGTCGGCCTCTGGCACCACTGGCTGCTGCGCCACGACATCGCCTTCGTCGCCGAGCTGTGGCCGTCGGTGCGTGCCGGGCTCGACTGGGTCGTGGGCCAGCAGGTCGCCTTCGGCGGCATCAATTACACCCCCGGCGAGGACTTCTGCCTGCTCACCGGCAACGCCAGCATCTACCACTCGCTCCGCGCCGGCGTCGCGCTCGCCGAGCTCGTGGACGACCCGCAGCCCGAGTGGGAGCTCACCGGCGGCCGTCTCGGGCACGCCGTCCGCGAGCACCGCGACCTGTTCGCGGACAAGTCGACGTACTCGATGGACTGGTACTACCCCGTCCTCGGCGGGGCCGTGCGGGGTGCCGAGGCCCTCGACCTGCTCGCGACGCGCTGGGACGACTTCGTCGTGCCCGGGCTGGGCATCCGCTGCGTCGACACGAACCCCTGGGTCACCGGGGCCGAGACGTGCGAGCTGGCCATGGCGCTCGACGCCGTGGGCGACCACCGCCGCGCCCTCGCGCTCCTCACCGACATGCAGCACCTGCGCGGCGACGCCGGCGCCTACTGGACCGGCTGGGTCTACGACCGCAAGCCCGGCGCCCCGGACGACGAGGCCGTCGACGTGTACTGGCCCGTGGAGCACACCACCTACACCGCCGCCGCGGTGATCCTCGCGGTCGACGCGCTGGGGGAGACGTACGGCCACAGCACGCCGGGCAGCGGCATCATGCGCGGCACCTCGCTGGCACCGCACTTCGCCGAGATCGCCCTGGAATGTGGATGTGAACCCGTGGACGCGTCGGTCTGACCAGCGCCGACCGTGAGGTTCCGAGGTCTCGAGGCCACTCGCTCGTTCCTCGCTCGCGGCACCTCGACCACCGTCCTACCCCGGTCGGTCTGACCAGCGCCGCCCGTGAGGCTCCGAGATCTCGAGGCCACTCGCTCGTTCCTCGCTCGCGGCACCTCGACCACCGTCCTACCCCACGGGGTCGCCGGCCTCGCCGCTGACCCGGCGCAGCACCCGCATCGACCCGACCGTCTCGACCGGCTCCCAGCTGCCGCTCCCGGTGGCGCGCAGCCACACGTGGTACGGCGCCTGGCCGCCGTCGGCGGGGTCGGGGAACACGTCGTGGATGACGAGCAGCCCGCCCGGCGCCACCCAGGGCGCCCAGCCCGAGTAGTCGGCCTGGGCCGGCTCCTCGGCGTGCCCGCCGTCGATGAAGAGCAGGCTGAGCGGCGTCCGCCAGTGGGTGCTCACGGTGCCGCTGCGGCCGACGACGGCGACGACGACGTCCTCGAGCCCGGCCTTCTCGATCGTGCGGCGGAAGACGGGCAGGGTGTCCATGAGCCCGGACTCGGGGTCGACCAGGGTGGTGTCGTGGTGCTCCCAGCCGGCCTGGTTCTCCTCCGACCCGCGGTGGTGGTCGACGGTGAAGACGACCGCCTGCGGGCCGCCGACGGCGCGAGCCGCGGCACCGAGGTAGACCGCAGACTTGCCGCAGTAGGTGCCGACCTCGAGGACCGGCCCGTGGGCCAGGCGCTCGAGCGCGCTGCGGTGGAGGAGCAGGCCCTCGTCGTGCGGCATGAAGCCCTTGGCGGCGACGGCGTGGGCGAGCAGGGTGGGATCGATCTCGGGCACCCGCGCACCCTAGGACACCCTCGGCACCCGGGCGGCGTGCCCCCGACCGGCGCGCGACGCGGGGACGGCAAGATGGAGGCATGGCGAACGAGGCGGACCGGCCGCTCGAGCGGGTCACGGAGGGCGTGTTCTTCACGACCCCCTCGGTGCTGCCGCGCGGACGCCACGAGCTGCCGCGCGGCGTGGTGGTCGCCGCCCAGAGCGAGCGGGCGATGATCGCCGCGACCGAGCTGCTGGCCGCCCACGGCTACCGCGGCGTCGGCGTCCGCGAGATCGCGGCGCGCGCGGCGATCTCCCGCGGGGCCTTCTACGAGTGCTTCGAGGACAAGGACGCCTGCGTCTTCGCGGCCTACGACCGGTTCTCCTCGGTGCTGGTGGCGCGGCTCGCCGAGCGCCTCGAGACCGAGCGCGGCGACCTGTCCTGGCCCGACTACGTCTCGTGGGTGCTCACGGGGTACCTGGAGGGGCTGCAGCGCGACCTGGTCGTCGCCCGGGCGTTCCTCGTCGAGCTCGACTCGCTCGGCCGGCCCGCCCGGCTGCGTCGCCGGCGGGTGATCCAGGGGTTCGCCGAGGTGCTGCACACCCGCCGCCAGGAGGCCGACCCGGACACCCCGGTGCCCCTCACCGCCTACATCTCCGCCCTCGCCGCGGTGCGCCAGCTCGCCAGCGACGTCGTCGACGGGCTCGACGTCCCCGAGGGGGCCGGACCCGGCCCCGAGCCCGACCTGCTGGCCCTCGTGCCCGAGATGCGCGGGTGGCTCGACCAGATGCTGGCACCCCCGAGCGGCTCCCTGCGCTAACCTTTCTGGAACACGTTCTAGTTTTGTCGCCGACCTGTCCCGTTCTCGGGACAGGTCAGCGTCGCGAGGAGTGGCATGAGCATCGGTATCTCCGAGGAGCACGTCGAGCTGGCCGCGAGCCTGCGCCGGTGGGCGGCGGGCAGCGGCGGGATCGAGGCGACCCGCGTGGCCGAGGACGACCCGGCGGCGTCCTTCGACGAGGCCTGGAAGTCCGCGACCGAGATGGGTGTGACCACCATCGGGCTGCCCGAGGCGGCCGGAGGCGGCGGTGGCTCGGTGCTCGACGTGGCGGTGGCCCTCGAGGCGTGCGCCCACGAGCTCGTGCCGGGGCCCCTGCTCAGCGCCGCGGTGGCGGCCTCGCTGCTCGGCGGGTCCGACGTCGCCGCCGAGCTGGGCGAGGGCGCGCGCGTCGCGCTCGCGCTGCACCCCGACCTCCGGCTCGTCGCCGACCTGCCCGGCGCCACCCACGTGCTGCTGCCGGACGCCGACGGGGCCTGGCACCTGGTCCCGGCCTCCGCCGCTCACCGCCCGGCCGGCCGCCGTCTTCGACCTGACCCGCCGGTACGGCACCGGGGGAGAGGTCGACCTCACCGACGCCGTCGCCCTGCCCGGCCTCGACACCGAGCTGGTGCGCCTGGCGCTCGTCACCTTCGCCGCGGCGGAGGCCGCCGGCGTCGCGCGGTGGTGCCTCGCGACGGCCGTCGAGTACGCCAAGGTGCGGGAGCAGTTCGGCAAGCCGATCGGCGCCTTCCAGGCCATCAAGCACCTGTGCGCCGAGATGCTCGAGACGGCCGAGTCGGTCACCGCCGCGGCCTGGGACGTCGCCTCGGTGGCGTTCGCCGGCGACGAGCAGCGCGACCAGTGGCGCTTCGCCGCCGACGTCGCCCTGGTCACCGCGTTCGACGGCGCGGTCGAGGTCGCCAAGTCCTGCATCCAGGTGCTCGGTGGCATCGGGTTCACCTTCGAGCACGACGCGCACCTCTACCTGCGACGGGCCCTCGCGCTGCGGGCGCTCGTCGGCGACCCGGCGGACGCCGCCGAGCGGCTCACCGCGGCCGCGGTGGCCGGCGTCCGGCGCGAGGTCGAGGTCGACCTCGAGGGCCGCGACGAGGCCGTGCGCGACGACGTCCGGGCCGTCGTCGAGCAGGTCGCCGCGGCCGAGGACCGACGGGCCGCCCTCACCGAGACCGGCTACCTGACGCCGCACTGGCCGCCCGCCCGCCGGCATCGGCGCCGACGCCGTCACGCAGATCGTGATCGACCAGGAGCTCGCCCGCGCGGACGTCGTGCGGCCCGACATCGTGATCGCCGGCTGGGCGCTGCCCACGATCCTCGAGCACGGGTCCGACGCCCAGCGCGAGCGCTTCGTCAAGCCGTCGCTCCTCGGCGAGATCGTGTGGTGCCAGCTGTTCTCCGAGCCCGGCTCGGGCTCCGACCTGGCCTCGCTGCGCACCCGCGCGGTCAAGGTCGACGGCGGCTGGCGGCTGACCGGCCAGAAGGTGTGGAACTCGGTGGCCGAGCGCGCCGACTGGGGCATCTGCCTGGCGCGGACCGACGCCGACGTCCCGCAGCACCAGGGCATCGGCTACTTCCTGGTCGACATGAAGAACAGCGACGGGCATCGACGTCCGGCCGCTGCGCGAGATCACCGGCGAGGCGCTGTTCAACGAGGTGTTCCTCGACGACGTCTTCGTCCCCGACGACTGCCTGGTCGCCGGCCCGACCGACGGCTGGAAGCTCGCCCGCACGACCCTGGCCAACGAGCGCGTCGCGATGGCCACGTCGCGGCTGTCGAAGAGCACCGAGCAGGCCGTGGCCCTCGCCGTCGAGAACGACCTCACCGCCGCCCAGCGCGTGGAGGTCGGCCGCTCCGTGGCGCTGTCGACGGTGTGCTCGCTGCTGGGCGTGCGCGGGGTGCTGCGCTCGCTCGCGGGCCAGGGTCCGGGCGCGGAGTCGGCGGTGGCCAAGCTGCTCGGCGTCCGCAACCGTCAGGACGGGTCCGAGCTGGTGATGCGCCTCTACGCCGAGAGCATCCTCGCGCCCACCGAGGCGGTGCAGCAGGCCACGTGGGAGATGCTCAACACCCGGTGCCTCTCGATCGCCGGCGGCACGACGCAGATCCTGCGCAACGTGGCGGGCGAGCGGATCCTCGGCCTGCCCCGCGGCTAGGGGTCAGGCGCCGACGCCGCCGTCCCGGAGGTGCCCCGTCCGGGGCTTCGCCCACTCGGCGATGCAGGTGACCCACCGGTCGAACGCGTAGGAGCGCTTGCTCGTCGGGTAGACGTAGAAGACACCGAGGCCGCGCTGCTCGCTCGCCGCGATGCCTGCCAGTCGCTCCTGGCAGCCCGCCCCGGCCAGCCTGACGACCTCCTCGCGCCCGGGCCACGCCCCCGGGTCGAGCACGTGCTCGGCGTACACCTCGCCCTCGTGCGGGTACTGGCAGCGCACGAGACGGACCCGTTCGATCCGGCCCGACCGCGGCACCGTCCTGATGCAGTCGCCGACCTCGAGGTCGGCCACGAGCACCCAGCTGTCGAACCGCGTGTCGGGGGAGAGGTCGCGCCGCTCCGAGCTGGTCCGGTCCTCCGGGTCGATCTCCTCGTTGATGGCCTGGACCACGCCGACCACGACGCCCACCACGGTCCACACCGCGCAGATGACGAGCGCGGCGACCGCCCGCTTCTTGCCGACGTCGACGCGGTCGTCGTCCTTGGTGAGCGTGACCACGGCGAGGACCACGCTGATGACCTGGGCGAGGCAGCACGGGACGAGGGAGAGCCCGAGCGCCCAGCTCGCGCGGCCCGTGTCCTGGGCGCGGTGGACGTAGACGGCCGGGGCGTGGACGAGGGGGACGTGCGGCGTCGGTCGGTACGGCTCCCACCCGCCCGGCGGCGGCTCGAGCGGGGGGCCGGGGGGCGTCAGGCCGTTCGTCACCCACGAACGGTAGGTGGGACCCCTGCCGCCGCGCAGGGGAACGGTGGCTCAGGTGGCTCAGGTGGCTTGTCGAGGTGGCTCAGGTACCTCAGGTGGTGGACGGCTCGTCGACGAGCGCCGCGTGGTCGCGACCCGCGCGCCAGGTGTTCCAGTGCCAGTGCAGGTACCGGTCGATCGCGCGCACGACGTGCGCCGACCGCACCGACGGGAAGACGTCGAAGGCGTGCTGGGCGCCGGGCAGCTCGGCGTAGACGACCGAGCTGTCGGAGACCTCGCGGCAGCTTCTCGACGAAGGCCCGCGCCTGCCGGACGTCGACGAGGGTGTCGTGACGCCCGTGCAGCACGAAGAAGTCGGGCGCCTCGGGCGTGACGCGCAGGATCGGCGAGGCCGCCTCGAACGCCTCGGGCTCGTCCTCGTAGCGCTTCTGGAAGACCGTCTTGGCGAGGAACGACTCGCGCATCTGGCGCACCGACTTCAGCCCGGTGGCGTCGGCCATGTCGTAGACGCCGTAGTGGGGCACGCAGCACTGGACCGAGGTGTCGGCGTCCTCGAAGCCCGGCTGCCACGCGGGGTCGCCGGGGGTGAGCGCCGCCAGGGTGCAGAGGTGTCCGCCCGCCGAGCCGCCGGTGATGGCGACGTAGGACGGGTCGCCGCCGTAGTCGGCGATGTGGTCCTGGATCCAGGCCAGCGCGCGCTTGACGTCGATGATGTGCGCGGGGAACGGGTCGCGCGGCGCGAGCCGGTAGTTGATCGCCACGCAGACCCAGCCCTTGGCGGCCAGGTGGTTCATGAGGGGCAGGCCCTGCTGGTCCTTCTTGCCGATCACCCACCCGCCGCCGTGCACCTGCAGCAGCACCGGCGCGCCGCCGTCGGGGACGCCGTCCGCGGGGAGGTAGATGTCGAGGTACCCGCGCTTGCCGTGCTCGGTGAACGCGATGTCGCGCTCGACCTTCACCGCCGGGTTCTTGAAGCGGAAGGGGTAGACGAGCTGGCGCCACGGCGTGGCCAGGTCGGCCGGCGTCGGCAGGGCGTCGAGCTTCTCCTGGTAGTCACCGCCGAGCGCGTCGGACAGCGAGTTCTCCGCCACCTCCTGCACCCCGCGGCTCTGCAGCACCAGGTAGGCCAGGCCGGCCGCGCTCGCGCCGGCCAGCGCGAGCCCGCGGACGTCGCGGCGCCGCCCGGAGGCGTGGGCGGCGGCGTCGGCCGCGGTCAGGGCCAGCACGTGGGGCGCCAGCTCGCTGACCAGCCAGCCGGGGAAGAACGAGAACGACCCGGCGCGGAAGCCGGGCAGCGGGTGCAGCGCGTTGGCGGTGAGCGCGGCCGTGACGACCTGACGTCGGAGGAAGCCCATGCCCCGAGGGTAGGCCGCCGTCTTACCCGAAGCACCGGTTGGCGGCAGGATGAGACGTCGGTCACCGTGACCTCGGTGCACGTGTGGCGTTGAGCACGCGCCACCCGCCCCTCGTGCTCGCCACCCAGGAGAACCCCCGTGGATCGTCTGTCCGGACTCGACGCCAGCTTCTTGTACCTCGAGACGCCTGCCCAGCTGATGCACGTCTGCGGCGTGATCGTGCTCGACCCGGGCACCATGCCGGGCGGCTACGACTTCGACACCTTCCGCGACGAGCTCGACCGACGGGTCTCCGGTGTCGCGGCCTTCACGCGCAAGCTGCGCCGGGTGCCGCTGGGCCTCGACCACCCCATCTGGGTCCGGGACAAGCAGTTCGACATCGAGCGCCACGTGCACCGGCTCGCGCTCCCGTCGCCCGGCGGCTACGGCGAACTGGTGAAGCTGACCGCGCACCTCGCGGGGCTGCCGCTCGACCGCTCGCGACCGCTGTGGGAGATGTGGGTGATCGAGGGGTTCGAGGAGGACAAGATCGTCGTCTTCATGAAGATGCACCACGCCACCGTCGACGGCGTGTCCGGCAACAACCTGCTCTCGCACCTGTGCGCCCTCGAACCGGACGCCGAGCCGCTCGCCCTCGGCGGCGCCGGCAAGCACGGTCGCGAGGTCGGGTCGCGCGAGCTCCTCGGCCGCGCCGTCGTCAGCAAGCTGAGCATGCCCGTGCAGGTCGCCAGGGTGCTGGGGCCGACGCTCGGCTCGGTGGGGTCGACGATCGGCCGGGCGCGGGCGGGCACGGCCATGGCGGCGCCGCTGACCGCACCGCGGACGTCGTTCAACGGCACCATCACCGGCCACCGCACGATCGCGCTCACCGACCTCAGCCTCGACGACATCCGCGCGGTCAAGACCGCGACCGGCACCACCGTCAACGACGTGGTGCTCTCGGTCTCCGGTGGTGCGCTACGCGCCTACCTCGAGGAGCGCGACGAGCTGCCGGAGTCCTCCCTGCTGGCCTCGGTGCCGGTCTCGGTGCGCGACGAGTCCAAGCGCGAGGCGCGGCGCCAACAAGGTGTCGTCGCTCTTCGCGCGGCTCGGCACCGACACCGAGGACCCGCTCGAGCGGCTCCAGGACATGGCCGACCGCCAACAAGATCGCCAAGGAGCACCACCAGGCGATCAGCGCCGACGCGCTCCAGGACTGGGCCGAGTTCGCCGCGCCCCGCACGTTCGGCCTCGCGGTCCGCGCCTACGCCGGGCTACGACTGGCCGAGAAGCACCCGGTGGTGCACAACCTGGTGATCTCCAACGTGCCGGGCCCGCCGGTCCCGATCTACTTCCTCGGCGCCGAGGTCAAGGGCCTCTACCCCCTCGGCCCGGTCTTCCACGGCGCCGGCCTCAACATCACGGTCATGAGCAACAACGGCGAGGTGCACGTCGGCGTCATCGCCTGCCGGGAGTCGATGCCGGACGCCGAGGCGCTCGTCAAGCACTTCCCGACCGAGCTCGCGCGGCTGCGCGAGGCCGTGGACGCCGCGGCGGCGGGGGCCACGCCGATCGGCGCGGCGCGCTCGCGCAAGAAGTAGCCGGTCCGGCCCCCGGTGGTTCTCGAGGAGCTCGCGCTAGCGAGCGTCTCGAAACCAGGTGAGGTCCATGGCTTCGCGAGGAAGCGTTCCGGCTCGGGGGTTTCGAGACGGTCGCAGAGCGACCTCCTCAACCACCGTGGTGCAGAGCGACCGGCCGCCACGGTGGTTGAGGAGCTCGCGCTAGCGAGCGTCTCGAAACCAGGTGAGGTCCATGGCTTCGCGGGGGAAGCGTTCCGGCTCGGGGGTTTCGAGACGGTCGCAGAGCGACCTCCTCAACCACCGTGGTGCAGAGCGACCGGCCGCCACGGTGGTTGAGGAGCTCGCGCTAGCGAGCGTCTCGAAACCAGGTGAGGTCCATGGCTTCGCGAGGGAAGCGTTCCGGCTCGGGGGTTTC
>CAWHNR010000042.1:0-64189 GCA_963830575.1 uncultured Actinomycetota bacterium
AACCACCGCCGGCCGCTCCTCCCGCCGACACCGACACCGACACCGATGCCGTCGTCGACGTCGACGCCACCCGCCCGATACCCGTGGCGGCACACTGATGGCACGCATCCTGATCGTCGAGGACGAGGCGCGCATCGCCTCCTTCGTCGCCAAGGGCCTGCGGGCCGAGGGCCACGTCACCACCGTCGTCGGCGACGGCCGCAGCCGGCCTCGACGAGGCGCTGAGCGGTGGCCACGACCTGGTCGTCCTCGACATCGGCCTGCCCGGGCTCGACGGGTACCGGTGCTGGAGCAGCTGCGCGCCCAGGGCTCGCCGGTCCCGGTCATCGTGCTGACCGCGCGCGACTCGGTGACCGACACCGTCTCGGCGCTCGAGGGCGGCGCCGACGACTACATGCCCAAGCCGTTCCGGTTCGCCGAGCTGCTCGCCCGGGTGCGGCTGCGGCTGCGCCAGCAGCCGGGCGACGGCGCCGGCCAGCGCCAGGACGCGCTCGAGGCCGGCGGCGTGCGCCTCGACCTGCGGACCCGGCGCGCCACGGTCGAGCGGCCGCGAGATCGACCTGTCCGCCCGCGAGTTCACCCTCGCCGAGACGTTCATGCTCAACGCCGGCAACGTGCTCTCGCGCGAGCAGCTGCTCGACCACGTGTGGGGCCTGGACTTCGACCCCGGCTCCAACGTCGTCGACGTCTACGTCGGCTACCTGCGCAAGAAGTTCGGCGCCCACACCATCGCGACCGTGCGCGGCATGGGCTACCGGTTCGTGACGCTGACCGACCCCGCGCACCACGAGGGCCCGGCCGCTCCGCAGAGTGGCCGGGCCCGTCGTCGGGTCGAGCGGGCCGAGCTGGCTCAGCGGGCCAGGTGGCCTCGGTGACCTGGCCGCCGACGACGTCGACCTCCAGGACGACCTCGTCGGTGCCCTTCGGCAGCAGCCGGTAGCGGCCCTCGACGACCTCGGGGTAGACCAGGCGACGGGATCTCGCGGCCGTCGGGCAGCGGGCGCCGTACGACGGCCACGTGCGGCCGGTCGCCGTGCCCGTGGCCATGACCGTGGCCATGACCGTGGCCGTGGCCGTGGTCGTCGTGCACCGTCGTCGGCCGACCGGGGGTCAGGTCGACGTCGGCGGCGACGATGTCGACCTCCTCGCCGACCATCTCGAGCGGCATCGTCGACGATGACCGCCCCGACGTCGCCGCCGATGTCGAGGACCACCGGCCCGGTGCCCGCGTGCGGGTTCTCGGGCGAGTCGGGCCGGCGGTCCTCGGTCACGGCTCGTCACGCAGGTCGCGTCCGACGCGTGGAGGTGCCCGGGACGGTCTGGTACCCACCACCCGGGAGCGGCATGAACGGGAACTCGTCGAGCAGCACCGGACCGGTGTTGCCGTCGGTCGTGCCGTCCTCGAGCGAGCGCGGCCGCGCCGTCGGGCGTGTAGCTCGGGTCGACCAGCGGGATCGTCGCGCCGGCGACGGCCTTGAGCTCGATGGCGACGACGTCGTCACCGAGCCGGCGGCCGTTCGGGAAGCCGGCGAGGTCGCCGCCGACGATGCCGAGCTTGTTCTCGTGTCGCCGCCGGCGGGACCGCCATGTTGAGCCGCAGCATGTCGGCCTTGCACCGGGCCCGGTGTAGTTCTGGAAGCCCGGGACCACGCCGTTCGGGATGCCGGTGAGCAGGATCGCGTCGAGGTCGGCGCGCGGCTTGTCGTAGGCCGCCAGGTTCGGGAACACGTCCGGGTAGAGCACCGGCAGCAGCCCGGCGAGCTCCGGCTTGTGGACGTACTTGGCGTAGTCGGCGTCGTCCTTGGGCTCCGAGGCGTTCCACTTGTCCTTCTCGGCCATCGGGACGATGACCTCGTTGAACAGCGGGTTGCCCAGGCGCGAGACCTGCACGGCGGGCCCGGTGCCGCCGTACTTGCCGGTCGCCTTGTTGAACACGCGGGCCGTGCGACGGCTCGCGGTCGCCCAGACGCCGATGACGTTGCGGCGGTTCAGGACGATGCCGTCCTGCGTCCTGGCCGTCCCTGGTGAGCTCGCTCGGCGGGCACCTGGATGGCGATGGTGTGGCACGTTGTAGGACTGCACCGAGTTGATGCCGTCCATGGCCGCCATCGGCAGCAGGTGCAGGTTCTGGAACGGACGCAGCGCACCGAGGTCGAAGATGCTGCCGAGGTCGACCTGGAAGGCGTCGCCGCGCTGGCCGGCGAAGAACTTGCGGCCCGCGACGGTCTTGGTGGCCGCGTCGGCGAGCGCGGCGTAGTTCGGCGTGCTGCGCGGGCCGACGTTGCACGGCGGGACGGGCAGCGTGCCGCTGATGTCCTCGGCCTTGCCGTCCTTGATCCGCACGACGGTGTAGGTCTGCGGGCGGTTGTAGGACTCGCGGTCGAGCGAGGTGATCGGCCCGGTGTTGTAGAGGAACGTGTTGGGGTTGCGCACCGCGTCTTGAACCGGAACTGGTAGGTGACGTCGGCCTCGCACTTGTTGGTGTTCGAGATCTTGATCTCGTAGAGCACGTCGTCGGCGAACTCGTAGAAGTTCGGGCCGCCGTTGGGCTGCTGCAGCGGGATGAAGTTGGCGATGATGCACGACCTGGTCGGGCTCGGTCGGGTGCATGAACGCGTAGGTGTCGGTGCCGTCGGCAGCCGGGTCCTTGGCGATTTCCGGTGCTTCGCGGTGGGACGACATGTCAGTTGCCTCCTGCGGCGTTGAGGAGCCGGGTGGCGAGGTCGCGGTCGTGCACGACGACCTCGCGCTCGCCGACGAGCAGCCGGACGGTGCCCTTGCGGTGGTCGTCGATCGATGGCGAGCACGGGCTCCTTGGCCCGCGTGCGTGCTCGGCTTGGCCTCGGCCGAGCCGGCGTCCCGAGCGCGGCGGCGGCGCGGCTGCGGCGCCCACCCCGGCTGCGGCCAGGAACTTCCTTCTGCTGGTGTCACTCATGTGACATGCCTCCCAAGGCAGGTTGCCGGCCCGCGTGTGAGCCGGCTCACCATGCGTTCGGCGCCGTCGCCCCTGCGGATGGGACCGAGCGCGACCTGGTGGCATGGAGGGGGGCCCGCACCGGTCACCCCCACGGAAGCCAGTGCGAGCCCCGATGGTGGTTCGGAGCGCGAACCGGCCCGGATGGCGCGCGTCCGGGCAGGATGGTGGGCATGAGCAGGGACGAGCGGCCCACCGCCTTCAACATCAACGTGCCGCCCGAGCACCTCGAGGGTCACTACGCCGACTTCGCCAGCGTCTGGCACAACAGCGAGACCTTCGTCCTCGACTTCGTCTCGATGAGCCGGCCGCCGGTGCCGAGCACCGACGACGACGGCACGGCGGTCGCCCGGGTCGACGCCCAGGTGGTCACGCGCGGTCCGGCTCCCGGCCGCCCAGGTCTGGGAGGTCATGAAGGCCCTGCAGCCCAGCTCGGCCAGTGGGAGGCCGCGCACCCGGACAGGCGGCTGCGAGTAGCCGCGGGTGGTGGGCGCGGAGGGGATCGAACCCCCGACCACTTCGTTGTAAGCGAAGCGCTCTACCGCTGAGCTACACGCCCCCGCGCAAGGCGAGCACCTCACGCCTACGAAAAAGAGTCGAACCGCTGGCGTCTCGGGTCACCAGCGGTTCGACAGGTAGAAGATTACTGGGCGGCGCCGGAGCCTCGCAACCGGTTGACCCGAAAATGACCCGGCGCCGGTCTAGACGGTGGCCGCGGCTACGTCACGGCGCGCAGCTGGCGCAGGTGCTCGTCGAGGTCGCGGGCCTGCGGGCATGGCGCTGTGGACCGCCCAGCGGACGACTCCCTCGCTTGTCGACGACGTAGGACGAGCGCCGCGGGCAGCCGCGCTCCTCGTCGAACACGTCGTAGGCGCGGGCGACCTCGCCGTGCGGCCAGAAGTCGCTCAGGAGCGGGAAGTTGAGGCCGTCTGCGTCGGCGAAGGCGCGCAGCGAGAACATCGGGTCGCAGGAGATGCCGACGCACCTCGGTGTCGAAGGTCATGAACTCGGCGAGGCGGTCGCGGATGCCGGCCATCTCGCCGGTGCAGACCCCGGAGAACGCGTAGGGGTAGAAGAGGATCGCGACGGCCTTGCTGCCCGCGGTAGGAGACAGGGTGACGTCCTGGCCGAACTGGTCGCGCAGGGTGAAGTCGGGGGCCGGTCCCCCGAGTCGCCAGCCCCTCGACCGGCTCGGCGGCGGTCACTCGCGGTCGACGCAGGTCGCGCTTGAGGACCTTGCCGGTGGCGTTGCGGGGCAGCTCGTCGAGGAACACGATCTCGCGCGGCACCTTGTAGCGGGCGAGGTTGGCCTTGACCCAGTCCTTGAGGTCGTCCTCGTTGACGTCGGCGTCGGCGGTGACCACGACGAAGGCGCGCAGGCGCTTGCCGAAGTCGTCGTCGTCGACGCCGATCGGCGGCGACCTCGGTGACGGCCTCGTGGCGGGCCAGGCAGTCCTCGACCTCCTTGGGGAAGACGTTCTCGCCGCCGGAGACGATCATCTCGTCGTCGCGGCCCTCGATGTAGAGGCGGCCGTCGTCGCCGAACCGGCCGACGTCGCCGGAGGACATGAGCCCGTCGACGACCTCCTTGTGGCCGCCGCCGGTGTAGCCCTCGAAGAGCAGCCCGTTGCCGACGAAGATCCGGCCGGAGGTCGCCGGGCGGCACCTCCTGGCCCTGGTCGTCGAGGATCTTCACCGTCGTGGCGTACGGCGGCCGCCCGGCGGTCGCCGGGGTTGGCGCGCAGGTCCGTCGGGCGCGGCGATGGCGGCGTAGGCGACCTCGGTGCGAGCCGTAGGTGGAGTAGAGGTTGTCGCCGAACTGGTCCATCCAGGTGATGGCGAGGTCGCCGGGCAGCGCCGAGCCGGAGCTGGCGACGACCGTGAGCGTCGCTCGAGGTCGTAGCGGTCCTGGGTCTCCTGCGGCAGCGCCAGCATGCGCTGGAGCATCACCGGGATGACCGCGGCGGCCTCGCAGTCGCTCGCTCGTCGAGGGTCTCGAGGAACGACTCGGGGTCGAAGCGGCGCCGCAGCACCATCGTCGAGCCGAGCAGCATCGACAGCGCCAGGTGGGCGAAGCCCCAGGTGTGGAACAGCGGCGCGGCGATGTGGGTCGCGCTGCCCGGCCTTGAGCGGGATCGAGCCGAGCAGCGCGACGGCGGCCTCGACGCCGGCCTCGCTGCGCGGGGCGCCCTTGGGCGTGCCGGTGGTGCCCGAGGTGAGGATGATGATCCGGCCGTGGCGCGAGGGCGGGTCGAGGTCCTGGGAGTCGTGGGACTCGATGAGCGACTCGAGCGTCGGGACGTCGTCGCCGTCGCGCGTCGCGTCGTCGTCGGTCCAGGCGACGACCTGGACGTCGACCGAGGCCTTCGCGACCAGGTCGGCGAACTCCTCGTCGTAGATCAGCACCTTGGGCTGGTCGCGCTCGAGCACCTCGACCAGCTGCGGGCCGGCGAACGCGGTGTTGAGGTAGATCGATGTCGGCGCCGAGCTTGGCGACCGCGATGCTGGCGTCGACGAAGCCGCGGTGGTTGCGGCACATGATGGCGACGCCGTCGCCCTCGCCGACCCCGAGCTCGCGCAGCGCGTGGGCCAGGGAGTTCGAGCGGGCGTGCAGCTCGCCCCAGGTCAGCTCGCCGAGCTCGTCGACGATGCCGACCTGGTCGGGCGATGCGCAGCGCGAGCGAGGTGAAGCCGCCCGCCGGCCCGGTGCCCCACGGCCTTGAGGGTGCGGCCCAGCCGGGCGAGCGTCGACCGGCGAGTAGGGCCGGATGACCCCGGCGCTCGCCGAGGACCTTCAGCGAGGTGCCGGCCGCGGCCGCGCCGGACGTCAGCTTCTTGAGCACGGCGGGTCACACCTAGTGCGTGCCGCGGGACGACCGCCTGTCGGGTGGGCTCAGCTGACGGTCTTGGGCGCGACCAGGCGGGTGGCGGACCAGTCCTTGCTGACCGCGGCGGACGTCGTCTGCGACAGCCCGGCGATGGGGGCGGCCTCGGCGATGTCGGCGGCGTCGACGGCGTTGGGGCGACCGATCTTCGGCGTCAGCAGCCAGATCGACACCGCCGCCCACGAGGTCGGTCAGCGCCTCCACGAGGCCGTCGACCAGGTCGCCGTCCTCGTCGCGCCACCACAGCACACGGCGTCGACCACGTTGCCGTAGTCGCCGTCGACCATGTCGGCGTCGATCGCGTCCTCGATGGCCACCCGCAGGGCGTCATCGGTGTCGTTGTCCCAGCCGAGCTCCTGCACGACCATGCCGTTGGTGAAGCCGAGCCGTCTCGGCCGGGCCTGTCTGGCCGGTCTGGCCGGTCTGGGTGGTGCCGCCACCGGCGGTCGCGCTCACGTGGACGATTCCTCCTGGATGCGATCTCGGCGGGACTGTTCGGCGTAGTCCATCGGATACGGGCGCAACCTGCAAGACCCGGTCGCTGGGCGACAGTCCACCGGACGAAGCACCGCGAGCCCGCAAGCGGACCCGGCGACCCCGTGGGCGTGGCGTACCTATCCGGTAGGGCAGGCGTCGATTCCGCGCCCTCCGGTCGCGTGCGACGATGGAGCGGGTGAGCGGCGAGACACCCACCTCCCCCGGCCCGACCAGCAGCGGCCGACGGCCGAGCGACCCGCCGGTCGACCGCCCGCGCGGTGATCCACGAAGGACTCCCGACCCAGCTGCCCGACATCGACCCCGACGAGACGCAGGACTGGCTCGACTCCTTCGACTCCATGCTCGACGAGCGCGGGCCGCGAGCGCGCCCGCTACGTCATGCTGCGGCTGCTCGAGCGGGCCCGCGAGACGCAGGTCGGCGTGCCGGCCCTGCGCAGCACCGACTACATCAACACCATCCCGCCCGAGCGCGAGCCGTGGTTCCCCGGCGACTACGAGGTCGAGCAGCGGATCCGCGCGTTCCTGCGCTGGAACGCCGCCGTGATGGTCTCGAGCGCCAACCGCAAGGGCCTCGAGGTCGGCGGCCACATCGCGACCTACCAGTCCTCGGCCAGCCTCTACGAGGTCGGCTTCAACCACTTCTTCCGCGGCAAGGACGCCCCCGGGCGGCGGCGACCAGATCTACATCCAGGGCCACGCCTCCCCCGGCATCTACGCCCGCGCCTTCCTCGAGGGCCGGCTCACCGAGCAGCAGCTGCTACCGCTTCCGCCAGGAGGTCCAGCACGGGCCCGGCGCCGGGCCTGCCGTCCTACCCGCACCCGCGGCTGATGCCGGACTTCTGGGAGTTCCCGACGGTCTCGATGGGCCTGACGGCCCTCAACTCGATCTACCAGGCGCGCTTCAACCGCTACCTGCACAACCGCGGCATCAAGGACACCTCCGACCAGCACGTCTGGGCGTTCCTCGGCGACGGCGAGATGGCCGAGCCCGAGTCGCTCGGCGCGATCCGCGTCGCGGCCCGCGAGGAGCTCGACAACCTCACCTGGGTCGTCAACTGCAACCTGCAGCAGCTCGACGGACCGGTCACCGGCAACGGCAAGATCATCCAGGAGCTCGAGGCCAACTTCCGCGGCGCCGGCTGGAACGTCATCAAGGTCGATCTGGGGCCAGGGCTGGGACGCCCTGCTCGCCCGCGACGTCGACGGCGTCCTGGTCAACCAGATGAACACCACCCCCGACGGCGCGTTCCAGACCTACTCCGTCGAGGACGGCGCCTACGTCCGCGAGCACTTCTTCGGCCCCGACCCGCGGCTGCGCAAGATGGTCGAGCACATGAGCGACGGGCAGATCCAGAAGCTGCCGCGCGGCGGCCACGACTACCGCAAGGTCTACGCCGCCTTCGACGCCGCGACCAAGCACGTCGGGCAGCCGACGGTGATCCTGGCCAAGACCATCAAGGGCTGGACGATCGACGCCCTCGAGGGCAAGAACGCCACCCACCAGATGAAGAAGCTCACCCCGGACGACCTCAAGAAGTTCCGCGACCGGCTCTACCTGCCGATCTCCGACCGCGACCTCGAGCGCTCCTACGAGGAGACCGGCGCCGCGCCGTTCTTCCACCCCGGCGCGAAGTCCCCCGAGATCGAGTACATGATCGCAGCGCCGCGAGCCAGCTCGGCGGCTCGCTCCCGCAGCGCGTCGTGCGGGCCAAGCCCCTCAAGCTGCCCGGCGACGAGGTGTACGCCGAGCTGCAAGCAGGGCGGCGGCAAGCACGCGGTCGCCACCACCATGGCCGTCGTCCGGCTGCTCAAGGACTGGATGAAGGACCCCGAGATCGGCAAGCGCATCGTGCCGATCGCGCCCGACGAGTACCGCACCTTCGGCATGGACTCGATGTTCCCGAGCGCCAAGGTCTACAACCCGGGCGGCCAGCAGTACGAGGCCGTCGACCGCAAGCTGCTGCTCGCCTACAAGGAGTCGACCAGCGGCCAGATGCTGCACGAGGGCATCTCCGAGGCCGGCGCGATGGCCTCGGCGACCGCCGCCGGGTCGGCGTACTCCACGCACGGCGAGCACATGATCCCGTTCTACATCTTCTACTCGATGTTCGGGTTCCAGCGCACCGGTGACTCGATCTGGGCGATGGCCGACCAGCTCTCGCGCGGCTTCCTCATCGGCGCCACCGCCGGTCGCACCACGCTGACCGGCGAGGGCCTGCAGCACGCCGACGGCCACTCGCCGCTGCTCGCGGCGACCAACCCGGCGGTCGTGCACTACGACCCGGCGTTCGCCTACGAGGTCGGCCACATCATGCGCGTCGGGCCTCGAGCGGATGTACGGCACCGGCGGCGCCGACGGCACCGGCGAGAACGTCATCTTCTACATCACCGTCTACAACGAGCCGGTCGAGCAGCCCGCCCGAGCCCGACGACGTCGACGTCGAGGGCATCCTGCGCGGCATCCACCAGGTCTCCACCGCCGAGCGGCGACGGGCCCCGCGTGCAGCTGCTCGCCTCCGGCGTCGGCTTCCCGTGGGTCAAGGAGGCCGCGACGCCTGCTCGCCGAGGAGTGGGGCGTGCAGTCCGACACCTGGTCGGTCACGTCGTGGAACGAGCTGGCCCGCGACGCCGTCGCCGCCGAGGACCACAACCTCCTCCACCCCGACGACGCCCCGCGCGATCCCGTACGTCACCGACAAGCTCGACGGCTCCGGCGGCCCGTTCGTCGCGGTCTCCGACTACATGGCGGCCGTGCCGCTGCAGATCGCCCGCTGGGTGCCCGGCGACTACTGCGTCCTCGGCGCCGACGGGTTCGGCTTCGCCGACACCCGCCCCGCCGCGCGGCGCTTCTTCCGCATCGACGCCCAGTCGGTCGTCGTCCGCGCCCTCCAGGCCCTCGCCGACGCCGGCGACATCGACCCCGCCCTCGTCGCCAAGGCCGCCGCGCAGTACCGCATCGACGACCCGACCGCCGTCTCCGGCGTCAAGCAGGAGGGCGGCGACGCCGTGACCGCTCGCGTCGACGCCGACCGGTCGCCGCAGCGACGGATCGGCGACGGCGTGCAGCGGTCGAGCGCGTCCGCCAGAACGAGGCGGTCGACAGGCGCGTCGAGACCGTCGCAGCACGCGGACCGGGTCGGCAGCTCGGCGCGTGCGCTAGGCCGTCTCGACCTTGCCGGCGTCCGACGAGGGACGTGACGCGGGACGGCGGGGCGTGGTGGTCGAGGGGCCGACGCCGGGCCCGTGACGCCTGGCCTTGAGCAGCGGTGCGCCACTTGGCGCGCGAGTAGGTCGCGGGCTGGGTGGTGCGGATCCAGTCGTGGACGATCTTGGCGAAGCGCTCGGGGTGGTCCTTGTGCGGGAAGTGGCCGGCGTTGGGGATGACCTCGACGCGGGCCTTGGGGGCGAGCGCGGCGGCGTTGCTGGCGTGGCGGACCGGGATCACCATGGTCGTCGCGGCCCCAGACGACGGCCATCGGCATCGCGTCGGTGAGGTAGGCGCGGTCGGCCATGGTGACGATCTGGCCCTTCCAGTCGACGACGGCCCGGACGACGTGGCGGATCGCGGCGCGGGCGTGCGGGTCCTTGAAGGAGTCGTAGATGTCGGCGACCTCGCGCGAGGTCGCGGGTCGGCCTTGAGCCCGGTGGCGCGAGGCGGCCTTGAGGCCGGCGACGCCGACGTGGCGGACGCCGGGCAGCGTCAGCACGCCCATGACCTGGTGGAAGCCGGGGGTGGTGATGGCGCGGATCGCCGGGGTGACCTCGGGGCCGAGACCGCCGGAGGCCGACGAGCATCATCCGCTCGGTGCGCTCGGGGAACTGGTAGGCGAACTGCATCGCGACGCCGCCGCCGAAGCTGTGGCCGACGACGGTGACCTTGTCGATGCCGAGCACGGTCAGCAGGTCGCGCATGCCGTTGGCGTAGCCGCCGACGCTGTAGTCGGCGCGCGGCTTGGCCGAGTCGCCGTGGCCCAGGAGGTCGGGGGCGATCACGGTGTAGCGCTTGGCGAGCGTGTCGATCACCGGCTCCCACGTCGTGTGGTCGCAGCCCAGGCCGTGCAGCAGCAGCAGGGCCGGGCCGCGAGCCGGCCTTGACGAAGGCGCGCCGGTGGCCGTGGATCGTGACGTACTGCACCTCGTGGCGCTGTCTCGGTCATGCGGGCCTCCTCCGACGTCTGATTCAGGATTCAACCACGCAGGTGCCCGTGCGGACACGCTCCATGGTGCGGAGTGTCCGCGTCACCGGCACGATCCGCCTCGCAGCCGCGGGCTTCTGGTCAGTCCGGGTGGTCGCACGCCGTCCGACGGATGGCCCGGCCCGACGGGCCGACTAGGCTCGCTGCGTGTCCCCCCGCCGCGCCCGCACCCCCGGGAGCGGGCCGCGACCGCCCTGGTCCGGTCGAGCGGGGCGCTGAGCACCTCCGCGATGGCGCGGATGGAGGGCGAGATGCCGTGGTTCCGCGAGCTGAGCGCCGAGGAGCGCGTCCTGGGTCGGCCAGATCGTGCAGGCCGGCATCCGGGCCTTCGTCGAGTGGTACGCGCGACGGCGCCGGCGGCGGCGACGGCCCGACGCGGCCGGCTCGGAGTCGTTCGCCGTCGGCGGCCTCGGTGTTCGGGGCCGCGCCGCGCGCCCTGGCCGGCACCATCAGCCTGCAGCAGACCGTCGACCTGGTGCGGCTCTCGATCGAGGTCGTCGAGCGCGACGTCGACCGACATCGTCGACGCCGAGGACGTCGCCCGACGTGCGGGCCGCCGTGCTGCGCTACGCCCGCGAGATCGCGTTCGCCACCGCCGAGGTCTACGCCCGGGCCGCCGAGATGCGCGGCGCCTGGGACGCCCGGCTCGAGGCGCTGGTCGTCGACGCCGTGCTGCGCGCCGAGAGCGACGAGACGATGCTGTCGCGGGCCAGCGGCGCTCGGCTGGTCGGCGCTCGCGGCGACGTCGACGGTGGTGCTGGGCACGCTGCCCGAGCGGCGCACCGACGACCGACCTCTTCGACGCCGTGCGCCGGGTGGCCCGCGACGCGCGGGCATGGACGCCCTGTGCGCCGCCCAGGGCGACCGGCTGGTCGTGCTGCTCGGCGGCGTCGACCGACGCCCGGGCGGCCGGCGACGCTCGCTGGTCGACCTCTTCGGCGCCGGCCCGGTGGTGGTGGGCCCGGTCACCGACGACCTGCAGCACGCCCACGTCTCGGCCCGGGCCGCGCTGGCCGCGCACCGCGCCGCGGCGGGCTGGCCCGAGGCGCCCCGGCCCGGTGCTGAGCGCGAGCTGCTGCCCGAGCGGGCCCTGGCCGGCGACGGCCACGCCCGCCGGCACCTGGTCGAGGAGGTCTACCTGCCGCTGGCCGCGGCGCGCGGCGGCGCTGGCCGACTCCCTGGCGGCCTACCTCGCCCAGCGGCGGGTCGGTCGAGGGCACCGCCCGCGCGCTGTTCGTCCACCCCAACACCGTCCGCTACCGGATGCGGCAGGTCGCCGACCTGACCGGCTTCACCCCGAGCCAGCCCGCGCGACGCCCTGACCCTGCAGATCGCGCTCGTCCTCGGGCGCCAGTCCGGACGCGATGCCCCACCCGTATCCGGCGAGTCGCGACGGCTTTGTAGGAACCCGACAAAGATCCGCCGCGGCAGTTTCGTGCGCGCCTGATGCGCGTCCGGAGCCGTCGACCCGGCAGAGTTGGCGACGTGCTCGTCATCGTCGCCCCCGGACAAGGCGCCCAGACGCCCGGATTCCTCGCGCCCTGGCTCGAGGACGACGTCTTCGCCTCGCGGCTGCACTGGCTCTCGACCGTGGCCGGCATCGACCTGGCCCACCACGGCACGGTGTCGGACGCCGACACCATCCGCGACACCCGGATCGCCCAGCCGCTGCTCGTCGGCACCGCCCTGGTGGCCACCCTCGAGCTGTTCCCCCACCCGCACCGACGGCTTCAGCCAGGTCGGCGCGGTCGCCGGCCACAGCGTCGGCGAGCTCGCCGCCGCCGTCGGCGCCCGGGCGATCACGCGCCGAGCAGGCGATGGTGCTGGTGCGCGAGCGCGGCAACGCCATGGCCGACGCCGCCGCGGCCACCCCGACCGGCATGACCGCCGTCCTCGGCGGCGACCGCGACGAGGTGCTCGCCGCGCTCGCGCGCGCACGGGCTCACCGCCGGCCAACGACAACGGCCCCGGCCAGATCGTCGCCGCCGGCACCCTCGAGCAGCTCGCGGCCCTCGCCGGCCGACCCGCCCGCCAAGGCCCGGCTGATGCCGCTCTCGGTCGCCGGCGCCTTCCACACCGAGCACATGGCTCCCGCGGTCGACCACGTCGCCCGGCTCGCCGCTGTCGGTCTCGACCCACGACCCGCGCATCCCGCTGATCTCCAACCGCGACGGCCAGGTCGTCCACGACGGCCGCGAGGTGCTCAAGCGCATCGTCGGCCAGATCGCCAGCCCGGTCCGCTGGGACCTCTGCCTGGACGACGATGGCCGACCTCGGCGTCACCGGCATCCTCGAGATGCCGCCGGCCGGCACGCTCACCGGCATCGCCAAGCGCGCCCTCAAGGGCGTCGAGACCTTCGCCCTCAAGACCCCCGACCAGCTCGACGACGCCCGCGCGTTCTGCGCCAAGCACGGCGAGGGCTCGCTGATCGACGTCACCCCGACCTGGCGGATGGTCGTCTCCCCCGCCAAGGGCACCTTCGAGATCGACGCCGACGCGCCGCCGACGCCGACCTGCTCGCGCGCCGGCGCCGAGATCGGCGGCGTCAACAGCCTGCGCGACCGGATCGTCGTGACCGCCGCCCACGGCGGCCAGGTCGTCGAGTGGCTCGTCGAGGACGGCGACCCCGTCTCCCCCGGCCAGCCCCTGCTGCGCCTGCACCCCGAGGGCGTCGGAGTGACCACCAGCACGGCGCTCGACCACCGTCGACCGGGCGCGGCCCACGCCGCCGTGCTCGGCGTCGGCGCCTACCGCCCGGTCCGCGTCGTCCCCAACTCCGAGCTCGTCGAGGCCATCGACAGCAGCGACGAGTGGATCCAGCAGCGCTCCGGCATCAAGACCCGCCGCTTCGCCGGTCCCGAGGAGTCGGTGCAGATGATGAGCGTCGCCGCCGCCCGCGAGGCCCTCGAGCACGCCGGCATCGACGCCGGCCAGGTCGACGCCGTCATCGTCGCGACCGTCAGCCACATGATGCAGACCCCCGCCATCGCCCCGGCGATCGCCCACGAGCTCGGCTGCGACGCAGCCGGTCGCCTTCGACATCTCCGCGGCCTGCGCCGGCTTCTGCCACGGCGTCGGCCTCGCCGCCGACATGGTGCGCTCGCGGCAGCGCCCGCCACGTGCTGGTCATCGGCGTCGAGCGACTCACCGACATCCTCGACCGCGACCGACCGCGGCACCGCCTTCATCTTCGCCGACGGCGCCGGCGCCGTCGTGGTCGGCCCGAGCGAGACGCCCGGGCATCGGCCCGGTCGTCTGGGGCTCCGACGGCGAGCAGTTCGACTTCATCCGCCAGACCGAGGACTGGCGCGACGTGATGGCCTCCGAGACCCCGGTGATGCCGGCACCTCACCATGCAGGGCAGCGCCGTGTTCCGGTGGGCCTCGTTCGCGATGGCCAAGGTCGGCCTGCAGGCCGTCGAGCGCGCCGGCATCACCGTCGACGACCTCGACTGCTTCGTGCCCCACCAGGCCAACATGCGCATCACCGACGCCATGGCCCGCTCGATGAAGCTGCCCGACACGGTCCGCATCGCCCGCGACGTCGCCGACCAGGGCAACACCTCGGCGGCCTCGGTGCCGCTCGCCCTGCACCGGATGGTCGCAGGAGGGCGACGCCCGCTCCGGCGACCTCGCGCTGCTCATCGCCTTCGGCGCCGGCCTGGCCTACGCGGCCCAGGTCGTCGTCGTCCCCTGATCCGCACCACCGCTCCACCGCACCACCCGCAGACCCACCCAGGAAGGAAGCACAGCATGGCCACCACCGAAGAGATCCGCGCCGACCTCGCCGAGATCGTCAACGAGGTCGCCGGCATCGAGCCCGACGACGTCCAGCTCGACAAGTCGTTCGTCGACGACCTCGACGTCGACTCGCTCTCCATGGTCGAGGTCGTCGTGGCCGCCGAGGAGAAGTTCGGCGTCACCGATCCCCGACGACGAGGTCAAGAACCTCAAGACCGTCGGCGACGCCGTCGCCTTCATCGAGCGCGCCAGCGCCTGAGCGGCAGCATGATGGCGCAACCAGATCCGCGTCGTCGTCACCGGCCTCGGCACGACCAGCCCGCTCGGCGGTGACGTCCCCAGCACCTGGGAGGCGATGCTCGCCGGTCGCTCCGGCGTACGCCGCCTCGAGCACGACTGGGTCGAGGACCTCGCGGTGAAGATCGGCGCGCCCGGTGGCGGTCGACCCGACCGAGGTGCTCGAGCGGGTCAAGGCCCGCCGGCTGGACCGCAGCACGCAGCTCGCCATGGTCGCGGCGATGGAGGCCTGGGCGCGACTCCGGCCTCGACGGCCGCGCAGGAGGCCGGCGACCTCGACGGCGACCGGGTCGGCGTCGCGATGGCCACCGGCATCGGCGGCGTCACCACCCTGCTGAGCCAACTACGACACCCTGCTCGAGAAGGGCCCGCGCCGGGTCTCCCCGCTCGCCGTGCCGATGCTGATGGCCAACGGTCCCGCCGCCAACGTCAGCCTGCTACGTCGGCGCCCGCGCCGCGGTCAACACGCCGGTCTCGGCGTGCGCGTCCGGCAACGAGGCGATCGCCCTGGCCGATCGACCAGATCCGCCTCGGCCGCGCCGACGTCGTCGTGGCCGGCGGCACCGAGGCCGCGATCCACCCGCTGCCGATGGCCGCGTTCGCCAACATGATGGCGCTGTCGAAGACAGCGACGGCGACCCCGACGACGGTCAGCCGCCCGTGGGACACCGGCCGCGACGGCTTCGTGCTCGGCGAGGGCGCCGGCGTGCTGGTGCTGGAGTCCGAGGAGCACGCCCGGGCCCGCGGCGCGCACATCTACGCCGAGGTCCTCGGCGCCGGCATCACCGCCGACTCCCACGACATCGCCCAGCCCGACCCGGCCGGGTCGCGGCGGCTCGCGCGCGATCAAGCGCGCGCTGCTCGAGTCCGACATCGACCCGCTCGGCGATCAAGCACGTCAACGCCCACGCGACCTCGACGCCGCAGGGCGACATCGCCGAGGGCCTGATGCTGCACGCGACGCTCGGCAGCGCACGTCTCCGACGTCGTGGTGACCAGCACCAAGTCGATGACCGGCCACCTGCTCGGCGGCGCCGGCGCCCTCGAGGCGGTCGCCACCGTGCTGGCGCTCCAGCACCGCGTGTCCCCGCCGACGATCAACCTCGACGACCAGGACCCGCAGGTCGAGCTCGACATCGCCACCAAGGCGCGCGACCTGCCCCAGGGCGACATCGCCGCGCTCAACAACTCCTTCGGCTTCGGCGGCGCCAACGTCGCCGTCGTCTTCGCCTCGTCTGAGCCCTAGGAGCCCCATGACGGCGACCGCAGGCCCCGGCCGAAGCCCGCGCAAGCTGCCCCGCGCGGAGGACCCGCGCAACCCGGTCACCCGGCTCGCGGCGCTCCTCGACGACGGCAGCCTCGAGCTGATCACCGCCCGACGACGACATCGGGCATGGTCGCCGCCGTCGGCACCGTCGACGGCACCCGCGTCGTGGCGTTCTGCTCCGACGCCACCGTCATGGGCGGCGCCATGGGCGACGTCGGCTGCCGGGTCGTCGTCGACGCCTACCACCGGGCGATGACCGACCAGCGTCCCGATCATCGGGCTGTGGCACTCCGGCGGCGCCCGGCTCGCCGAGGGCGTGCTGTCGCTGCACGCCGTCGGCCGGATCTTCCAGGTGATGACGCAGGCCTCCGGCGTGATCCCGCAGGTCTCCGTCGTGCTCGGCCCGGCCGCCGGCGGCGCGGCCTACGGCCCCGCCCTGACCGACGTCGTCATCCTCGGCCCCGAGGGCCGGATCTTCGTGACCGGGCCCGACGTCGTCCGCTCGGTCACCGGCGAGGCCGTCGACATGCTGCGCCTCGGCGGGCCCGAGCCGCACGGCCGGCGCTCCGGCGTCGTCCACATCCTCACCGACTCCGAGCGCGAGGCGCTCGACCGGGCCCGCACCGTGGCCTGCGCTGCTCGGCTCGCAGGGCAGCCTCGTCGTCGACGACGTCGACGACCGCGACCTCGAGGCGGTGCTGCCGGCCTCGAAGAAGCGCGCCTACGACGTGCACCCGCTGGTCGAGCAGGTCCTCGACGAGGGCACCGTCCAGGAGCTGCACGCCCGCTGGGCCCCAACATCGTCACCGCGCTCGGCCGCTTCGGCGGCCGCACCGTCGGCGTCGTCGCCAACAACCCGCTGCGCCTCGGCGGCTGCCTCGACTCGCTCTCGGCCGAGAAGGCCTCCCGCTTCGTGCGCATGTGCGACGCCTTCGGCGTCCCGCTCATCGTCGTCGTCGACGTGCCCGGGCTACCTGCCCGGCGTCGGCCAGGAGTGGGACGGCGTCGTGCGCCGCGGCGCCAAGCTGCTGCACGCCTTCGGCGAGTGCGTCGTGCCGCGCGTCACCCTGGTGACCCGCAAGACCTACGGCGGCGCCTACATCGCCATGAACGCCCGCTCGCTGGGCGCCACCAAGGTGTTCGCCTGGCCGGGCGCCGAGGTCGCCGTGATGGGCGCGGTCGCCGCCGTCCGCATCCTGCACCGGCGCCGGCTGGCCGAGGTCTCCCCCGACATGCTGCCCCAGGTCGAGGCCGAGCTGGCCGCGGAGCACGAGCGGATCGCCGGCGGCGTCGACAAGGCCGTCGAGATCGGCGTCGTCGACGAGGTCGTCACCCCGGACCGCACCCGCTCGGCGATCGCCCGGGCGATCGACGAGGCGGTCCAGCGCGACGGCGTGCGCCGCGGCCGCCACGGCAACATCCCGCTCTGAGGACCGCGTCGGCCGCCCGTCCGCGGTGTGACGGCGTAACCCCGCCTGCTCCGGGGCGTTGATACGTTTGACGACGTCACACCGCCTCGGGAGGACCCGCCATGCTGCGCCGCCTCGATCGCCCGCCTCATCGCCTCGCCCTGGTGCTCGCCGCGGCGCTGGTGCCGGCGCTGGCGCCGACCGGCACGCGGCCCCGGTCTAGCGAGCAACAGCATCGGGCGTGCGCCATCGGTGCCGCGACCAGCGCTTCCTGCAGGGCTGCGCACGACTACCGCGTCCACTACGTCATCAAGCCCGCCCGACCGACGACTGGTCCGGCTACGTGCAGGTCTACTCGCCGAGCGGCAAGAAGGCTCACGGGCAGCTCATCGAGTCTGGGACCCGGCTCGCCCAACAAGCGTGGGAACGCACCCAGGGCTGCCTGCAGCTCCGGCTGTGCGGCACCGAGCGTCAGGCCAGGCCGCTACAAGATCCAATGAAGATGATCTACCAGGACCGGCGGGCGACAAGCGCGTCGGCCGCTCGCAGGCCGACCTACTTCCGCCTGTTCCGCTGACGCCTGCTCAGCCGACCGCCTGGCTCAGACCACCTGGTGCAGCCAGCGCACCGGGGCGCCCTCGCCGGCGTGCCGGAAGGTCTCGAGCTCGTCGTCCCAGGGCTTGCCGAGCAGCTTGTCGATCTCGGTGACCAGGAGGTGGTCTCGCCCAGCGCCGCCTTGACGACCGCGGCCTTGAGCCGGTCCTCGGGGATCATGATGTCGCCGTGCAGCCCGACGACGGCGTGGAAGACGCCCAGGTCGGGGGTGAAGGAGTAGCGCGCGCCCTCGGTCGAGGACGTCGGCTCCTCGGTGACCTCGAAGCGCAGGTGGTTCCAGCCGCGCAGCGCCGAGGCGATCGCGGCGGCCGAGCCGGACGCGCCGGACCAGGAGAGCTCGGCACGGTAGGTGCCGGACTGCGCCGGCTGCGGGGTCCAGATCGGGTTGGTGGGCGCGCCGAGGACACCACCCACGGCCCACTCGATGTGCGGGCACAGCGCGGACGGCGCCGAGTGCACGAACAGGACGCCGCGGCTGGTGGTGCGGTCAGCGGTGCGAACAGTCACGACATCTCCTTCATCTCCGGCGCGAGCTACGCCTTCCCCAGCGGGCTCGACTCGAGATGTCAGGTGACGGGTGACCTCAGAGTGACAGGTGTGTAGTTAGGCCTTCATTGTGACGCATGGGGCGCCTTCGCACCAGCGGAACGGCTGGAACGCTGGAACGGCCGGCTCGAGCGCCATCAGCGTCGAGATGACCTCCTCGGCGATGCCGAGCCCGCCGAGGTGGCTCTCGCCGTCGATGACGCTCAGCTGGCGTCCGGCAGCCGCGTCGACGACGTGCTGGCCGTGCGCGAACGGCACGATGTGGTCGGCGTCGCCGTGCCACCACGCGCACCGGCACCGTCACGTCGGACGGCGCGAAGCCCCAGTCGCGGGTGAACAGCACCAGGTCGCTCAGCGGCGCGAGCGTCTGGAACCGGGCGCCGTTGAGCAGGTCGTCGAGGAACATCGCCTTGAACTCCGGGCGCGACAGCAGGTTCTTGTCCCCGCGGCTGGACGGCGGCGTACAGGTCGAGGCCCGGGCCGGCGAGCGGGCGCACCAGCCGGATGGCCTGGGTCAGCGCGACGCCGAGCGGCACCCGGGTCGCGCTGAGCAGCGGGGCGAGCCGGACGGCGAGCTGGATGATGCCGCCGTCGGCCGCGTCGGGCCCGACCGTGGGCGCGACGCCGCCGAGCACGCCGACCCCGAGCACCCGGTCGGGCAGACCCGGCGCCGGCGGCCAGCGCGTAGGGACCGCCGCCGGAGAGCCCGACGACGCGCGACCGTGTCGATGCGCCAGGGCGTCGAGCAGCAGCTCGAGGTCGCCGGTCCAGTCGAGGATGTCGTGGGTAGAGGTGCGGCGTCGACGACCCGATGCCGGGGCGGTCGATGCCGACGATGCGCAGGCCGTGCTCCGCGGCGTAGCGCGCGGGCCTCGAGCGGGATCTGGCGCCGCGCACCCGGCGTGCCGTGCATCCAGACCAGGGCCTCGCCCCGCGGGGAGCCGTACTCGGCGAAGCTCAGGCGCCGGTCGTCGCGCACCGCGACGGTGCCCTCGAGCGCGGGGCGCTTGACGTCGGTCATGGCCGGATCCTCCCACGCACCGGGCCCGGCGGGGACGGGTGCGGTCGTGGCGGACGTCACCCGTGCCGAGTAGGTTGAGGCCATGTCGGCCATGGGGGACCTCGAGCTGCGCGTGCGCCCTCGGCCGGTCCTCGTGCGTCGGGACGGCCATCTTCCTGGCCGCCATCGCGGTCGTCATCGTGGCGCTCCGGCAGCCCCCACGCGCTCCCGCTCGTCCGACCAGGTCGTCAACGCCTCGACGCCGGTCGACCAGGCCGGTCTACGTCGGGGTCTTCACCGCCGGCGCCGGACTTCGGCCGCACGCTGCGGCTCGACGGCGTCAAGGTCCACGCCACGAGCAACACCGACGGTCAGCCATCACCCCGCTGCTGTGCCGCGGCGGCTCCGTCGGCGTGACCACCGAGCCCGACACGTTCTGCACCGTGCTGGTCGACCCCGAGGGCCAGACCTTCGGCGCCGGCGACGAGCATCGTGCTCGAGGTCGTCAGCGACGAGCCGGCGGTCGCGGTCATCGACCAGGTCCGCGCTCGGCCTTCCGCGAGGGACCTGCGCTACGGCGACCCTCCCGGCCGGGGCCGGGAGCAGTCGTCCGGATCCTGTCGCGCTGAGCCTAGAGGTCGCAGGTCGATGCGCCGCTCGAGGTCCTCGGCCCGGGCGGCGGCGTCGGTGAGCTCGTCGGCGTCGATCGCGTGCGTGCGGTGGAACCACGCCAGCGCGTCCTTCTCGCGACCGGCGGCCACGAGCGTGTCGGCGTAGGCGTAGCGCAGCCGGACCACCCAGGGCTGCCGGCTCTTGCTGTTGAGCGGCGCGAGCTCGAGGGTCGCGCAGGGCGGCGTCGAGCTGGCCGAGGTCGCGGCGGGCGCCGGCCTCGACCAGCGTCATCTCCGCCTTGGCCTCGGAGGCGAAGTTGGCGACCGACGGGCTCTTGGCCAGCTTGATCGCCTGCTCGGGGTTGCCGAGCGCGCGGTGGCAGTCGGCCATGATCGGCAGGTAGGCCGTGGCGCCGTTCATCCGCTTGGCGGCCCGCAGCTCGGCGAGCGCCTCGGCGTAGTGGCCGGCCGCGTACGCCGCCTCGCCGGCCGCCTCGCGGACGACCGCGAGGCGCGGCGCGCGGGCGCGGGCGGCGAGCGTGTGCTGGTAGGCCGTCTCGGGGTCCTCGTCGACGCAGCATCCCGGCCGCCGCGAGGTGGCGGGCGATGCGGGCGGCGAGCTTGTCGGGCAGGCCCTTGAGCTGGGCGGCCACGGCGCGGTCGAGCTCGGCGCCGGTGATGTCGTCGGGCAGCGCCGGGCCGTCGTAGATCGCCTGGTCCGCGGTGCGCTCGACGTCCTTGCCGGCAGGGCGCTTCCAGTCGCTCGCGGCGACCGGCGCCGGCCGCCGGCCGGCGGCTTGCCGCCCGAGCGTCGCCGCCGCGAGCATCGCGCCGCCGGCTTGGAGCCGCGACCGCGGGCCGCCCGGCGTCGCCCCGGACCGCGAGCGGTCCGTCACGGCGCGCCGCCGGCGCCTTGCCCTGCGGCCGTCCGCCGCCCGCGCCTGCGCGCGAGCACGTCGCTCGTCGGCCACGATGATCTCCCCTCTTCATGTTCGATGTCCGCGCGTGCTGACAGGGCTGGAAACAGAGTAGAGGCCACCTTTCGGTGGCCTCTACCCAATGTTTGTCCGGCGGCGTCCTACTCTCCCACAGCCTCGCGATTGCAGTACCATCGGCGCTGGCAGGCTTAACTTCCGGGTTCGGTATGGGACCGGGTGTTTCCCTGTCGCTATGGCCGCCGTAACTCTATGTGCCCGGGACCACGTCCCCCGACTGCCCTACCCGGGTGGTGTGGTGCTGGTGGGCCCGTTGTCGGGTACTGTACTCGACGCCCGTGGTGTGGGGCAAGTCTGTTGTAGTGGACGCGTGCGCATGCTTCACCGTGTACTAAGTGCTGTGTGTTACGCGTGTGGTGTTGGTTGAGGGTTTGTGTGGCAAGCCCTCGGCCTATTAGTACCGGTCGGCTGGGCATTGCTGCTGTACACCTCCGGCCTATCAACCCCATGGTCTGTGGGGGGCCTTAACCCCTCAAGGGGGTGGGAAACCTCATCTTGAAACGTGCTTCCCGCTTAGATGCATTCAGCGGTTATCACTTCCGAACGTAGCCAACCAGCCGTGCCCCTGGCGGGACAACTGGCACACCAGAGGTTCGTCCATCCCGGTCCTCTCGTACTAGGGACAGCCTTTCTCAAGTTTCCAACGCGCGCGGCGGATAGGGACCGAACTGTCTCACGACGTTCTAAACCCAGCTCGCGTGCCGCTTTAATGGGCGAACAGCCCAACCCTTGGGACCTACTCCAGCCCCAGGATGCGACGAGCCGACATCGAGGTGCCAAACCATCCCGTCGATATGGACTCTTGGGGAAGATCAGCCTGTTATCCCCGGGGTACCTTTTATCCGTTGAGCGACCACGCTTCCACATGCCGTGGCCGGATCACTAGTTCCGACTTTCGTCCCTGCTCGACATGTCTGTCTCACAGTCAAGCTCCCTTGTGCACTTACACTCGCCACCTGATTGCCAACCAGGCTGAGGGAACCTTTGAGCGCCTCCGTTACATTTTAGGAGGCAACCGCCCCAGTTAAACTACCCATCAGGCACTGTCCCTGATCCAGATCATGGACCTAGGTTAGACATCTAGTACGACCAGAGTGGTATTTCAACGATGACTCCACACCCACTGGCGTGAATGCTTCACAGTCTCCCACCTATCCTACACAAGCCGAACCAAACACCAATACCAAACTATAGTAAAGGTCCCGGGGTCTTTCCGTCCTGCCGCGCGTAACGAGCATCTTTACTCGTAGTGCAATTTCGCCGAGTCCATGGTTGAGACAGCGCCCAAGTCGTTACTCCATTCGTGCAGGTCGGAACTTACCCGACAAGGAATTTCGCTACCTTAGGATGGTTATAGTTACCACCGCCGTTTACTGGGGCTTAAATTCTCCGCTTCAACCACCGAAGTGGCTAACAGGTCCTCTTAACCTTCCAGCACCGGGCAGGAGTCAGTCCGTATACATCGTCTTACAACTTCGCACGGACCTGTGTTTTTAGTAAACAGTCGCTTGGGCCTGGTCTCTGCGACCCTCCCCGCTACCCACCGCAAGGGTGTTGACGGTTCGGGTCCCCCTTCTCCCGAAGTTACGGGGGCATTTTGCCGAGTTCCTTAACCATGGTTCACTCGATCGCCTTGGTATTCTCTACCTGATCACCTGAGTCGGTTTGGGGTACGGGCGGCGCATAGCTCGCTAGAGGTTTTTCTCGACAGCATAGGATCACCCACTTCCCCCATAAGGGGTCGGCATCACATCTCAAACTCGACATCAAAGTCAGCGACCCGGATTTGCCTAGGCCACGTCCTACATGCTTACCCCGGGACAACCATCGCCCTGGTTGGGCTACCTTCCTGCGTCACCCCATCGCTTGACTACTACCGGATCGGATCCCACGCTCCGCCACATCCCCTCACCCCGAAGGGATCGGTAGACATGGTTTCGGGTGGTTAGCATCACCGGGCTCGTCATGGGCGCTACTTTGCCGGTACGGGAATATCAACCCGTTGTCCATCGACTACGCCTGTCGGCCTCGCCTTAGGTCCCGACTTACCCAGGGCAGATTAGCTTGACCCTGGAACCCTTGATCATTCGGCGCACGGGTTTCTCACCCGTGATTCGCTACTCATGCCTGCATTCTCACTCGTGTCGCATCCACCACTGGATCACTCCGGAGCTTCACTCGCGACACGACGCTCCCCTACCCACCCACACACCCAACCACCCAGTGGCCGGGATCCCATCCAAGGGAGTGTGAATGCCATAGCTTCGGCGGATGACTTGAGCCCCGCTACATTGTCGGCGCGGAATCACTTGACCAGTGAGCTATTACGCACTCTTTCAAGGGTGGCTGCTTCCAAGCCAACCTCCTGGTTGTCACTGCGACTCCACATCCTTTTCCACTTAGTCACCGCTTAGGGGCCTTAGCTGATGGTCTGGGCTGTTTCCCTCTCGACCACGGAGCTTATCCCCCGCAGTCTCACTGCTGCGCTCTCACTTACCGGCATTCGGAGTTTGGCTAACGTCAGTAACCTGGTCGGGCCCATCGGCTATCCAGTGCTCTACCTCCGGCAAGAAACACACAACGCTGCACCTAAATGCATTTCGGGGAGAACCAGCTATCACGGAGTTTGATTGGCCTTTCACCCCTATCCACAGGTCATCCCCTCAGTTTTCAACCTAAGTGGGTTCGGTCCTCCACGCGGTCTTACCCGCGCTTCAACCTGCCCATGGATAGATCACTCCGCTTCGGGTCTTGAGCGCGCTACTGAATCGCCCTATTAGGACTCGCTTTCGCTACGGCTACCCCACACGGGTTAACCTCGCAACACACCGCAAACTCGCAGGCTCATTCTTCAAAAGGCACGCCATCACCCCCACGCCACACATGGCTGTGCGGTGGCCGGGCTCTGACGGATTGTAGGCACACGGTTTCAGGTACTATTTCACTCCCCGCCAGGGGTACTTTTCACCTTTCCCTCACGGTACTGGTCCGCTATCGGTCATCAAGAAGTATTTAGGCTTAACGGGTGGTCCCGCCAGATTCACACACCATTTCAGGGGTGGCGTGTTACTTGGGAAATGCTACAGGCAGGCACAATCCTACGACTACGGGGCTATCACCCTCTACGGCGCCGCTTTCCAACGGACTTCAACTTCACCACACTTTCTTACTGCCCCACCGCCGGCAGACGATGACAAACACTCCCACAACCCCACAACCGCAACCCCTGCCGGGTATCACACGAACATGGTTTAGCCTCATCCGATTTCGCTCGCCACTACTCTCGGAATCACTATTGTTTTCTCTTCCTACGGGTACTGAGATGTTTCACTTCCCCGCGTTCCCCTCTACACCCCTATTTTATTCAGATGCAGGTGACTGGACATGACTCCAGCCGGGTTTCCCCATTCGGACACCCCCGGATCACAGCTCGGTTGCCAACTCCCCAGGGCTTATCGCAGGCTCCAACGTCCTTCATCGGCTCTTGATGCCAAGGCATCCACCATGTGCCCTTCCATGCTTGCCAAACAAACACTCAACAAACACAACACACACACCCAGCACCCGCGAATCGACGTACACGGGCACGCAGCAATGCACAAAGACACTACAATTACACAACCCAACACATCACACACCCGACACCCAACAAAGAGTGCGACGATGCGGGCTGATGCTCGCGTCCACTATCAACATGACAAACAACCAAGAAACCAACCAGCCATACCCAGCCCCATCACGGCGCCAGGCTGGGCCTGATGTCTCAGGGCCCAACAGTGTGTCACTCCCCCACCCCACCCGACACCAACCACGTTCCACACCCACACCGCCGAAACGGAGATGAGCAGTACTAGCAGCCGGCACCCGACACAGTGCGGGCCATTCATCGACGGTTCCACTAGTGAACACCACCAATGCCCACCACACGGACGGTGATGGCGCGGAGTGTGTGCTCCTTAGAAAGGAGGTGATCCAGCCGCACCTTCCGGTACGGCTACCTTGTTACGACTTCGTCCCAATCGCCAGCCCCACCTTCGACAGCTCCCCCCACACAAGGTGGTTAGGCCACTGGCTTCGGGTGTTGCCGACTTTCGTGACGTGACGGGCGGTGTGTACAAGGCCCGGGAACGTATTCACCGCAGCGTTGCTGATCTGCGATTACTAGCGACTCCGACTTCATGGGGTCGAGTTGCAGACCCCAATCCGAACTGAGACCGGCTTTTTGGGATTCGCTCCCCCTCACGGGATCGCAGCCCTTTGTACCGGCCATTGTAGCATGCGTGAAGCCCTGGACATAAGGGGCATGATGACTTGACGTCATCCCCACCTTCCTCCGAGTTGACCCCGGCAGTCTCCTATGAGTCCCCAACACCCCGAAGGGCTTGCTGGCAACATAGGACGAGGGTTGCGCTCGTTGCGGGACTTAACCCAACATCTCACGACACGAGCTGACGACAGCCATGCACCACCTGTACACCCCCAAAAGGGGCCCCATCTCTGAAGCGGCAGGGTGTATGTCAAACCCAGGTAAGGTTCTTCGCGTTGCATCGAATTAATCCGCATGCTCCGCCGCTTGTGCGGGCCCCCGTCAATTCCTTTGAGTTTTAGCCTTGCGGCCGTACTCCCCAGGCGGGGCGCTTAATGCGTTAGCTGCGGCACGGAACCCATGGAATAGGCCCCACACCTAGCGCCCAACGTTTACGGTGTGGACTACCAGGGTATCTAATCCTGTTCGCTCCCCACACTTTCGCTCCTCAGCGTCAGAACATTGCCAGAGAACCGCCTTCGCCACCGGTGTTCCTCCTGATATCTGCGCATTTCACCGCTACACCAGGAATTCCGTTCTCCCCTCAATGCCTCAAGTCTGCCCGTATCGAAAGCAAGCACTCGGTTAAGCCCAGTGTTTTCACTCCCGACGCGACAAACCGCCTACGAGCCCTTTACGCCCAATAATTCCGGACAACGCTCGCACCCTACGTATTACCGCGGCTGCTGGCACGTAGTTGGCCGGTGCTTCTTCTCCACCTACCGTCACCCCAATCAACATGGAGCTTCGTCGATGATGAAAGAGGTTTACAACCCGAAGGCCGTCATCCCTCACGCGGCGTTGCTGGATCAGGCTTCCGCCCATTGTCCAATATTCCCCACTGCTGCCTCCCGTAGGAGTCTGGGCCGTGTCTCAGTCCCAGTGTGGCCGGTCACCCTCTCAGGCCGGCTACCCGTCGAAGCCTTGGTAGGCCATTACCCCACCAACAAGCTGATAGGCCGCGAGCACATCCCCCACCGAAAAAATTTCCACCCACACCCCATGCAGGGAAAGGTCATATCCGGTATTAGACACCCTTTCGAGTGCTTATCCCAGAGTGAAGGGCAGATTACTCACGTGTTACTCACCCGTTCGCCGCTCGTGTACCCCCGAAAGGGCCTTACCGCTCGACTTGCATGTGTTAAGCACGCCGCCAGCGTTCGTCCTGAGCCAGGATCAAACTCTCCGTAGAAACCTACAAAAACGTTTGCTCCCAACGACGACACTGACTATCAAGCCAGAATCATTGCCGAAAAGAAACTACAAACAAACCCACAACCAAAACCAACCCACCCCACCCAAAAGGGCAGAACAAGCCAGAATCGACACGGGCATAACAAACTAATCCGTCGACATATGACACACTGTTGAGTTCTCAAACATCAGACGCACACGAGCCTCGCCCGGTGAAGGGTCTGGTCCCGCAGCTTCGATGGTGTCTTCCCCACACACGTTCGCGCCAGGATCTCCTCGACCCGCTCGCGCGGATCTCGGTTCACCCTGACTGCGGTGAAGAAGAGGTGGTCACCCCGGGGCCGGAGACCCGATCACGAGGATCTTGTCTCCCGCCGCTCCCTGGCGACTTGGAGAACATTAGACGACACCCGGGACGAGCACAAATCGGTTCGGTGTGACCCAGCACACGTACGCTTGACGAGCCCGTTTGTGCAGGTCAGAGGCCTGTCAGGCCCGTCGGCACGGTCAGCTCCCGCGTGTCGGCGAGGTGTGCGCACCCCGCCAGGGTGGCCGCCTCGAGGGTCTGGAGGCCGAGCTCGCGGAGCATCCGGGACACCCCCTCCTCCCCCTCGACGAGCGCGTAGAGCGGCAGCCGGCCGAGCATCACGGTGTCGGCGCCCAGCGCGAGCGCGGTGAGGACGTCGAGGCCGGACCGCACTCCCCCGTCGACTAGACGGGGACCCGGTGCCCGACCTCGCGGGCGACCGACGGGAGGGCCACCGCGCTCGACACCGCCCGGTCGAGCTGACGGCCGCCGTGGTTGGAGACCCACACCGCCGCGGCGCCGGCGTCGACCGCCGCGGCGGCGTCGTCCGCGCGCAGCACGCCCTTGACCACCACCGGCAGGCCGGTGGCCTCGGTGAGCCAGCCAGGTCGGCGGGGCCGAGGTCGAGAGCCTTCGCAGCGCCGGGTGCGTCCTCGTACCCGGGATCGAAGTTGACCCGCAGCAGCGCCGGGTCGACGACGTCCCACACGACCGGCCCGCCGGGTGTGTCGGGGTACTTGGTGCCGACCACCGGGGTGTCGACCGTGAGGACGACCGCGTCGGCTCCGGCGTCGACCGCGCGCCGCAGCAGCGGCAGGGCCAGCGTCGCGGTCGGCCGGCAGGTAGCACTGCACCCACCAGCGCACGCCGGTGGCGCCGATCTCGGCGAACGGCGTCCCGGCGTTGCTCGAGACGACCAGCAGGCCGTCGGCGGCGGCGACGGCCCGCGCCATCGCCGCCTCGCCGTCGGGGTGGACGGCGCGCTGGAGGGTCGTGGGGGCGACCCCGAACGGGCAGCGGGTGCCGGCGCCCAGCACCTCGGTGGAGGGGTCGACGTGCGTCACGTCGCGCAGCACCCGGGGGTGCAGGGCCACCTGGCGCCAGGCGGCGGTCGCACGCGCCGCGGCGTCACCGTCGCGGGCCCCCTGGACGAGGTAGTCGAACAGCGGGGCGGGCAGGCGCGCGGCGGCCCGGTCCTCGAGCCCGGCCAGCCAGTGCGCCTCGCCGCTCATCGCACGGCCTACCGCACCTCGACGCCGGCGAAGTGCTTCTTGCCGCGGCGCAGCACCAGCCAGGCCCCGCCGAGCAGGTCGTCCTCGCCGACGACGGCGTCGGGGTCCTCGACCCGGCTGTTGTTGAGGTAGGCGCCGCCCTCGCCGACCGTGCGGCGGGCCTCGCTGCGGCTCTTGACCAGACCCGTCGTGACGAACAGGTCGGTGACGGTCGGCCAGCCCGTCGCCGCGGTCGAGGGTGGTCACGCCCGCCTCGCGACAGCGCCGCGCCGAGCGTCGCCGGGCTCAGCGTCGGTGAGGTCGCCGCCGCCGAACAGCGCGGCCGCCGCCGCCTTGGCCTGCTCGGTCTCGTGCTGCACCGTGCACGAACGTGGTGACGGCGTCGGCGAGCGTCTTCTGGGCCTCGCGCAGGAACGGCTTCTCCGCGTGGCGCTCCTCGAGCGCCTCGATCTCGGCGCGCGGCAGGAAGGTGAAGATGCGCAGGAGCTCGCCGACCTTCTCGTCCTCGACGTTCAGCCAGAACTGGTGGAACGCGTAGGGCGCCATCATCTCGGGGTCGAGCCACAGGGCACCGCCCTCGGTCTTGCCGTACTTGGTGCCGTCGGCCTTGGTGACCAGCGGGGTGGCGAAGGCGTGCACGGGTCGCCGGTGGCGCGGCGGACCAGCTCGGCGCCGGCGGTGATGTTGCCCCACTGGTCGGAGCCGCCGAACTGCAGGTCGACGCCGTGCTCGCGGTGCAGCGTGAGGAAGTCCATCGACTGCAGCAGCACGTAGCTGAACTCGGTGTAGCTGATGCCCGACTCGAGGCGGCGCTTCACGGTGTCGCGGGCGAGCATCCGGTTGACCGGGAAGTGCTTGCCGATGTCGCGGAGGAAGTCGATGACCGACATCCCGGCCGTCCAGTCGTGGTTGTTGACCATCGTGGCGGCGTTCTCGCCGTCGAAGGAGAGGAACGGCTCGATCTGGCGCCGGACCCGCGCCGTCCACTCCTCCACGGTGTCGGCGGAGTTGAGGGTCCGCTCGCCGGAGTCCTTGGGGTCGCCGATCATGCCGGTGGCGCCGCCGACCAGCAGGTACGGCGTGTGGCCGGCGTCCTGCAGGCGCCGTGCCGTCGTGATCTGCACCAGGTTGCCCATGTGCAGGCTGGGTGCGGTCGGGTCGAACCCCACGTAGAACCGCACGCTCCCCGCCGTCAGGGCCTCGCGCAGGGCGTCGAGGTCGGTGGAGTGGGCGACAGGCCGCGCCACTGCAGGTCGTCGAGGAGCGACGGGTCGACGGGCACGGTGGTGCCTTCCAGGATCAGGACGGAACGAGATCGGCCGGGGGGCAGCCTGCCTCACCCCTCAGCGTGGCAGGTCCCTGGCCCCGCCTCACAGTAGGTTGTTGCGGTGATCGGGGAGCGGTACTCGATCGACCGCGAGATCGGTCGCGGCGGCATGGGCGCGGTCTGGCTCGCCCGCGACGAGGTGCTCGGACGTGCCGTCGCGCTCAAGCGCGTGGGCGTCATGCCCGGCGGGACGACCCCCGACCTGCTCCGCGCCGAGCGCGAGGCCAGGATCGCCGCGAGCCTCAACCACCCCAACGTCGTCGGGGTCTTCGACCTGGTCGAACGACGAGGACCAGCAGTACCTCGTGATGGAGTACGTCGACGGCCGGACCCTCAGCGCGCTCATCCGCGAGGTCGGTCCGTTGCCGCACGCGGCAGGCGGCGCGGATCCTGGCGCAGACGGCCTCGGCGCTCGCGTTCGCGCACGAGAACGGCGTCGTGCACCGGGACGTGAAGCCGTCGAACATCCTGGTGCGCGACGACGGCCACGTGAAGCTGTCGGACTTCGGCATCGCCCGCAACTCGGCCGACGCCTCGCTGACCCAGACAGGCATGGTCACCGGCTCGCCGGCCTACCTCGCCCCCGAGGTCGCGACCGGGCGGCCGGCCACGCCCGCCAGCGACGTCTGGTCGCTCGGCGCGACGCTCTTCCACGCGCTGGCCGGGCGGCCGCCGTACGACGTCGGCGACAACGTGCTCGGTGCGCTCTACCAGATCGTCAACGAGCCACCCCCGCGGCTGCCCGAGCCGGGCGACATGGAGCCGGTGCTGCTGGCCACGATGGCGCACGACCCGGCCCGACGCTGGTCGATGGACGACGTCGCCCGGGCCCTCGAGACGCTCGCCTCGGCGCCGGTGACCGTTCCCCCGGTGGCGGGCGGGCCCGACGTGCCCGCCCCTCGGGTTCCGGTGAACCCGGCGGGCCCGGTAGGCCCGGTCAGCTCAGCCCGGACGAGCCCACCCGCACGGTGCGGCAGGCCGCGTCACCGCCGCCGGCGCCCACCCCGCGGCCGACGCCCGTACCTGCTCCGGAGCCGGCGGCGACACGGGGCCGGCGCCGTCCGCTGCTGCCGGTGCTCGTCGGCGGCTTCGTCGCGGCGCTGCTCGCCGTGATCGTCGTGCTCGCCCTGATGGACGACCCGCAGGAGGCGCTCGACGAGAACGACGTCGGCGTCCCCACGACGTCGTCCGGGCCCTCCGACGGAGCCGACGTCACGCACGCCGAGCCCAGCAGGGCCGCCGAGCGAGGCCGAGCTCGAGGGCTTCGTCGGCGATTACCTGGTGGCGGCCGACACCGACCCTGCGCAAGGCTTCACGATGCTGACACCGGCCTACCAGCGCACGAGCGGGGGCATCGAGGGCTACCGAGGGTTCTGGGACGACGTGACCGACGTCGAGCTCCTGTCGGTCGCCACCGACCCCGATGCCCTTACGGTCAGCTACACCTACCGCTACGACTACCGAGGAGACGGCGTGCGGACCGACGACGTGACCCTGCAGCTCGAGCGCTCGGGCGACGGCTTCCTCATCGCCGGGGAGGTCTGATGTCCGAGCCCTTCGAGCCCCTGCCGCCGACGCCGCCCATCGTGGGCCTCGAGGTGGACAGGCTCGACGTGCTGCGCGACATCGACCCAGGCGACACCAGCTACATCCTGCGCGCCATCGGCAACTTCCAGGTGAACTCGAGCGAGGCGGTCGAGGCGATCAGGGAGGCCCTCGGGGCGGAGGACCTCACCGCCCTCAAGGCGCGCGCGCACAAGATCGCCGGCAGCGCGTTCAACCTCGGCGTCCCCGCCGCCGGTGAGGCGGCCCGTGCGATCGAGATGGCCGCCGACGAGGGCGACCTGGTGATGGCGGGCGCCCTGCTGCCGACGCTCGAGGGCGCCATGGCGCGCGCCCGCGACCTGCTCCTCACCTACCGCGCGACGCTCGAGGGCTGACCGCTACAGCGCCGCCACGCGGGTCTCGGTGCGCAGCACCAGGACCGAGGCACGCACCGTCACCGCGACGGCCAGGACGGTCAGGGTGATCACCGCAACGGTCTTGACGAGCACGAAGTCCGCGGTCGACAGCGACTCGAGCAGCCAGAAGCCGAGCCCGCTCTTCAGCAGGCACACCGCGCCCCAGAACGCCGTCAGCCGCTGGAACAGCCGACGCACCCGCGCCGAGCACGCCTGCTCGGGGGTGACGGGGTAGAAGTCGGCCGCCACCCGTGCCACCAGCGGCCGCGCCGAGACGAGGGAGCCGAGGAACAGCATCGCGATCACGCCGTCGGTGACGATCGGCTCGAGGAAGTACACGTAGGTGTTGCCCGTCGACACGGTGAACGCGGTCCGCATCGTCAGGACGACTGTCATCAGGACGAGCAGCGCCGACGTGGGGCGGCCGGTGAGGTGGCGGAACGCCGTCGCGCCGTAGGTCCAGGCGAGGGCGCCGAGCACCGCGGGCACGACGCCGAGGGCCTGCAGCCCCACGTAGAGGATCAGCGCCGGTGCCCCACAGGCGACCGCCAACGTGGCCACGAGGCGGCGCACGACGTCGCCGAGTGCCGGCCCGGCGTCGACGGCCGGTGGGTGGGAAGCCACGGGCGCGGGGGCGACGAGAGCAGGCATGGGGTCTCCGGGGGCTGCCGCCCGGCGGGTGCCGTGGCGGTGGGGTACCAGAGGTATCGGCGCACCGCGGGTCGCACTTGCGGACCGATCGGCCAGATCCCCTGACCCGATCGGATGCGGGCGAGCAGGAGCCGGGACGGTCGCGGTCGCGGTACCGTGCGTAGCGGGAGAGGGAGAGCAGGTTGAAGGACAGGAACAGGCGCGCCCTCGGGCTCGTGGCGGGACTGGTGCTGGCGACCGCCGTGGCGGCCTGCGGCGCGGGCGGCGGCACGACCGCGACAGGGCCGGAGCCGCTCGGGCCGGGCGCGACGGCGTCCACGCCGAGCGAGCCGACGACGACGGCGCACGCGCACCCGGAGGAGCCGTCCGCTCAACCGGTGTCGAAGCCGGTGCCGTTGCGCCCCGGTGAGCACCGGACGTCGTTGCAGATCCCGGTCGCCTACACCCCGTCACCCCCGACGGGCGTCGGCACCGACGACTACCGCTGCTTCCTCCTCGATCCCGACCTGCCCGAGGCGGCGTGGCTCACCGGGACGAACATCAAGCCCGGCAACCCCGACGTCGTCCACCACGTGATCCTGTTCCGTGTCGAGGGCGCGCTCGCCGAGCAGGCGGAGCGCGAGGACGCCGAGTCGCCCGAGGCGGGCTGGACCTGCTTCGGGGCGATGGGCCTCGAGGGCGAGTTCGGCGACCTCGACGACGCCTCCTGGCTCGGCGCGTGGGCGCCCGGCGGGAGCGAGACCGTGACCCGCAAGGGCTTCGGGGTCGAGGTCGACCAGGACACCCGGATCGTCATGCAGGTGCACTACAGCCTGCTGCTGCACGACACCGGCGACCTCTCCGACCGGTCGGCCACGGAGCTGCGGTGGCGGCCGCGGGCCGGGTCGGACCTGCAGGCGATCCACACCGTCCTGCTGCCCGCGCCCGTCGAGCTGCCCTGCCGGCCCGAGCACGCCGGCGGCCCGCTGTGCAGCCACGACTCATCGGTCGCCGACGTGAAGGCCCGCTTCGGCGAGAGCGCCGGCCAGACCGCCAACCTCCTCCACCTCCTGTGCGGCACCGACGTCGAGCCCACCGACACCATGACCTGCACCCGCATCGTCCAGCGGCCGATGACCGTGCTCGGGGCCGCCGGCCACATGCACCTGCTCGGCAAGTGGATCAGGATCGAGGCCGACGACGGCTCCTCCGACGAGCACACCCTGCTCGACGTCCCCCTGTGGAACTTCGACGACCAGGCCGCGCGTCCCGTGGAGCCCCTGCACCTCGACGCCGGCGACACCCTCACGGTGACCTGCCACCACGACCAGGCGCTCCGCGACCTGCTCCCCGCCTTCGAGGGCACGGAGGAGAAGTACGTCGTGTGGGGTCAGGGCTCGGCCGACGAGATGTGCCTCGGCATCCTGCAGGTCGTCTTCGACGAGTAGGGCGGGTGGGGCTCGAACCCACGACCCAAGGATTATGAGTCCTCTGCTCTGACCGACTGAGCTACCGCCCCAGGTGTTCTAGTGTCGCAGGTCGAAGGCGCCCGAACCGTCATCGGCCTGGGTCAACCCGAGCAGGGTCAGCCCCAGGTCCGCGACCTTGCGGATCAGTGCGTGCAGTGCGGCCTGGTCGGCCACCTCAGCCCGCAGCACGGTGGTGCCGCCGTCACCCGGGTCGAGCGCGGCGCCGTCGAACCAGCTGCTCCACCGCTGGTCCAGACGCCCTTCGACGGTGATCACGACCCGGCTGCCCATGCGGCAGACGCTAGTCCGCGCCGGAGCCGACGGCCTCCCCAGACGTGGTGAGCCGGGTGGTGAACCTGCTCCGCGCCGTCAGAGCAGGCCGAGCTCACGGGCCCGCACCACCGCGGAGCGCCGGCTGGTCACGCCGAGCTTGAGGTAGACGTTCTTGGTGTGGGTCCGCACGGTATGGAGCGAGACGACGAGCTCGCGCGCGATCTCGGGCCCGCTGAGCTCGGTGTGGAGCAGTCGGAGGACGTCGCGCTCGCGGGGGCTGAGCGGCTCGACCAGACCTCCCGTCGACGACTGGCGCGGCGGGTCCGGCCGATCGGCAGAGCGGCCGAAGGCCGTCAGTAGACGGCCGGCGTACGCGGACGAACCCTGCTGCTGGACGGCCGAGAGCAGCTCGGCCATCGGGCGCGCCCTCGTCGACGAAGGTACGGACGTAGCCCTCCGGAGCGGCCAGCTCGAGGCCGTCGCACAGCGAGGCCAGTGCTGCAGGCACGTCGCCGGCGAGCCGGTACGCAAGCGCCTGGGTCACGCGGATGTCGATCACCGAGCCGAGGCGACCGCCGGCGGTGGCCGCCGCAAGCAGCCGCTCGAGCAGCGCGATCGCCGCGCCGAGCGTGCCCGCTCCCGCGTCCCGCGCGTGCTGAGCGATGAGCACGCGGGCGAGGGTGACGTGCTCGTACTCGCGCACATAGCTGAGCTCGTCGGCCACCGACAGCTTCCGTCGGCCGACCCAGTCGAGCGCCTCGTCGACCAGTCCGTGTCGGGACTGCAACCGCGCGCGGAGCGCTGCGACCGGTCGCACGTTCGGGGAGAAGTCGCCCTGGTAGAGCCGTTCTGCCTCGTCGAGCAGGGTCCACGCCGCGTCGAGGTCGCCCTCGGCCTCGCAGACCTGCGCGGTCACGGTGCGCCAGCGGTAGGCGTCCTGCGGGAGGCCGGCGTGGTCGCCGAGCTCGCGGCCGGCCGCCAGGTGGCGGCGCGCGGACGCCAGGTCGCCGTGCTCGAGGTGACGAGCGGCGATCCCGACGTGCATGTCCGCCCTGCCCCGCCACACCGGCGTGTGGTGACGGTCCGCCAGGTCCAGCGCCGCCTGGTAGCTGCGCAGGGCGTCGCGGAGCCGGCCTTGGGCGATCTCGAGGTCGGCCAGGGTGATGGTGCAGCCGAGCACGTCGGAGACGTAGTCGACCTGTTCGAACTCGACCAGACAGGCGGCGTAGTAGCGATGGGCGGTCTCGAGGTCACCGGTCGACCACGCAGCCAGCCCGGTCAGGGCGCTGGCGGCGCCTCGTGAGAGGTGGTCGTCCTCGACGGCGACGTCGAGGGCACGACGGGCGTGTCGGACGGCGTCCGCGGTCCGACCCTGCACGAGCGCGAGCCCGGCGCGGTGGAAGGCCACCTCGGCGGGCAGCCTGAGGTACTCGTCCTGGTCGATCACGACGACGCCGTCCGCCGTCGTGGGATCACCGGCCATCGCGAGCAGCTCCTCGGAGATGACGAGCAGCTCCTCGACGCCGTCAAAGGTGCCTGTCGACATCCGCGCGCCGGCCAAGGCGTTGGCGAGCACGGGTCGGGTACGGATGACCTCCTCGGGCATCACCTCCAGCCAGGCGCGCAGACTGGCCTCGCGGCGGTCGCGACGCAGGTCGGACATCGCGCGCTCGACCAGCCCGGCGGCCCGGGCGGCGTCGTGGCCGGCGAGGGCGTGCCGGATCGCCTCGGTCACGTCGCCGTGCCGCTCGTGCCACTCGCTGGCCAGGCCATGGAGGCGGCCCACCTGCTCGGGCTGCTCGTCGAGCAACCGGCCACGCAGCACGTCGGCGAACAGGTGGTGGTAGCGGTACCACTGCCGTCGGTCGTCGAGCCGAACCAGGAACAGGTTGTCGCGGTCGAGGTTCTCGAGCATCGCGCGGCCGCCTCCGGTGCCGGTCACCGTGTCGCACAGGGCCCCGGTCATCCGGTCGAGCACCGAGGTCTGCAGCAGGAAGCTCACCACCTGGGGTGGCTGGCGCTGCATCACCTCCTCCACGAGGTAGTCGACGACGAAGCGGTCGTCGCCGGCGAAGCTCGCGACGAAGCTCGAGCACGTCGTCCCGGCCGGTCATCGAGAGAGCGGCCAGCTGCAGCGCTGCGATCCAGCCCTCGGTGCGCTCCTCGAGCGCCTCGATGTCGGGTGCGGTGAGGTCGAGCCCCATCGCGCCGTTGAGGTAGTCGGCGGCCTCGGCGGCGGTGAAGCGCAGGTCGGCGGCCCGCACCTCGACCAGCTCGCCGCGCGCCCGCAGCCGGGACAGCGGCAGAGCCGGGTCGGTGCGGCTGGCGAGCACCAGCCGCAGCCGGGCCGGCAGGTGCTCCACCAGGAACCGGAGCCCGCCCTGGACCGCGGCGGAGTCGATCAGGTGGTAGTCGTCGAGCACCAGCAGGACGTCGTTCTCGAGCGTCGCGAGGTCGTTGATCAGGCGTCGTCAGCAGCAGCTCGACGGGAGGTGGTTGCGGCTCCTGCAGCAGCGCGAGCGCGTCCTGGCCGGCGCCGGGGGCCGCGGTCCGCAGGGCGGCGAGGACATAGCTCCAGAACCGGGTCGGGTCGTTGTCGGCGGCGTCGAGGGCGAGCCACGCAGCACGCGGGCCGCCGGCCGGGGCGCTGAGCGAGGCCAACCAGTCCACCAGCAGTGTCGTCTTGCCGAACCCCGCGGGCGCCGAGACCAGCACCACCTTGGCACCGATCGCGCCGTCGAGCCGCTCGCGGAGCCGGGTCCGCGGCACCAGGCCCGGCCGGGGCGCCGGCAGGAAGAGCTTGGTCTCGAGGAGCGGTGGGGCCATCCCGCGTCACCGTAGACCGGTTCACCAGCCGAATTCACCAGATGTGGGGATCCCGGCTCACCACATCACTTCCTAGCTTCCGGTCATGAGCAGCGAGACCGACACCTGCACGATCCGCCTCGAGGGTCGCCTCGACGACCACGTGCTGCCTTGGCTCGAGGGGTTCACCGTCACCGCCGAGGGCGCCACCACCGTCATCAGCGGTCCCGTCGTCGACCAAGCGGCCCTGCTGGGCCTGCTCCAACAGCTGCGCGACCTCGGCCTTCCGCTGATCTCGGTCGCCCGCGGCACCCACCCACGCTGATCCAGCGCCACCACTCCGAAAGGCAGCCTCCTCATGCACACCCTCACCCGCGCCGTCGCCCTGGCCAGCGCCCGCCACCCGTGGCGCACGCTCGGCGCCTGGGCCGCCCTCGTGACCGCCGTCTTCGTCCTCGCCTCGATCGGCGGTGGCACCTTCGCCGACGACTTCGCCGCACCCGGCAGCCAGAGCGCCCGCGCGATCGAGCTGGTCGACGAGCACTTCCCTGCAGCGGCCAACGGCTCGGCGATGGTCGTCCTCGCCACCGAGGACGGCACGGACCTCGCCACGCACCGCCGCGACGTCCGCGCGGTGCTCGACGAGGTCGCGACCGCCGCCCACGTCGCCTCGGTCGCCGACCCCTTCGCCGCGGGCACTGTCTCGGACGACGGCACGGTCGCGTTCGCCGTGATCACCCTCGACGCACCTCAGAGCGAGCTCGGCAAACCGGGGTTCGCCGTGCTCTCCGAGGCCGTCTCGGGCATCGAGGTGCCGGGGCTGCAGGTCGAGCTCGGCGGGGACGCGGTCTTCCTCAACGCTCCGGGCGAGACGTCCTCGCACACCGCCGTCGGCCTGCTCGTGGCGCTGCTGGTCCTCCTCGTCGTCTTCGGCACCCTGGTCGCGGCGGTCCTGCCGATCGTGCTCTCCCTCGTGGCGGTCGGCGCCGGGATCGGGGCGATCTCGCTGCTGGCCGGCGGCATGACCGTGTCGGTGTCGGCGATCTCGGTCGCCGGGCTGGTCGGTCTCGGGGTCGGTGTCGACTACGCGCTGTTCGTGGTGGCCCGCTACCGCGAGAACCGCGCCGCCGGACTCGGCAACGAGCGGGCACTGGGCGCCGCGATGGGCACCTCAGGCTCCGCGGTGGTCTTCGCCGGCGGCACCGTGGTCGTCGCCACGGCCGCGCTGGCCATCACCGGCGTCGGGGTCCTGACCTCGATCGGGCTCGCCACCGCACTGATGGTCCTCTCAGCCGTCGCCGCAGCGGTCACCCTGCTCCCCGCGCTGCTGAGCCTGCTCGGCGACCGGATCGACACCGGCCGCCTCGTGCGGCGGCACCGTCCGGCGAAGGCCGTGGAGCAGAGCGCCTGGTGGCGGTTCGGCCACCGCGTCTCGGCCCGCCCGTGGCCCTACCTGCTCGGCGCGGTCGTGACGCTCGTCGTGATCGCCCTGCCGACCTTCTGGATCCAGACGGCCTTCCCCGCAGCCGGCGACGCCCCTGCCCACACCACGCACCGCCAGGCCTACGACCTGCTGAGCGAGGGCTTCGGCACCGGGATCAACGCTCCCCTGCTCGTCGTCGTCGACCTCGACGCTCCCGGCGTGGGCGCCCCTGACCTGGCCGCCCTGACCGGCGACATCGCCGGGGTCCCCGGCGTGGTGTCGGTCGGCGAGGCAGCCACCTCCCCCGACGGCACCCTCGCCGTCTTCACCGTGACGCCGGCGACCGGCCCCGCCGACCTCGCCACCTCGACCACCATCGAGAGGGTGCGCGAGGTGATCCCCGGCAATGTCTACGTCTCCGGCATCACCGCGGTCACCGACGACCTCAACAGCCAGCTCCGGGACAAGCTGCCGCTGTTCGTCGGCGCGGTGCTCGCGGTGTCGTTCCTGCTGCTGATGCTGGTGTTCCGCTCGGTCGCGGTGCCGCTGAAGGCCGCTGTGATGAACCTGCTCTCGATCGGCGGCGCCTACGGCGTCCTGGTAGCGGTCTTCCAGTGGGGCTGGGGTGCGGAGCTGCTCGGCCTCGAGGGCCCGACACCGATCACCTCCCTCATCGTCGTGATCATGTTCCCGATCCTGTTCGGGCTCTCGATGGACTACGAGGTGTTCCTGCTCTCGCGCATCCGCGAGGAGTACGCCCGCACCGGCGACAACACCGAGTCGGTCGCGCGGGGCCTGGCCGGTACCGGCCGGGTCATCACCTCGGCGGCACTGATCATGATCGCGGTCTTCCTCAGCTTCGTCTTCAGCCCCGTGCCGTCGCTGAAGATGCTCGGCCTCGGTCTGGCCGTCGCGATCCTGCTCGACGCGACGCTCGTCCGCATGGTGCTGGTCCCCGCCACGATGGCGCTGCTCGGCAAGGCCAACTGGTGGCTGCCCGCCTGGCTCGACCGGGCGCTCCCCCACCTGGACGTCGAGGACACGCGCAGCGACGCCCCGGCTCAGTCCTTGGCCGTCCGATGACCCATCCGTTCACCGGGCCGACCGAAGATGCTGAGGATCTCAGCAGGTGCGTGGCCGGTGCTGCCGAACCAGTGCGGCACGTCGGTGTCGAACTCGGCCACCTCGCCCGGCCCCAGCACCCAGTCGCGGTCACCGAGCACGAGCCGCACCTGCCCCGAGAGCACGTAGATCCACTCGTGCCCGTCGTGGGCTCGCGGCTCCGCGAGCACCTTGCTGGTCGGAATGACGATCTTCCAGGCCTGCATGCTGTCGGGCTGCTTGCTCAGCGGGATCACCGTGCGGCCCTTGAGCCGGCCGGGCTTGAGGCGGATCCGGGGGTCACCGACCTCGGGGGCGCCGACCAGGTCGTCGAGCGGTACCCGGTAGGTCTGCGAGAGGGCGAGCAACAGCTCGAGCGTCGGGCGCCGCTGTCCCGTCTCGAGCCGCGACAGGGTGCTCTTGGAGATCCCCGTCGCATCGGCCACCCCGGTCAACGTCATGCCCCGTTGCGTGCGCACCTGCTTGAGCCGCGCCGGGGCACCGGCGAGGGCCAGGTCCACCGGGGTCGTCATGTGCCCATCTAGGACCAGATTCCCGGGAACGGCAACAACCGTAGGGATCCCCGGCTCTGGCGAGGACCGTCGGAGCATGAACAAGTCGAGCTGTGACGTGGCGGTCGTCGGCGGCGGCGCCGCAGGCCTCTCCGCCGCCCTGGTCCTCTCCCGCGCCGGCCGCCGGGTGGTGGTGGTCGACGCCGGCCGACCGCGCAACGCCCCCGCCGCCCGGATGCACGGCTACCTCTCCCGCGACGGGATGGCGCCCGCCGACCTGCTGTCAGCGGGCCGGGCCGAGGTCGTGGGGTACGGCGGCGAGATCGTCCCTGCCACGGTCGAAGCCCTGGTGCGCGACGGCCACGACGGGTTCTGGGTGATCCTGGCCGACGGCCGTCGTCTGCGAGCCCGGCGACTGCTGGTGACCACAGGTCTGCGCGACGAGCTGCCGGACGTCGTCGGCCTGGCCGAACGGTGGGGCCACGACGTGCTCCACTGCCCCTACTGCCACGGCCACGAGGTCCGCGACCAGCAGCTCGGCGTCGTCGGGGGCACCCCGGGCGCGGTCCGCTACGCCCAGGTGGTCCGCCAGTGGACCCACGATCTCGTCTACTTCACGCCACCCGGCCTGCTGACGGCGTCCGAGCGGGCGGGCCTCGTGGCTCGAGCCATCGGCATCGTCGAGGGCAGCATCGACCAGCTCGTCGTCGACGGCGACGACCGGCTTCGCGGCGTCCAGATGTCCGACGGCTGCGTCGTGCCGCGCGACGCCCTCTTCGTGCCGCCCCGCTTCGTCGCGCACAGCGAGCCGCTCGTGGCCCTGGGTTGCGAGGTCGACGGCGACGGCTGGGTGACCACCGACGCCACCGGACTCACCAGCGTCCCCGGTGTCTGGGCCGCGGGGAACGTCGTCGACCCCCGCGCCCAGGTCATCACCGCCGCGGGTGACGGATCGGCCGCGGCGATCGCCCTGCACGGCGACCTGGTCGACGACGACGTCCGACTCGCCCTCATCGCCTACCACTCATGAACCCCACCACCACAAGGAGAAACGCATGACCGACACACCCGCCCGACAGGCCGGACCACCGACGAGGCACCAGCTGGCCCTCATGATCTGGGTCGCGGTCTTCCCGACGCTGACCGTGCTCAACCTCGCGCTCGGCGACTGGCTCGCCGACCTGACGCCGGTGGTGCGCACCTTCGTCCTCGCCACGATCGCCGTTCCGATCGTCATCTACGGCCTGATGCCGCAGCTGCACCGGCTGCGCGTGCGACTGGTGACCCGCTCGTCGAGCTGGTCGTCGTGATCACCGTCGACCACGTGAGCAAGCGGTACGGCGCACACACGGCCGTCGACGACGTCTCGTTCGTCGCCCGACCCGGCAGGGTGACGGGATTCCTCGGACCCAACGGCGCAGGCAAGTCCACGACCATGCGGATCATGGTCGGGCTCACGCCTGCCACCCACGGCGCCGCCACGGTCGACGGGCGCAGCTACCGGGACCTGCCCAACCCCGGCCTCCTGGTCGGCGTCCTGCTCGACGCCTCGGCACAGCACGCAGGGCGGACGGGTCGCGAGATCCTCGCTCTCGGCGCCGAGACGATGGGGCTGCCACGCTCGCGGGTGCACGAGATGCTCGAGCGGGTCTCCCTCACCCCGACCGAGTCGCGGCGACGCCTCCGCGACTACTCCCTCGGGATGCGCCAGCGGCTCGGCATCGCGCACGCACTCCTCGGTGACCCGTCGATCCTCGTCCTCGACGAGCCGGCCAACGGGCTCGACCCGGCCGGCATCCACTGGATGCGCGGGCTCCTGCGCGACTACGCCGCCGACGGCGGCACCGTGCTGCTCTCCTCCCACCTGCTGCACGAGGTGGAGAAGATCGCCGACGACCTCGTCCTCATCGGACGCGGCCGGATCGTCGCCCAGGGCACGAAGGCCGAGCTGCTGCAGACTCGCGGCAGCTTCGTGCGCACCGCACGGCACCACGACCTGGCGACCGCCCTCGACGCCGCCGGCATCCACACCATCGCCTCGGGCGACAGCCTCCGCAGCGACGTCGACCCCGGCGACGTCGGCCGCGTCGCTGCGGCCCACGGCATCGCCCTCGACGAGCTGCGCCCCGCCGAGGGGGCCGGGCTCGAGGACCTCTTCCTCCAGCTGACCGCCTCGACCCAACGTGAAGGAGAAGCGGCATGACCACCGCGACGACCCACCCCGTTCCCGCCTCCGCACCCGCGCTCGGCGACCGACGACGGGCCGCGGCCCAGGCGCCCATCCCGATGCGTCGGCTGGTGCGCGTCGAGATCCGCAAGATGGCCGACACCAGGTCGGGCACGTGGCTGCTGATCGGGCTGGCCGCTCTCACCTTGGTGATCACGGTGATCTACTTCGTGACCGCTGACCCGCCGGAGCGGACGTTCCTCCACTTCATGAGCGCCACCCTCGGCCCCCAGGGATTCCTGCTGCCGGTGCTCGGGATCCTCCTCGTCACCAGCGAGTGGAGCCAGCGCACGGGTCTGGTCTCCTTCACCCTCGTGCCGCTGCGCGGCCGGGTGCTCACGGCGAAGGTCCTGGCCGGCCTCCTCGTCGGCGTCGGGGCCATCGTGCTGAGCGTGGCGTTCGCCGCCCTCGCCGCGGTCATCGGCGGGTCGCCAGGCGCGTTCGCCCACTTCGGTCCCGACGAGCTCGGCAAGTTCGGCATCCTCCAGCTGACCGGCATCGTCCAGGGCCTCGGGTTCGGGCTGCTCTTCCTCAGCTCGGCGCCAGCGATCGTCAGCTACTTCGTCTTCCCCACCGCGCTCAACATCGTGGCCTCGCTCTGGTCGCCGCTCGCCGACGTCCAGCCGTGGATCGACCTCTGGGCCTCCCAGGCCCCGCTCTTCACCGCCGAGGACCTCAGTGGCACGCAGTGGGCGCAGATCGGCACCAGCAACCTCATCTGGGTCGTGCTGCCCTTCGTCATCGGGATCGCGAGGGTGCTGCGGGCCGAGGTCAAGTGAGGCCACCACCGTCACCGGATCACCGTCCTGACCGGCACGTCGGTGCGGACGGCTTCCACCAGCCCCGTGATGACCCCGGCTGCCACCGATGCGTCGCCGGAGTCCTCGACGAGGGAGGCGTGGGTCGTGTCGGGCAGACGCACGTGCACCACGTCCGACGACAGGTCGGTCAGGGAGTCCTGCAGCGGGAGCCACCCGTCCTGGGCACCCTGCTCTGCGGTGACCACGGCCAAGGGCGTGTCACCGAGCGGGCCTGCGCGGTGAGCAGCATCGAGGGCGTGGGGCAGCGCGGCGAACTCATCGCGCAGTGTGCGGTAGTGGAGGGGGGTCGACCACTCGGCCACGGACTCCCCGCCCTGGGGGTCAGGAAGGTCGTTGCCGACCAGCCCGGCCGCGAGCCGGGCAACGCCGAACCGCGCGAAGGTCGGCGCAAGCGCCTCGACGCGTCGAAAGGTGGCGTAGAAGGCCGGGAAGGCAGGCAGCCCGGTCATGACGTCGGGCGACTGGCCGTCAAGGAGCACGACGCCGACGACGTCGTCGGGGTAGGCGTCGGCGAACAGGAGCGCGTAGACGGCTCCCGTCGAGTGGCCGGCCACCACGAACGGCCCGTCCTCCCCTGCCGCCGCCAGCAAGGCGTGCAGGTCGCTGACCGTGCTCTGCCCGCTCACCGGGACGTCGCTCGGCTCGCTGCGACCGTAGCCGGCGCGGTCGTAGACGCACACCCGGGTCTCGTGGCTGACCGCAGGGGCGATCCAAGCGCTCATCCACGTCGAGGACTCACCGAGACCGGCCTCGAGGAGGACGGTGGGGCTCCCCGTGCCGGTGCACGAGAGCCACATCGTGTGGCCGGCGACGCCGTACAGGTCTCCGGTCCGTGAGACCTCGTCGTCTCCCAGCTCCTGCACCGTCTCGTAGAGACCTCCACCGGCTGTGACCGCCAACGCGAGGAAGACCGGGTAGAGGAGGACCGGCTTCGCCCAGCTGCGCAAGGTCGTGAGCGACTGCTTCACCATCCACGCCACGAGCGCCAAGACCAGAGGCGGCCAGACCCACCCCGCGGCGCTGATGGCGTCGTCACCCGGCTGGACCGTGAGGTAGGCGAGACCCGCCGCCCCCAGGACGCCGGCCGGAACCCGCGCCCAGTCCTGGGGCTGGTCGGTGCGACCGGCCCAGCGCCACAACGTGAGCCAGCCCAAGGCGAAGGAGACCAGCAGGAGGCCGGTGACCACGGGCTCGGTCGCACCGGGCATCACGACGAGGGTGGAGACCGCGGCCGTGACCAGACCGAGGGCAAGACTGCCGGCGACCACGGTTCCGATTCCGCGTCGGCGGGCTGGAGGAGGTGGCGCCGCAGGGGGATTGACCGGGTCGGTTGGTGCGGTGGTGGTGGACATCGTGGGCTCCGGATCGTGACTGGGTTGAGTGAGGTGGTCTGGTGTTCGTCAGTGGTGCATGTGCATGCCGGCACCTGGCTCGACGCGGGTGGCCGGCATCCGCCACAGGGCGACGGCGGCGACCGCGACGGCGATCACGGCCGCGGCGACGAAGCCACGGTCGAAGCCGGCCACGACACCGGCCGGGGTGGTGAGGCTGCCGGCGGTCGAGGCCACGGCTGAGAGCACCGCGACGCCGAGGGCGGCGCCGACCTCGTGGCCGGTCATCAGGAAGCCGGAGGCGACACCGGCGTGGCTCGGCGGGATGCCGGCCATCGCGGTCACCGAGATCGGCACGAAGACCATGCCGACGCCGATGCCGAGGCCGAGAAGGCCGGGCAGGAGGCCGCCGGCGTAGCCCGTGGTCGCCGACGCCGTCGAGAGCAGAGCGGCAGCGCCCGCGGCGAGCACGAGGCCGGCCGCGGCGACGACGCGCGGCGAGAGGTGGGCCATCAGGTGCCGGGCGACGACCGTGCCGACGGTGATCGCCAGCGCGAACGGGAGGAACGCGAGCCCGGCCCGGAGGGCGGAGTACCCGAGCACCGTCTGGACGAAGATCGAGGTCAGGAAGACGGCGCCGACCAGGATGCCGGTGACGCCGAGCATCACCGTGGTGCCCGAGACCAGGCTGCGCAGCTTCCACACGTGCGGCGGGAACAGCGGGTCGGAGGCGCGGCGCTCGACGGCCAGGAAGGCCACGATGAAAGCGACCGAGACGGCCAGCGAGCCGATGGTCTGAGCCGAGCCCCAGCCGTGGGTGGCGCTGGCGCCGAGGCCGTAGACGAGGGCGACGAGGCCGCCGATCACGGTGGCCGCGCCCGGCAGGTCGAGGCGGGCGAGGCTCACGCCCGTGGCGGTGTCGCGGGGCAGCACGTGGAGGCCGGCCACGAGCGCGACGGCGCCGATCGGCACGTTGAGCCAGAAGATGAGCTCCCAGCTGGTCCAGGTGGTCACCGCTCCGCCGAGCAGGACGCCGAGGGCGACGCCCAGGCTGCCGACGGCACCCCAGATCGCCAGGCCCAGCTTGCGCTGCTCGCCGTCGTAGGTGGTGGTGACCAGGGACAGCGCCGACGGGGTGAGCAGTGCGGCGCTGAGGCCCTGCACGGCCCGAGCAGCGATCAGCTGGCCCGCGCTGTCGGCGAAGCCGCTGACCAGCGAGGCGAGGGTGAACAGCCCGAGGCCGGTGAGGAAGACTCCTCGGCGAGACATCAGGTCGGCGATGCGGCCGCCGAGGAGCAGCCCGCCACCGGACATCATCAGGTAGGCGGTCACCAGCCACTGCAGCTGCCCGCCGTCGAGGTCGAGGGACCGGCCGATCGACGGCAGGGCGGTATTGACGACCGAGATGTCGAGGACGACGAGGATCTGGGCGGCCAGGGCGACGGCGAGCACCGCCCAGGACTTGGTGGGGGCGGCGTGATCGGTGCCGTGGACGACAGCAGGGTCGTGGGACGTGTGGAGGTCCATGACGGGCTTCTTCCGGCGAGGCGGTGGGATGGCCCCAGCCTCCGGCGGACGCCGGGCGGTCGCCCCGGTCAAATGACCGGGATTGCCGGGTGGTCCGGGTCAGCCCAGGTCGAGGCCCGCCAGCTCGCCGCGGGAGCTGATGCCGGCCTTGGTGAAGACGTTGCGCAGGTGGAACGCCACAGTCCGCGGCGAGACCCAACACTCCGTGGCGACGTCCTTGTTGGAGAGTCCCGTGCTCACGAGACAGCGCGACCTTGCGCTCCATCGGCGTCAGGGCGAGCAGGGTCGACTCGTCGCGCCGACGGGCGGTCTCGCCCGAGGCCCGCAGCTCGTCGGTGGCCCGGGCGACGAACGGCTCGGCGCGGAGGTCCTGGAAGGTCGCGAGCGCCTCACGCAGCGGACGTCGCGCATCGGCCCGGCGTCCGGTGCGGCGCAGCAGCTCGCCGTGGGCCAGCTGGGTCCGGGCACGGTCGAACGGGCGGCCGGTCGAGGCATGCAGCTCGAGCGATCGCTCGAACAGCTCGCGGGGGTCCTCTCCCGCCGCGGCGTCTGCGGTCAGGGCCCGGCCGTAGGACGCGGTCGCCTGCGCCCAGGCCAGGGGCGTCGCCCCGGTGAACCACTCGAGCTCGGCGACCCACTCGCGCGCGAGGTCGAGGTCGCCGGCCCGGACCGCGGCGTCGATCCGGTCGTGGGCCGCGAGGCGCCGGAGCGTCGGGAGCCGGATCTCGCCGAGGTGGTGAAGCGCGCCGGCCGGGTCCCCCGTCAGCGCGGCCCGGGCGCCGCCGGCCCAGTGCACGAGGTCCTCCAACGGACGGGCCAGGATGCCGCGCGCGAGGTGCGTAACGACGAGCTCGTCGAGGGCTGCCTGGTGGACGTCGTGGTCGGGGCTGCCCTGCAGCCCGGACAGGAGCGTGAGCCACGCCAGCGGGGTCGCCGTCAGCCCGCGCTGCCCGACGCTCCGCCCGAGCGAGACCGCCTCCTCGCACGACGCACGCAGCTCGCTCCAGCTGCCACCGACGTACAGCCCGAACGCCGTGCGCTGCAGCGCGTACAGCACCGCCATCGCGTCGCCGCTCTCGCGCGCGGCCGAGAGCATCAGGCCGTAGACGTCGCGATGGGTGTCGTCCTCGCCCAGGTGCAGGGCGGCGTTGCCCAGGTTGCCGAGCAGGTCGAGGTCGTCGGTGGTGCGCCCAGCATCGGTCGCCACCGTCGAGCTCGGCGACGGCGTCCGCGCGGTCACCAGCCATGGCGTGCTCGATGCTGACCAGCAGGTGCTTGAGGGAACGGGTCCGCGGGGTGTCGTCGGCGGCGTCGCGGACGTCGACCGTGCCCGGCGGCAGCACCGCTCCGCTGTCGACGCCGTGGCTGCGGGCCACCGCTGCGGCGACCGCCATCTCGAGCGCCCGGAGCGGGTCGTGGGCGGCGACCCGCTCGGCCGCTCGGGTCAGGATGCGGTGAGCGTCGTCGGCCGACCCGGTGTTGACCTCGATCCGCGCGCGAAGCCGGTCGAGGTCGGCGAGCAGCAGCGGGTCGTCCGTTCCAGGGCGGGCGGCCGCGGCGAGGGCCTCCGCGCGAGCGGTCAGACCGGCCGTCCAGGCGTTCCTTGCTGCGGCGAACAGCCGGGCGGCCGACTCCGCGACCGTGCCCAGCTCGGCCGCGCGCTGATGCGCCTCGACCGCTGCCCGGTGCGCGCCGCGGGACTCAGCCCGCGCGGCTACCCGGTCGAGCGCGGCCGCAAGCCCGGGGTCGGGACCGTCCGCGGCCGCCGCACGATGCCACGTCTGCCGGTCCGGGTCCTGCAGCTGGCCGAAGACGTCGGCGAGTGCGATGTGCACGCGGCGGCGCTCCCGATCACCGGCGCCCTGGTAGACCGCCGAGCGCACGAGCGGGTGACGGACGTCGGCCGCGTCGCCGTCGACGACCACCAGGCCGGACCGCACGACGTCGTCCAGCACCTCCGGAGCGATGCCGAGCACCTTGGTGGCGCGCTGCAGCGTGCCCAGCCGGCCGGTCCCGTCAGCGACCGCGGCCAGCAGGACGGTCTGGGCCTCGGGCGCGAGCAGGCGGCTTCGGTCGAGGAAGGCGCGCTCGACGGTGGTGGTGAGGGTCAGGCTCGCGGGGAGGGGCTCTGCACCCGTCCGCTCCGCCGGCGACAACGCGGTCGGCAGCTCGAGCAGGGCGAGCGGGTTGCCTCCGCTCTCGGCCAGGAGCCGGTCGCTCACGTCGGGCGGCAGGTCGCCCACGCTGTCGCGGAGCACCCGACGCGCGGACTGGTCGTCCAGGGCGCCGAGCGTGAGGGTCGGCACGCCCTCGGCGACGAAGCCGCTCTCGTCGGCGTAGCGGGTGACGAAGCACATCGCCACCCGGTCGGCGTCCAGCCGTCGCGCTGTGAACAGCAGGGCGTCGGCCGGAGGCCGCGTCGAGCCAGTGGGCGTCGTCGACCACGCACACCACCGGTTGGTCCTCCGCCGCTGTCGAGAGCACCGACAGCGTGGCCAGCGCCACCAGGAACGGCTCGAGGGTCGGGCCCTCGGCCTCGCCGAACGCGACCCTGAGTGCCTGCGCCTGCGGCACCGGGATGGTCTCGCGGTAGGACATCACCGGGCGCAGCAGCCGGTGGAGCGCGGCATAGGCGAGCGGGGTCTCCGACTCGAAACCCTGCGTGCGGAGCACGCGCACCCCGGCGGCCGACACGACGTCCTCGACCAGGGCGGACTTGCCGATGCCCGGCTCACCGCGCAGCAGCACGCTGCCCGCGCGTCCGTGACGGGCGGCCTCGACGATCGCCGTGAGGTAGTCCCTCTCGGCCCCCCGACCATGAAGCACGGGTCGACCGTACGCGGGGCGTCCGGCGCAGGACCAGCGGCAGGGCCCGGCGCTCGTGATCACGTCAGCGGCGAACCGCGCGCGTGACCTTCTTCAGGGCGCCCGCGCCCGCGCCGACGCCACGAGGCACCAGACGGTGCGGCCTGCGGTTCGCCAGGTCGATCACCGAGTCGGCGATCCCCCAGGTGAGCTTGCCCTCGGACAGCTCGACCAGCGTCTCCATCGGCAGACCGACGGTGAGGTCCTCCAGCTCCTGACGCTCCTTCTCGGTGGCGACCGGAGGGAGCTGGCGCACGATCATCGCCTTGAACGCGCGCCCGGGGAGGGTCGAGGCCAGCTCGAGCACGGTCGACTGACGGGTGAAGGGCCGGACCGGCTTCGGCTGGCTCGGGTCGTGGGGCATGGGGTCTCCTGTCAGGGGCGTGGGGCCGCGGGGCGGCATCGCGCAACGTACCGCGCGGATCGCCGACGGGTGGGAGGATGTCCAGGTCACCCCGTCGGCCGTGGACGTCCGTGCGGGGCGGCCGAGGGGGGTGCTCGTGCAGGGCTACGGCAATCGCCGCGCGACCATGCGCGACGTGGCGGCGCGCTCGGGCGTCAGCCTGAAGACGGTCTCGCGGGTGGTCAACGGTGAGTCACCGGTCTCCGACGAGGTGCGCACCCGGGTGCAGGCTGCGGTCGAGGAGCTCGGCTACCGGCACAACCTGGCCGCCAGCAACCTGCGCCGCAAGGCCGGACGGGCGACGGCCGTCGGCGCCCTGCTGCAGGACGTCGGCGACGACTTCTCCGCCCGCGTGCTGCGGGCGCTCGAGGACGGTCTGCGCGAGCGCCAGGTCGCCATCCTCGTCGCGAGCCTCGACGAGCAGCCGGAGCGCGAGCGGGCGCTGGTCGACGACCTCATCTCGCGACGGGTCGACGGACTGGTCCTGATGCCGGCGACCGACGACCAGTCCTACCTCGCCCCGGACGTCGACGCGGGGCTGCCGACCGTCTTCGTCGACCGCGCGCCGAACGGCGTCGCGGCGGACTCGGTCACCGTGGACGACGACGCGGGCGGCTACGAGGCCACGCGGCACCTGCTCGAGCGCGGGCACCGGCGGATCGCGGTCCTCAGCGACCTGGCGACCATCCGGTCCGCGGGGCTCCGGCTCGCCGGGGCAAGGCGTGCCTTCGAGGAGCGCGGCCTGGCGTTGGACGACCGGCTGGTGCGCACCGGCGTCCGCACCGTCCTGGGCGCCGAGGAGGTCGTGCGCGGCATGCTCGGGACCGCGGACGCGCCGACAGCGGTGGTGACGCTGCGCGACACCCTCGGCATCGGCGTGGTCCGTGCCCTCCGGGTCCACGGCCTGGAGGGAAGGGTCGCCACGGTCGGCTTCGGCGACGTCCCGCTCGCCGACCTGCTCGGCCTCACCGTCGTGCGTCAGGACGTGGCCGGGATCGGGGCACTGGCCGCGGGCCTGCTGCTCGCCCGGTTCGACGGGAGCACCTCGGAGCCGCAGCACCGCGTCGTCCCCCACACCCTGGTCGAGCGGGGCAGCGGGGAGATCCCCGCGCCGGTGTGACGGGGTCAGTCGGAGGCGGCGAGCGCGTCGTCGACCGGGTTGTACGCGCAGACGTCGACCGGGTCCTCCGCACGCCGGACCTTCGGGTCGCCGGGCTCGCGCTTGGGCGGGTGCAGCGCGTTCTGAACGGTCTCGCGCACGTAGTCGTAGTCGGGGTCGCCGGAGTTGAACTTGTCGGAGGTCTTGAACACGACCGAGCGGATCTTGCCCTCCTTGACCCGGAGCAGCAGCTCGACGAAGTCGTCGGCGATCCGGCGCGGGATGTCGGTGTAGACGATCTCCTTGCCGGCCTTGACGATGTCGATGTAGCGGGTCACCAGCGTGGCGGGGTCGGCGGCCTCGATCAGCGCGTTGATCGCGCAGCGCTGGCGGTCCATCCGCTCGTAGTCGTCGGAGCCGTAGCGCCCGCGGGCGAACCAGAGGGCGTGGTAGCCGTCGAGGGTCTGGTCGGGACCCGGCTCGATGTAGCCGACGGGCGGGATGCCGGCGTCGGTGTTGCCCTGGATCGCGACGGGCTCGTTCACGTTGACCGTGATGCCGCCCATCGCGTCGACGACCTCCTTGAAGCCGTCGAGGTTGACCAGCAGGTAGTAGTCGACGGACAGGCCGAGGCTGCCCTCGACCGCGAGCTTGACGGCGTCGGCGCCCTCGTTGTCGCTGTCGCCGAGGACCCCCGGGTGGAGGGCCGGCACCTGCCCGTAGATCGCGTTGAGCATGTCGAACGCCGGGTCGCCCTGGTTCGTGCGGTAGCCGTCCGGGTAGAGGTCGTGCAGCACCGAGTCGTCGGGGAACTGGGCGTACATCAGGTTGCGCGGCAGGCTGAACATGACCGTCTTGCCGGTCTCGGTGTCGATGCTCACCAGGATCACGCTGTCGGTGCGGACGCCGGTGCGTCCCGCCTGGCTGTCGCCGCCGAGGAGCAGCACGTTGACGCGTTCCTGCCCGGCCCACGGGTCCTCGGCGGTCGCGCCCTTGGGCGTGGTGGCGCTCTTGACGTCCTCCTTGAACACCTTCTCGACGCCGTCGGCGGTCACGAGCGCGTACTGCGCGCCGCGCAGCACCGGTGCCGCACCCAGGGCCACCAGCAGGACGACGGCGACGTAGCCCGACAGCGGTGTGCGACCGGGGTCGCGTGCTGGGGCGCACCAGCCGGTAGGACGTGACGACGATGAACGCCCAGACGAGGAGCAGGACGCCGAGCACCGCGGTGGCGACCCGCACCATCGTGGGGTCGAACGCGAGGTCGAGGGCGTGGCCGACACCGCGCCCGAAGTACCAGAACAGGCCGGCGATGCCGGCCAGCCACCCGAGCAGGACGAGCCCGCCGAGGACCCGGCGTCCGGCGAAGAGGTAGCCCGACCCGGGCACGAACGCGCCGAGGGCGGTCATGCCGATGGTGCCGGGCAGGCCACGGGTGCGGCGGCGCACCCGCCGGACGCGGGCACCACCGCTCGGTCGCTGCCGGACCGGCACGCGCGAGGAGCGCGGGGCACGACGACGTCCCGGGGCGGGCGGGTCGTCAGGGACCTCGAGCACCTCGTTCGACATCGTGTCCTCAGGGCGTGCGGCAGGCATCGGGTACGTCCCGGCAGGGGCAAAATAACACCGCGAGCCCAGGACGGCGCGATCCTGGCGGCTCAGCCGAGCAGACCGAGGTCGCGCAGGCTCGCGACCAGCCGGTTGATCACGGCGGCGTCGGTGCCCGTGGCGGTGCCGGGGCTGCCGGGCTTGGTGACCGGCGTGGAGCCGAAGAAGCCCTCGCGGATGCGACCGGCGCCCCAGACCTCGCCGACGGCGTTGCCACCGAGCTGGTTGCCGTGCACCAGGTGCGTGGTGGGCAGGAGCCCCGTCAGCGAGAGGCCGTACTGCTGGGTCTGCAGCACCTGGTTGTCGTAGCACTGGTTGGCCACGACGGTGCAGCCCGACCCGGCGGTGATGCGGATGCCGGCGCGCTTGCCGGTGTCCGGGTCGGAGGTGTAGCCCCTGAAGTTGTTGTAGACCACGTTGCCGACGATGCCGACGCGGTCGGAGTCGCAGAAGATGCCGTCGGCGGTGTTGTCGTTCACGATGTTGCCCGACACGATCGAGCCGGCGGCGTACGACATCGCGATGCCGATGCCGCTGTTGGCACCGGACGGCGTCCCGACGGCGGTGTTGTCGCGGCAGACGTTGCCCATCACGCTCACACCCCGCGGCACGCCGAGGCCGAGCCCGATGGTGGTGGTGATGCTGGTGATCTCGGGCTCGACCCGGATGCCGGCGTCGTGGTTGCCGACGCAGGTGTTGCCCTGCACCAGCGCCCCGAAGGACTGGTAGGAGACGAGCACGCCGCGCCCGCTCGCCTCGCAGTGGTTGTTGGTGACGTGGACGTCGCGGCACCGGAACACCGCGATCGCGTGGCCCTCGGCGCCCACGCCGCCGGGGTCGAGGGTGGCGCACACGACGTGGTTGGCCGTCACCACGACCTTCGACTCCGAGACGCCCGAGGCCCGGCGCACCAGGACGCCGGTGGCCATCTCGCCCTCGGCGGCCGAGATCCGGTTGCCCCGCACCTCGACCGGCCCCTCCGGCTGGTCGATGGTGATCGCGCGCCCGCAGCCGACGAGCTCGTTGTCGACGACGTCGACGCCGTTGCTGGGCCAGGTGTAGACGGCCGCGGCCGTGCTCTGGGTCTGGCCCGGCATGAACGCCTCGAAGCGGCAGTCGCGCACGGTGAGGTTGCGCGGGGCCCGACCCGAGGCGTAGACGCCGCTGCGGGTGGTCTCGTGCGCGCGGCCGTCGAAGCCGAGCGAGGTGACGACGACGTCGACCAGCCCGCTCAGGTCGAGGACGCGGGTCCCCGTCGCCGCAGGCCCGACGCGCAGGGTGGACAGCCGGCGTCCGGCGCCGGCCACGGTGGTGCCGCTGCGCGGCTTGAGGGGCGCGAGCACCACGTAGGTGCCGGGCGGGAGGTAGCAGGTGCCGTTGGCCGGCGTCGCCTCCAGCGCGGCCTGGATCGCCGCGGTGTCGTCGGTGCTGCCGTCGCCGGTGGCGCCGTAGGCGCGGACGTCGACCTGACCGGGCACGGTCGTGCCGGTGCCCGGACCGCCCGGCTCGGGCAGGTTCCGCTCGTCGAGGAAGTACGGCAGGGCGCTCCAGGCGCTCGTCCCGTCGCCCAGCTTGAGCAGCCCGGTGTCGGTCTCGTGGCCCGGCTCGCCCTGGCCGAGGACGGGGTCGACGGCCGACCACTGCGCGGCCGTGCCGCGACGGAACCGGATGGTGTCGGCCACGGTCAGGGTCCCCCGCCGTCGATGACGCGCCCCGGCTCGGGCTGGGCGGCGAAGAGGACGGCGGTGGCCGCGACCCCCCGGGCCAGCACGAGCAGCTTGCGGCTGGTCGGGTGACCGGTGCTCCCGACCGTCGCGTCGAGCGGCACGGGCCGTCCGGTGTGCAGGTCCATGGCGTCGACCTTGACCCGACCGCTGCTCAGGCGCGTGACGGCGGCGAGGCGGGCGGCGTTGCCGTCGGGGCCGATGACGAGGTCGCCGGCCTTCACGTCGGTCACCTTGAGCGCCTTCGGCGTCCACGCGGTCACCGGGGCCGCGGCGCCTGCGGCCGGGGCAGGGGCGACCTGCGTCGCGACCAGGCCACCGGCGACGACGCTCCCGAGAAGGGCCCGGCGGGCCGTGGAGCTCATGATGCTCAACGTATCGGCGCTTTCCGCTCCCCTGTTGAGGGTTGGGTCAAGAGAACCTCAAGAAACCTCGCCCGCCCGCCGGCTCAGGTGACGAGGCCGAGCTCGCGCAGCGACTGCACCAGCTGGTTCAGCACGACCGGGGCGTTGGCGGCGGTCGCCGTGCCCGGGTCGGGACGACGGGTCACGGGGGTGGCCCCGTAGAACCCGGTCACCACCTTCTCGGCGCCCCAGATCTCGCCGACGGCGTTGCCGGTGAAGTTGTTGCCGTGGACGACGTGGGTGACGCCGCCGGACGACATCGAGAGGCCGTAGTGCTGGGTCCGGGTCGCCTGGTTGTCGAAGCACTGGTTGCCCACGACCGTGCAGCCGGTGGCCGCGATGATGCGGATGCCGCCACGGCGTCCGGCCGAGGGGTCGGCGGTGTAGCCGGTGAAGTTGCTGTAGGCCACGTTGCCCACGATGGTCACCCGGTCGGAGTCGCAGAAGATGCCGTCGCCGCTGTTGTGGTGGACCGTGTTGCCCGACACCGTCGAGCCCGCGGAGTACGACATCGCGATGCCCATGCCGCTGTTGGCACCGCTGGGCGCGCCGTTGCTCAGGTTGTCGTGGCACACGTTGCCGATCACGGTGACGCCGCGCGAGGCGCCGGTCGTCGTGGCGGTCACGTCCTTGGAGCCGATCTCGGGCTCGCAGCGGATGCCGGCGTCGTAGTTGCCCACCGCGGTGTTGCCCTGGACGACCGAGCCGAACGAGAGGTAGGAGACCAGGATGCCGCGGCCGTTGTTCTCGACGTGGTTGTTGCTGAGGAGCACGTCGCGGCAGCGGAAGACCGCGATGCCGTGGCCCTCGGCGCCGACGCCGCCCGGGTCGAGGGTCGCGCCCTTGACCACGTTGCGGCTCACGACCACCTCGGCCTCGGAGTAGCCGGAGCCCCGGCGGACCAGGATGCCGGTGGCCATCTCGCCGGGAGCGGCCGTGATGCGGTTGCCGCTCACCTCCCCCGGGCCCTCGGGCTGGTCGAGGGTGATGGCGCGGCCGCAGCCGACGAACTCGTTGTCGGTGACGGCGACGCCGTCGCTCGGCCACGTGTAGACCGCCGCGGCGGTGGTGATGCTCTGGCCCGGCATGAACGCCTCGAACCGGCAGTCGTGCACGGTGAGGTCGCGGGGGCTGCGCCCGGAGGCGTAGACGGCGGCCTTCACCGAGGAGTTGCCGGCCGCCTGGAAGGTGAGGCCCTTGAGGGTCACGTCGACGAGGCCGGTGAGCTCGACGACCCGCGTCGCGGCCGAGCCGCTGGACACCTTGAGGGTGACGAGCCGGCGTCCGGCGCCGGCGACCGTGGTGCCCGACCTCGGCTTGAGCACGGCCGCGGTCGCCGCACCCACGAGGTAGGTGCCCGGCGGGAACCAGCAGGTGCCACCCGTCGGGGTCGCGTCCAGTGCCGCCTGGATCGCCGCGGTGTCGTCGGTGACCCCGTCGCCCAGCGCGCCGAAGGCGCGGACGTCGGCGACGGTCACGGCGCCGACGCCGCCCGCCGGCGCTGCCGCGGCCGGTGCTCCGGCGGCGCGAGCCGCCGTCTGAGTCGTGGCGACGATGCCGCCTGCCAATGCTGTCCCGAGAAGCGCTCTGCGCGCGGTGGTGGTCACGAGCGGGAACGTTAGGGACGCGCCTGCCGGTAACAACGCGAAGTTACCCACCGCTGTACCGCCCTAGCGCGAAATGGCCCGAACGGGCCATGCGGCATGGCCCACCCGGCCACGTCGGCGGGCCGGCCGGAGGAGCGGCTACGCCTTTCGGGCGACCCCCTGCGAGCACGTCCTGTGGCAGATCCGAGTACATCCTCGGGACGGCACGAGGGCCCGACTCGGTGAGTCGGGCCCTCGTGCGGTGCTTGCTCCCCCGGTTGGACTCGAACCAACCGGAAACGACTGTTGGACAAGCGGTCTCAGAAGCGGACAAAAAGGCCACATATGCCCTCTGACCTGCGAAAACGCGATGAGGTTTGTGCGAGCCAACAGGTCACAAGAAAGACTAGTTTGACGTACGATCCGATGCATAGCCGATGCAAAATGAGGACCCTCGGATGGCACGCAAGGACGCGCGGCGGCGCTTCGGACAGCTCAGCAAGATGCGCTCGGGACGGTGGCAGGCCCGCTTCACAGTCACGCTCGGACATCCGTCAGGACGCGGCGGTGAGGTGGTCATGGCGCCGCACACGTTCGAGGCGAACACCTATGGCCGGGAGGCCGCAGGCGACTGGCTGCGCGCCGAGGAGCTGCGTCTCATCGCCGAGGGTGCCGCGTGGCGCACTCGTGGAGAAGGCGGAGGCTGAGCGCGCAAGGCATAGCCGAGACGATGCCACGTTCGGCGAGTACGCCGAGGTGTGGCTGCGTACCCGCAGGGTGAAGGGCGGACGGCCGCTTCAGGAGTCGACGCGTCGCGGCTACCTGATCTGGCTCGACAGTACGTGCTGCCGACGTTCGGCGACATCCCGCTGGACGCGATCAGCGCCGAGCGCCGTCCTCCGGTGGTACGAGCGCACTCCCCCACGACAAGCCCAAGACGATGCGGGAGTGCTACGCCCTCGGCCAAGGCCATCATGAGACGGCAACCGCCGCCGACGGCGTGCTGCCCGGAGCCGTCAATCCCTTCAAGATCGACGGCGCCGGAACCATCGGCACCCGCTCGCGAGCAAGCGGACCGAGGTGATCGACGACCACGACCTCGAGGTGATCCGCGACCATCCGTCCCGAGTGGCGGGCGATGGTGGCGCTCGCCCTGGGATGCGGACTGCGGTTCGGGGAGATCATCGCGCTGCGACGGTCCGACGTCGACCTGAAGGCGAGCCCCCGGTCGTGCGGGTCACCCGTGCCGTGGGCACGGGTCCCGGCGGACGTCGCTACGAGAAGGGCCCGAAGAGCGCTGCCGGCGACCGCGACCAACGAGTGCCCGCAAGCGTCGCGACGTCCTGACCGAGCATCTCCGGACCTTCGTCACCGGCAGGGACGGCCTCCTGTTTCCTGGCCCATATGGCGGGTGGCTGCCGCCGACCCGTTTCCGCGAAGTGTCAGGCGGTTGGCGCGACGTACGTGTAGCCGTCGGTCGGCCCATCAACTTCCACGACCTGCGGGCGACGGGCGCCACTCGTATGGCCCAGCGAGGCGCCCACATCGACGAGGTGAAGGTGTTCCTCGGCGACCGTTCTACGCAAGCGGCCGAACGCTACGTGCGAGCGACCCAGAGCCGCATGGACGAGCTCACTGCGGCCGCTTCGCCGGCGTCGAGTTCGGCGGCCAGCGAGGCTGAGCGTCCGCTACCGCGACGGGCCCCGTCCCGGTGCGCGGGTGGCGCGGGTCAGCGAACTCAGGTTGCGGTCTCGAGCACGTCGAGCGTCGAGGTCTCGACCCGCGTCGCCGAGGTCGGGACGTGGGGTTCGCCGATGTGTGCAGTCGCGCGGCGGGCTCCGTTGACCTGCTGGTAGATGTCGCTGGCAGGGCCGCGGACCGCTCGAAGACGACGGCTCGCGGCCGCGATAGCGGCACTGGGATCGGTCTCGTGGGTCATGCCGTCCATCGCGAGGTCGTAGTGATCGCCGGCACGGTCCAGTGTCTGCGCAAGGCGGTCGGTCACCTGCGGCAACGCGGCGGCTGCGTCGGCGAGGTGGGCGAGGACCTGGTCGACGTCGGCGGGCGCCATCGTGGCGAGGGACGAGGCGGCGGCGTGCACAAGAGCGCGGACGGCAGCGTCGACGGCACGGGCGCGTGCGATCACGGCCTCGGCCGCGCTCGGCTCGGTGTCGTGGGCCATGGCTGTCACGCCCGGGCTGAGGGGATCGGCCGTAGGGCGGCTTCGAGATCGACGAGCCGGATCCGGATCGGTCGGCGTCCGCATTGGTATGCAGGGATGGTGCCGTCGGCAATACGGCGGCGGATCGTCTTGACCGAGAGCGACATGATCTCGGCGGCCTCGTCGAGGCTCACGTAGACCGGCAACTCGCGACGGGGGGCCTGGCCCTGGATCTTGCTCTTGCGCGTCATGCCAGGGCCCGGGTGGTGACGGTGGCGGTGGCGGTCGCGACGAAGCGGCGGACCTCGGCGACGGTGATGTAGAGACGGCCCCCTCCTTCGAGCTTGCGCCAGCGGGGCCCCTGGTCGGCGGCGTCGCCAGTCGCGGACGGTGCGTTGCGGGAGGTGCAGCAGGTCGCAGAACTGCTCGAAGGTGAGCAGGCCGGCGTCGCTCCACTCAGCCGGGATCTCGATCGGCTGCACGGTCTGCAGAGTCTTCAGTGCTGGTGAGGTGTGGTGGTGGGTGTGCATGTGGCTGTCCTTCCGAGAACGAGAGGGTTCGTACCGTGAACAGGCGCCACCAGTGGTTCCTGGTGGCTACCCGGGGGTCTGTCAGACGACGGCTGTCGTCGGCCTCTCTGGCGAGGGGTGGTGGCTGATCTGGTTGGTGTGCGGGCCTTTCCTCGGCTGTCGGGAAATGTCTGTCTATGTACTAAGGGCGGAAATGGCGTTAAGCGATCAGGTTCGACGAAACTTCGTCACGAACCGTCACCCGACGTCACAGACCGCCGACTGGTCAGCGCCCGATGCCGCGTCCCCCTGCGAGGCCACGCGACGGCCGTAGGTAGTGCTCCGTTCACGCTCCTCGGCGCCCCGATCACGGGCACGCCGCGGCGGATCCATCGGCCCGTAGCGGTCGAGGTCCTCGGCTGCGGTGGTGGCGGCGTGGGCGGGGCCGAGGTCGGCGCGGTCGCGGGTGAAGACCTCGACCCACTGGGCGCGGGCCTGGTCGAGGGTCGTCGGCGACGAGGTGGGCGGTGTTGGTGTCGCGGCCGCGGGTCATCCCGACGTAGGCGGCGGCGGCGCCGGTGGAGTCGCCGAGGAGGAGGTGGGCGTGGTCGACGGTCTCGCCCTGGGCGCCGTGGACGGTCGTGGCGTAGGCGAGCTCGACGTGCTGTCGGGCGTAGTCGGCGGGCAGCACCGTCGCGCCGGTGCGGCTGTCGCGGTGCTGCGGACGTGCAGGGCTGCCGTCGGGGTCGATGCCGGTGACGGTCCAGTGGTCGCGGTTGGCGACGTCGAGGTCGCGGTCGTTGCGGCGGGTCGCGACCCGGTCCCCGACCCCGATCCGCTCGCCCGCATCGGTGACGATCGATGGTCGCTCGTCCCGTCGGTCGTGGCGGTCGCTGGCGGTGTGGTGCGGTGGTGGTCGCGGATCGCGGCGTTGAGGTCGGCGACCTGCTCGCGGGTGTCAGCGATCACCAGCGCCACTGTCGCCGGCTGTGGTGTCGGCGCCGATGCGGCGAGGGCGGCGGTGCGTTCGACCTCGGTGGCGTGGATGGCGACTCGGCCTCGAGCGATGGAGCGCGTCGAAGACGCGTCCCGGGGTTCTGCCGGTGCGCATCAGCAGGGTGAGGTCGGCGTAGCCGGGGTCGGTGAAGCGGTGGACGGTCTCGAGGGCGAGGTGGGCTTGGGGTTGGGCCCACCGGGCGGCGTGGTCGAGGACGCCGCCGCGGCCGACGGCGGGGAGCTGGTGCCGGTCCCCGACCAGCGCGACCCGGGCGCCGGTCTCATCGGCGATGGTGAGCAGGGCGCGGGCGATGTCCTGGTCGAGCATCCCGGCCTCGTCGACCACCAGCAGGTCCCCGGCCGGAGCCGTGCCTTGGGTTCGGGGTGGCGGTGTTCGGGGGTCAGGCGGGTCCACAGGCCGTCGTCGTTCCACCGGTACCCGTGCTGGTGGACGAACCAGGCTGCCGGTGAACGCCTGCAGGTCGCGGATGTCGTGCTGTGGCGACCCGGGCGGCCTTCATCGTCGGGGTACCACCACCAGCCCGAGTCCTTCGGCGGCCAGGGCGTGGTGGGCGGCGGCGAGCGTGGTGGTCTTCCCCGCCCCGCGGCGCCCTCGACCACCACCAGGTCCGCGGTCCCGGTCAGCGCTTCGACGACACGGCGCTGCCCGTGGTCGAGGGAGAACGTGCGGCCACCAGCTCGGCGCTCTGGGGGAACGCGGGGTGGGTGCCACGTGCGGCGAGCCGGGCGACCAGGTCGGCCTCGACCTCGAGCACCGCCGGGGACGTCAGGTGCCGGACGTGGGTGGGGACGTCGTCGCGGTCCAGCAACCGCACACACCGGCCGATGGCGCGGCCGGTGAGGTCCTCGGCGAGCTCGCGGCGCACCGGGCCCGGCGAGCGACGACCCCGACCTGGGCGATGATCTGCTCGACCTCACCACGCAGGTCGGCGGGGTTCCACGCGGACCGGGTCGACCCGAGCCGCACCAGCGCGAGGTCGGCGGCGACGTCACGGTTCGATCGCGCCGATCGGGATCCCCAACGGTGGAGCGCTCATGCCCGGGCCACGGTGGCGGGTGGGGCGGGGGTGTGAACCCGAGGTCGGTGAGTTCCTGGACCCACCGGGAGCGGAGCTGTTCCCCGTCGGTGGGGACGACCTTGTCGGGGCGGGCGTCAGCCCACGCGCGGCGGTCCCAGGACCGCACCAGAGCCGGGCCAGGGCTCCGCGCCGGGGTGCTCGGCCCGCCAGGCCGCTTCGTAGCGGTCGACGTTGCGGCCGATCTGCGCGGCCCGGGCGCTGAACGCCCCGACATGCGGCGGTGAGGTCGGTGATCTCCCCGGTTGCCGGGTCCAGGGTGTACCCGAGGTCGACGAGCGCCTGGCGGAACTGCGGGTCGCACGCGACCGCGGCGTGGCCGATGCCGTTGACCGCGGCGATGGACTGCACGGTCCCGACGGAGTGGATGCCGCGCCACCTGCCGGCGGCGTAGACCCTGGCGTTGATCTGGAGGTGGAGGTGACGGTGCGGGTCCCCGGCACGGGAGGTGTAGTGCCGCACCACCGCGGCCTCGAGCTGCTCGACCGGGACCTGGACCTGACGGCCCCGTGGCCCGACCCGGGTGGTCGAGTTCTCCGCGAGCCACCCGATGACCTCGGCCGCGGCCCGGTCCTGCGCGGCGTCGTAGGCATCGGCGAGCTCGGGGTGCAGCGACGCGGCCAGGGACCAAGTCTTCGGGCCGTTGATCGTGACCTCCAGGAACCGCAACGCGTCCTCGTCCTGTCGGAGCCGGCCCTTCGCGACACCGGTGTCGACGTCGTACCCGGCGACCCACCGCTCGTAGGTATCGCCGTCCATCGACCCCACCACCAGCGGAGTCAGGTCCCTAAGTCGATCGATGTCTGAGGTTTCCATCGCTCTAGGGACGCGGGTCCCTAACGCGTCCGTGGTGCCGGCGACGTACCTGGTCGCCAGGCCGGTGCCCTCGACCAGGTAGTAGTCATCGCACCGGGCGCGGCCGGCCTCGAGATAGGCCCGCGCGCCACCGGCACCGCCGCGGTAGAACTTCACACCGCCATGCATGCCATGGCTCACCGCCCGTCACTGCTCGTCAATCAGCCCCGAAATGACGACTGGCCCGCCCCGAGGGGCGGACCGATCTACGGACCTTCGTAGCATGCGTGCCGCTCAGTTCCTAGGGTTCGAGCCGTCATGCGGCGGTGTTGCTGCGAGGTCCGTCAACCGTCGTCACAGGTCCTGCGAGGGAGGACGTTGGCGTCGCCGAAACTTCGCGAGCCCAGCTCATCCTGTCGTGGGTGGCTGACGTGTGCCGGACGTTCTGCCGCAGCCGGATCAGTGGGCTGTCTTCACGGATCCGGGCTCGACGCCCCGGGTGGCTAGCGGAGTTCGATCAACCGATCGCCGGAGCCGACCATGTCGACGATCTGTTCGATGAGAGGGTCGAACCACGCGAGCAGAACGGCGCGCCGGGTGTTGCCGACGCGGACCCAGACGACTGCCGGCGACTCGCGGCCGGTTGCCACCATGTCGGCGAAGTCTTCGTCCTTGGTCACGATGACTGCGTCGTGCTCGAGCGCGTACCTCCAGATGTCGCGATCGGACATGTCGGCGGGACCGATGTCGGTGACGTGCTCGGCTTCGTGGTCGTGCTCGCGCAGCAGCTGCACGAGGGCCGGCGGAAGCTGCGCGTCGACCAGGAACCGCATCAGGTCACGAGGCGATGATGGCGTGGTCGGCCTGGGCCGCGGCGTAAGCGAGGCAGGCCCGAATGTCCTCGGACGTCAGGTAGGGGTAGTCCTCGAGGATCTCTGCCTCGCTGGCACCGGCGGCGAGCAGGGACAGAACGTCTGCGACGCGCATGCGCGTTCCCCGGACGGCCGGACGGCCATGCACGATCTCGGGATCGATCGAGATGCGGTCCAGTAGCGGACATGTCGGAAGCGTACCGACTCCAAGGAGCGAACCGAGGCGAGAGCGAGACGTTGAACCATGTCGGTCGCTGGGCCGCGACACTAGCCGGTAGAGGCGGCCTCTAGTTTTCGGTCCAGCTCCGCTGCGCACGCTACGCGGCATGACCGCACGGCCGCTGCGAACGCTACGCGGATGAGCGGGCGCACTCAGTGAGTGGGGAGCTGCCCGGTGAGCCGTGGTGTCCGCTCGGCGCTGGCGTCGTCGAGGCCGACGATCGTGACGGTCTTGCCCTGGCGTTCGTACTTCGTGGTGATGGCGTCGAGGGAGGCGACCGTGGAGGCGTCCCAGACGTGGGAGTCGGACAGGTCGATGACGACCCGGTCGGGGTCCTCGGCGTACTCGAACTGGGTGTACAGGTCGTTGGAGGAGGCGAAGAACAGCTCGCCGGTGACCCGGTAGACCGCGGTGGCCCTGCCGTGGTGTCCTCGACGAGCTCTCGGTGGGTCTCGGTGAGGTGCGCGACCCGACGGGCGAAGAGGGTCATCGCGACGAGGACCCCGACGACGACGCCGATGGCGAGGTTCTCGGTCGCGACGGTGACCACGACGGTGGCGACCATGACGGCGGTCTCGGACTTGGGCATCCGGCGCAGGGTGGCGGGCTGGACGGAGTGCCAGTCGAAGGTGCCGACCGAGACCATGACCATCACCGCGACCAGGGCGGCCATCGGGATGATGGCGACGACGTCACCGAAGCCGACGACGAGGACGAGCAGGAACACCCCGGCGAGGAACGTGGAGATGCGGGTGCGGGCACCGGAGGCCTTCACGTTGATCATCGTCTGGCCGATCATGGCGCAGCCGCCCATGCCGCCGAAGAACCCGGTGATGATGTTCGCCGCGCCCTGGCCCCAGGACTCGCGGGTCTTGTCGGAGTGGGTGTCGGTGATGTCGTCGACGAGCTTCGCGGTCAGCAGCGACTCCAGCAGCCCGACGAGGGCCATCGCGAGGGCGTAGGGCGCGATGATCTCGAGCGTGTCGAGGTGAGGGGCACGTCGGGACGAACAGGCCGGCAGGCTGTCGGGCAGCTCGCCCTCGTCGCCGACGTTCGGGACGGTGAGGGCGGCCAGGACGGTGAACCCGGTGAGCGCGACGATGGCGACCAGGGGGGCGGGGACGACCTTGGTGACGCGCGGCAGGCCGACCATGACGGCGATGCCGACGGCGATCATCGGGTAGACGAGCCACGGCACGTCGACCAGGTAGGGCACCTGGGCCAGGAAGATCAGGATGGCGAGGGCGTTGACGAACCCGACCATGACCGAGCGCGGGATGAACCGCATCAGCTTGCCGAACCCGCCGAGGCCGAGGACGACCTGCATGACGCCCGCCGAGCAGGACGGTGGCGACGAGGTAGTCGTAGCCGTGGTCGCGCATCACGGGGGCGATGACCAGGGCGATCGGCACCGGTGGCGGCCGAGATCATCGCCGGCCGGCCGCCGAGGAACGAGATGGAGACCGCCATCGTGAACGAGGCGAACAGCCCGACGCGGGGGTCGACCCCGGCGATGATGGAGAACGAGATCGCCTCGGGGATGAGCGCGAGGGCGACCACGAGGCCGGCCAGGACCTCGGTGCGCAGCATCCTCGGTGACCGCAGGGCGTTGCGGACCGTCGGTTCCAGGGGCGCTCGACGGCGTGGTGCGAGGGCGTGGGGTGGACAAGGTGCGGTGCTCCGTTCGAGGGCAGGGCCGGCGGGCCGGTCGCTGCGTGAGGACCGCCCCGCCCGGCGCGGTCGGAGAGGTGAGGCGTGCGCGCCGACCGGGTGGATGGTGCGGGCGTGCCGGCGTCGTCGCCGGCGGAAGTCTGAGCAGACCCTACCCTCACGTAAGGTTAGGGTCGCAATCCGCCGGAGAGTGAGGCGCCTGCCATGACCGAGCCAGCCGAGCCCGCACGTCGTCGACGCTGCGCGGCCGACACGACCATGCACATCGGCGAGGTCGCCGCCCGCACCGAGCTGTCGCTGCGCAGCCTGCGGCACTGGGAGGAGGTCGGGCTCCTCCTCCCTCCGGTCGCACCGACGGCGGGTTCCGGCTCTACACCGAGGACGACGTCGACAAGATCCTCGTCATCCGACGGATGAAGCCGCTCGGGTTCAGCCTGGAGGAGATGAAGGACGGTCATGGCCGACATCGAGACCCTGCGCGACCCGGCGACCGACGAGGACGCTGCGGCGCAGCACGCACCGGCTCGCCGCGATCCGCCAGGACGCGCGCGAGCGCCGCCTCAGGCTGGTCCGGCAGGTCGAGATGGCCGACGAGTTCATCGCACTTCTCGGCGGTTAGGTCGATCTGCTGCTCGGCTCTTGGGCGCGACCAATCAAGTGTTCCGTACCGCACTGCCAGTCAGGCGAGGGCAAGAAACA